>NZ_JBQXON010000002.1:0-1077148 GCF_052646455.1 Bacillus cereus group sp. Bce041
TTCAAAGGTGGTAAAATCATTTCTCGTGTTAGGAAGCTCACACCCTTGGCTTCCCTCTCTGTAAACCGTAAAAATGATTTCTTGTCCTTATCGTTACTTTTTCGTTCATGTTTATTTGTTAACTCATTATACTCGCATAAAAAACAAAATCAATACTATTTTTAAATTATTTTAAATTTTCAATCTCTAAATCCGTAAAAAAACACACTCATCCCTAGGAAAGGGACGAATGTGTTTTCGTGGTTCCACCCTTGTTCCAATCTAGACGTATTTCTCCCTAGATTGCTCAAGTTCAGATAACGGCTGATACCGTCAATAATTACTAGATTACTCGTTCACTATTGAAGTTCAAAGGTGGTAAAATCATTTCTCGTGTTAGGAAGCTCACACCCTTGGCTTCCCTCTCTGTAAACCGTAAAAATGATTTCTTGTCCTTATCGTTACTTTTTCGTTCATGTCTATTTGTTAATTCATTATAGTTATCAACTTTTTAAAAAGCAAGCCTATTTTTACTAACTATTTTCAAGAATTTTTTTTATTATATTTCACAATATCATTATGCAACCGCCACTCAATTTACCTATTTTGTTATTTCTCCAGTTTATAAATCAACGGTTCATATATAAATTCCCCATTCTAAAAACCGTACATATCCGCTCTACAAAACTATATTAATAAAATTTTTAATACAATCTTTTTGTATAACTTTCTTCTAAAGAACGTGCAACATCTTCTTCTGAAGTATTCACTTTCGCATGCTCCAGCAACATTTTTGCTGCTGATGGTAACTCTTTTTTATTTAACCAAGATTCTGGATCCCACATCTTAGAACGAATAAACGCTTTTGCACAATGAATATAACACTCTTCTATTTCAACAACAATTCCAAGCAACGGATTGCGTCCATTCGCCTG
Organism: Bacillus cereus group sp. Bce041; assembly: GCF_052646455.1. NCBI lineage: Bacteria > Bacillati > Bacillota > Bacilli > Caryophanales > Bacillaceae > Bacillus > Bacillus cereus group sp. Bce041. Next base: position 915 of record NZ_JBQXON010000002.1, read on the forward strand.
CATTTCTTTCAAAATTTCTTCGTCGTTTGTAATATACGCTCGGCCATTTATTCTGAGTGTCTCCCCAAGACCTGGAATAAAAAAGATTAATCCTACACGTGGATTTGAAATAATATTCAAAATGGAGTCTATACGACGATTTCCTGGTCTTTCTGGAATGATAATTTTATTATTATTGAGTACGTATACAAATCCAGGTGCATCTCCTCGCGGCGAGGCGTCACACTCCCCCAACTTATTTCCAGTGGATAATACTAGAAAAGGAGATTTAGAAAGAAAATCTACGCAATGGTGGTCTAATGATGAAATGACTTTTTTCAACGCTCGCTCACTTGGTTGCCCCAATATTTTCCGTAACTCTTCCTCTGTTGAAATAATCGATTTTATTTCCGTACGCTCTATCCCCACTTATAACCACTCCTTTTTCTTTATTTTCCCAAAATTCAATACAAATATTGTATAATAAAATTTGAGGAAAGGGGAATTAAAATGACAGAGTGGTTAACAATATTTGATCCTGAAAGAAATACACTTGGGAAGAAATTACGTGATGAAGTGCATCGTGACGGCGATTGGCACGAAACATTTCATTGCTGGTTTGTAGAAAAAGATAATGAAGATATGTTTTTATATTTCCAATTACGCTCTAAAAATAAAAAAGAAGCTCCATGTATATGGGATATTACTTCAGCTGGACATATTATGCATGATGAAGATGTACAAATTGGTGGTCTTCGTGAAATTGAGGAAGAATTAGGGCTTTCCTTTCAAACTAATGATTTAACATACAAGGGAATCTTTAAAATAGATTATGAAATTTCAAATCTTACTGATCGCGAGTTTTGTCATATGTATTTTCACAACGTCATCAATCCACTTCCATTCGCACCAGGTGAAGAAGTAGACGATGTGATGAAAGTACATGCAACTTCTTTTCTACAACTATTAAAAGGAGAGATTTCATCTTTAACGACTATTTCAGTCTTAAACAATACACCGATTACGATAACATTTGAAGATATTTATCCGTATGATCTTGCATACTATGAATTTGTTATAGAGCAAGGAAAAGAATTATTAAAAAATAATAGTTTATAAATAAAATAGGACTCCTAGCATAATATTGCGTAGAGTCCTATTTTTTATTATTGTTCAAGGATTTTTAATCTACTCTCTACTTGTATAAATAAACGAATCATTAATAACAGCATAACCACTATAATCACTATTATTGTATGTGGATATCTAAACAGTATACTAATAACACTTCCAATTAACATCATGATAAATCCGTTTTGCTTCATCACTTCTGCACTATACCTGTTACCCGCATCCCATAATTCCTTATTTTTCATAGATCGTTTCGTACGATAACCATATGCCGCATTAATATCGGTCGGTGGATTTTTTTGAAGAATAATTGCCGCAAGTATAAAAATAATACCAATCAATATGCTTATTCCTATGTTTACTAGTGCATCAATCAATTATATCCCCCCCTAACTTACACTTTCATTATACGACACAACCCTTATTTTTCCAATTTATAACACATTCACTTTCTTTCTTTTGATGTCTGGAACATACTTGGAAGTGTTACAAAACGTGCCCCTTTCGTTTTTAACTGCGGAATGATTTTGTCTAGTGCATCAACAGATCCTTGTAAATGCCCACCTGGAGTAGAATGCTGCAGTATGACACTACCTGGAAATGAATTCCCTAACACATTATTTGTAATCGTATCGGCACTTACACCTTTCCAATCAACTGTATCAACACTCCACTGTACAATCATAAAATTTTGCTCAGTTGCCCAATTCAATTGATTTTCAAGTATTTCACCATACGGTGGACGTATAAATTTAGGGGCATAGCCGGCTAAACGTTTTAATATTTCTTCCGTTTTTATAATTTGATTACGGTACTCAGCGTCATTTACTTTCGCTAAATTCGGATGACTGTACGTATGATTACCAATTACATGCCCTTCATTTGCAATACGCTTTACTACATTCGGAAATTTTTCTGCGTTTTCACCAAGTAAGAAAAAAGTAGCTTTTACATTATGTTGTTTTAACTTATCTAATATTTTTGGCGTGAATTCTGAATCTGGTCCATCATCAAATGTAAGAGCTACTTCCGCTTTATTATACGGTCCTGAAAATGCGTACGCATATTTTTCAACCCATGTAAATGGTGTCCACGATCCACGATCATCTGCTTTCATTTGTACTTCATAGCTTTGAGGGATATATGCGTATGGCAATGCGCTTATATAATCTCCATAATAAAATGAGTTATATGGCATATAAGCATACGAAACATCTCGTTCTAGTCCCCATTGATATGGAGCAAACATTTCTGGCGAATAAAAATAATACATGATAAAAAACCTCCCTAAATTTTCATATGTGATTCATCTGCACTTTGTTAGAGAAATTGTTATTCATAAACAAAAATAAGACTGTCCTTAATTAGGACAGCCTTACTACTTTATATTATTAATAAATTGATGTACTATCTTTTGGCAAAGCTTTCACATGTTTTAAATAGTTCGTCACTTTATCATCATCTTCTTGCGGATATTGATATTCATACGTGTTAGCGATTTCGTTCGCCACTTCCCTAAATAAATCACTCATGACAAAGAATGACTCCCATATGTTTTCATATTCAGCATTAGAAAATGTCCTTTTAAATTGCTCCCACATATCTTCTTCAATATATTGCTCGAAATGCTTTCCAAACTTCCCTGTATTAACTGTAAAGTCTGTTTTCATACCAATATGCCATTCTAGCATTACGATGAACATATCTCGCACTGGTCCTTCAAGCATTCCTTTTGCATAAGAAAGTTCCTCTCTCCATAACCCTTTTGCCACATTTGTACTACACCACCAAAATTCATTACAGCAATCCAAAAACTCTTTTTCTGTAGGCTTTTTTATTAAGTAATCCTTATCGCTTGCTGGCGGGAATTCTTCCAGACAATTATCTTTATCAAGAAGCAGTTTACTTAAACTATCTTGTCCAACGAACTTTTTTATTAACTCAACTGGAACTAGCGTTAAATCAATCCGATTCCCATCCATGAACTGCATTAAATATGGAAACTTCCCATCTTCATCTGGTTGAACTAACGACATTTCTTCTGGCATTTGTACTATCATTATTTCTCCAAATCTATGAACCCAATTATGATTAGACGTAAAAGATTGTATATCATTTACAACATACATAATATCATAGTCTTGAAAACAATCTCTTTTCACATTTGGATTTACACGCGATCCATTCATGATAACTGCTCGAATTCTTTCATCCTCTTTTGCTATATTTATAATTACGTCTAACATTTCTTTTTCAGTTCTCATCTATTTATATCCTCCAATTTTTTAATATATAATATAGTGTTATGTATATTGGAGGTCCACGAGCTAATCTCGTTATACACGATACATGTTATAATTTTTGAAACTTCTTTTTCATCCCTTGTTCCTCCTTACATCACTCTTTTACAACTGCCATCCCTTTCAATTTCCCAATGCTTTCTACCATTCACTTTTAATTATACCGAAAATTCTGTCTCGAATACAAAAAATAAAGAAAGGACATCTACCCCTTACAGAATAGATATCCCTTCTTTTAAAGTTAAATTTAATTCCTATGGATTAGTAGACCAAAGCCCAGCAGATTTAATAAATGTACGTTTATTTAATTTCAGCTGCGCTACGATAAATTCTGCAATATCTTCTGCTTGCATTACTTTATCAGGGTTTCCATCAGTTAATCCTAAATCTACAGCCATATCAGTTGCTACTGTACTTGGAGTTAAAGCTGTTACACGAATGTTATGTTTGCGAACTTCCATCGCTAACGATTCTGTTAAGCCAAGGACACCAAATTTAGAAGCACTATATGCACTTGTTACAGGTGCACCTTTTTGTCCTGCTGTAGATGAAATGTTAATGATATCACCAGATTGTTGTTCAATCATGCTCGGTAAAGCTGCACGAGTTGCATAGTATACACCCATTAAGTTTACTTGAATGATTTTTTCCCAATCAGCAACGTCTAGTTCTAAAAACTTACCGAATTTAGAAATACCAGCGTTATTAATTAAAATATCGATAGATCCTAAACCATTTTTTAACGTTTCAATCGCAGTTGTTACTTCTTCATATGAAGAAACATCAGCAGTTGCAATAACAGCTTTTACACCTTCTGCTTCTACTTCTTTTGCTACAGCTTTTAAGTTTTCTTCTGAACGAGCTAATAAGCCTACATTTACGCCTTCTTTCGCTAATGCGATTGCTACAGCGCGACCAATCCCTCTACCTGCTCCTGTAATTAAAGCATTTTTACCTTGTAATAATTCTGCCAAGTATAACACTCCTTAATCATCTCAGTTATGTATTATATTAAAATTGTATCTATGTTTATGTAAAAAGGCAATGATGCACTTTCATGTGCGTAGGTTACTTGTAGGTAACTATAGAAAGTTTTTATTTATAAGTTTCATTTTTTTACCATTATTCATGTAAAATAAAAACAAATCCAGCATAGGGGAGTGTATGAGTATGAAAAGCGAAGGAAAAGCTTTTCAATATAATTGCAGTAACGGTAAATGCATTTTTAAAGAGAAATAGTGTTAGAAGGTTCTCCTTCTAACACTATTTCTCTTCATGATTCGGCATACGCACAATAAATTCAGTACCTTTTCCTTCCTCACTCTCCACTTTTATCTCTCCTTGATGAAGGTCGAGTACTTTCTTTACAATAGCTAAACCTAAGCCACTTCCTCCATAGGCACGATTTCGTGAAGAATCCGCTTTATAAAAACGCTCAAAAATATGTTGTTTCTGTTCTTCTGATATACCAATTCCTGAATCACGGATACGCACTTCCACTACTGTCTCATGTTCCTTTAACTGAATAGTAATCGTACCACCGCTTGGAGTAAATTTAATACTATTATGAATTAAATTAATCCACACTTGACTCATACTTTCTTGGTCAGCAATAACATATACTTTTTCTAAATCTAGTTCTAACTCAATTTCTTTTTCAGCCCAGAGTGGTTCACTATTTAACACAATTTGCTTTAATTGTTGATCTAATCGATAGCTCACTCTTTCTGGTGTATACTCTTCTGATTCTAAAAGAGTTAGCTTTAGTAAATTTTGACTTAGTTTAGATAATCTCGTTGTTTCAGTTTCAATAATGGTAAGATAATGCTTTCTTTTTTCCTCAGAAAGATTATCGTCTTGTAGTGCTCTAGCAAATCCTTTTATAGAAGTTAACGGTGACTGTATTTCATGAGAAACATTCGATACAAACTCTTGTCTCATTTTCTCCATCGTATTCAGTTCATCTGTCATATCATTTATACTTTTTACGAGCACGCCAATTTCACCATCATACTTTTCTTCATTTCTTATTTTTACGGAGAAGTCTCCTTTTGCAATTTTTTGTATCGGTTCAATAATAGTCCAAATCATCGCCTCTCGTTTTGGTCTCATTAATATTCCAATCAATGTCCAAATAAGAATAATAAAGACAAAACCGACCATATCACTAATTAGAAAAGCAACAAACGGCGATACGTTTACGTCAAAAGCATTCAATATACTAGTTGCTACATAAAATGCGATAGACCAAATTATAGTAAGAAAAGAAAAGAGCGCTAATACCGCTCCAAATACTTTCAGCATCTTCAACTTACTCATTCGTTTTCTTTTTCTCATTTACTTACCTCTAAGCGATACCCTAATCCTCTTATTGTTTTAATACTAAATTTCGACTGCTCTTCTTGAAACTTCTCACGTAACCGATTAATATGAACGTCTAGTGTACGTTCATTCCCTTCAAAATCATATCCCCATATTTCTTCAATTAATTGCTCTCTCGAACAAGTTCTTCCCGATTTAGACCCTAAAGTAAAGAGCAGCTCAAATTCTTTTAACGGTAATGTAACCGTTTGTTCTCCAGATGTAACTTCGAATGTTTTACGATTTAATAATACATTTCCAACTTGAATCGATTGGGAAACTGTAATTTGGTAACGTTTCAATAATGCCTTTACTCTCACTACTAATTCTATAGGGTCAAATGGTTTTACAAGATAATCATCTGTCCCAAGGTGAAATCCTTTTACTTTTTGTGATGTTTCCCCTTTGGCAGTTAGCATCAGAACCGGGATATCATAGTATTTTCTTAATTCAAAACATACATCAAATCCATCCATATTTGGCATCATGATATCAAGAATAACCATATCGACTTTTACGTCATCCATTTTCTGAAGTGCATCTACTCCATCAATTGCCTCATATGTTTGAAAACCTTCTCGTTCTAAAAATACCGAAACGAGTTCTCTAATGTGTGGATCGTCATCTACTATTAAAATTTTAGGTATCAAAGGAACCATTTCCTTTCTACTTAGCATCTAATATATTTTTTAAAAATGAATCATCAGTGGAGTAAACTTCCCGCTGATGATTCATTTTATAATGCACCCTCTTTAATTTTCAATTGTTGCGTTGCAAACTCACGATACATATCATGCGTCTGTAATAATTCATCATGCGTACCACTACCTGTAAGATTCCCTTTTTCAATAAAGACAATTTTATCTGCATCTACAACAGTAGAAAGTCTATGCGCAATCACTAACGTTGTTCTGCCTTTCATTAAGTTATTTAACGCTTTTTGAACGACAGACTCAGATTTACTATCTAAGCTTGAAGTCGCCTCATCTAGCATAAGAATTTGCGGATTTCGAAGCAACGCTCGGGCAATGGCAATTCGCTGTCTTTGTCCCCCAGAAAGCTTCACACCGCGTTCTCCAACTTCTGTTGCATAACCGTTTGGTAAGTCATGAATAAATGCATCAACATATGCCATTGCTGCTACTTTTTCAATTTCTTCATCTATTACTTCGCCCTCAACGCCGTAACAAATATTATCACGAATCGTTCCATCAATTAACGGACTATCTTGTGATACGTAACCGATTTGACGTCGCCATGACTCTAATGAATAACTCGTAATTAATTCTTTTCCTAATTTAATGGCACCACTAGTTGGCTCATAAAAACGTTCCAGTAATGAGAATAACGTTGTTTTCCCACTACCACTTGGTCCTACAATTGCTGTCACTTTTCCAGATTCAATTGTGAAATCAATATTTTTCAAAACTTGCTCTTCTTCGTTATACTCAAAATGTACATTTTCAAGAACGATCGGTTGCTTAGCATTTGTCACTTTCACACCAGTTTCATGATCTTCTACTTCATATTCTAAAATCGTACTAATTCTTTCCGTTGCACCAATTGCCTTTTGGAATTGTGTAAAGAACATAGATAATTGACTCATTGGCATTACAATTTGAACTAAATACAAAATAAACGCTACAAGTTCACCGGTTGTTAATGCACCGCTAGAAACTCGCATCCCGCCATACCCTACGATAATAACAAGTAGTGCCATTAAAACAAACGACATAACTGGCGAAATTAATGCTTGCACTTTTCCTTCTTTCAAACCAAATTGTAATAACTTTTGTATACCTGTATTACCCGTTTCATATTCTCTCTTTTCTGTATTTGAAGATTTCACTAAACGAATTTCTGATAACACTTGCGTTAACACACTTGTAAAAGATGCAGTTTCATCTTGAAGCGCTTTTGAAATCTTATACATTTTTCGTCCAAGTGGAACTAAAATTAACACAGACAACGGAATAACCGTTAAAAGTAACGCAGTCATTTTCCAATCTAAAACAAATAATACAATTAACGATCCAACAATTGAAATACCACCTGTTAATAAGTTTGACAAATGCTCAGAAATTAACGTTTTCACAACACCTGTATCATTCGTCATACGGCTAATCGTATCACCTGTTCTATTTTGATCGTAATAAGATACCGGCAAGATAAGTACCTTTTTCCACAAACGTTCTCTTAGTCCCGCTACAATCTTCTGCCCAATATAATTTAGTAAATATATAGACAACCCTGCCGCAATAGTTTGCATTACAAAGAAAGCAATTAACCCAACAATTTGTCCTACACTAATTGAAGAAAGCGAAAAATTATCTACTAATCCTTTTGTCAGCATAGGAATAAATAAACTCGCTCCCGTAGAAAGCAAACTCATTAACAACGCAAAAACTAAAATTCCTTTCGGAGGATTTGTATCTTGAATAAGGCGTAAAAACTGCCTCCAACTCCCTTTTTTCTTTATTTCATTTCTAACTTCCATTCCTGTTCATCTCCTCATGTTAAACAAAACTGTTCTTTCTAAAATTAGAATACGATACAAATGTAAACTGAATGTAAACACACTTTTTCTATTTTTACAAAATATACATAAAAACTCATCTTTACAACAGATATAAACATCTGATATTATTACCTGGTACTTAATATTATTCTATGTAAATTATAGATAAATAATTTAAAACACGATATAAATCTCCAGTTAGTGAAAGGAGTATCCTTTTTGCAAACAAATATACATTCTGAAAAGGAAACAATTATTTTTATTCATGGATTAGTTGGCAATCGTCGTGCCTTCAAAAAAGAGCAAAAACGATTTTCTGCCTCCTACAACATTATAACTTATGACTTATTAGGTCACGGTGATGATAAAGGAGAAGCAATCGACTTTTCATTACAGCGCCTCGTAGATCAATTATTAAACTTATATGAACAAGAAGGTATTAAAAAAGCACATATTTGTGCGCTAAGTTACGGCTGTTACATCTCTACAATTTTTGCACAAATGCATCCAGAAAAAGTATTAAGTATTTGTCATATTGGAGGACATTACAATAACCCTTCTCGTTTATATAATGTATTTCAAAATTTTTGGGAGAAGCGAGGAGATGAATACTCTAAATGGCTCTCTCAATACGCAAATACTATTTTTCCAAGCGGTATATTAAAAGCAAATCCGTTCGCAGTCATTTCAAGAAATATTTACTACCGTTTCGGATTACAATTACATTCATCCATAATTGCCCAGTCATTACGACATCGGTTAGAATTCGATTTAAAATCTAAATTAAAATCACTTCCTCACCCTATACTATGGGTAATGGGAGAGCATGATCATCTCTATAAATCTTGTCTATTTGATTTGAAATCTATTTTGCCTAACGTTCTATATGAGGAAATACCGTTAGCGGGACATGCAGCGAACTTATTTCGTCCTAACTATTTCCATGACTTATATGATCGATTTTTAAATGGAAAGTTAAAATAAAAACTATTAAACTTCCAATTTATTCAACTATAAAAAGGCTTCCCAAGTTTCCTTGGAAAGCCTTTTCTCTATACGAAAAGTATATAAAACTACTTTTTCTTAGTATGCTTTTGTGTAACCTAATAGGTGCTTGCTCCAGTAAGAGTTACTTACAGAACTAATACGTACACCAGTTGCATCTGTTTCTGCACTAATGAACTGACCGTTTCCTAAGTAAACACCCATGTGAGAAGGACCTGATTTATAAGTATTTTGGAAGTATACTAAATCACCTGGTTGTGGATTGCTAGTTTTTGTTTTAGAGCTCCAGTATCCAGCAACTGTTTGACGAGCGCCTTTATGACCAGTTTGATTTAATACGTAGTGAATGAATCCACTGCAGTCAAAACCAGCAGGTGTTGTACCAGCAGTTCTGTATGGTGAACCATTTAAAGATCTAGCGAATCCAGCGATTGAAGATGTATCTCCACCTGTTGTTGGTTTTTGTACGTCTTTACCTGGTTGTTGAACGTTATTTGTAACATTATTGTTGTTTGTAACGTTGTTTACTCCGCCTTTTACAAACTTAACGAAGTCTGCACTTACGTAACCTGTGCGGCCGTTATGGTTAATTTTGTACCAACCATTTTCAGCACCAGTAACGTTTAATACTTTACCATTTGTTACTCCACCGATTACAGCGTTGTATGTAGCTGGGCCTGTACGTACTTTTAAAGCACCAGTGTTAACAACATAAGAACCACCAGTTTGAACTGTTGTAGTATTGTTGTTTGTAGTTGGTTGTTGTGTTTCGTTAGATACAGCAGAACCACCTTTTGTTACGAAGTCTTTGCTTACGTATCCAGTTCCACCATTGAAGTTGATTTTAAACCAATCTTGTACTTCACCTACAACTTGTACTGTTTTACCTTTGTTTACAGAACCTAATACTGTATGAGATGTACTTGGGCCTGTACGTACGTTAAGTGAAGAAACGTTTACTGTGTAAGTACCTGTTCCTTGTTGAACAGTCGTTCCTGTTTTGCCACCAGTCGTTACGAAGTCACCACTTACATAACCTGTTTGACCATTTACGTTTACTTTGAACCAACCATTTTCTTGTCCAACTACTTGTAGCACTTGGCCTGATTTTACTTTAGAAATAACGTTATGTCCTGTACCAGCACCTGAACGAACATTTAATACATCAGCAGTTACTGTGTATTTTAATTCAGAAGTTGTTTCTACAGTTTTTGTTTCAGTTACAGTCGTTTGAGTTTGAGTTTGAGTTTGAGTTTGTCCATTAATTTCTTTTAGCGCTTCATTTGAAACTTGTGCATGAGCAGAATCCATTCCTGGAACTGCAACGCCAGCTACAGAAGCTGCTGCTAAACCTGCAATTACTTTTTTCATAAGTTGTCTTTACTTCCTTTCCCTACTATCCTCTTAAAAAAAACTAAAACTTTAATACTTTACAATATTATCAAAGTAAAATATTCATCCAGTTCCATTTTTTAGCAAGAGTTTTATTTTTCACACAGAGTTCATTTTAAATGAACAAAGTGAAATCCGTGTGAACTTCATGTGAACTTTATCATTAAACACAGTGTTTTTGCAATGGTTTTTTCAAATTTCTTATATATCGCATGAAAATTCGACATTCTATTTAATATTTTAATATAAAATATCCCTTTTCTATCTATTATAAAAAATTCTATTAACCTAATATAAACTCAAGTATGTATTTCCTTATAAAGCTCCTTACATGAAGTATACTTTCATCATGACAAAAATCACTCTATTTATCAATAGTATAATATTTTTAGAAAACTAAATTTCTATACTATCTACAATTTTGAAATAATTTGACGAATTGTAAGATTTATTTCACAAAAGCCATTTCTCCTTTAAAGAAAACACACACTATATCAACTGTTCTCTTTTTCTTATAATGGAATTTATAGGATATTTATAGTATTATATACATATCTTAATAAACAAGAATTTTAGCGAATTGATTAAAGTTTCATTCCCTTATAAAATGAAACTTTAATCAGGAAGGGTTTTATACATCCTCCGCTAATTATTAACCCTCACCACTCGGGCTGCCCATTAATGCGGAGTTTTATTGGAATAAAAAGAGGAGGCATATTTGTGAGAAATATAATAGATGATCCAATACAAAAAAACATAGAGCTATACTATGCTTTTATTCAATTCGTTTCAATGATAACATTACAAAAAGTATCAGCTATTGAAACACGTAAAAATGAATTAAAAAATCAGATGAAAAATGCCGGACAAAAAAACCCTTATTACGTATAAAAAAAGGTGAACAGGTTATATTCCTGTTCACCTTTTATCAAATTATTTTATTTATAAATTTTCACACGGTTTTCTAACGGTTGGAATTCTTTTTCACCAGCATGTACTACCGGTTTACCAAATGGCATTTGCGCAGTGAGTTTCCAATTTGCTGGAACATCCCACTCTTTTCTCACTTTTTCATCAATTAGTGGATTGTAATGCTGTAACGTAGCACCAAACCCTTCAATTTCTAAAGCTGTCCAAATTGCAAATTGTAACATTCCTGATGATTGCTGAGACCAAGTTGGGAAATTATCTTTATATAATGCAAAGTTTGCTTGAAGGCTTTCCACTACTTCACTGTCTTCAAAATATAAAACCGTTCCATAACCACTTTTAAATGCATTCATTTTTTCTTCAGTAGGTGCAAAGTTATTTTCAGGTACAATTTTTCGTAACGTTTCTTTCGTAATATCCCATAATTTATCATGTTGTTCTCCTAATAAAACAACAACGCGAGCACTTTGAGAATTAAAAGCTGAAGGTGTATGTTTTACAGCATGATAAATCACTTCTTGAATTTTCTCATCAGAAACTACTTGCTCTTTACTAATTGCATAAATAGATCTTCTGTCTTCAATTGCTGAGTAAAAATCTTTTGCCATCATAATTCCCTCCAATTTTCAATTGAGGCTATTTCATATGTATATATCATATTACGCCCCTCAAACTTATTATTAATAAGCTTATAACTTTATAATATCACAGCAACAAATAAACTCAAATGATAACACTTGTATTTAGAAGCTTTTTCCTTTTTAAAATAAAAATAAAAAGACTGTTTGTTGTTATCTAAAATTAGTAACAACAAACAGTCTTACTTATGTAGCGATCTAGATTCGTATTTTACTTACTTAATTAACTAATCCAAATGCATACGACATTAACTTATTTGTCTCTGTAAAACGTTTTGTTTTACTTGATGTCCCCATGACCACTGTAATAATTCGATTATCACCTTGCTTTGCAGTCCCAGTAAAACAGTATCCTGCACTATCTGTAAATCCAGTCTTTAGTCCGTCCATTCCTTCTATATATAAACTTTTATTATTTTTATTTAACATGTCGTTTGTGCTTATAACATTAATATTATTAAATGCTAGCTGACTTTGGCGTAAGTGAGTCACTTCTAATATTTCCGGATAATCTTTTATAAGATGATATGCCAATTGCGCTACATCAGCAGCCGTCATTTTTGTTTCACTTCCATCTGGCTCTTGTAATCCAGAAGCATTTGCAAATTTAGCATGTTCCGACATTTTTAACTGTTTCGCTTTTGCATCCATAAGCTGAACGAAATCTTTCTCCGATTTTGCCATATGTTCTGCTAAAGCCACAGCTGAATTATTAGCTGACTCAATCATTAATGCATGATATAAATCTTTAACAGTTAATGTATCATTAACTTGTACTGGGATTCTCGCTCCCTCTGTTTGTGCCGCCTTCGCACTCATTTTTACTGGATCTTCCCAGCGAACTTTCCCGTTATGTATACTCTCTAGTAAGAGATACGCTGTCATCATCTTAGACATACTAGCCGGTGCAAAAGCTTCATTTTCATTATATTGATAAATAATATCTCCATCACTCGCATCGATAATCATAGCTGCTTTTGCGTTAATTTCTGGTGGGATGTACTTTGGCGGGACTACTTTTTCAGTAAATCCTGCTTTAGGTAGTTCTGCCACTTGCAAAGGTTGTCCCTCTACATTCGCTATGCTCTTTTGATTTCCTTGGAATAAGAACCAACATATCCCTAAAATAATGACTAATAGGACTGTCATCCTTCCCCATTTTAACCGATTCATTTCAAAACTCCTTTAGCAAACCTTTTATACACTCACATTTAACCTTATCAACAATTCCTTTATACAGTCAAGGTAAAAGGTATATTTATTCATAGTACAGCAATGATTATTTTAATTTATTTATGTTAAACTTACAATATTGAAACGTAAGAATATTTAATAATAAAATCTCGTAAATAAAGCGAAACTTTAATCAGCCCCACCAATCAGGCTACCCGTCAAATAGCGAGATAAACTATTTAATAGAAGGGATTCATACAAATGCTACTTCCAAAATCATTAAAATACGGAGACACAGTTGGGATTTACTCCCCTTCTTCACCAGTAACCTACACTTCACCAAAGAGATTTGAACGAGCAAAATCTTACTTACAACAGAAAGGGTTTCATATATTAGAAGGTTCATTAACAGGTCGATATGATTTTTATCGTTCTGGTAGTATACAAGAGCGTGCTGAGGAGCTAAATGTCTTAATAAGAAATCCTAATATTTCTTGTATTATGTCAACAATTGGTGGGATGAATTCAAATTCAATATTACCTTATATTGATTATGATGCTTTTCTAAAGAACCCTAAAATAATGATTGGGTATTCAGATGCAACTGCTTTATTACTAGCAATTTACACCAAAACAGGAATCCCTACATTTTATGGACCAGCTCTCGTCCCTTCCTTTGGCGAATTTGAACCTTTTGTTGATTGCACATACAAATATTTCGCTGAAACTTTACTACATGATCATTCTCTTCCTTATCATATAAAACAACCATTATTTTGGTCAGATGAATTTATTAATTGGGAAGAAAAGACAAAGGAGAAAGAACTTCGACCAAACGATTGGATTTCAGTAATTGATGGAAAAGCTACTGGGCGTATTATTGGCGGGAATTTAAACACGATACAAGGAATTTGGGGTAGCCCCTATATGCCACATATTCAAGAAGGCGACATTCTCTTCATTGAGGACAGTTCAAAAGATGCAGCTACTATTGAAAGAAGCTTTTCATTACTTAAAATTAACGGTGTATTCGATAAAATTTCAGGTATCATTCTTGGAAAACATGAGCAATTTGATGATTGTGGTACAAATCGAAAACCTTTTGAAATACTACTAGAAGTACTTCAAAATCAAAGAATTCCTTTTCTAGCTGACTTCGATTGTTGTCATACACATCCAATGATTACCATGCCTATCGGTGTTCAAGTAGAGTTGGATGCAACAAATAAAACGATACATATTGTAGAACCTTGGAAAAAATGAATGCATAGCTTCTATTGTTTTACAATAAAAGCCATGATACTATATAATTTGAAATGTGAAAGATTAAACAAAATATGTTCCAATATCTAACACTAGAAAAATTAGGTATAAATATATATTTATATGCAAAAGAGAGTGAATAAATGAAACCAACTATTAAAAATTACGTATTTTTACATGTAGCTTTTTTGATATATTCTATCATTATGGTTTACATGAAATGGGCAGCTAAATTCCCCATTGCTTCCATCTCATTTTTTGTTGCTTATTTCGGATTAGTTATACTTTTATTCGGATATGCAATTTTATGGCAACAAGTAATTAAACATTTCGAAATTTCAAAAGCATATTCACATCGCGGGATTATTATACTGTGGTCAATGCTTTGGTCAGTATTTCTATTTGGAGATACGATTCAGTGGAATCATTTACTTGGTGCAGCTATTATTATCGTCGGAATTGTGGTGGTGACAAAAGATGAATAGTTATATGTCATTATTTATTTTCGGGATAATTTTAGCTAATTACTCACAAATATTATTAAAAAAAGCTACTTTGCAACAATACGATTCTAGAATAAAAGAATATGTGAATCCTTATGTTATTATCGGCTACTCTTTATTTGTAATTAACGCCGGATTAAATGTTATCGCCATGAAGGGCATGGCATTAAAACAAGCATCAGCATTAGAATCCTTAAGTTATATCATCATATTAATTTTTGGTTGGTATTTCCTAGGAGAAAAAATAACGAAACGTAAACTCATCGGCAACATGATTATTATCGTTGGTGTAATCGTTTATTGTATCCAATAGTAAAAAGCTCCGTTTATCACAAACGGAGCTTTTTACTATTGACCTAAATTTTGCACTTTATCTTTCAAATCTCGAACTTGATCTACCGTCTGCATAAGCTCAGAGTTTTTAAATTGCTCTACATCCACTTTTCCTTCTTCTATCTTTGTCATCGCCGTATCAATTAACGTATTTAACTTTTCGTTATATCCGACGATTTGTTGATGAATATCCTTTGCTACATCAGGTGGCGTTAATTCATTGAATGCGGGTATATCTTGTTTAATTTCACTAAGCTTCGTTTCTAATTCTTTTCGAGCCTCGCTATCATTAACGGCCTTTTCTGCTAATGCTGGTGCATCATTTGCAAATGCACTTATTTCATTTACATAGTCTGTCGCCTTTTGAGCATAATCTATGGAGTTCTTTCCTTCTTCCACTATTGAACATCCCATTAAACCAATTGAAACTATAAATACTAATAAAATTGTTTTTATTTTCATTTTAGACTCCCTTCGTCTTTATCATTGTCTGTAATTTTCTCTATACATAACTTCTAGCTAAATTGTTTATAACCTTTTTCAAATAGCTATTTATCCTCTTACATGCCCTATTATCGTTACAACATCTATTTCTATATGTACGCTTATAATATCTTCAATTATATCCATATAGCCTTGTCCTATAGCTGTTCCATAGTGTAATGTAAGCCCCTTCTTTTCATACACTGACTTTGGCACTGAAAAAATAAATCTCCTCAAGTTTCTTTCATCAGCTGGTTCCATAATTAAAACAATCCCATCTTCATCAAACATATACGCTCGCCCTCCAACTTTACATTCACTATGGCTCAGTATTGCCTTGGTCAGCAAAATTTAAAACACAATAAGTTAAGATACTCTCTGCTCTATCATAAAGTGAAAGTTTAATCAGTGAGGATTTTGTTCATCCCCACTGGCTATCAGCCCGATCCCCACCTAACTTCTTTACTTCCGCTGAATTTTGAGGTAGGGTCTTACTGCCCGGCAAATAGCGAGATAAAAATAAAAACATTCATTCTTTTTTGTTAAGAATGAATGCTTTTTAAAGAATCAATTTCTAACTCTAGCATCTTTTTTTGACGAGGTTTTACTTTTCTTACGGGAACTCCAGCGTAAATATACCAATCATCTAAACTCTCTTTTACCATACTCATCGCACCGACTGCCGTACCTTCTCCTACCGTTACATTTGGAAAAATAATAGAATTAGCACCAATAATCACATGTTTTTTTAAAATAACTTTTTCTGCTTTCACATTCCTATATTGATTCGGGACGGTTGGACCCATTAATGTATTTCCACTGAAATCATCAAGTACTGCATATATGATTGTTTTAGCTGAGATGTTTGCAAAATCATGCATTTCAATCCCAACTTCCCCTCCATATAACGCTGTATACGCTGATATGTGCGAATAACTTCCAATTGTGATTTTACCACTTAAAATGCAAAAATCATCAATTCTTACATGATTGCCAACTGATATAGCACTCGGATTATATATACTTGCTTTTTTACTAACCAATACATTTTTCCCAACAGATAAAAATCCAACTTTCTTTAGTTCTTCTTGACTATAAAAACTATTCATCTACCGACACCACCTTCTGCTCTAAACAAATTACAATTTGCTCTACTAGTTCTTTCGTCATTCCTTCCCATAAAGGTAAACTTACGATTCGTTTTGCTATTTTATTCGTCTTTGTTAAATCTGTAGACTTATAGTTTTTAAAAAGAACTTGTTGGTGGCAAGATGGTGAAAAGTATAATCTAGCTTCTATTTTCTGTTTTTTCAGTTCTTCTATTACTTGTATGTTGCGAACTTCTTCTGGACAAATGATAGGCATAAATTGGTGAATAACTGCTTCTGTCTTTTGGACTTTCCACCCTTTTTTCATTAACCCAGTATTTTGTAACAACTGTTTATACCATTCAGAAATACGGCTGCGTTCTTTTAATTTTTGATCCCACTTTTTTATAGTCGCAATCCCAATAGCGGCTGCGTATTCAGACATTTTACAATTAAACCCCATCATCGTGCATTCACGATTTTTATCAAATCCGAAATTCCCCATTCTTTTAATATGTTGTATATCTTCTTCGTTTTTACTATATATGAGCCCTCCTTCACCAATTCCGAAAGGCTTTGTTGCATGAAAGCTATATACGATCATTCCACTAAAATCTTGACCGTAATGCATCCCTCCATTCATTAAACCAAATCCCGGCGCCGCATCTACGACAACCGGAATCCCCTTCTTCTCTAATTCTTCATATTTTTCTAAGTTCATCCATGATCCAAAAGTGGCGTACGGGATAACAATCGCAACCTCTTCTTTTAATTCTTCTATCTTATCCAAAAGTACGGTTTTATCCATATACCAATCATCTATTGAAATATCAATAAAGTAAGGTTCCAGTCCACACCAAATAGCGGCTAAGGCAGTCGCAGGGAATGTAAAACTAGGCATGAGAGCATACTTTCCCTTTCTTCTTTTCTTTAGTTGAATAGCCGCCATTAACCCTAACGTTGCGTTTGCTACTGTTGTAACAGCTCCCCTGTTTTGAAAAAATGACGACATAATTGTTTCCTCAAAACGTTGATTTATAGGTCCATAATTCGTATATATGTGAGATGTATCAATTTCCTTCAATTCGTCCAAATACTCACTTACAGGTACAGTTGAAGCACTTAAAAAAGGAATATTCTCCATATCTATCTATTCCTTCCTATCATTTTCGGACAATATAGAGCATATCTGTTTCAGATAATCCAAATTTCCTAGCACTTTTCATTCCTTGTTTTTCCGCTATGTTATATAATTCTACCTTAAATCCTGCATTCATTAATCGTTGAATAAATCCCGATTGATTATAAATTCTCACATGATCTTCTTGCCCGAAAGCTAATTTCCTCAATTGTGGTGTTACAATTAATTCATTCTCTACAATAAAATCTACATTCATTACGATTGGTACTTGAATAATTCCCCATCCATTTGGCTTTAACACTCTATATAACTCTCGCATTGCTTTGTCATCATCAGGAACGTGTTCTAACACATGGCTACATACTATTACATCAAAAGTATTACTATCATATGTAATCCTTGTAACATCAATTTCCTTCATTAATGGATCCTTTGGTTCTAAGTCACCACATACATACGTAATATTTTTATACTCGTTAAACCAATCTCTTAACTTCGCTTCAGGTGCAATATGAAGCATTGTATAGTTTCTATTTAACAAGTCCGTTTCCGTTTCAATGTACGCACGGTACAATCTTTCACGATCCATCGAATTACAAACTGGACATATCCCTGTATCTTTATTCCACATTTCAAATTTATATTTCGGAAAATCATAATGTGCTGGCCAAGGTGAAAATTTTTCAAATTGTTGATTACAATATTGACAATAACAAGATTCTTTCTCGAACATATGAGCAACTAAATTATTTAAGCCTTTTTTTATCTTTTCATTATAAATTTGATCTAGTTCGCCATTTCTTACTGCATCCTTAACTATAAATCCCGCATTTTCTAAACAATAAGATAAACTCTCTTTATACTCACTTTCGGAGCTTAAAAACCCACTATTATATGCATCTATAATTAATTCAATCCACTCTTCAATTGTCATTAAAATAAAATGCATTTGTTTTTGATTTTGTCCACTATGTTGTCTAAAATAACTAAGAGGTTCATGTATATAAACTACTTTTCCTTTCCTCATCATATCTAGCCAAGTTGCAATGTCATTAATAGCAGAATAAGCCTTTCCTTTAAAATATCCAAACTTCCCGTCAAACAAATCCCGATTAAACAAAACAGTTGTCGGCTCACCAACTACATTTTTCAAGTTTTTTAACATATAATTCCCTAATTCTTTTCCTTCAAAAAGTGTAGTTTCTTTCGCGATTTTCATATTTAATGTTGAAGGTGGTAATATCTCTCCATTCTCATCAATCAGTTCACGATATGACGTCACAAATGAAATATTTTCTAACGTCAAAAAGTATTTCATCATTCTCTCGATCTTTTCATGATGAAATAAATCATCATCTAATAAAAAGTTTATATAGTCCCCATTTGCAAGTTCTACACACTTATTAAAGTTTTCAGCAACTAACGGCGTTTCATTTTTAACATATGTAATACACTCATATTCACGTAAGTACGGTTGAATCATAGCATTGACTTCATTATTTGTACTATCGTCAGAAATAATAATTTCAATATTTTCATATGTTTGATTCAAAGCGCTGTTGAGTGCTAATTCCAAGTAATAAGGTCTATTGTATGCAGGAATAAGTATACTTACTTTCGGTAATGAAGAATTATTATTTATATGTTGTTTTTTCTTTTCTATGTTTATTTTCTTCGCTCTAATTTTTTGGTAATAGTCTAATGTATATAATATTGATGATGGAACTATCCTTCTTGCATAATCTAGAAAATTAGTTATCGCTTTGTCTAACTCTTTTTCGGTGGATAAGAAACCATATTGTTCTCCTGCTATAATACTGTGTGAAAAATCTTCTAACCCATCCATCATTTTATTAGATTCATTTAACTGTTGATCTGGATGTAATCGAAAGTAACTAAGTGTCTCTGCTATATATACTGCTTTTCCTTTACTTAATAAAGATAACCATGAAGCTATATCTACGTTACATAAATACCGCCTCTTATCAAAAATCCCATATGGTTCTTGTAAATCATTTTTACGAAATAAAACTGTTGTCGGTTCTCCAATGTAATTTTTTTGATCCACAATTACCTTATTTCCTAATTCTGTTCCCTCTATAATGGTATCCTCTTCAAATAAACGGACAGTCGAATAAATATGTCGCAGTTCTTTCCCTTTATCATCAATTACTTGACGATGAGATGTTACAAGCTTAATTTCATTATCTAAATCATTGAAAAAATACTTCATCATTTTTTCAATTTTATTCACATGAAATACATCATCATCCATTAAAAAATTTATATACTCACCGTTCGCTTCATTAAATAACATTAACGCATTTTCAAATTGTCCGAGAGTTGATCTATTTTTTATATAAATAATATTTGAATGATCACATAAGTATTTTTGTAACAATTTTTCTGTTTCATCATTCGTGCTGTCATCTCCAACTATAATTTCTATATTAGGGTACGTTTGTTCTAACACACTACATAACGCCTTTTCAAAGTAACTAGGACGATTATACGTAGGAATTAATACACTTACCAACGGAAGTTGCTCTACCATTTCTTCAGTTCTTTCAATACGAGTTCTCATTTTAACTCTCTCACCTCTTCGCATATTATTTATATACGCGACACAAAAATCACATTACTTTAACTGTATGGAGCCTATATACTTTTATGCAAACATGAAACAAAATATCATACTTTTCATTCCTGAATAAACATATTTAATAATGCGGACATTTTATTTGCACCTTTTTTATTCATATGATCACTATCATAAAAATCATCGTCACAAAATAATGGCGAATCAAATAGATCTATAATTTGAAAAGAATATTGAGTTTGAAAATCATTTATAACTTTATAAAAATCTTCTTTTAATTTCTTACTACTACAATTGAAATAATGTGAAGTAACAGGGAACACAACAATTAATGGCTTTATATCGTTTTTTAACAGTAATTCTAAATATTTCTTAAAAATCATTTTATTTTCAACTAAAGTATGAGGATACGCCAATTTAGCATGTGAAGCTGCTCTTATTTTCCCGTGTTCTTCAAAAGGAATATGAAGAGAAGTAGTATTCCATTCAGCATTTATCCAAGGCAGCGTCAATGATTCATCTTTTAGTTCGTCTAATAAAATATATTCAAAATGCAAATTAAAAATAGAAAGAAGTGGTTTCGGAGTATTTAGATGTGAGAATCCATCAGTGGGTAGAGGAGAATGAACTGCAGTATGATGACCATCTTGAAACAATGGATAATATACTTTGTGAATTCTATATGATTCAGATGATAACGACATATCAAAGTAAAACGAGAAATAGGCTATTCCTATTAAACAATATTGAAATGAATGATTGTTTGATAAAAGTTGTGACGCTATTAAATAATCATAGTATAGATCTTGCGATGGAAGTGTTAATTTTATTGACTTTTTTGAGAGAAGCTCCGTACTTATGCCACAATGTGGATAAGACAAACCGGTAGCAAACAATTCATACGTCGGATCACTCTTTGCTTTTTTCATAGCAATGTATAAAGACATAAGATCCGGATTTATTTGATAGATAGAAATTAATTTATCCTTCCATTCATACATGTATTTTGTTAAATTAATAATTTTTGAACTTTGCACGCCCCTATTTATCAAGTCATTTGTAAGTTTTTCTGCGTCCCCTCTCCAAATGACTATATATTGAAAAGAACTTTCTATACGAACAACATCTGAAACGTCTACAACATGAACTATTGTTTTACATTTATTTTTGTCTAACGTATTTCGAATCCTCTCCCCTGATAACTCATCACTTAAAACAATGATTTTATATTGCTCCTTCATGTACATCCCCTCCATTATATGTATAATATGAAATTCATTTTTAATTCGTAACAATCATATACACCTGCAATCTAACAAAAAAATAGCTCCACCATTAGGCGTAGCTATTTTTACAATTATTGCTTATTCAAATCATATTCCTTTATCTAACTCATAAAGTTTACGATACTTTTCATTTTCTTTCAGAAGTTGTTTATGACTACCTTGCATGACAATTTGGCCACGATCAAGGAATATAACTTCGTCTACATGTTCTATTCCTACAAGATGGTGCGTAATCCAAATAACCGTCTTTTCTTCCGTTGCAGAAAACATTGTTTCGATTAAAGACAATTCTGTTTTTGGATCTAAACCGATAGTCGGTTCATCAAGTACAATAATTGGTGTTTCTTGCATAAGAGTTCTAGCAAAAGCAACCCTTTGTCTTTCCCCACCAGAAAACCGCTTTCCCATTTCATGCATTTTTGTTTGTAATCCGTCTGGAAGAGAAGTAACATGTGAAGCTAATTGTGCTTTCTCTAAAGCTTTCCATATCTCTTCATCCGTCGCCTCTGGTTTGCCAATTCGTACATTATTTCCAATTGTCGTATCAAACAAATGCGGCTTTTGATTTAATACAGAAATATATTTAGATAAAAGATTCGTATGAGCTCGTTCACCATTCAATACAACTTGGCCATTTACTGGGCTTAACGCCCCTGTTAATAATTTTAGTAAAGTAGATTTCCCTGTCCCACTTCTCCCTAAAATAGCAATTTTCTTCCCTGCTTTTATTTGTAATGATACATCTTTTAATACAATCTCATTACTATCTGGATAACTATACGATACGTGATTCAGTTCAATATCTACATGTTTTGGTTCAATATAATCTTTCTCTCCATGCAAATCCGTTTCATCATGTAAAACACTATCACTTTCTACGCCATTAAGACGATGGGTAGATTCTACGTACGACGGTATTCGATCGATGGCATCTGCAATAGGAATAAGCGCGTTTGTTACAGATAAAATCATTAATACGAAAGCTGCGATAACTGTAGGAGCAATTTGTTCACTTGCCGCTTCATTCCCAGTCCATATGATCATCGAAATAACTACAATACCTACTACTAATTGAATGATACTGTCCCGAATATGATACCAGCGTTTCACTCTCTTTTCGATTTTTAACAACTGATCATTTTGTTTTACATACTCATTAATAAATTCATCTTTACGACCACTTGCTTGCCAATCAGATAATCCAAAAACAGCATCTGTCAGTTGTTGATACAAACGGTTTCTTCCTTGCTTTAAAGTAACATGATGTTTCTTCATCAAAAGTAATGATACAAACGGAAGAAGAAAAACGATAATAGCTAACTTACAACCTACAATAAGTGCAAAAACAAAATCAAATGCACCGATAACAAGTACGAAGATACTATAAACAACTAGCGCTAATATGCTAGGAAATATTGTACGTAAATATAGGTTTTGCAAATGCTCTATATCTTCGGATAACACTCCTAACATATCACCCGTTTGAAATCGAGAACGGAAAAATAACGCCTGTGGTTCTACTATTCTATATAGCCTCGTTCTCATTTTTTCTAATATACGTAGTACGACATCATGTCCGACTAGGCGCTCTATATAATGAAATACAGCTTGCCCTATACTAAACGCTCTTGTTGCAACAATAGGAACATATACAGCCATTACATTTTCTGGTCTAAGGGCAGATTTTGAGATCAAATAACCTGAAATAAAAAGTAACATCGCTCCTGAACTAACTCCAAGAAGACCAAGGAAAATAGTTAAAGTCATTCTACCTTTATTTTGTTTTATATAAGGTTTAACCCAGTTACTCATTTCTCTCCCCTCTCTTCCCTATGAAAATGTAATGTCTCATTCTCTAAAAGTTCTTCATACGTCCCACTTTCTTTCATTTCCCCTTTATTTAGAATAAGAATATGGTCCATTTGTTTCATCCAATGTAGACGGTGAGTTGCTAAAAATACTAACTTTCCATTAAATAGACGTAACATCGCTTGCTTTATTTCAAATTCGGTTTCAATATCAAGATGTGCCGTAGGCTCATCTAATAAAATGATTGGTTTTTTACTTAAAAGCGCACGCGCCATAGCAACACGCTGTTCTTGTCCGCCACTTAGCATACGTCCACCTTCTCCAATTCTTTCGTGTATCCCATTTGGAAGTGATGTAACGAGTAAACGAAGGCCGACTTCATTAATAACTCTTTCAACTTCTTCATCTGTTGCATTTGTTTCATAAAAACGAATGTTATCCTTTAATGAAAGCGGAAAAATATAAGGTTGCTGCGGAATATAAGCAATATTTTTTTGCCAATCTTCACGAGTAGATCCATCAACTTCTACACCATTTACTAACATCTTTCCACTCGAAGGAGATAAAAAACCTGCTAATACGTCGATTAACGTCGATTTCCCTGCACCACTTTCACCAATAACACCAATAGCACCGTTACCTTCCCAAGTAAAATTAATTCCTTCTAATATAGCCTTTTCAGATTCAGTATTATTAACTTTGATATCTTGTAATTTCAAGCTACTAGAGGCATTCCATACTATATCTTCATTTAAATCTTTCTTTTGTATTCCTTTTTGTTGTTGCAAAATCTCTTCTATTTGCTCCATCGCAATTTGTCCATCTAATGTCGCATGATAATTTGCTCCCACTTGTTTAATCGGCAGAAAATATTCCGGAGCTAAAATCAAAATTGTAAGGGCTGGTAATAGTATAATCGTTCCATCTATTAAACGTATCCCTAATCCAACTGCCACAAACGCAATTGATAAACTCGTAAAGAAATCTAATGCAAAAGAAGAAAGAAAAGCAACTCGCAAAGTACGCATCGTTGCTTTTCTATATCTTTTACTTACTTTTTCAATCTTTCCTTCGTGCTGTTCACTTTTCCCTAAATACTTTAATGTTTCTAAACCTTTTAACGTATCTACAAAATGATTCGAAAGTACACGATATATCTCATACTGACTATCTGCCATTTTTTGCGCTGCTAATCCGAGAAGAATCATAAATATGATCACGATAGGAATCGTTACAACTAAAATGATTCCAGACTCAATATCTAGCGTAAAAACATATAGTACAATTAGACCTGGAACGATACTACTTCTAATCATTTTAGGAATCGTTAATTCAATATATGTTTTAAATTTCTCAATCCCCTCAATTGATAAGGTAACCAGATGACCAGTTCCAACAGTTTGAACATACCTTGGACCCAATGTGAAATATGCCTCTATCAATTGTTTTCTTAGTAACGACCCTGTTTTTTCAGCAAAACGTTCCACTAATATTTGTGATGTTCGAACTACTATGTTACGCGCTGCAAACGCGATACCAAAATAAACAACTTCACTTAATATTGTTTGTACTGTCTCTCCATGAAATAAAAACGTAATAGCTCGTGCTAAAAAGATTGTTTGCGCAATAATACTAAAAGCTTCTAAAATACTAATAATCGTTAACGCTACATATAAAATACGGCTACCGGGATAAGACGGAAGTCCTCTTTTTCTTTTCATTAGTACTCCAAATCGTTGTCTGACTTAACAGGTTGTCTAAATACATAATAACTCCATATTTGACTTCCGATAACGAAAGGCAAAATAGCAATCGCAAAGTAAGTCATAAGTTTTAATGCATAAGCTCCTGATGCTGCGTTGTAAATTGTCAAATCATTCATTGCTCCTAAAGAGCTAATCATAACACGTGGGAACATACCGATAAATACACTCGCACTTAGTAAAATGATCGTTAAACTCGTCATAAAGAAAGCCCAACCATCTCTTCTTCTTTTATTTAATAAAGTGGACACTAATAGTGCTACAAAAGCTCCGATTGGTACCATAATCCATTCTGTTCCATGAGCAGTGAAAATGTCGGTTTTCCATAACCCCACACCAGCAAAAACAAGAAGTGTAAGTAATGAAAATGGTGCAATTTTTATTGCAGCAATTCGTGCACGTTCTCTCAATTTACCAGTTGTACGTATCGTAAGAAATTGTAATCCGTGAACAATACATAGTAGGAGAAACATTACTCCTCCAAGTAACGCAAATGGATGAAGTAATTGCAAGAATCCACCTACAACATTTTTACTCTCATCAATAGGTACACCTACCATAAAGTTTGCAATCGCAACTCCCCAAAGGATAGGAGGTAACATACTTCCAATAAACATCCCCCAATCCCATGCGCTCTTCCATTTATGATTATCTATTTTCGCACGAAATTTAAAGGAAACACCTCTTAAAATTAAAGCAAGAAGCATAAATACAAATGAAATATAAAAACCACTAAATAAAGTTGCATACCAGTGCGGAAATGCCGCAAACATGGCTCCACCAGCACAAACAAGCCATACTTCATTCGCGTGCCAGAACGGTCCTATTGTATTTAAGTAAACTCGTTTTTCAAAATCATTCTTTCCTAAAAACCTCGAAACCATTCCTACACCAAAATCGAAACCTTCCAGTACGAAGAATCCAACAAACAAGATTGCAATAACTAAAAACCATAACTCATTAAGAGATAACATACTCTTCCTCCTTATCAAATGGATCATGGCTTTGATAATCCTTTTTCGTTTTCTTATTCGTGTGGCCCTTAATGGTACGAACAAATAAGTACACACAAATTCCACCCATAATTAAATACATTGATGTGAATGAAATAAGTGAGAATAATACTTCACCGAATGTTACATTTGGTGATACAGCATCTTCTGTTTTCATTACACCAAATACAACCCAAGGTTGACGACCCATTTCAGTCATAATCCACCCTACTGTATTACCGATGAATGGAAGAGAAATTGCATACACCATTAATTTTAAATACCACGTTTTTTCCGCTAAACGATCTTTTCTTGATAAGAACCATCCGTAAGCTCCTAGAAGAAGCATGAATGTTCCACTCATTACCATCGCTCTAAAACTCCAAAACATTGTATGCACTGGAGGAATATAATCTCCAGGTCCATATTTTTCCTCATATTGTTTTTGAATTTGATTCATCCCTTCAACTTGACCGCTAAACTTATCATACGATAATAGACTTAGCATATAAGGGATTTGAATTTCAAACGAATTTTCTTTCTTCTCTGTATCAATTTTCGAAAATACTGTAAATGGTGCTGGATCCTCACTTGTATTCCATAGCGCTTCAGCTGCCGCCATCTTCATTGGATGTGTCTTAATTAATTGTTGCGCTTGTGCATGACCGAAGAATAATACAAGCGCCGTTGTAATTGTTCCAACAATGATAGAAATTCGGAAAGATTTTTTAAATACTACAGTTTCTTGTCCTTTTGTAATTTTCCATGCACTTACACCAGCAATAAAGAATGCACCTGTTGCAATTGCTGCTGTAATTGTATGCGGGAATTGTACCCATAGTTGTGGGTTTTGAATAATGGCTAAGAAATCATTCATTTGTGCACGACCATCAGCTGCCATTTCATACCCGACAGGTGACTGCATAAATGCACTTGCAGTTAAAATCCAGAATGCTGATAACATCGTTCCAATTGAAAGGAGCCAAATACACATTAAGTGAATTCGCTTCGGTAATTTATCCTCACCGAATACCCATAAACCCAGGAATGTAGACTCAATGAAAAATGCCAGTAATCCTTCAATCGCAAGTGATGGACCAAATACATCACCTACAAAACGTGAATACGTTGACCAGTTCATACCAAACTGGAATTCTTGTAAAATACCTGTTACTACACCTACTGCAAAGTTAATAAGGAATAATTGCGTCCAAAACTTTGCCATCTTCTTATATACTTCTTGCCCTTTTACCACATACAACGTTTGCATGATCGCAATAATAAAAGCTAAACCAATTGACAGCGGAACAAAAAAGTAATGAAAAATCGTTGTTGATGCGAACTGTATTCGTGCCAATTCGAGCGTTTCCATACTAAAATCACTTCCTTCATAGTTTTTATAATAAAAGTTAATTGAGCAATCTTATCAAACTCAATTATTAAGAAATACGAAAAGACAAAAACATTTTGTATGTATTGTCGAAAAATATGAAGTTTCAGTTTTTCAAACTATTGTAATGCTATTTTTTACCTTTTCACTATTTCTGTAGTGTTTTATTCGTTAATCGAATTGTATAATATACCTGCATAGTAAATTCAGGTTATTTTTGACGTATTATTGACATCATTTTGTCTGAAATATGTCTTTTGTCATTTTTTTGAATCAGATTTTTCTCATTAGAAAAATGTGTTTTTTCAATATACTTCTTACTTTTATATCTATAAAACAATCGTTTTTTCTTCATACGCTTGACTTTTACTCGGAAAAATGTCCTCGAAAGCACCCACGATAAATGCTTATTTTTTGTCAAGAGAAAAATGTATTTTCAAAATTCAAACTCGAAATAATGTTATTCAAAAATAGAAAACAACTTCCCTCTTCCTCGACTAAAAGTTCATTTTTTTGTCATTTTTCCAGAACAAATAAAAAAACTGAGAGTCGATTAAACTCTCAGTTTTTTTATTTATTTTGCTGTATGTTTTCTAACGGCTGGTAAAATTTCAGTAGCAATTAATTCAATATTTTTCTCAATTTTATCAAATGGTACACCGCCAAAATCAATTTGTGCCATAAAGCGTTGTTGGCCAAACAATTCATATTGGTAAAGCATTTTCTCAATGATTTGTTGTGGGCTACCAACCATTAAAGCATCACGGTAATCTATTGCATTTGTAAATTGCTGTTTCGGATACCCATCACCGCGCAGTGTAAGTATACCAGCATTAATGTGAGGGTAATATTCACTAAGTGCATCTTGTGAATTTTTTGCCGTATAAAATAAACTCGTTGTCGCAACTGGTAAACTAGCTGGATCAAATCCGCTTTGCTGAGCAGCCTCGCGGTAAGCATCTACTGACACTTTAAAGTTAATTGCTGGACCACCAAGTGTTGTTATCATCATTGGCACACCTGCACGTCCTGCTTTAATTGCACTAGCTGGTGGACCTCCAACTGCACGCCAAATTGGTAAGTTATTATTTTTCGCTCTTGGAATAACCGATGCATGTGCGAGCGGTGCTCTGAACTGTCCATTCCATGTTACATGTTCCTCGTTATTAATTTTTAATAAAAGATCCATCTTCTCTTCAAATAATTCTTCATAATCATTCACGTCATAACCAAGTAAACTATATCCTCCAATACGAGATCCACGACCAGCCACAATTTCTGCACGTCCATTAGAAATCAAGTCAATGGTAGCGAAATCCTCATATACTCGAACTGGATCAGATGTACTTAATATCGTTGCGGAACTTGCAATTTTTATATTTTTCGTAGCTTGCGCGACCGCACCTAAAATAACTGTATGAGCTTGCGTTGTAAAATGTGTTTGGTGACTTTCGCCGACAGCAAACACATCAAGTCCTGCCTCATCTGCTAACTTAGCTGTTTCAATTAGTTCGTGAATTCTTTTTTCTGGCGTAATTTTGTCCCCATTATGTGGATTTAAAACATGATCACCAATTGAATATAATCCAAACTCAATTCCTTTTCTTGTATCTATACGGTATTTTTCCATAGTTACTCTCCCCTTTAATAAAGTAGTATTAGTTTTTTTCTAAAAACGTTGGTAAGTCAAGTTTATCTCCGTATTACCTACACCATCACTTGATTAGTCAATTGATGGTGTAAAAAAAATTACTCTTGCGGTAATTCTTTTTTTTCACTATGCTTATGAACTTTCGTCATCAGCTCATATAATATTTTCTGCTCTTCTTCATTTAATACATCATCAAAAAACGAAGATTGAAATGCAAGTTGCTCTGGCAATGCTCTCTCTAAAGCCGCTTCTCCTTGCTCTGTAAGACTAATTGTTTTCGTTTTCCAATCTTGTTTTCGTACAATATATCCTTCTTTTTCAAGACGAGTTAACATTCGAGAAATGCCACCTTGTGTAACAGTTACCTTTTCAGCTAACTCCATTTGTGTTAGTGGTTGATACGTACGTATTTGCAAAAGCACATCAAATTGAGCTGTCGTTAAATCAAAACGTTTTAAAAACTCATTTGACATTTGATTACTTTGGTTCGTAAATCGTATTAAACGTAACCATATTAATGATCCTATCGTATTATCACGCATGTTTTGTCACTTCCTAGCGTTAATCTTACTATCACTTTACTACGCAAGTGATAAAAAAGCAAGAGAAAATGTAATAAATATAGCGATAGAGTATTGCATAAATAATGATAAGTAAGAATTCATATAAACATGAATTCTTACTTATCATTATTCTTAGCTTTTCATTTCATTCATTACTATATTTAAAGCTGACATAGCTTTTGGCCAACCAACGTAAAAAGCCATATGTGTTATTAATGCAACCAATTCATTCTCCTTAATCCCATTTTGTTTAGCTAGCTTCAGATGAAATTGTAATTGTTCTGTATTACCGAGACTGATTAGTGCTGACACAGTACACAAACTTCTTTCCCTTAATGTTAAAGTGGCATCCCGCCACACTTCCTCAAATAATATCTTTTCACTATAATGAGCAAATGCAGGTGCCATTTCTCTCATTTTCTTTTTAATATGTACTTCAATAAGTTCATTTTTCATTTTTTTCTCCCTTTATTTTCACCATTTGTGCTATTCCTTGACCAAATGACCAGTTTTCAGCAGCTGTCTCATTTAGTGTAATAAAAATATCCGAAGTTTTAACGTCGGAATATTCCGTAATTTTTAAAGATACCGATTGATACAAATCTTTTTTCTGTTGCACCGTTCTTCCCGGTCCACATGTAATAGAAACATATATCATATTCTCTGTTCTCTTTTCTCCTCTTTCCAACAAATAATATGGATTATATAAAAATTTATTTTGTTGGTAAGGTAAGAACATTTGAAAATAATCATTTTCAGGGATGTTAAAATGTTCAATTAACGAAAGATGGATACATTCCCCCATTTTTTCCAACTCTTCTTCATTTA
Organism: Bacillus cereus group sp. Bce041; assembly: GCF_052646455.1. NCBI lineage: Bacteria > Bacillati > Bacillota > Bacilli > Caryophanales > Bacillaceae > Bacillus > Bacillus cereus group sp. Bce041. The sequence goes on from NZ_JBQXON010000002.1 coordinate 32,034, forward strand.
ATATGTTTTCAGGATAATAAATCTTCACAAAAGGCATAGACTTTCATTCCTTTTCTTATTTTTAATATACAACAAAATTTCATCGTGAAATGTGTAAAATCTCATATACTGTAGCACCTTTATTTACTATAATATCAGGCTTCTCTTCATAAAACTCAAACCTACTATATCCCCATTTATCCGGATTATAAACGATTACATTCCCTAAACACTTTTCATTGTTTTGTACATTTTCATTCATCATGTTTAATTGAGTCCCAATCAGCGTTTTACTTTGAGCAATACTTCCTGCATATTCAACAACATATCTACTTTTCTTAAATCCATCACTTAGATTAACAACTAATGGAACACCTATATGTATTTGTTGCCAACCAAACGATTGTAAAATATTATCGTAATACCCTTCAAAGATAAATTTATTCATCCCTTCATGCCCATTCCAAATATATAAAGGTGCATAGCAGTTATAAAAATTCCCGTCTTTCTCCGTTTCCGTAATTAAATAAGCTTTAAAATTTAGTGCTTGGAAACCATCAGTTTTATAACCATTATCCTTTACCCTTTTCTTAATAATTTCCATGTCATAATCCTTTGGCAAAATGACCTTATATTGCATTCCAATCATGTTTATCACTCGCTTTCAATCTTATATACATTATGATAAATCGATAAGTAGCTAACGTAAAATAGGTATAAATTATGTTTGGTATCATTTATAATGATAGTGCATAAGGGGCTGAGATATATGGAAATAAATGATCTTATTATATTCAAAACTGTAGCCAGTGAGGGTTCTATTAGTAAAGCTGCTAAAGAGTTAGGTTATGTTCAACCGAACGTAACTGAAAGAATCAAAAAATTAGAACAAGAATTAGAAACACCCTTACTACATAGAGATAACAAAGGCGTTTCCTTATTACCTTCTGGTGACATTTTATTAGATTACACGAATCAAATATTAACTCTATTAGAAGAAGCGAAAGATAAAATTAAAACAAGTGGGTCTTCTTATATAATCGCGACGTCACAATCGATTTTGACTAATTATTTAAGTAAGCGTATTAAAGAAAATTTCATGAATTATCAAATATATGTAGAAAATAGTAGTCATTTGCCAAAATTACTGCAGCAACAAAAAGTTGATATGGTCATCACTTATGAGGATGATTTTGGTGCAGGTTTTAAAAAAGTATTTACTACTTCAATTTCTATAGGCTTACTAAAAGATCAAGAAAAATGTATCCTTGACTATTCAAAGGAACTCTTCTTCGTTAGTAATGACAAAAAGTGCCCTTTTAGAAATAAGACGATACAATTTCTAAAAGAAAATAATTTATCTCAGCGTCAACTTCAACAATTAGATTCTTATTCGCTTATGGAAGAGTTTATTCAGGACGGAAAAGGGATAGCCTTTTTGCCGATTAAAAATGATAAATTGGTACCAATTGAAGATTTTCCAGTTGAGAAATTAGCTGTTCATTTTTTTACAAATCAAAACTCTTTCAAACAAATCCCTGATGAACTATTTGGTTAATAAAAAATCCCTCCTTTATGAATCTAAAAGAGGGATTTTCATATTCTATACAATTGATTTTTCACACATTTTGCTCCACTTCTGCACTTTTCTCCTTCTTATTCCGTTTCATATTCTTCAGTCCCTTAACCGTGCCAACTAATCCTTTCGGGAAAACTAGCAATACGATAATGTACAATAAACCAAGAATAATCGTCCATCGTTCAAAGATCGGATACTCTGTAGCTAGTTCTGATAAATAATATTTTAGAGATTCAATAATTCCAGCTCCTGCAATTGCTCCTATTAACGTTCCAACCCCACCAATCATCGTCATCAATAATGCATTTAATGTCATTTCAATTGAAAATACAGTCGTATTAACAAAACGCAATGTGATAACAAATAAACCACCGCTAATCGCAGCTACTACTCCTGCAACAATGCTAGCAATAATTTTATAATGAAGCACTTTATATCCTAGTACTTCAACACGTTGCTCATTTTGGGAAATTGCCTTTAATACTTTTCCAATAGAAGATTTGGTGAAAAGACGTAACAGAAAAAAAATGATAAGTAAACATATAAGTGTTACATAATAAAACGTAAAACGATCACGGAATACGTCTGGTACACCAAATGTAAAACCATCTCCTCCGTGAGTAAGCCCACGCCATTTTTCAGCAAGTACAAAAAATAACTGTGAAATAGCAAGTGTTAACATTGCATAAAAATGACTTTTCAATCGTAAAGAAAGCAAACCAATTATATAACTAACGATTGCTGAAACGATAATTGCAGCTACTATTCCAATTAAAAAGTTCGTTATTGATACGCCTTGTCGATCAAATAAAAGCGCTACCCCATATGCTCCTATCCCAAAGAACATACAATGACCGAACGATACAATTCCTGTATACCCAAGCAATACATCAAAACTCATTGCAAAAATAGCAAAGATGAAGATTTGAGTGAACAAAATTAACAGGCTCCGTGAATCATTTACGAACGGAAATACACTTAAACAAATGAGCATACATACTCCGAAGTATACTTTAATTCGGTCCGATGTGTTGTTCACCATTTCACCCCTTTTCACCAACAAGTCCAGTTGGCTTCACTATTAAGAAAAATAGTAACATTAACATATTAATTGCAAGTGATAAATCTGGTATAAAATACGCTGTAAAAGCACCAGCTAATCCGACAATTAAAGAAGCAATAGCTGAACCTTGAACGCTTCCTAATCCACCGATAATTACTACTATAAAAGCTAAAATTGCATACTGCATGCCCATCTCGGCGAAAATAACGCCCGAATACGGTGCTAATAAGAATCCTCCCAAAGCTGCCATCCCTGCCCCTAATAAAAAGACGAAAGAAAATATCGCTTTTACATTAATACCAAGCGCTTGAACCATTTCTTTATCCATTACACCTGCACGGATCATAAGACCTATCTTCGTCTTTTTGAGTAATAGTAGTAGTGCAATGTAAATAATTATCCCAATCAAAATAACAAATAGACGATATTTAATTAATATAATACCTCCGAATGTAAAACTTCCTTGTAACCATAACGGTAATTTTGCACTAATAGGGTTTGGCCCCCAAAATATTTTAATACACTCACTAAGAACGAGCATTCCTCCAAGCGTAACGAGCAGCTGTCGAACATGATTTCCATATACCGGCCTAATAAGAAACCTTTCTAAAATAAATCCTAGGAACATTCCCATGGCTACTGCTCCAACTAAAGCTAATATATAACTTCCTGTCACATTAAATAACCAAACACCTGTAAATGCTCCCCATGCAAATAAACCACCGTGTGCAAAGTTTAAAACGCTCATTAAACCGAAAATAAGTGAAAGACCTGATGCTAACAAAAAAATGAGCATCCCTGTTGAAATCCCATTTACAAATAAATTGATTAACACATCCATCCTTTTCACCTCGGATTCATGTTAAGAGATTCCTAAATATTTATGACACATTTCCTTATCCTTTTTTAATTCATTCATAAAACCGTTATGAACAATTCGTCCGTTATCCATAATGTAAAAATAATCGCCAATTTGACTGGCCATCATAAAATTTTGCTCAACAAGTAAAACTGTTGTTTTCTCTTTCATCTTCAAAATAGCTACCATTAATTTCTCCACCATTATCGGGGATAGCCCTTTGCTCGGTTCATCAATAAGTAATAATCCATCACTATTAATAAACGCTCTTGAAATAGCCAACATTTGCTTTTGCCCTCCGCTCAAGAGCCCACTTTTCTTATTCCAAAACTGCTTTAAATCCGGAAATAGTTCCAGCATCCACTCTATTTTCCCTTCTACTTCCTCACCTTTTCCCCTAGCAAGAGCGAAAGTTTCTTCTACTGTCAAATCATGAAAAATACCTTGATTTTCTGGTACATACCCTATTCCTTTCCTTGAAATTAAGTGTGTAGGTAATCCACTCACTTTTGCACTATCATAATAAATTTCACCATCTGCAATGCGGTGAAACCCCATCACTGAACGTAATGTCGTTGTTTTCCCTGCCCCATTTCTACCAAACAGTACAGTAATCGTCCCTTTCTCAACAGCAAGAGATACTCCTTGCAAAATATGAAACTGATCTAAATACGTTTCTATATTATTCACTTGTAATAGTGCCACTATATAATCCCCCTAAATAAGCACTTTGTACACGCTCATCTTTCATAATTTCTTCTGGCAATCCTTCAGCCAATAACTCTCCATGAAATAAAACGATAAGATGATCTGACAAACCTAGTATCATATCCATTTTGTGTTCGATAAGTACAATTGTGCTCTCTGGATGTTTCTTAATATTTTCAATCACTTGTAATATAGCAGGGACTTCCTCAACCGAAATACCTGCCGTCGGCTCATCAAGTAATAACACATCCGTTTTTAAAGCTAATAACATCGCAAGTTCTAGCTTCCTTTTCTCTCCATGTGCCAAATCTTTCGCTAATACGTTCTCTTTTTCATGAAGTAATACTGTTTTTAAGAAACGTCTCGCCTCTCCAACTTGTTGCTTTAATTTTGCTGAACTCGGGAAAAAACTATAGTAATCTTGTACGAATGATTGAACACTTAAACGGACATTTTCAAGTACCGTTAATTCTGGGAATATGTTTGTAAGCTGAAAAGAGCGACCGATTCCTAAGCGTGTTCGATCTGAAATCGATAGTTTTGTAATATCTTGCCCTTTAAAATACACTTCACCTGTTGTGGGTGAAATCTGTCCACTTAGTAAATTAAATAACGTTGTCTTCCCCGCACCATTTGGCCCAATAATAGAAATGAGCTTTCCTTTTTGGACAGTTAAATTTACATCTTTAATAACTTGATGTTCACCAAAAGATACACTAAGATTTTTCGTCTCTAGCAAATGTGTCACGAAATCCCTCCCTTTAAAGCCGTGAGTATGAAAGAAATATGTATAAAGAGGGTCCCCCCTCTTTATACAAAAACAACAGAAAATTCAGTCTATTTATTTTGAACTGGTGGTTCTGTTTCTTTCATCGTTAATTCTCGCTCTAACACTGGCACCGGATAATCAACACCGTCTTGCTTTTTCAATGTGATAGAATACAGTGTCTGCATCGCTTGGTGGTCCTTCTCTCTAAACTTCATCTTTCCTTTCGGTGTATCAAATTCCATTCCTTCCATTTTCTTAATCAAGGTATCTACATCTGTATCACCTTTTGTTTTCTTTAAGGCTTCTACAATAGAAATTGCTGCTGACATTCCTCCTGCTGTAAACAAATCTGGCACTGCACCATTAAAACGTTTTTTATGCTCTTCAACTAGCCAATCATTCACTTTATTTTTTGGAAGTGTGTGATAATATACAGAAAAACCTTGCATACCTACTAATGCATCCATTGTTTTTAATGCTGGTATATCTGGCGCACCTGTAGAAATTTTAATACCTTGCGCTTCCACATTCATATCTTTCAACTGTTTCCAAGGTGAATTTGCCCCTGCCCAAACGATAAATAAATAATCTGGTTTTGAACTAATGATATTTTGAATATTCGCTGTAAAATCTGTTGAATTTGTATCCGCGTATTGCTCATTCACAATGTTCGCACCTAATTTTTTCGCACCCGCTTTAAATGCAGCAATCCCTTCACGACCAAAAGCGTTATCTGGGGCAAATGTTGCAATCTTTACATCTTTTTTCGCAATTGCTGCTGCTCCTGCAATCGCATCTTGTGAGGAACTTCTTCCAGTTCTAAAAATATATTTATTCCAGTTCTTCCCGGTAATACTATCCGCAACTGCCGGTTCTACAACCATAATCTTTTCATATTCTTCAGCCAGTGGTAAAACCGCTAACGTATCACTTGAACTAGACGATCCAACTAAAAAATCAACTTTCTCTTCTTCTAATAACTTCGTAGCTTTTTTAACTGCTACATCCGCTTTCGTTTCTGTATCTTCTACAACAAACTTAATCTTTTTCCCATCTACTTTCCCAGTTCCACCAGTTGCATAATCTAACCCTAATTCAAATCCGTTCACTGTTTGTTTTCCATACGATTCTAGCGGTCCTGTTAAAGAAGCAAGGACTCCTACCTTAATCGTTTTTTCATCCTCTGTACTTGTTTTCTTTCCTGAACAAGCTGCCGTTATTAATAACGAACCTAAAACACAACCAGTAAACATTGTTTTTAGCCACTTACGTTTTTTCATCGACATTGTGATCCTCCCCATACTTTACTTTCTGATAGAATCAAACACGCCAAAATCCCCTGTCCGTAATCATGACTAACTAATTCGATAGATAATGGAAAACTCTTGTAGTACCCTCTACATTCGGCACAAATATATAATCACCTTCCTATGTAATGGAAACGGACATACAATCAATATATATTCTGCAATCCAATTGAAAATACTGTTTCATTTCAGTAATGACCATACAAAAAGACTAACTTATTTTTAAGTTAGTCTTTTCCCCTTAATTAGAGTTAAGTTCTACTTTCTCTAACCCTTCAGCCAATTGTTTCTTATCTAGTCCTTCTCCTATTACTACTAAGTTTGTCGGGAAACCGAAGTCTTGTTCTAATAAAGTTGGTACTCCGAACGAATATTGGAATAGGTGAGGGTATTTATCTCCATGGAATTTCACAAAACCTTTCACTCGATAAATACTATCTGGTAAATTCGAAAGCCATTCATATAATTTGTCTTGATCAATCGGTTTCGTAAATTGATATGTCATTGTTTGTATATGTAAATGCTGTTTGACATGTAGTGTCTCGTGTTCCTCATCATTTGGAAATTCTGCTTCTTCTATATCTTTTAAAGATATATTACAATACTTTGTCTCATACATTTTCGCATGATCATTTATTGCCTTTACTTCTTCAAATACTGTATTCTTATCTTCATCTGTTAGTAAATCTGCTTTATTAACAAGAATGTGACTACCAAATTTCAGTTGCTCATGCAATAGCTGTTGTACATTTGCACTTAATATACTTCGATTTAACCACCTTACTGCATCTAAAACGACTACAATTGATTTCACTTCCAGAAAAGGAGCTAAAATTGGCGAGACACACGCGTCTAACACTTCAATTGGATGCGCAACACCTGTCGTTTCTATATAAATTACATCTGGTCTTTCTTGTTGGTATAACGAATGTAATTGTATTTCAAGCTCTTCTTTTAACGTACAACAAATACATCCTTTAAGAAGTTCTCTTAAAACATTCTCTTTTCCAATAATATCTGTATCTACTGAGTATTCACCAATTTCATTCATTAATACTGCAACTTTTCTATTCTTCTTTTTCTCTGCTAACAATAAATTTTGTAATAATGTTGATTTTCCACTACCTAAAAAACCACCTAATATATGAATCTCCACTTTATTCATTCAACCGACCATCCATTTCTTTACTTCAAATGTATTCAAAGCGTAATAATTACGATTTATATTTATCATTTTATTAAAAGAATGACCATTTGTAAATATAAGAGATTCACTGTTCATTTACTTCATATGCAACTCTAACTCCAGACTCAATTGCCCCTTGCATCCATCCATGTGTTAATGTCGTATGCTCTCCTGCAAAATGTACTTTTCCAGATGGTGGTGTAATATACGGAAATAACTCGAGCTCTTGGCCTGGTTCGAAAGCTGTAAATGCACCGCAAGAATACGGATTTTTACTCCAGCTAAAAGATGTTCCAGTGACAAACTCACTATAGACGATGTCCCCGTATATTTCCGCTAAATTTTTTAATGCGTACCGAATACGATCTCTTTGCGGGAGACTATCCCATGTTAGCGCCTCATCTGCCCACGTATAACTTGCTATAACGATAGCTGGTCCTGGAGTATGAATGCCATAACTCGGATAGTATGTAAACCGTATCGGTAAATCAGTAATAGATTTACCGCCACACTGTCCCGCTTTCTCCCAAAATCTACTTTTAAACTCTATTGCAATTTTAGTTGCAGCAATATAATTTAATTCACGAATTGCTCTTTTTTTAAAATAAGAGAATAAATAGTATGGCTGAACTTCTACAAATCTTAACGCTGAAAATGGAATTGTAATAATAGCAAAATCACTTGTTATTGTAAATTGCTCTAACGTTTGTTCATGATTTCCTTGTAACATTACTTTATTATCTTCTTGTATAATTTTATCAACCTTATACGGCATTAAAATATGTTCCCTTAATTGTGGTAAGAATGCATTCGATAACTTATCCATTCCACCAGTTATTTCATAATATTTCGTTGTTGAAGTAAAGAAAATCATTTCACGTAATACTTCAATTAAGGACATTCCCATATAAGCTTCCATATCAAGAAGTACCCCAATCATATCTATCGCACCATCTGAATAATACTCCATTAAAAATGAACCAAGCGAATACGTTTTATACTTTTTTTCAACGATAAGCCAGTTTTTATCAGGATCCTTCTTAATGTAATTTAGTATTGGTTCTAATACTTCAATCATTAGCTCTTCTGCCGTTTTTCCTCTTTCTTTATCCAAAACCGGATATTCAAGTACACTTGGATCATTTTCAAACACATTCAATCTCGTTTGAATGTTATTCGTATAAATGATATCTGCAAAAGTTTTATTTATAAAAAGGTTTAAAGGTAGTTTAAATTTATGAATATACGCTAAGGTTAACTTATGGGTGTCAGGGATTCTCATCGGTCCCGCATTAAAATATAAACCCACACTAAATGGTTCCCGAATCGTATACACTCTGCCACCTATTCTGTTATTTGCTTCTATAATCGTTACTTCGTGCCCAGCCTCTTTTAATAAAGAACTTGCAACTAATCCAGAAATCCCTGCACCTGCAATCGTAATCCGTTTTGGGTTATTCTTTTTAACAAGCCCTGCATGAATAATATGAAGCATTTCTTCCATTGCTAATGGATTCCCCATGCCATTTCCCCTTTTACAAAGGATTTTACTGAATTATATTCGGTTCACTGAATTCCTATGTTTTGTTCGCGGATTTGCACGGATACATTTTCAAATACTTGAATATCTTTTATAAAATGTAATAAACTAGATATGACTCTATAGAAGTAAGACGTATTATCTTACATAATAAAATCAATGAAATTGCGAGGAATTTTGAAATGAAAAAAGGTATTAACCGTGTTGTATTAGTAGGAACAGGAGCAGTTGGATGTAGTTATGCTTACTGCATGATTAACCAGGCTGTAGCTGAAGAATTTGTTTTAGTCGATGTAAATGAGGCAAAAGCTGAAGGGGAAGCAATGGACTTAAGTCATGCTGTTCCATTCGCACCAGCTCCAACTAGAGTATGGAAAGGCAGCTACGAAGATTGTAAAGATGCTGACCTTGTAGTTATTACAGCTGGATTACCACAAAAACCAGGCGAAACACGTTTAGATTTAGTTGAGAAAAACGCTAAAATCTTCAAACAAATCGTTCGCAGTATTATGGATAGCGGATTTGATGGCATCTTCTTAATCGCAACAAACCCTGTAGATATTTTAACTTACGTAACTTGGAAAGAATCTGGTTTACCGAAAGAACGTGTAATCGGTTCTGGTACAACGCTTGATTCTGCTCGTTTCCGCTATATGTTAGGTGAGTACTTCGATATTGGTCCACACAACATTCACGCTTATATTATCGGAGAACACGGCGATACTGAACTTCCAGTTTGGAGCCATGTTTCCGTTGGTATCCAAAAACTACAAACACTGCTTGAAAAAGACAACACGTATAATCAAGAAGATTTAGACAAAATTTTCATAAACGTCCGTGATGCAGCTTACCATATTATTGAGCGTAAAGGCGCAACTTATTATGGTATCGGTATGTCACTTCTACGTGTTACAAAAGCAATTTTAAACGACGAAAATAGTGTATTAACTGTATCAGCTTACTTAGAAGGTCAATACGGTCAAAAAGATGTTTATATCGGGGTACCTGCTGTTTTAAATCGCGGCGGTGTTCGTGAAATTTTAGAGGTTGAATTAAGTGAAGATGAAGAATTAAAATTCGACCACTCTGTTCAAGTATTGAAAGAAACAATGGCTCCGGTTCTTTAATTAAGATAAAAAGCAATCCAATTTATTTTGGATTGCTTTTTATTTTCATTATCTCCTATGACTTTTTAGTGATTTTCTATCATTTCTTATTTTTTAGTCGCATCCTCATTATTTATATCAAGTACATCTAATAAAAAGATAAAGATTGGTATCCCGATAATAAGCCCCCATATTCCAAGGAAATGCTCTGAGAAGATAAGAATCATAAATGTGTAGAATATTGGTAAATTTGTTTTTGCAGACATAAACTTCGGATTTAAAAAATAACTTTCAAGAGCATGGATTACTGTTATGAATACGAGTATGTATACTACGTACATAACTCCGCCTACGTTGTAAGCAATGATACAAAGTGGAAACAAAGAAATAATCACACCTGCAACAGGAATCAACCCTAGTAAGAAAATCATAACAGCTAATACAAGTAGCTGTGGAAATCCTAAAACGATTAATGCAATGACAGTAAGAATACAATTTACAACGGCAATTAAAAACTGAGCCTCAATTACTTTGCCGAACGATCTTGCAAATCTTTCACCAAAATATGCAATTTCTCCATAAAAGATTTTTAACTTACTATCTTTAAACTTTGATGTAAATGTAATAATACGCTCTTTTTCTAATAAGAAAAATAAGCTTAAAATTAGAGATAATAATATTTGTAAACTTACCTTTCCTATATTTGCTATTGATTGATATATGACGTCTACACCTTGTTCTATATATTTTGATACTTCCATCCCATTAATTGTCGAAAGTGCATATTTAACGATTTCATTATCAGGTGGATTTTGAAAAAACAGTTTAAATTGATAAATTAATTGTGAAATTTGTATCGTCAGCACAGGTAAATATTTATATAATGTTGTGCCTATAAAGGAAACTAGTATTATATATAAACATGCAATAACAATTTTCCGGTTTACTTTCAATTTTCTTGAAATAAAACGTTGAAATCGATCCATTAAAAACGTCAGTATAAACGTAATTAATATTAAATTAATCATACTTTTTAATGCGTATAATACAAGCGCTACTATTATTAAAACGAGAAACCGTTGAAACCCTCTACTTCGAAAAAAACTCTTTACTTCATTCATTAAGAATTAACCCCCCTTCAATGGATGGAAATTGAATATATTACATTTTATGAACTCCTATAGACAATCTTTCTTACTAATTGAGAAGAATCCTTTTTTTCTTTTCATATTGTTAGATTCGTTTAACTGGAATCCACCAACATAATTTCGGTGGCAGTTATTTTTCATATAATCTTTTATAAACTAGGTGATTTTCTATTTTTAGACTGCTGTTCATACGCATATCCAATATTGAAAAGCTCTTTTTCACCAAACTGTTTCCCTACAAACACTACACCGATTGGTTCTCCATTTTTATCATATCCAGCAGGAACCGCTAATTCCGGATAACCAGCTACAGCTGATAGAAGGACTTCATCGTTATTAATCATAACTAGAGCATCCAAACCTTTTTCTACTAAATACCTATCTAGCTCTTTTCTTGCATTTTCTTGACTCGTTTGCACTACGTTTTCAAACTCTTCTTTCGTTATAGCAGATTTTTCAGACCCTTCAATTAATGTTTGTCCGTATTTTATTCGTCTTTTACTATCCTTTTTATTAAACGCTATAATCTCTTCTAACGATTTTACCGGTACATTCTTTTGCTGTGAAAGATAGTCGTTTACATTATGCTTGAACTCATATTCTAATGTTTGCAAATTATCTACACCCTCAGCACTTAACTGGATATTATCAGTTAATATCGCACCTGCATCTTGAAGGTCTTTTCTAATTTTTTCTACTACTACTTTTCTATTTTCATCTTGTTGGTCTACAGAAAAAAGAAGCCCTATCTTTTTCCCTTTTAATCCATCTATTAATAAATCCTTTGTATAATCAATTCTTTCTTTATCTTTCATTTTTTCTGTCATAACATCTTTTTCGTCATAACCTATCATTGCATTAAATAACGTTGCTACATCTTTTACTGTTCTTGCCATAGGTCCTGCTGTATCAAGAGTTTCAGCTAATGGAATAATTCCTGTTCTACTTACCATACCTAAAGATGGACGTAACCCAACTACTGATTGCTGCGCCGCTGGTGCAACAATCGATCCCGTCGTTTCTGTTCCAATTGCAAGCGGCGCAAAATCTGCTGCAACTACTGTAGCAGATCCTGAACTTGATCCTGAAGTATCGAATGTAATCGGACCGTACGGGTTTAAATTTTGTCCTTTCTTCCCGCTATACCCGCTTGGCATTGTAAAAGATAAATAGTTCGCCCACTCAGACATATTCGCTTTTCCTAAAACAAATGCTCCTTCTTCTTTCAACTGCTTCACAATTGTTGCGTCTTGATCTGCAATCCAATCTTTTAATACATAAGTTCCTGCACTAGTCGGCATCACTTTTTCCGTCTGTACATTATCTTTTACAACGACAGGAATACCATATAAATTCGAATTTTTGTTTCTACCCCGCTCTTGATCTAACTTTCTTGCTTCTTCCATCGCATTAGGATTTATCTCTGTAACAGAATTTAATGTTATTCCATTTTGATCATGTTCTTGTATTCTAAAGAGATAAATACTCGTTAATTCTTCATATGACAACTTTCCATCATCAATCATTTTTTGAAGCTCATCTACAGTCGCATTTACGACTTCTCTTTCTTTTATCTTTACATTTTCTATATTGATTCCTTTAAGCTGATTATGTATCGGTTGTAGCACTCTTTCTTTATCATATACAATACGCTCAGGTTCCTTTGGAAAATAATTTTTATACACGTAATATCCGCCGGCACACGCTAATAAGACAATGCCTCCAGTGATAGACAGCGTTACCTTTACCCATTTCTTCATGTTGCTTCCTCCACTCTATAAGATGCTTAGCTATACAAAAAAGAGAGTTACCTTTTACTTAACTCTCTCCAATCAAAATGCTAAATGAAAAAATGAAAGATTTCAATCTAATTACTTCTTTTTTTGCATTTGCTTTGCTAACATTTCTTTCACTTGATTATACGTTAACCCTGAATTTTTATTTAAACGCTTTACTTCCTCAACATCAGTACCTACCACTGTATATTTTTTCTCATCATTCATTTTTCTAATTCCCTTCTCACCGTATTATTTCTTATATTTCTTCCCTAAATGCGCATAAATTAACACCACTACAAAAAAGGAAGCTGTTTTTAAGCACAGCTTCCTTCTCGTTACATATTGTATTTCTTAATAAAATTTCACTACATCTTCAGTAGGCAAGAACGTTCTTTCTGCTGGTTGTTCGTTTGGTTCACCAAATGGCATTTGACCTACTAAGCTCCACTCTGCCGGAATGTTCCAAGTTTCTTTCACTTCAGCATCTACGATTGGGTTGTAATGTTGTAATGACGCCCCAATTCCTTCAGCAGATAATAGCATCCACACAGTAAGTTGTAACATCGCATTTCCTTGATGAGACCAGAATGGAAACTGATCTTTGTATAATGGGGCATTTTCTTGCATTTTTTCTACAGTTGCTTGATCTTCAAAGAATAGAACTGTTCCTACACCTGCATGGAAGCCTTTTAGTCTTTCTACAGTCGCTTCAAAGTTTTCTGCTGGTACTCGTGCTCTTAGTGTTTCTTTAACGATATCCCAAAACTTTTCATGCTCTCCATCCATTAATACAACCATACGACCACTTTGCATATTGAAAGATGTTGGTGCGTGTAAAGCTGTTTTTAACACTTCTTCAATTTTTTCTTTCGTAATTGCATCGTTTTTTGTTACTTTACGAATTGAATGGCGGTTCACGATTGCTTCTTTTAAGTTTGTTGTAGTTGCTGACATTTTAATTCCTCCAAATGTTTGTTTTATCATTTATTTTGTTATTTCATAACAAGCGAATTAGCAATATCCATCGGTATTACATTGCATACCTTCAAATGAATTTGTTTTATCCTTTTCAATTTCTTTATCAATGACCCTTTCTAGTGTTTCTTTACTAGCAAGCCCTTGAATGACTTCATCTCCAATCATGACAGTTGGAACAGCCATAATATTCGCTTCATCATATGCGTGTTGAATTGCTTCTTGATGCTTTTCTTTATATTTACGAGTTACTAAAGCATCTTTAAATTCCGCCTCAGGAAGTCCTACTTCTACCGCTAATTTTGTTAACACATCAATATCTTCAATGTTTTGCTCTTCTTGGAAAAATGCTGTGAATACGCGGTGATGATACTCATTACCTAGTCCACGTTCTTTCGCAAATTGACATCCTTCGAAAGCTAAATGTGTATATGGATGTGGTGAAACACGTGGCAAGCGCATATCAATTCCTAACTTCTTCGCTGTCGGAAGAATGAAAGCATCCCATGAACCTAATTTTTCTGGTTCATTCCATGGATCTATTTTTGAATATGGACTTGGACGTAATTCAAATGGCATCCATTCAATCTCTACATCTTTCTCTTTCGCTACCTCATCTAATGGACCTTTTGCTAAAAAACAAAACGGACATATAAAATCTGAGTATACTTTCATTTTTACAGTCATAACTTTTACACCTTACCTTATCGTTGTAATCAAATCAGTTACATTGATGATAAAAAAATATAAATATTATTTAAGCATTCATTTTTTCTTGCAAAGTTTCAAACAACTGCCCCATCGTAATATTTCTCAAAACTTCTTCCATCGCGGATTGTGCTTGAATTAAAATAATTTCTAACACCGCTTGAATATTCGCCCCAATTGGACAATCTGGATTCGGTTGCTCGTGAATATGAAATAGCTTGTCTTCTTCGACTACGTTCACTGCATGATACACATCTAACAATGTGATTTCATGTAAATCCTTTAGTAATCCCGCGCCACCCGGTCCACGATTTACGTAAACAAAGCCAGCTTGTTTCAAGTACGACATGATTTTACGAATGACTACTGGATTTGTATTGACACTCTCAGCCATATAGTCTGAAGTACAAAGTGAAGATGGATTGTTTTTCAAAATAGATAAAATATGAACAGCTATGGAAAAGCGGCTACTAATTTTCATCGTAATCACCACCTCGATGTAATCATTATAGTTACAACTAAAAAATAAGTCAATCCTTTTCATAGATTTTTTATAAGCAAATTAAAAAGTGCCCCATTATGATATATGAGACACCCCTTTTTATTCTGCAAATAGCGCTTGAAATTCTTCAATAAATAGCTGTACAGCGATTGAAGAATCCTTTAATGAAGGAACAGCTAAAGCAATTTCTCTCCATACTTGCGGCTCCAATTCTCTCGTTTGCACATTCTGTGGTAAATTCGTTAAAGATAATTCAGCTAATATTGCAATGCCTAATCCTTCTTGAATCATATTTAAAGCTGTAGTAACGGTAGAAATTACATACTCAGCCCGAAGTGGTACGTTGGCTTGTTTAAACATATCAATGATGGGTGGTTCGTATCCGCCCTTACATAATATGATCGGTTCATTCTCCAAATCACGAATTGTAATAGAGTCCTTCTTACAAAGAGGATGATCCTCTCTTAAGATAGCAACCATTTTTCCCTTCGTTAACGGGACAATCTCCATCTCTTTATTAGGCAAAATAACAATTCCTATATCAACAACCCTCGATATTAACCAATCTTCAACTTCTTTAATTGTTCCTTCACAAAGAACGACCTCTAAGCTCGGATACTTCTCCTTAAAATGGTTTATCATTTTCGGTAAGAAATGTGCAGAAGCACTCGGAAAACTCCCAATTCGAATCGTCCCCACTTCGTGTCCTTTCTCCATCGCAACTTCTTGTTCAATCTTCTCTACACCGTTCAAAATCTCTCTAATATGTACAAGAATTCTGTTTCCTACATCCGTAACGAGTAATCCTTGTCGTTTATCACGTATAAGAATCGTAACTCCTAACTCTGACTCAATACTTGAAATTGCATGACTTACAGCTGGCTGCGTCATATTTAACACCCTGGCAGCCTTCGTAAAACTACCTAACTCAATAGTTTTTATTAATACTTGCAGTTGTGTAATAGTCATAACTAATCACTTATACTCCTTATAAAAAAGATTCATTTTATTTATTACATTCGATATCATATCATAGTGAAATGAATAACAACAAGGAGGTCTTACCGTGACACAGCTTTCTCGAACTAAGACGGCCATAATCCTTACCTTTCTCGTTTTCATGTGGGGAATCAATTGGCCTTTATCTAAGTTTGCCCTGCATTATACACCACCCGTTTTATTTGCAGGCGTTCGAACTTTAATTGGAGGATTCATTTTACTCCTTTTCGCTCTACCCAAATATAAAGAATTACATTTAAAAGAAACGTGGCATTTATACGTTATTTCTTCTTTACTTAACATCATTATATTTTACGGGTTACAAACTGTTGGTCTTCAATATATGCCTGCTGGGTTATTTTCCGCCATTGTATTTCTACAACCAGTTTTACTCGGTATTTTCTCGTGGATATGGCTTGAAGAATCAATGTACGGCTTGAAAATTTTCGGGCTTGTTCTCGGATTTATTGGTGTAGGTGTTATTAGCTCAAGCAGTTTAACAGGACATATTTCTGTTATTGGAATCCTTCTCGCGTTAGGATGCGCTATTGGCTGGGCACTTGGCACAGTATTCATTAAGAAGACTGGTCACCGTGTGAATGCCATTTGGATGGTAACAATTCAGCTTCTTATCGGTGGTCTTTGTTTAATCGGATTTGGCTCAGAATTTGAAAGTTGGTCTAGTATTGCTTGGAGTATGCCATTTGTTAGTGTACTACTCTTTATTTCATTCTTTGTTATTGCAATGGGGTGGCTTGCATACTTCACACTCGTTGGAGCTGGTGAAGCGAGTAAAGTAGGGGCTTATACATTCCTTATTCCCCTTATCGCTATTATTGTAAGTTCAATCTTCTTACATGAAGC
This sequence comes from Bacillus cereus group sp. Bce041, assembly GCF_052646455.1. Classification (NCBI taxonomy): domain Bacteria; kingdom Bacillati; phylum Bacillota; class Bacilli; order Caryophanales; family Bacillaceae; genus Bacillus; species Bacillus cereus group sp. Bce041. The sequence continues at coordinate 49,104 of NZ_JBQXON010000002.1, forward strand.
CATTACAATGAGCTTATTTATTGGCCTATTATTTATTGTTGTGAGCATTTGTTTTGTAAATATAAAGCCGAAAACACTTGCTGTAAGGCAGCAGGTTGAAGTGAAATAAATATGAGAAAGAGCCTACTATTTGTAGGCTCTTTTTTATATCTTATTTTTTACGACGCACTACAAAAACACACGCACCTACCGAAGATACAATTGCCAAAATAGATAAAACAATTGCTATCAACTGCATATTACTAGTACCTTCATTCTTTTCTACATTAGATACTTCACCATGTTCTCCTGTTAATGACGTACCTTTTGCAATTGTAGTAAGTGAATGCGGTTTTTCAGCTTTCTCATCGCCTGTCCATTCAACAATTTCTCCGTCTTTATATTGTTGATATGCATCCCAAGCTATTTTTTGTTCTTTATCCGGATTTTTAGCGACGAAAGTAAATCGCTGGAACTGACCGGGTAAAATCCCTTCTCCTATTGCTTCCCATACTACAGTTTTCACTTTTCCGGCATTATCTTTCTGCTCTTCCATTTTCCACCCTGGCACTGGTTCATACTGTTGGAATTCCACACCAGACGGTATTTTCAGTGTAACTTTTGTTGTTGCTATATTCTTTTCAACTGGTACTTTTATCGTGTAAGTCTCCCAAGAACCGATGTCAGAAGTTGCTGGCTTCACAGTAACGTGCGCACTAACAGGTAACGAAAACATTCCCATTGTAATTGCTGTTGCGATCATTGTTGTTCCTAATTTTTTTATACGTTCCATTTTCAATTAGCTCCTTTTTATCTATACCTACTCTTTATCCCGCTATTCGCCGGGTAGCCCAATTGATGAGGGCTGCTTAAAGTTTCACTTTATCTGCCACCTACAATAAATTTATAATCCGTATCGAAGCTATCAAGCGATTTCGTTAATCCATGTACTTGTATATTCCAGTTTCCTGTCATGTTAATATACATACCTTCTGCTTCATATTCTCCCGGTGAAACTGCCGAAACTTTAAATGATCCTTTTCCCATATTCATATCTAACGATTGAGTCGTTAATATAATTTGTTCCATATCAGTAACGGGTTGTCCGTTCTCATCCTTTAAAGTAATATGGAATATATTTTGTCCTACTCTATTAGGACTTACATTTAGCGTCATTTCATATCCATTATCTAATTGTTTACTCTCTGTAAAAGGTCCAGTAGGAGGCATCGGTGGTGTTTGTACGTTTGTCATAAAAGCTCCGATGACGAAAATGATAATTCCAATGATAAACTCTACTTTCACCGTAGCACCTAATCCTTGCTCCGCTCTCATTTTCCCTTTCACATAATGAATAATTCCCAATATCCCCATGAAAACGAATAAAAGTAGCTTTGCTAGTAAAGCTACTCCATACTTCGTATCAAATAACGAGTGGATTGTTGGAATAAAAAATGTACTGTTAAAAAGACCTGTTATTAAAATCACAATGACAGCGCATGTTGCCCACGGTGAAAAACGCTTAATCATATCCCAATACATATTCCATTTGTTATCCTCTTTACGTAACAGAAGAATAATAGACGATAAACCACCAATCCATAATGAAGCTGCGAATAAATGTAAAAAATCCATAACAACAGCAATATCTTTAAACTTTAAACCATATGCGTGACTATTAAATGCTTTCATAACAAGTATTCCAATAAACAGCACTATTGGAATACTCCATACTTTAAAAGACGATAGCTTCTCACGCCTCATCGCAAAATACGTAACGATTATAAGCGAACTAACGAGAACCATTTGAGTAATCCAAACATAACTAAAAACAGAAAGCTGTAACGTTTCTTTTAATAGTAAAGGATTGAATGCTTCTAGCCATGAAACATCAGCATTTATTTTCGCTTGCAGTGGTAGATTGAATAACAAGCTAGTAAATATCCCTAATAAGGAAATCCATATTATGTTCTTACTCCTTGATCGAACCGAGGTTGCATTCCCTTTATACATAATAAGATTAAAGAATAGCACTCCTATAAATAGTGAGAAACTTGTATATAAAATTCCACGTTCAATGATCATATCAATTTGCGGAACATATCCCATCTCTTCTACTTGTATATCATCTGCTCCAGCTTCCGCTAATCCAATACGGAATGGAATAACTCCTTGAATGGGATGTCCATCAGCTGAAATAGCTTTCCACTGAATAGAGTAGAGACCATTTTTAAGATTCTCTTTCAATCCAGCTTCTAATAGCTTTTTATTTTTTTTATCAATATGAGCATCTTTTAAATCGACCCTTTTACCTGATGTATCTCTCACGTACAATGTATTAAAACTTGAGATTTGTATGTCCTCATCGAATTCGATTTTTACAACAGATGGTGCTTTCTTCAATGTTTCATTTTCAGTAGGGTTTGATTTCACAACGTACGCATGAGCAGATGCACTTTGCGGGATCAATATGATAAGCACACACACAAGTAATAGCCATGTCCCTAATCTTCTCATTACTTTCACACTCATTTCACTTCTTTCTTCCTCATTGCTCTATTTTCATTATTTTAACTTCCAAAGTTTGATTCTTGGGCAAAATATTAACCTGATTAAATATAAATTTCTATAAAGTATAACTCTTTATTTCTCTTCCACCTCTAAGCTTCCAATATAATAGTAACTATTATGATAGATACAACTTACATTTTTAAAGCCGATTGTTATTATATCATAAAATATATTTATGTAAGTTATCAAAGAAGAAAAGTTATCGTGAATCATTTGTGAAGAAAATGTGAAATACATAAATAAAAAGGTATTACGTTATTACGTAACACCTTTAAAAAAATATCCCTCTTCTATTTCTCTTCCGGATAATCACAATACTCGATAATCGTTCCTTCAGTATCCGCTGGGTTAAGATAAATTAACCTTCTACCGTGCTTATTAATGCGTAGTGTATGCTCTAATGTCCGAATACCTTGTTCTTTTAACTCTTCTAGAGCCACATCTAAATCATCGACACGATACGCAACGTGATGTACACCTTTACCTTTTTGTTTTATAAATCGGGCAATTGGTGAAGTGGTGTTATTTGTCGGTGCAAGTAATTCAATTCTATCTCCATCCACTTCAAGAATGGCTACTTCACTTTCTACACCTGTTGCCTCACTTACGTAACGATCTATTAATTCTCCTGATAGAACCTGTTCATAAAAACGTATCGTACTATCTATATCACGAACTGCGATTCCGATATGATCAATTGTTTTTTTCATTTTATTTCCCCTACTACTTTATTTTTTCTCATTATTAATAGTAACAAAAAAAGCTATAGAAACAAGTTCTATAACTTTTTTATTTAACCTATTTTCTTATCCGCTCTAGTTTCTGGTTGAACTTGGTTTTTCACTTTTAAAATGCTAAGTCCATATCCGATAAATCCACCGATAATCGCTGGGAAGATCCAGCCTAATCCTACTTCCTGCATCGGAAGGAATTTAGTGAACACTTGGCTTACTACTTCAATGTTAACTCCAGCTGCACTTAATCCATCGAATAAGCTGATGATAAATGTTACGATTAAGCTCACTTGATAAACTTCAGCTCTTCCTTTGAATAATGAATGGAAGAATGTTAAGAAAATCAATACGATTGCTAGTGGATAAATTGCTGTTAATACTGGAACAGAAACTGCGATTAACTGTGTTAATCCTACATTTGCAACAATTGCACTAAATACACATAGCGTGATTGCAATTGCTTTGTAAGGAACATTTGGGAATAACTTATGGAAGAATGAAGAACATGCTGATACAAGTCCCACACTAGTTGTTAAACAAGCTACTGTAATCATTAATCCTAATAATACTCCGCCATATGATCCGAAATAGTAGTTAGAAACTTTTGCTAATACTTCTCCGCCGTTCTCTAAATGTCCAAGCTTTGCAACACTTGAAGCACCCATATAAGAAAGTGCTGTATAGATAATTGCTAAAATAGATGCTGCAATAATTGTCGCTTTTGCACAAACGACCATAATTTGTGTTTTCGTTTTCGCACCTTTTTCTTTAATAGCATTGATAATGATAATCCCGAATACGAATGATGCAAGCGTATCCATCGTTAAGTATCCTTCTTGGAATCCTTTAAAGAATGCATGTGATGTATAAGCTTCCACTGGTGCTTGCATATCTCCAATCGGATGTATAAAAGCAACGATTACTAAAATACCGATGAAAGTCAACTTAATTGGTGTTAAGATTTTTCCAACAATATCGACAATTCTCGCGGGATTTAGCGAAAAAAAACAAGTGATACTAAAGAATATAATTGTGAAAAGAATTAAAGGTGTAGAACCTACTCCTTCTGGCATAAACGGTTTAAGACCAATTTCATAAGAAACATTTCCTGTTCTCGGTATTGCAAATAACGGACCAATCGCTAAGTATAAAACTGTTGTAAACACAATCCCAAACACTGGGTGAGCACGACTAGCTAACGACTGCAAATCATCTTTACCTGAAAAACCAAATGCTAGCACACCTAGTAATGGTAATCCAACACCAGTTACTAAAAATCCAGCGTTAGCAATCCATACATTCTCTCCTGCTGATTGACCAAGCATCGCTGGGAAAATTAAATTTCCCGCTCCAAAAAATAGTGCAAATAACATTAATCCAATAACTACTATGAACGAAAACGGTACTTTATTCGCCATAATATAACCCCCATTCAAGTTTCCTTATCTCATTTTCCAATTTTAACTAATTGAATTTTCTGAATATTTAATTTAAGTATCAACTATTCTTGAACTCATTATAGTTTGCTATATAATATTTTGCAATACTATTTTCGAACTTTTCTTTTATTTTATAAATATACATTTTTTAACATGAAAAATAGACTAAAAAACCAACATGGTCATCCATGTTGGTTTTTCCATTTACTATCATGAATTAAAATTTTGCTGCTACTTTTTTAACGTTTTCTAGACCTTCTTCAACAATTTGTTGTGAACGATCTGGATATTGATTGTGTCCTTCAATTACAACTGTCTCTGGATTTGTAATTCCCCAGAATCCAAGTACCGTTGTTACGTAATTAACTGCCATTTCCATAGGAGCCATTTGCTCTGAAGAGTAATCTGAACCACGAGCACCTAACACAACTACTTTTTTACCACCAACTAAACCTTCTGGGCCATTTGCTGTATATTTAAACGTTTTTCCAGCTTGAGATAAGTATGAAATATATGTGATTAATGGCGCTGGTACTGTAAAGTTCCATAATGGGAATGCAAATACAACCTTATCAGCTTCTAAAAACTGATTTAAATATTGATCTACTGTAGCAACTGCCTTCTCTTCTTCAGCAGTTAACTCCATGCCTTGGCTACGTTTATATCCACCTGAAATCGCGATATTTCCGTAATAAGGAAGATCTAATGCAAATAAATCTAATTCCGTAATTTCTGTATTTGGATTTGCTTCTTTATAAGTACTTACAAATGTTTCATACATTTTTGAACTAACTGCTTGCTCCGCTGGACGATCGTTTGCTTTTACAAATAATACTTTTGACATTTTTTTATTCCCCTCTACATTCGTATTTTCTTCTTTTTTACCAAATAATGAGCTAAATAGTCCCATTTTCTTCACCTAATCTTTCTTTTCATATTCATTATTCATCATCATAAAAATTCTTATTCTAAGAAAAAGTTCCAATAGATACCTTAAGTTAAGCTATCAAAACTTTTTGTTATTTAATTACCTTATGTAAGTGATTGTAATATAGTCACTTACTTTAGTCAAGTAACTTTTAATAAAAAATAAAATCTCAATTCAAAAATATTAACTAAAATACAATTGAACACCAAATACATCTTTATTACTTGTATAATAAACTTAGAGAGGAAAATTCATATATAGAAAGGATTTATTCATGAGCACTATAGAAAAGATTCAAACTTTTATTATTCTTTTTGCTGTTACATGCGGCATCGTACTCGGACAATTTAATATGATACATACGTATTCAGACCAGTTTATTGTCCCCTTCTTATTTTTCATGCTATATGGATTATTCCTCAGCATCCCATTAAAAGAAATAAAAAACGGATTTCGTAATTTAAAATTTGCTGGAACAAGTCTTACTATTAACTTCTTATGGACACCTTTACTCGCTTGGGGATTAGGAGCACTATTTCTTTCAGATCATCCAGCACTTTGGGTTGGATTTATAATGTTAATGGTTACTCCATGCACAGATTGGTACTTAATCTTTACTGAAATAGCGAAAGGAAATGTAGCACTTTCTACTGCAATTTTACCTGTAAATTTAATTTTGCAAGTACTACTCCTTCCAATTTATTTATTTTTATTTGCTGGTGTCATGAAAACTGTAGCGGTTTCTGTTTTAGTAGAAAGTATTGTTATCGTAATCGTCTTACCATTTATACTTGCACACGTTACAAAATTCATTATGAATAAAATGAAAAAAGCTGAAACTCTCGAGAATAAACTCATTCCGTTTTTCAGCTCTGCTCAAATTGTATTTTTAAGTTTAGCAATAATAGCGATGTTTGCATCACAAGGTAAATATTTACTGCAAAATATGAATGTCGTTTTATTATTACTCGTTCCTGTTCTATTGTTCTTCATCATTAATTTTTTACTAGGACAATTTATCGGGCGCATCATGCATTTATCTTACAAAGATACAGTAAGTCTAAGCTTAACAACGTTAGCAAGAAACTCACCTGTTGCACTCGCTATCGCTGTAACAGCTTTTCCAGACGAGCCTCTTATCGCACTTGCACTCGTTATTGGACCGTTGATTGAGTTACCGGTACTAGCTTTTGTTTCACAAGTTTTGTTGCTTATTAAGAAAAAACGGCAATACGCATAATAAAAACCGTCCCATTTTGGGACGGTTTTTATTATGGAAAGATTACATACAACACTTGCTTCTTATTTATCAATACAAATGAAATTACCGAAACTACAAACGTAATAATACCAATTGTAATAAAGTGAAACTTTAATCATTGGGGGTTTTGTTAATCCCCCAATGATTATTAGCCCTCACCACTCCCGCATTAACAGATCCTTTCTAATTAAAAATGATAGGAAACGTAAATATAACGAAAGCTGCCCAAAGTCCGTATATTGGCAAATACTTCGTAACGGCATCTTGGATAGCTTTTAGTCCTGATTTATTTTGCAAGAAACGCATATAGGCAAACATAATCCAAATGAGATTTGCCCAAATCAGTATGTTTACTCCTAAAACAGCAAGTCTATTAGGTGTAATCCCGTAAGAAGAAAGTCTGAATACTATGGCTGACAATGCGACAGTGTCAATAATAAGCGCCAGAACAATTAAGGAAAAATTTATATAATCTGAAATGTTCTTTTTCTCGTCCGAGTCACTCTCAACGATAGAAAATATAGTAACAGCCAATACGCCAAGCAATATTCCGTTGAAGGCCATTAGGAAATTGCGATCCAAGAATGGATTTTTCCCGACCCAAATTACCGTTATAAGATAGATAAGCAACGTAATCAGGACGAGAGGACTAAAAATTTTAGATATGTATGGTGTAATATTTTTAGCAAGCTTAAGATTCATTGATACTAAGTATGCAGTCACAATAGCGAGAGCCGCTGCTCCAAATAAAACAACATTACTAAAATAGAATTCTCCTATATCTAAGTCAACAAAGCTAAATAAACGCATGGTGAATACCGCAAGTATCATTCCGCTCACTGCCATGCTCCCGTAGAGAAGACAATATTCTAAATTAAATTTAATATAGGCTAATCTTGTACTGCCTTTTGAATATTCATTTCCTGTAAATGCAAGCCCTACTAAGACCCATAAAAATATAGGAAGATGTAAATACGCAAGTATGGTACTGTCTTTATAATTTACTGGCAGCGTATTAAGATAATACCCGGAAATTAGGAACAACGCTGCAAGGGAATAAATAATACTTTTTTTCGGAGTATTATTGTAAACAAAATAAGCAGCAATAAAGGGAATTACACCAAAAGCCAAGTTAATTGGAGCAATTGCTTCCTGCTCAACAAAGTGGAAAATGATCCTGGTGCTTATGCCGGCCAGAATAGCTAAAAGGCCCATGAATAAGAAACCTTTTTGAAACAAAGATGTTTTTTCTTTATTTACTTTCTCCTTGAAATGCAACCTTTCATACCAAGCAGCTAGAACCTGGGAATCAGGATTTTGGTCCCATGCTTGTGAGAATGCTTTTTTAAAAGCTTTCGGATCTTTTCTATACATCTTCTCCAACTCATGGGGGTTATCCATATTTTTAACAATCAAATTGTTAATGTTCATAGTTATACCTCCTCTAATTTAAAAAATAAGGTTGTTACCTTTTAACAAAAGCACCTCACTCATTTATTATGATTTTGATTTTAATACAAGTTTTATCGTTTTACAATAAAAAATTATTATTTAAAGGATTTTTTTTATCGTTAAATTTTATATAAAAGAAAAACAAAAGAGCATGACAGTTTTATGTCATGCTCTTTTAACAAATTAATTCTCAAATACAAAATTAATCTTATTATCTTTCCACTCTAATTTCGCATCAAACGTTTTCTCGCCCTTTTTAAAGCCTTTAATTAAGTCAGTCTTTTCACCTTTTAAGAGCTTTGTCATATTCTTTTGCGAAATTGTTTTACTTAATATCTTCTTTGAAATGGTGAAATCACATTGCGTTGTATTATAGTTAGAACAACCGTAAAACGTTGACTTATCAATTACATCGCCATCACATTTTTTACAGCTACCAACCTTTTTACCCGTTGTAAATTTCGATCCTTTTCGTTCAATCGATTCAACATGTAGTCCAGTGAAATCCCACTTCTCAGACATTTCCACTGCATCTTCAATAATTTTAGCTGATAGCTTTTTCGTCTGTTCCATAAATGTAGCTGGTGAAGCTGTACCTTCACCAATTTCCGCAAGACGTTGTTCCCATTTCGCAGTCATTTCTGGTGAAGCTAGTATTTTATCACCAATTGCGGTAATTAATACTTTTCCTTTATCAGTCGCATACACTTGGTTTTTCTTTACATCTATATACTTACGGTCTTTCAGCATCGTAATAATACCTGCGCGAGTCGCTTCCGTACCTAAACCTTCTGTTTTCTTTAATACTTTCTCCAGCTCTTCATTCTCTAAATACTTACCAGCTGTTTTCATTAACGTAATAAGTTGTCCTTCTGTATAGCGCTTCGGTGGCTGTGTTTTTCCTTCTTTCACTTTCACCTTTACAACTTTTCCTTCTTCGCCTTCAGCTACAATTGGAAGAATGGTTTCGTCATCTTTATCGTCTTGGAAAATAACTTTACGCCAACCTTCTTGAATTTGCTGTTTTCCTTTTGAAATGAATTCAGCACGTTCATCTACAAGCGTTACAATCGTTGTATAGTCAAAGATTGCAACTTCATAATGAGCTGCAATAAGCCTTCTTACGATCATATCGTATATTTTCTTTTCATCACCTGAGAGTCTGCTTGGGTTTGTAACTTGCTCTGTCGGAATAATTGCGTAGTGATCTGTTACTTTCTTTTCATTTACATAACGCTTGTTATTCATAATGGATTCAACCGGAGCCGGTAATAAGCCTTTATATTCATCAAACTGACTTAACTTCTGTAAAATATCAGGGAACGTCGCTGCTTCTCCTTGTGTAACATAGTTAGAATCTGAACGTGGATAAGAAACAATCCCTTTTTGATATAGTGCTTGCGTTATATCAAGCGTCTTTTTCGGTGAAAACTTAAAGGCTTTATTTGCCGTTGCTTGCAGTGATGATAAGTTAAATAAAAGCGGCGGCTGAAACTCTTTACGCTCCGTTTTCATTTCCTTCACAACAGCCGGTTTCCCTTGGCAAAATGCCGCAATTTTATTCGCCATATCAGGGTCTTTTAAGCGGGATTCATTATCCTTTTCCCATTTTCCGTCATATTTCTTTCCTTCTATATTAAAGGTTGCAAACACTTCCCAGAAAGGCTCTGACTTAAAGTTTTCAATTTCTTTCTCTCGCTTTACAATCAATGCTAACGTTGGTGTCTGGACACGACCAGCAGAAAATACATCATTCATTCCTTTTTTCTTTAGCAAAATACTAAAAACACGTGATGCATTCATACCAACGACCCAGTCCGCACATGACCTTGTATACGCCTCATAATACGTATTAATTGTATCTGCTTCATCAAGTAGATTTTTAAACCCTTGGTAAATAGCTTGCTTCGTTAAAGACGAAATCCATAGACGCTTCATCGGCTTTTGCACGTTACAAAGATTAATAATATTTCGTACGATCAGTTCCCCTTCACGCCCAGCATCGCCTGCGTGAATAATTTCTGTTACCTGTGGATTATGTAACAGCTGTTTCACAACGTTAAACTGTTTATACTTCGACTTTGTTACTTCAAATTGAAAACGCTCTGGAATCATCGGTAACGTATTAAGTGACCATTTTTTCCACTCTGCGTGATAATGCTCTGGATTACATAACTGCGTCAAATGACCAATTGCCCATGTACAGTACGCTCCATTTGGAAATAACTCATTCGCTTCTACTTCTAAATATCCATCTTTCCGGCGATATTTAAACTGTGAAACAAGAGCCAACCCTTGATCTGGTTTCTCGGCAATAATTAATTTCATTTTATAACTCCCTATCTGTATTCCAGTGTTACTTTCATTGTCTATATGTTTAGAAGCGATGATAAAACAACAATCTTATTTATCATTCGCGGTTTGTCTCGCAAATGTGAGACCTATAATATTATACGCTTATTCTTTATGGCTTCACAATAGAAACTCATAATATAACAATTTCTTTCACATGCTTATAATTAAAAAAGACGCCCTAAAAAATCAAGCGTTCCTTTGCTTACATCTATGAAATTGTGCAGATAATATGCAGATATTAATAAGCATAAGTACCCTCCATATAAACATATGATGAAATGAACGATAGGACAAGGAGGTATCATAATGTTTGCTTATACGTTAACTACCTTAACACTTTGCTGTACTTCGATTCTTATTACATCCTATATTTCTAAACGTAAGGGTACCCTAATGGAGTATATGGTATTTATTATGTCTTTTAGTATGAGTATTGGTTTAAGTATTGGTTTTTACTTAGGCATTCTCTTTAAGGGGGAATTACTATATTCTACTTTGCTTGCTATTTTAATTAGTGGTTTTATCGGTTTCTTAATCGGTCTACGTTTTCACCTATATACTGCTTTAGAAGGAATGTTCTCTGGATTAATGGCAAGTATGATGGGAGCAATGATTACAGAAATGTTAAACGCTCAACAAGCTCATAGTATATTGTTCATTAGCCTTTTACTTACTATAACGATTACTATGTCCTGTGTGATTCAATTGTTATCGGAGAACTTTTCTACTTTTATCCAACAGCGTTTTTTGTTATTACTTTCAATTAGTGTAGTAATTATCGTTGCCGTATTTACGACATTCCCAGATCATACTCCTGCACCTTCACCTGGGCATAACCAACATATACATTAGTACTTGCAACAAAAATGAATAAGCAGCTATCCATAGGATAACTGCTTAATATTACTCTGGCTTATTAGGAATGTTTCGGTTTGGAACATAATCCGATTTGTAATCTGTATATTTTACTTCTGTTACCATCCCAGCTGAAGCATGGTGTAAATCATGACAGTGGAACATCCAATCGCCCGGATTATCTGCTACAAAGGCTACTTCATATTCTTCACCCGGTTTTAAGTTCAATGTATCTTTTACAATTGGAGAACCTTCTATCGGTTTTCCATCTTTACTCAACACCTGGAAAAAGTGTCCGTGTAAATGCATTGGGTGATCATCCATTTTAGAACGATTTACCAATCTCACTTTTACTAAATCACCCTTTTTCACTTGAATTGGGTCAATATCCGGAAATACCTTTCCGTTAATTGTATATACCATTTCATTTCCATTCATTTGCGTATTTAAGTCCATATTATATGTGGCAGTATACTCTTGATTTAACGTGAAACTACCTAATTTTTTAGTACCATATTTCATTATATCTACTTTCGGTAATTTTTCTTTTTCGTCTGTTTTATCTTTCATCTCTTTGCTGCCATCATACTCAATAACAGCTTTCATTCCTTTTGCACCTTTATTTTTCGAATGGTCTTCAACATACCATTTCCCAGGATTATTAGCAGTAAATTCAATATCATAACGTTCACCCGGTGCGATTGAAATTACTTTATCCTTTATAACTTTTGGATCGTTTATTGGTTGACCATCTGTCGCAATTACTTTTATATCATGGCCATGAACATGTATATCATGTGATAGATAACCAGCATTGACGAGTCTAAGACGAACGTTATCTCCCTTATTCACTTTTAATGGCGCTACTAAATCACCGCTTTTTCCATTGATTGTGAATAAATCGTACATACTCATATCATGACCTTCCATCTTCATATTTCCATGGTCCATTCCTTCCATATTACTAGAGTCTTTTTTATCACTGCCCATGTTCATATCAGAATGATCCATGCCGTTCTTATCATCATTCTTTTCCCCATTTTCATTACCTTTAGATTTATTACCTATTTGCCCTTTTGTCATTTCTTTTAACTGCTTATTCATTTCTTCTTTATCTGTAACCCATTCATCCAACATTAATGTGTAATCTTTATCATATTTTTCCTTTGTATCTTCTACAATGAGCGCTCCATACAAACCTCTATCTAATTGATTTACAGAATCTTGATGCGAGTGATACCAGTACGTTCCTGGTACGTTCGCTTCAAATTCGTAAGTGAAACTTTTTCCTGGTTCAACTGCATCTTGTGTCACGCCTGGAATTCCATCCATGTTATTTGGGACAGGATATCCATGCCAATGAATAGATACTGGTGCAGATAATTCATTTTTTAATGTCACTTTCACCTTTTCACCTTTTTTCACCCGAATTTCTGAACCAGGAGATGAGCCATTAAATGTCCAGACTGGAACAATAACACCGTTACTTAATTTTTGCTTTTCTTCTTTCGCTATTAAAGTAACTTCTGGTCCGTTTTCAACTTTCAATGGTGTTGTAGCTGTTTCAGTCTGTAGTGTTTTTTTATCATTCATATTTTTATGATCATTTGTTATATTTGTCGTCACAGAACAGGCAGCAATTAAAAATATTACAGAGACTGTAACGGCTGTTAATACAAATCGCTTCATGGAAAATCCCTCCTTTTTCTTTTTCAAAATCATTATAGAAGTTGATTTTCAAGAAAATAAGGAGATGTAATTAGATCTTACGTAAGCTAATTGGAAGATTACTAAAAGCGGAGACATTACAAGAGGCGAATATTTTAGAAATACAAAATATTTTCCTTGTAGCGACTATACTAGCCGTTCTCGTATTTGTTTTGACGTTATTTCTTAAGAAACAATAACACTGCTATTATTAAATAAGAAAAATGTAGCTAAAATGCTCTTCACAAAAGAACTTACATTTTTGTATAATAAGAACTAATGTTCCTTACAAGAAGACAATAGACTCAAATTACACAAATATATCAAATAGAAGAGGATTGATATACGATGAAAATTGATAGACCAAAAATTTCACCAGAGTTATCTTCAAAGAATTTTCAAGATATTTTTTATGAAGAAGATCCAACATTGGAAGTGTGTGAAATTATAGACTCCACTTTCGAAAATGAATGTGTAGATAGAGTGCGATTATATGATGCGGTGATAAAAAACTGTAAGTTTACTAATACAGACTTTAGCAATATTGATATTACAGATGTTTGTTTTGAAAACTGTGATTTATCAAATGTTAATTTAAGCAATTCTTCTGTTCACAGAGTCGAATTTAAAAACAGTAAATTAATCGGAGTAAATTTCACAGAATCTAGCTTAGGAAATGTTAAATTTGAGAATTCAATTTTGAATTTAGCAGCATTTGGAAATTCCAAACTAGAAAAAATCATCTTCAATGAAACTTCATTAAATAATGCAGATTTTTTTGACTGTAAACTTAAAAAAGTTGAATTCCAATTATGTAGTCTTGATGAAGCTAATTTTGATCAGACATCACTGAAGGGGATAGATATTAGTTCTTCTACCTTTGATACACTTACAGTTTCAGTGAACGATTTAAGAGGATGTAAAGTATCAACATATCAAGCTGTTCAGTTTGCTACTTTATTAGGATTAATAATTAAAGATTAGTATTTCGAAGAAAAGAACCCTATCCCGAATCATGGATTTTTTAATTGTCCACGGTTCGAGATAAAGTTCAAATAAATTAGTGATGACTCTTTTATTATTTAACTACAGCTTGGTTTCCTTTTACATGTTCATTATTTACACTCATAAATTCTTCAATTTCTTCAACTTCCCTAATGATATCTTTTGACAAGTTTTCATACCCGTCTTTCGTTACAAGAATGTCATCTTCAATACGAATTCCAATTGATTCTCCTTCAATATAAAGACCAGGTTCAATTGTTATAACCATACCTTCTTCTAACACTCTATCTTTATATGTTCCTACATCATGTGTATCTAAACCAAGGAAATGGCTGACACCATGATAATAGTATTTTGATAACTCTTCATCTTCTTGAATTAAACCAATTGCTTTACACTCTTCTGCCAGTACCTTTTTTGTATGCTCATTTAATGCAGCGAACTTTAATCCTGGCTTAATAAGCGCTGTTGTTTCTTTTAATGCTTTTAATACAATATTATAAATTTGTTTTTGACGACTAGAGAATGTTCCATTTGCCGGGAATGTATAACTAATATCAGCGTTATAGTAGTCTTTTTGAGCACCTAAATCTAGTAATACTAAGTCACCATTTTGAATTTGTGCATCATTATCTTCATAATGAAGAACTGTAGCATTTTTCCCACTCGCCAAAATTGTATTGAACGCATGGTGCTTAATGCCAGATGATTTCAGTGTAAAATCAAATTGAGCTTCTAATTCATACTCCATCATGCCTGCTTTTGCATTTTTTAACACATTGTAAATACCATCTTTCGTTACAGCAATCGCTTCTTTAATAATTTCAATTTCTTCCTCTGTTTTAAATACTCGTAATTCACAAATGTTCGGATATACATTACCAATTGTTACGTGTGGGTATTTTTCTCTTACATGTTTAGCAAATGCTAATGTTTTTGTCTCCGTACCATTCCAATCACGACGTTCTATATCTAAATATAGATGCTTCGCATTTTCTGTAAAAAGTATATTTGACATTGTCTTTTCAAAGCTATCTAAATATACAACTTTCTTTATACCTGAAATTCCCTCTGCTTCTTCGCTAGAAACTGTCTTCCCAACCCATTTTTCCATTACTGGATCTGATTTTTCAATGAAAAGTGTCTCTTCTACACTATTCCCAAACTTTTTCAGCATAAAAATAACATTTGGTTCATCGATTCCCGTTAAGTAGTAAAAATTACGATTCGGTACAAATTTATAATGTGCATCAGCTGACATATGCGGTGCTTGTCCCGCAAATAAAATCGTAACGGATTCATCAGGTAATGTTTTCGTTAGTCTTTCTCTATTTTGAGCAAAAAATGTTGATTTCATAATAATCCCCCTAGTGTTCTATGTATGCTTGTGAAACTAATCATCAATACAATTTATTCTATTATTGTTATAATTTTTCGTCAATTAATTATACTCATAGCGAAAGGAGAATTTTCATTACTCGGGCCTCTTCCACGCTAAATTATGCATACCACTCCACAATTTCTTGATATTTATTCCATATACTTAAAATCTCATATATAGGAAAGGAGCCATAACTTTGAAACATTATGTAGCAACAGGGTTAGCAATTACTTCTTTATTAATAATTTCAGGATGTTCTAGCAACGTCGAAACAGCACCAGTGAAAAAAGAAACGGCGCAATCTCAACCAAAAAATATAGAAACAGCAAATACGAGTCCGCAAGACTTCTATAAAGAAATTACATCTGGAAAAATCGAGCACATTCACGGAATTGGCTATGCAGGAAATATGTCTGGGGTTTCTATCGCCACTCATAGCGGGATAAAAGTTTATCAAAATGGCAAATGGCTTGAAGCTAAAACTGGACTACATGATTATATGGGCTTTCAGGCAACGAAGAACGGGTTCTTTGCCAGCGGTCATCCTGAACCAGGAGCAAATTTAAAAAATCCTTTAGGATTAATGAAAAGTTCTGATGGTGGTAATACTCTCGAAAAGCTAGCTTTTTATGGAGAATCTGATTTTCATAACCTTGCTGTCGGATATAATACGGAAACAATTTATTTATACAATGAACGTCCAAATTCTAAATTGCAACAAGGTTTTTACTTCAGTACGAACAATGGACAAGAATGGAAAACTAGTAAATTGAAGGGGCTTTCAAGTGCAATCCACTCCTTTTCAGTACATCCAGATCAATCTAGTGTAGTCGCGGTAAGTACTAAAGATGGTGTTTACTTATCTACAGATTACGGAAATACGTTTGAAATATTCGCTAAATCACTTGAATCGACCGCAATTACATTAAGTAATGAAGATGTTATTTATGCGCCTATCAATAAGCAAATCGTAACGAAGAAATCCATTGCTACAAATGAAGAAACAAACATACAAATTCCACCTTTAGATTCTAAAGATGCAATTATGTATATTTCACAAAACCCTCAAAATTCAGCCGAAATCGTATTTGCTACAATGAAATCAAATGTATTCCTCTCTACAGATGAGGGTAATACGTGGAAGCAGATTGCTAATGAAGGAACATTCCAATTTAAGTAGAAGGGTGAATATAACGTGTTTTCAACAATTAGTGAATGGAGCTATCAACTCATGTCTCCTTTAATGGATGCCGCGAATGCTACGAAATCTGTACCTCTTTTATTTTCGTTTTTATTAGGCATAGTAGGTACCCTTGCTCCTTGCCAATTAACAGGAAACATTAGTGCTATTACACTTTATAGCAACCAATCTTTACAAAAGGAACATGTATGGAAACATATACTTTTATTCATTTTAGGAAAAATAATGGCTTTTACGACGCTTGGACTATTAGTATGGTTTTTAGGAAAAGAGATTCAGCAAATATTGACTTTGTATTTTCCATGGTTACGAAAAATGATGGGACCCTTATTAATTTTAATGGGGCTACTGTTGTCAGGTATTATAAAAAGAAGATATTTCTTCTCGATTAAATTTATACGAAATCAAAATGAAGTTGGTTCATTTTTACTCGGATTCTTCTTTTCCTTAGCTTTTTGTCCGACTATGTTCGTTCTATTTTTTGGAACGTTAATCCCTTTATCTTTATCATTTAATTACGGGTACTTGTTTCCAACGTTCTTTTCGATAGGAACTGCTCTTCCTATCGTCGTATTAATGTCCTTCATCTCCTATCTGGGATTAAACGGGGCATTACTAAAGAAGAGCAGGAAAATAGGAAATAGCATTCAGCGTATAGCTGGTTTTCTCCTTATTTTAATCGGATTTTATGATACTGCTCTTTATTGGTAATACATACAAAAGATAAGCTCTAGTGAAATGAGCTTATCTTTTGTAATATTATATTCATTTTTTCTTTTGCTGTAGTTGAGCTAATAAATTCTTAACAAACGCGAGAAACAGCGGGTCATTCTCTTTTTTAGGTGACCATTGCATAATAAGTTGTCGTGGAATTGTAATTTCTATCGGCTGTACAATGAAGTCATGAATAATTTGCTTATGTAGTCCTGATAACGGAACGATTGTTATGCCATTAACTTGTATAGTAAGTGCTAATGCTGAACTAATTGATTCTGACTCCATCACTTTATTAACTGTTATTTCATTTTTCATCAAATACGGTTCGAGCACTTCTTTGCAATCAGAAAGCGGCATAATAAAAGAATAATTTTTTATATCATTAATAGTAAGGTTAGGCGGAACTTTTTTTGAAGAAACCATAACATACGGATCTTCACCAATGACATCATAATGAAATCCTTGTATTAAATTTTCTTTTATAGAAATAGAAAAATCTGCACTACCTGATGATAGCCAATCTAACACTTCTTGATAGCTTCCTTCTCGAACTGCAAGTACATATTGACTATGATCAATATTCCCTAGTTGAATACACTCCGCCAAACAATATACAGTAACGGAAGGATACGTAGCTAGTACAATTTTATACAAGCTTTTATTCTTCAACTGGAAAGCTGTTTCCTCAAGTTTTTCATACTCCATTAGAAGTCGATTCACACCAACTAAAAATTCTTTGCCATTTTCAGTTAGAATCGTTCCTTGTCTAGAGCGATCAAATAACGTTATAGCATATCGTTTCTCTAATTTGTTAATAATATGGGTTATTGCTGGCTGTGTCATATGTAATTCCTTTGCTGCCAGACTAATACTATTTAAACGAGCCACATATGTAAAGACTTTAAAATCAAAAACATTCATTCTGTTCTCCTTATATAAAATATATTTATATCATCTATAAATAACCTTCATTATATTTATGAAACCACTTCATTTACACTGAGTATACATCATCAATATTACAAATAGATGAAACTTATATACCCTAGAGGAGTGTTGATTAAATGAGTACTTACATTTTAGTACATGGAGCATGGCAAGGTGAATGGGCATGGGAATTAGTAAAACCTCAACTAGAGGCTTTAGGTCACACTGTTATTACACTAGACTTACCTGGAAGTGGGAAAGATACAACTCCTTCACAAAATATAACGTTAGATTCCTATGTTGATGCAGTAACAGCTAATATAAATCAACAAAATGAAAAGGTTATTCTTGTTGGACATAGTATGGGTGGAATCGTTATTACTCAAACTGCTGAACTTATACCAAATAAAATCGATAAATTAGTATATCTTTGTGCTTTCTTACCACGAAATGGAGAAAGTCTTGGTAGTAAATTAGACGGAGAAGATGGCCCGCAATTCACTATAAATGAAAATGACTTGACTGCTGAACTTATACCTAATCTAATTGAACAAACATTTTTAAATGCTACAGAAGACGGTTCTATTAAAGAAGCATCTTTTAATCAAATGCGTCCTCAACCACTAGGACCCTTCCAACAAGAGCTGAAAATATCTGAAGAAAACTTTGGAGCCATAGATCGCATTTATATTGAAACGACTCTAGATAGAGCGATTCCAATTGATTTTCAACGCCTAATGAATACAGAAACACCTTGCAAGAAAATTATTACTTTAGAAGCTGATCATTCTCCATTTTTCTCTAAAGCATCGGAACTTGTTCATTACTTAAATGAATTAAACTAAATTTTTCATAAAATAAATAGACACTCACAGGTGTCTATTTATTTTACTAATTAAAAGCTATCTTTACTCTATCTACATTGCCATGCCCTTTTGCTTCATCTTCCACTTTTTATACAGTAGTACTGCACCAAATAAAAATACTCCCGCAACAAATGAAGCTACTGGTAACATCTTTATCATTCCATCTGGAAATACGAGCGGCAATAATGGAAATGCATACACTGCTGGAATACGTACACCAACAATTTTTAATAAAATAAGCATTAATATCATATTTAATAAAGTGACTACAATCCATGAATCAATCGCAAAGTACAATATTGTTCCAACAGTTGCAGATGCAGTTAATACGACTATTTGTTTAAAAGCCATTTTTTCATTGTACATCGGCTTTTGAAGTGATTCATACACGACAACTAATATTGGTGGAATAACTACTAATTGTTCATAACCAGTTATCCAGCATAAACTAATCCATACGAAATTTAGTATTAGAAATACAGTCATATATTTATACTGTATTTGCACTTTTCGCTCAATACCGTTGTTCAATTTAAATATAAGAACACCTATCATTAAAATAAATGTTAAAGCAAATACCGCGATAACAAATGACCATTCCGTCGCATTTGTTACTAACGGTAATAAACCTGTCGCAATGGATGGTGCTAAATTGGATTGAATAACACATAAAAACAACATCATTAATATAAGTGTTAAGCTAACTTTTCCTATATAGAAAATATCCATTTGATTCACTGCAAAACCAATAACAGCTGTTATTGACGGTGCAATAAAGATTTTTTCTGGTTGTCTTAACCATCCTGGTTCACGATACGCCCATAAAGCAATTGCCATCGCTGCTATTTCCGGCAAAATGACTTCCGGATCATTTAATAACACACCAGCTGTTACCATAGCTAAAATAAATAAAATAGCAATCGTATATGAGATGATTGTTTCTTTCTTTGAAATTACTGCATTCATTATTGCATACTCCTTTTTACTTATTACTTTCATAATGTAAAACAACAACTCTTTATACCCTACCGCAGTATTGTATATTGGCATCTTTTCTATTTCAAGTATTAGTATTCATTTACATCCTCTCTCATCCATACACATACAAAACAAAGCATTTTATAGACATTGACACTTATTAAAAGATAGGTTACAATAACTATACATTAGTAAGTAGCTAATGTAATTAAATTTAACTAGAGGTGAAACAAATGAAAAACATTTTATTCCGTATTAACGAATTGTCAAAAAAAGAAAAAGCGAATGGATTAACAGTTGATGAAAAACAAGAACAACAAATGTTGCGCCAAAACTATACACAAACATTTCGTGGAAGCTTAGATTCCATTTTATTAAACACAAAAATTGTTGATCAAAATGGTCTTAACGTTACACCTGCTGCATTACAAGATGCTCAAATACGTTTAAAATTAAGCAAATGAGTTCCGAGCTAAAGAATTCTAATAAAACATAAAAAGAGCTGGATTTCCTATATAGAAATTCCAGCTCTTTTTATTGTCTTTTTTAATTTAGTAAACGAGCGATACATCGCAATTCTCCACGACACAATCATCGCAAATGCAAGTAAGAAAAACATTCCACTTAACTCCGCTAAATCAATCGATTGACTTAAATATGATTTCAACGCTACTCGTACAGCTAATAATCCGACTAAAATAAATATAAATGCTTTTGACGGTTTCATATATATTTGTTCGTCTCTTATTTCAAACTTCGTTGTTTTTATAAGAAATACAGAGAAAATAAGCCCTGCAATAATTGCTTCTATTATTTCTAACGACGTTAATCGGAATTCCGGTAAAAAGTACATCATTGCTCCAGTACTCATAAAAATTGGCGGCAATATAATTTTCTTTTTCGTTACCGGTTTTTTCGCTGCTTTAAAGCGCAGAAACATGACACCAACAGCCATACAAACCGCTAAAATACTTGATAAAAGTGCTATCATACTCTTCCCACTCCTATCTATTTAAAAGACTTTTTGAGCAAAATCATAAACCAAACGAGCCCGATACTTATAATAACATGACCTAATCCAGCCATATGGCTTAAACCGTAAAAGTCAGTTCCATTTACTTGTAGAAGACCTCTCCATAGCATTGTAGCAATAGTAAAGATTACTCCTACATTATAAACAACAAACCATGCACAAAAGCTCTTTGTTTCTTGTACATGAAACACTTTACATAAAGCTAAAGCAATTAAAAAGAATACAAAACCGAGCACTAATACATGTGTATGCACTAATTGCAACATTGTGGATCCTTTAATTCCTTGTGCTTTCGTATACTCTCTTGCGAATACACCTGATAATAAACCAATAATTAAGTAAATAAATGCCGCATTATATAATTTCTTCATTCTATTCCTCCTGTTGTAAACTTTCTATATTCGCTGCAATCATTTTACGGAAAGTTTATGAACGGAATATGAATAAAATATTACATCCTATTTTCAAATAAAAAGCCATTTTGTTTATATTGGTTTACCCATTTCAAAATTACGGTGTCTCTTATACCAATAGCTTTACTAATTTCTCGGTAACTTTCATTTCCGTTCAAATAACGTTGAACGATGTATATTTTTTCATCAGTTGTGAATTTAACCATAGAAAAACTGCACCTCCAATTGTTAGACTGTGTCTAACAATTGGGGTGCAGTTCAGTTTTTAATGGTGGGATGCTCTTTTATAATTTATTCATTATTGATTATTTTCCATCCTGTAAGTTTCTAGCTTAATTTAAACCATTGCTTCAGTTTCTATAATTACTAAAATTACCCTTTTCTCATAACCGTCTAATATTCCTAGAATTTCCGGGATTTTTGAGTTCATGCGGTTAAGCCCTCTCAATTATTTTAGAACTTAACTAATCTTAGTTTGTAACTCCATTCCAAACATCGACATCATTATCATCTAAAATGGCTTTGATTTTATCTTTCTCAAAAACTACCAGATATTCATAAGGTAAGGCTAAAACTTGAATAATTGAAGGTCTAATTTTTAGTAGCTGATATGCGTAATATGCTTCTAATTCACCGTCAGTTTCTTCTGTTTCATCGACAGGACCGATATACCAACCAGAATCACCTTTGTCACAATCCCTAGCTCTTTGTAAATAAACCTCATCTAGTTGTAACACATTTTTTGAAGTCACTATTTTATCGCTAAACTTTATTGTTTCACCGTCAATATTTAACTGACGTAAACAATGTACTTGTTCTAATTGCACCCATAAAGCAATTGTTAGATCATCTGTAGTATCCTTAAATGGATTTTTTGTATAATCTGGGGCAATAATATGATACCCATCTTCACGTTTGGATAGAACAAAAATAGACCAACCAACTTGCATAGAAAATCTATCAACTAATTTGTTATCTTCTACTTTAGTTAGCAAATACAATAACTTTTCTATCTGAGGGCCTAAATGTTCTTCTGCTGTAGCTATTATCTTTTTACCACCTATATTTTTAACTATTGTTTTCAATGGATTGTAACCTCTCTTTTATTGATTTTTTCAAAGCTTCTCTAGCCACTGCTTCACGTTCTAACATTTCTAGTCTTATAATTTCCGGAACCTTACTGTATTTAGGGTGCCCCGGCCATGTACTCCAATCTTTTGCATTCAATGTAAGTTTTCGCTCAATGTGTTGTGCTTCGTGACGGATATTTATAAAGAAATGAGATAACTCTTTATCGTTGTGCCAAGTTTCTAAAATACGGTTAAATAAGCGGTTGCTTCGATTTTTCAATTCGTGAAAATCAGCTTCCGCTTGTTCCTGAGTTCGAAGCGCGGATTAATTTCGGTCCTGTTCTTCAAATACACTTCGTAATTTTTGATTTAACTGTTTAATTTGGTTTTTGATATCTCAATCCATTTTTTTCCTCCTACCGTTTTATCTTTACGAAGGTGGTCATATTAGCGGAAAGTATTGTGAAGCTCGTGATCCATTCTCTCAAACTCTTTGGCTACCGAATGAATGTTATCGACCGCTTGTTGAAAGGCGGTGGAAAATTGTTTCGTCAAATCTAAAACTTGTTGGTTCACTTCTTGTGCTTTTGAATTAACTGAAAGCGTAGTACGTGTCGCCTTTTTTATAGAACGATTTGTTGCGCTTTGGATTGTATCTGAAGCTGCCCTCATTTGCGTTGCGATTTGTGTAGCGCTTTGAAAATTACTTTGAAATTGTCCCATCGTATAAACCCCTTCTATACTTAATAGAGCATGAAATTTATACCATATTAGTATAGATTTTTATATTGATAGAGAACCTTTGTTGGTAGGGTGTTTTTTAGAGTACGAAAGGTAATTCAATTATAAAAATAGCCTATCA
Source organism: Bacillus cereus group sp. Bce041 (assembly GCF_052646455.1). NCBI lineage: Bacteria > Bacillati > Bacillota > Bacilli > Caryophanales > Bacillaceae > Bacillus > Bacillus cereus group sp. Bce041. Next base: position 72,838 of record NZ_JBQXON010000002.1, read on the forward strand.
TCTTTTAATATTAATTGGGAATTTATATTGTACTTACACTACATTAATATTTATTTTTTAAAATTTCACATGTGGTAAAATAATAAATTGATGAAAAAGGGGACAAAATATCAGTAAATAATTCACCGCAATATAAAGTAAAAAAACTGCACCTCCAATTGTTATGCGTGTCTAACAACTGGAGGTGCAGTTCACTTTTCAACTTATTTTAAATCTTCTATTGAGAAAGCACCTGGAAGTAATTGCTCAACAGTCACTTCTTTTTCATCACCTTTTACATTCGTTAGTAATACAGGCATTTTCGGATCACAGAATTCAGCAATTACTTGTCTACACGCACCACATGGTGAAATCGGTTCATCAGTTTCTCCTGTAATAACTAAGTAACTAAAATCGCGCTCCCCTTCTGATACCGCTTTAAATATTGCTGTTCTTTCTGCACAGTTACATAAACCATAAGAAGCATTTTCTATATTACAACCAGTATAGATTTTCCCTTCTTTCGTAACTAACGCTGCGCCAACAGGAAATTTAGAATACGGAATATACGCTTTCGATAACATCTTGTTTGCTTCTTCAATATATTTTTTCTTATCCATATTATTTCCCCCTCAAAGTAAATGAAATGATGATTAGTCAGTAATAACTGTATGAACTAATTTAGGAGCCACTGCTGTTTCAGCTATAGAAATATTCTCATAAATTTTTGCTTTTACATCTTCTACATTTTCACGGTTTGCGTAGATTGTTACGAAAGGCTCGCCTTCTTTTACTGCATCGCCAACTTTTTTACGTAACATTAATCCTACTGCTAAATCGATTTCATCTTCCTTCGTTGCACGACCTGCACCAAGTAACATAGCTGCAATACCAATCTCATCTGCAACAATGTTAGAAATAACACCTGAAGTTTTTGCAGGTACATCAATTACATACTTTGCTTGTGGCATTTTTTCTGGATTGTCTACAATTGAGCTATCTCCGCCTTGATTGCTTAAGAACTCTTTAAATTTCGCAGTTGCTTTTCCGTTTTTCATCACTTCAATTAGCATTTCACGAGCTTCTTCTAACGTATTTGCTTTTTTCGCAAGTACGACCATTTGACTTCCTAATACAAGTACTAATTCTGTTAAATCTTCTGGACCTTCACCTTTTAACGTATCAATCGCTTCTTTCACTTCTAGAGCATTACCAATCGCAAATCCAAGAGGTTGTGACATATCTGAAATAACTGCCATTGTTTGACGTCCTACGTTATTTCCGATACGTACCATTGCATGTGCTAATTCTTTTGCATCTTCTTCTGTTTTCATAAATGCACCAGCACCTGTTTTTACATCAAGTACGATTGCGTCAGCACCAGCTGCAATTTTTTTACTCATAATTGAACTTGCGATTAAAGGAATTGAGTTAACAGTTCCTGTTACGTCGCGTAATGCATAAATCTTTTTATCTGCAGGTGTTAAGTTTCCTGTTTGTCCAATAACAGCTACTTTGTCACGGTTTACAATATCAATGAATTGTTCTTTCGTAATTTCAACGTGGAATCCTTCTACCGCTTCTAATTTATCAATTGTTCCGCCTGTATGTCCTAAACCACGACCAGACATTTTTGCTACTGGTACATCTAAAGCAGCTACTAACGGTCCTAATACTAATGTTGTTGTATCACCAACACCGCCAGTTGAATGTTTGTCTACTTTAATTCCTTCAATTGCTGATAAGTCGATCGTTTCTCCAGACTCAACCATCGCCATCGTTAAATCTGCACGTTCGCGATCTGTCATATCTTTAAAGAAGATTGCCATTGCAAGCGCACTCACTTGATAATCAGGAATACTTCCGTCTGTATATCCATTAATAAAGAATTTGATTTCTTCAGTCGTTAATTCTTTGCCGTCACGTTTTTTTGCAATAATATCTACCATTCTCATTACAATCACCATTCCTTTTTATATTATATAAATCTATTAAAATAATAAGCCAACGATTGTTGCTGATAAGAAACTTACTAATGTTGCACCGAATAGTAATTTCAAACCAAATCTTGCGACTACATTCCCTTGCTTTTCATTTAAGCTCTTAACTGCCCCTGCAATAATCCCAATTGAAGAGAAGTTTGCAAATGAAACTAAGAATACAGAGATAATCGCTGTCGTTCTATCTGAGAAATTAAAGTTTCCTTGTGCTAAATCTGTCATAGCGACAAATTCATTTGATACTAATTTTGTTGCCATAATATTTCCGGCATTAACTGCTTCATGCCAAGGTACACCCATAATAAATGCAAATGGTGCAAATGCATAACCAAGAATTTCTTGGAATGAAATACCGATTACACCTTTAAATACTGCATTAATGAATGCGATAAGAGCAACGAAACCGACTAACATAGCTGCTACTGTAATCGCAACTTTAAATCCATCAATAATGTATTCCCCTAATACTTCAAAGAAGGTCTTCTTCTCTTCTTCTTGTACTTCTAACATATCTTCTTCCTCAGTAACTTCATATGGGTTAATGATAGAAGCAATGATGAAACCACCGAATAAGTTAAGCACTAAAGCGGTTACAACATATTGTGGTTTTAATAACACCATATATGATCCAACGATAGACATAGAAACTGTAGACATTGCTGATGCACATAATGTATACATTCTTTTCTCTGGCAATAACCCTAGTTGTTTCTTAACTGAAATAAATACTTCAGATTGTCCTAAAATCGCAGATGCAACAGCGTTATATGATTCTAGTTTCCCCATTCCATTTACTTTACTTAATGCTAGACCGATAGATTTCACAATAATAGGTAATACTTTAATATGTTGCAAAATACCTATTAAGGCTGATATAAATACGATTGGCATTAATACACTTAAAAAGAACGAAAACTCTTTTTGATTTACTAATCCACCAAATACAAAATTCACACCGTCAGCGGCATATTTTAATAGCTCTCCAAAACCATCTGCTATTCCGCTAATTAATATATTCCCTACACTTGTATTTAATAATAGAAACCCCAAAATGAATTGTAATATAACCATCGTTATGATTGGACGATATTTGACTTTCTTTCTATCATTACTAGCAAGCCAAGCGATACCTAAAATCAATACGAGGCCAAAAACACCGATTAAGTATTTCATAAGCCGTTTCCTCCCATTCGTATCCGCTTACATTTTTTTCAATTATTAAAGCAATAGATATACTTTAAACGTATATCTATTGCTTTAAGCTTTTATCGATTAGTAGTTATCTGTAGCACCTTTTGCATCATTTAATACGATTGCAACACTAGCACTTGCTCCAACGCGAGAAGCTCCAGCAGCTACCATTTTGTCTGCATCTTCACGTGTACGAACACCGCCAGATGCTTTTACACCAACGTTTGGTCCTACTGTTTTACGCATTAATGCGATATCTTCAGCAGTTGCTCCGCCAGTTGAGAATCCAGTTGAAGTTTTTACGAAATCAGCACCAGCTTTTACTGATAATTCACAAGCACGTACTTTCTCTTCATCTGTTAATAGGCAAGTTTCAATGATTACTTTTACAAGAGCTTTTCCTTTTGCTGCTTGTACTACTTCATAAATGTCTTTTTCAACAAGTTCGTTGTCGCCATCTTTCAAAGCGCCTACGTTGATTACCATATCAACTTCAGTTGCACCTTTTGCAATAGCATCTTTTGTTTCAAATGCTTTTGTTTCAGTAGTGCTTGCTCCTAATGGGAAACCGATTACAGTACAAACGTCTACATCATGTCCAGCTAGTTCATCAGCCGCTAATTTTACCCATGTTGGGTTAATACAAACAGAAGCGAATTTATATTCCTTTGCTTCTTCGATTACTTTCATAACATCTTCTTTAGTAGTATTAGCTTTTAAAATTGTATGGTCAATTAACTTTGCAATGTTCATTATCTTCACTCCTCATATCTTTTAACAACTTCATTCTAACTCTTAGTTGAACAAATGTAAATACACTTTTGAAATTTTGTTCATTCTTTTTTAAAAGGAATTTTCTTGTAGTAAATAAAGCGCATTCTAACAAAGAACACTTCCTATATAATCAAATTTTCTATGTTAACAATGGTAGTATGTATCTCCATATCCATAATTATTTTTAAAAAGGCAATTTGTGTTCAAAAAAGACTCCTATCATTCATACATAACAAAATAAAAGGAGTTCTCAATATGTTAATTTTGAGAACTCCTTTTATTTCTAACCTTTTTGATAATGTAACAGTTCTTTTGCTGTATGCTGATCGATAATTAATACATTTGCATACCCGCCACGTAACGCACCATCAATTGCTTTTATTTTTCTATTACCACCTGCAACTAAAATAGAGCGTTTCTTTAATTTCAGTTCCTCTAACTCAATTCCAATGGTACGCTTATTGATTTCTTCGCTACTAATATTTCCGTCTCCATCAAAGAAACGTGAACAAATGTCACCGACCGATTGTTTTTTGAGTAAATTTGTTTCATCCTTATCGAAATAACCTAATCGGAATAATAACGCTTCGTCTCGCACTGTTCCTACAGTAAAAATTGCAATATTCGCTTGTTTTCCCATTTCGATAATGTGATGAATATGTCGATCCTGCTCCACTAATTCTTTTGTCACTGCATTATCAAATATAACTGGAAGAGGTAGATTTCTTGGCGTCGTTTGAAAAGCATCTGCAAATAAAGCTATCGTCTCATTCGCATATGTATTTACACTTGAATGACTAATACCACCTTTTAGCTGGACAACCTCTACCCCTTTTACATGTTGCGGTACGATTTTTCTAGCGATTTCATACATCGTCATTCCCCAGCTTACACCAACAATATCACCGTTTTTAACCGTCTTTTCCATATACTCAGCAGCATATTTACTTATATACTCTGTAATCGTTGCATATTCCGGTACTGGAGAAAATACAACATGTGCCTCTAACAAGTTGTACTTTTCTTTCAGTAAATTCCCAACGTTATCTAAATCCGCAAATGGATCGGCGATGCTAATTTGAACAAACCCTTTTTCTTTCGCGTACTTTAACAATCTAGAAATCGTCGGTCTTGAAATATTTAATTTGTTAGCAATTTCTTGCTGACTATAATCTGATTGATAATATAATCTTGCAACTTCAACGCTTAATTGTTGTTTATCTTTTTCCATAGTAACTCATTACAAATCCCTTCCTGTATTTCCCTTTCGTTACAAGCATTATACAGCTTTATGCAAAAAAATTCGACTACCGAATTTTATCTAACTAAACTTCTATTCCACTTATTATATACAATGAAACCTTATTGTGTAGATTTACAAACCCAATATAGAAACACTTAAAACATATAAATCGGTTTATATGTAATTCTTTATTGCTTTTTCTGTAGTAACGATAACAAAGCCGTTCAACAAGAAACATGAATATCGTCTAAAAAGCTATTCAAATACCCCTCATAAACAAAAGATACTGTTCATAAGGGGTATGTATTCAATTTAAGTTTATAAAAATCGGATGGAAACACTGCAAGTTCTCACTTATTTAGAATAAGTGAAAAGATGATGTTTTATTTGTTCAATAAAATAATGATGGTGTATATTATCGTTAGATACGCGACTTGCCATAATAGCTCCCTCCATTGAAGATGCAAGAAAAGAAGCGAGCGATATAATATCTATATCTTCTTTAAGTTCTTGTTTCTCTATTCCTTCTTTTATGAGAGAAGCCATTAACATTACTGTATCATCATAACCTTTTGCTGCTGCTTTTTGTAATTCTGGAAATACTCCAGTACTTTCAATTGCGCTATTAAGTAATGGACAGCCTCCAGCAATAGGAGGATTATTAGCTGCATCTTGATATACAAGGAAAATTGCAAGGATTTTATCGATTGCTGTCTTTTTATTTTCCATTGCTTTATGAAAATGACTCCACATAATCTCACCACTTTTGTCATAGGCAGCAAGGACAATTTCTTCTTTACTTTTGAATCTACGATAAATAGATCCTTTAGGTAGTTCAGTAGCTGTCATTATATCCTGTATGGATGTGCGAGTTATCCCATTAGTATTAAATAAATATAAAGATGTTTCAATAATTTTTTCTTTAATCTTATCAACTTTAGTCATACTTTGTAATCCTCCTAATAAAAACGAGCTTAATATTCCAGGTGATATTTACCATCTATTTTCTTGACTTTTTTTGTAAGTATAAATAAGTTTGGAACAAAAATATATTATCCATCCCTATATTATGTGAACCTCAAACAATACAGTTTGAAAAGAGGTAATCAAATTGTATTATCTATATCATTCAAATAAATTTTCTGTCAAAATTAACATGTCCAATTATTTAATTCAGTCCTGTTATACAACTAATTTCACCTACAATTGTAGAAGGTGTAAAAATATATAGTTAATTTTAACGTATAGACTATGATTATTATATATAATTTTTATTAATATGTTTAGCTAAAGTGTTTGAACTACTCCCACTTTCACTTCGTATATTAGGATATCTCCCGCAGTCCTTGCAGTTAAAAGCCTTATCACTTCATTCTATAAAAAGCTAATTGTCAAAAATTAATGAGTACTGAAATTTGCTTGTAAATAAGCAACTGAGATATAAATATATTTGCTTTTTACCATTTTGATTTCGTTAAAAGGGTTTAAAAAACTAGAAACTTGTAGTATCATTAGATTTCGATTCAGACCGAACCGTCCGGTTTTTAATATAAATATATTTAGAAGGAGAACGTTATGCAGAAAGAAAAATCAAAGATTATAGGTAATTTAATTACGGGGGCAATAAAGTGAACTTTATAAAAATGAATAAAAAAGAAATTATTATGTTAATAGTTTATACAATGTTTGCACTACTCCAAATTGGCTTGTTCATATTATTTGGCCTATCACTTTTAACTAACAGTAATTTAGTTGAATCAGAATTTGCTCTTAGTGCCATCGGTTTGACTGTACCTGCTATTGTAGGAATAATTTTCTTTAGGAAAGAAATTATTGAAAGTTTTACTTATTTTAAAGAGAAAACAATTTTGAAAATAGTAAGCATTCCTATGGTGGTTTTACTTATGGTAATTGTGGAAAATTCTATTATGCATTTTCTAAACATAGGTCAGCCAGAGAACCAAGAACAGGTCCTTACAAGGGGCGCAGAGGTGCCTATTATATTCACATTACTTCTATTTGGGATTATAGGGCCAATAATTGAAGAAATCATATTTCGTCATATATTAGTGAATCGTTTTTCGGAATATGTTGGTACTGCTATTGCATCCATCGTTTCGATTATAATTTTTGCAGGTCTTCATTCAAATCAACTTTCGGATCTTGCTATATATTTACCTGGTACGGTGATGCTTACTGCGGCTTATCTTATTTCTAATAGATCCCTTGCATATGTTATAGCGATACATATGTTAAACAATTTTATTCCTTTTATTTAATTGCATATGTCATAACAAGACATATGTAATTGAAGGTTTTGATGCAAAAATACTCTATGTTTCTATCGAGTATTTTTGGTACCAGAACCACTTTTTCTAAAGCATAAGAAATCTTATCAAAACTACAACTTATTAGGAGAGTGTCGGTTATGATTGTAACAACAACGTCTGGAATTCAAGGTAAAGAAATTATTGAGTATATTGATATTGTAAATGGTGAAGCTATTATGGGTGCAAACATTGTCCGCGATTTATTCGCTTCAGTTCGTGATGTTGTCGGTGGCCGTGCTGGTGCTTATGAAAGTAAGCTAAAAGACGCTCGTGATATTGCAATGGACGAAATGAAAGAACTTGCAAAACAAAAAGGTGCGAACGCTATCGTTGGTATTGACGTAGATTACGAAGTTGTACGTGATGGAATGTTAATGGTTGCTGTCAGTGGTACAGCTGTACGTATATAAGTAAATAAAAAAACGGTTCCTCCCTTGGAATTTATACTTTGAGGAGGGGCCTGGTTCTGTTGCAGATTTTAAAGAATAAAAAGAGATGTTGATAAAGCATTATACGTCGAAAAAACACAGTTTGAGTGTAAACTGTGTTTTTTTATATAGAAGCCTCATCCCATCACTATCAAGCTAAAATTTTGTGTTAACTTGTAAAAAATGTACATTTTTTACTTTGGGGTAATTTTGAATCCTTAAGCTTATGGGCATGTGCTGGTACCCTCTAATACTGTACAAATTTTTTATAAATGGTTGTAAGGTTCTACGTTTTTGACCATTCTGTACAACGATAACTTTGGTTTATTGATTTCACCTGTAATCTGGTAGCCTATCCTCTGATACAATTTAATGGCAAGTTGGTTCTCTTTCTTTACCGTCAGAGAGCATTTGGCAAAGCCTTGCAGCGAAGCTTGTTCCTCAGCAAACTCAATTAATCTGGTACCTATCCCTAGTCCTCGACTTTCGGGCAGTAAGGCAATTGTTCCGATGTGAAACTCGTCATCTTCTCCCTCCTTCAAGGTAAACATGGAATAAAGCATTTTGATATTCAGAATGTTATAAACAACAAAACCCAGCTTTCGGAACGAAAGCAGCTGTTTAAAAGTGGGCCAGGCAAGACGATTTAAAACGGGTATGGGATAGCAAGTAATCATCCCTAAAGTTTTCCCGTCCATTTGAGCTTCATAGGCGTATTGATGACTAAAACGGTTGTTCTCCTGCCGCCATAGCTTACAAAATGTCCAATCGACTGTGTTCTTCTCCTCAGATCCTGCAAGTGGAAACGCCATGTATTCCAATGCCATTACATTTAGCTGGGCGCCGACCATGGATTGATGAACAGCCTTTACAATAGAGATTTTATTCATTATCCTATTGCTCCTTTTCACTTTCTATATTATTAATATTAATTATCATGGATTTGAAACAGTTCACTTCCCTCTCAATTCATCCTTAGCTTTGAAACCATAATAAAATGTATTTAAAACAAGCTCTGCAGCAGATTTTTTAGCCACATTTCCTTCATGTACCTGTTCCCAGGTATGGAAAAGCAGAGCATAAAGCGTATTCAAAATCCATTCACTGCTAACTGTTTGCTGAAAGTAACCTCTTTGTTGTAGCAATTCAATAACGCGTCTTAAGGGTTCCCTCAGCTTCTCTTCTGCTTCACCTAATTCTTTGTTGTTAAATACAGATGCATCATGACCTAGAAAATAGATTTTGTCACCTAAAGGGATTAACGCTTCAATGAGTTCCGGGATATAGTTTTCGCTTCTTTCCTCATCCAGTGGAATCTGGTTTACAGTATCACTTACCAGTTGTATAGCCCGATGGCCCAAGAACAGCATCAATTTCTCCCTGCTTTCGACGTAGCGATGGAGTGTAGCAATTCCAATTCCCGCATATTCCGCAATTTCATTCATCGAAGCAGTAGGATTTTCAACAAGCAATATAGTAGCTGAATCAAGAATTGCATTAAATCTCGCTTCCTTCAACGCTGACAAGTCTTTCTTCATCGTCAATCTCTCCCTTTTTCTGTATAAAGTCGTCATTTTTGATAGAAAAATATATCATTTGATATTATAATAAACAATCTCAAATAAAGTGTCCAGCTGCTGAATGTAGCTTTTCAAAAAGAATTATATTCCTGAAACTGATAGTACTTTGAATGTTTCATTTTTAGCATTTCATTATTTAGATAACGATGAAGAAATTAAATTCTTTAATGTAATAAATACAAGAGCCAAAGGAAATGGTACGAGTTACTTTCTGCATAAAGTTATCGGTTTATTTTAAAATTCACTTCCGGGTATTTGGTTATCAGCCTTTTAAGGGTTGAGCCGTCATCCTTCTGTTTTACATACTGGTCAAAAAATGCCAGGCTGAATTCGTTAATAATACGATGAACTTCCTTTGGATTTTCACCTGGGCTCTGCAACAGAGGTGAGAACAAATGTAAATCGGTAAAGCTTGTATGATCCGTATGAGGAATGACTATTGACATACCACCGCCAGCTAACCCGCGTCCGTATCGCTCCCTCACTTCAAAGGGATCTGCTTCATCAGGCTCTTCTGCATTCATGAGCAGAAATGGTTTTCCAATGCCACTTTCAGGCAAGATTTCACCATACAATGTACCATCCATATTGATAGCTGCTTTGACACGAGAATCTTTTGCAAGTATTTGTGCTGCGGTAGCTCCACCGTAAGAGTGGCCAAACATTCCAATTCGCGAGGTATCCAGTCTTCCTGTAAAGAAACCGGTCTCATCGTTTTCGTTAAGTTTCTCTATCTGATTAAGGACAAAGCTGACATCTTCCTCCCATAATTTTATGTGACTATCTCCTTCATCAGTTAAATTGATGGGCTGTACGTAAGCAGTTCGACCACCTGGAAAGACGGTAGCTGCAGCATCAAAGGTATGATCGATACTTAGAACAATATATCCTTGACTAGCCAACTCCTCAACTTGAAACGTGTTTTGATTACGAAAACCATTAAAACCATGAGAGAAGAGTAATATGGGATAGTGATTCTCTGAGTCTGAGAGTTGTAAATCCATAAACGAATGAGACTTTACCAATTCCATGTGGCTGAATGCAAATGCAGGAATAGACAATGTTTTTTCCAATCCCTTGGAGAGCTCATTTATGTTACGAATATAAGGTTCTGGATCCCCCTTGCTTTTTTCAGCTGCAGGATACCAAATTTGCACCATCAGTTCGCGCCGATCGTTTGGATTTTTTGAATATGGTTCATTTCTCTGATGATCAACCCAATGATATAGCTTCGTACCGACCCTATGTGGACCAGTTGGTTCTTCAAATGAAAATACTGGCATAAGTAAGGGTAGCGCAACTGCTACAGACAAATAGATACATAGTAACGAAGTCTTAACTATGAATATACCCGAACTTCTAAAGCCCTTTTTCCGCCCAGCTAATAAATAGCATAAAATTAAGATAACTGGGGATACATATGCCGGAATCATCTGCCACCTAAAACCTTCTGCCAATAACTGAACTGTAACCATTACAACGGCAATCAAAGTAGCTAATTTAGACCACTTTTTCGTTTCTCTGCCTATTAACAGTATCCAACTCAATAGACTAAAATTCACTACTATCAAAACAACTTCCCAGAAATTCATTGGCCTATCTCCTTTGCATGCATTTTACTTCTAATTAAAGAGGTAGTTTTCAGCCTAAGCAAAAGCAGATGAAACACCTATATAGTTGCACCAATTATGCTTAGTAACCGTTTCATCCACTCTACTCCTTTATTCAAATTAAAAACTTAAAATGCCCAGCTACCTTTACGAAAAATTGGTTCTACAGTTCCATCTGGTAGAATACCGTCAATGTCCATCTCACTGCTGCCAATCATAAAGTCCTCATGTGTTACTGAAATATTTGCCCCTAACGTTTCAAGCTGATCGTTTTCTAAATCTCTTCCACCCTCTAAGCAAGTTGGATAAGCTTTACCAATCGCTAAATGGTTCGATGCATTTTCATCAAACAATGTATTAAAATATAAAATTCCCGATGCTGAAATTGGTGATTCATGTGGTACAAGTGCTACTTCACCTAAATAGCAAGAGCCTTCATCCACATTAATAAGCTCTTGTAATAAATCATGTCCTACCTGTGCTTCAGCTTTAACAATTTTTCCTTCTTCAAATGTCAGTTTAAAGCCATCGATAATATTCCCTTGATAAACTAATGGTTTTGTATTGCTTACATAGCCATTTACACCTTGTTTCATCGGTAACGTATAAACCTCTTCTGTCGGCATATTAGCCATAAAGATAGTATCATCAGGAGTTTTACCACCTCCAGTAACCCATTTATGCTGTGGTGCTAATGCAATTGTTAAATCAGTACCTGGCGCTGTATAGTGAAGCTTCATATATTTTTTATCGTTCAGTAGGACCGCACGAGATTCTAAATTTGTTACATGTTCACGCCATTTTTCAATAGCACTGCCGTCACCAATACGAACAGCTTTAAAAATAGCCTCCCATAATGCTGGTACTTGATCCTCAGTTGCTAAACCTGGGAACACCTTCGATGCCCACTTTGGTGAAGGAACTGCTACCATCGACCAAGCTATTGAATCCTTCATTACGGCGTTGCGATTGTTTCTCAGAGCAGCTCCTGCTACCTTTTGATAGGTAGCTAGACGATCAGATGAAATACCTGTAAATTTATCAGGATCTGTAGCATCTATCATTAATAGTGCTCCTTTACGTTCGATCAGCTCATCATTCATTTTGACTATCCACTCTGGGAAGCGATTAAATTCTTCATCTGAGGCATAATCAAAGTAAGCACGTTCCATTTCTTCATCCGAAAAATTAACATGAACAAGCCCTGCCCCAGCCTTATAAGCCTCTTTCACAACTATACGGGCGAAATCCAATGCATCCACTGATGTATTGACTAATAAGTATTGCCCTGGTTGAATATTGACACCGATTTTCACCGTAAGTTCTGCATATGCTTGTAATTTTTCTTCAAAAGTCATATTATTTACCTCGCTTTTATTAAATTGGTTTTGAATTCCCCTCACTAACTTACTTTCTGAACAGGTTTTCTCAGAATTTCCATTTCCCATTTTTTATTAGAACATGATAACAACTAATGGATTTTTTCTACTACTCATATATTTAATTTCTAAACTTTGATTCAATTAATATTGATTTGTTTTTCAAAAAATCTAATCGAAGGGTATCAAACACTACATAAAGTTATAGAGTTCTTTATTGTGAAAGCTCACTCAGTTCTTCCCAATCTTTTCAATGCTGCTGTACCTAAAGACTTACCATCAATGGGGCGTTTAACATTCTCAATCACTCCTTTATCTTTACAAAAGCATTTTTGATAGATAAACATATCATTTGACATAAGATTAAATCATTTCAAATGAATTATCAAGCCATAAAATTTAATTTTTAAAAAATTCGGTAAAAAACCATATAAAAATAGATTCTATCAAAGGGAGCGATAACGGAAAAATTTTTACGCACACATGGATACGAAATTACTGCTCAAAAATACCCTCTTACATTTATCTGCAAGGGGGTTTTCTTTTTATTCATTTTGCAAATAAACAAACGTATTTCCACTTTACCTATTTTTTCATGTTTACATTATCCTATCTAGATGAAGCTATCTCCTAGAGGTAACGCCACATGCCCATCAAGTTAAGAGTTAAATTGCCCCCATAGAAAGGAAAACTGAATCGGATTGTATGAATAATTATGAAGAGATAGAATTTTCGTTTTGGAGATATTTCAAAAGTTTAGCTTGATGGGTATGTGAATCTCCTCTCTATAACAAATATTTTTTAGTAAATGTTAAAAATTTTACGAGAATGTAATTTTTTAATATTTTAATTTTTCTCAATTGTATAACTTTATTTTTGAACTATACTTAATTCGTAATCCCAAAATTAGGAAAGGAGCTTTGAGATAGGACATTTATCTTAATTGTTTACTTAGAGGAGTGATTTAAGAAATCAATGAAGGTAATGTGTTTCTAAATTAATCAGGAAGGGAACTTGAAGTGTTACTATGCTTTTTTTTACTCATCTAAAAATATCATCAACATTTTTTTATAAGTGTGAATTTAAAAAATCCACTTTCGGCATTAGTGAAAAAACTGATATTTCGTATGTAAGTAATAATGAATTTTAACGAAGGGACTGATCTATATGAACAGAAGAAAGAATTGTAGATTACAAAAAACTATAAAGGTGTTTGCAACATCTGCTATTTTAGCAACCACGTTATTTACACCTATTATGTCAAACAATTTAGATGTACATGCTGAAACTGCACAAACTGCAACTCAATTTGAACAAAGAGAGTTTGACCTTCCAGGTACAGGAAGTTTTTGGGATGAAGCAAAAAGAGAAAAAAGAAGTGAGCAAAAAAATTATATGCCAACAGGCATATATGTGAAACCTAATGAACAGGTTACAATTACAGTATCAGGAACGCAAAAGATTAGAGCCATTATTGGGACACATCAATATGATAAAGAATGGGGAAAAGAAATTGATCTTTCACCTGGCTCTAATACCATCTCTTCACCAAACGGCGGCGTATTAGGGTTAGATAATTTTCAAAGCACAGGAACAGTTAAGGTGCAAGTAACGCAAGGCGGTAGCCCTATTCCTTTCTTTGTATTAGGGAAACACACAAAAGCAGACTGGATTGCCATGATGAACAACTATCCAAATGCACATGCAGTACAATTGAAATCAGAACGAGCGGTGCTAACTGTAACTCGTGATAGTGCCAATAAATATATTGTAAATCAAGATCCTGTGCCCCTATTAAATAAATATGATGAAATGATTCGAGCGCAAGACAAGTTAGCAGGGCTATCTGAAACAGATCCTAATCCTTTACATCGTTCAACTCGTCGTATTTGGGCCTTTGTAGAAAATCCTAACGCACAAAGTTGGGGCATGTATGCAAGTTGGGATGGAGCCGTCTTTACGACTGCTGGTGAAGCTATCAAAAGTACTTTAAATGTCAATGAGTTTGGGTGGGGACAAATGCATGAAGCGGGACATGCACGACAACAATATCCATGGACGTGGAATGATTTAAGAGGTATGGGTGAAGTAACTAATAATCTATATTCTTTAGCTGCATTCAAGAAAATATACCCAAATATACCAACACGTTTAGATACAGAGGGAGATTATAATAGAGCTTTTGCGTATTTAAAACAAACAAATAAGGAATATAAAAATATTGACGACCTGTTTGTAAAACTTGTTATGCTTTGGCAACTTCATTTGGCATATGGGGATGATTTTTATCCAAATCTCCACAAATTATATCGTGAGATACCAGAGGATCAACTTCCCAAAACAGACGAGGATAAAATACAGGCATTTATTTACAATACATCGAAAATAGCAAAACAAAATGTACTGCCATTCTTTGATAAATGGGGATTGAAAGCAACACAAGAAACGAGACAAAAAGTAGAAGCTTTAAACAATCCAACATTAATTGCACCTATATGGGAAGCGACGGATGCTAAACCTGTTAAACCACTTGCTGTATTGTCAAAAAAAATAATGAAGGCAAGTGCAAATAGTGAGGAATCAACGGGCTCAGCTAGTAAGGCGATAGATGGAAAAACAGATACATTTTGGCATAGTACTTGGACACCAAATCAATATCCTTACAATTTGACACTAGAACTTGGTGATACACGTACCATTTCACAATTGGCATATCTTCCAAGGCAAGATTGGTCAGAAAATGGCCGTATTTTAACTTACAATATTTATACGAGTGTAGATGGCATTACGTATGACAAAATATCATCAGGAACATGGGAAAATAATAGTGATAAGAAAACGGCAACATTTACCCCAGTTACTGCAAAGTATGTAAAAGTGGAAGTAACGAAAGGACAGAATGGATTTGCTTCAGCAGCTGAAGTAGATATTTTAGGGTATTAATTATTTTCACTTGTAAATGAGTATATGATCACAGGGTGGATTTTGAAATATTTTGAGGATCTGCCCTGTGATATTTTTTGCGTATTTCATGTTCTGTTTTCACTTTATAATTTCTGATAGGAAATTAAGTGAATAAGTTTCAGTTAATACTAATAAAGTAAAAGTCTATAATGATTCTTCAAAAATTTCTTCCTCAAAAAATCTTTTTTGTTTCAACATTTTTCTGACTACTTAGTTTTTCAAACACTGCTTCTGCTTCTTGACCATAATCTCTAAATGTACCTCCAGCAACAGAATCAATTTCTAAATATTTTTCCTTTGAAATCAGATTAGGAGTTAAGGAACCCATATTCTCATCTCCTACTAAAGACATGTACATAAATATAAGTAGAAATATAACTAATAATCCTAATGTTATTTTCCCTATTTATTGTCTCCTGTTCTAAAAAAACAGTTTCTGTCTATCATACCAACAATAGGGAATGTCCTTTTAGAATTTATAAAAAATATAAAAATACATGACAAACTTATATATAATTGCAAGTTCAACCCTTACAAAAAAACAAGATAAAAAAATAAACAGCAGAACTAGTCCACTGTTTACTTCGCCACGCCTTCATGTAATTTTTCTGTATAATCTTTTACATCTTTCCAGCTATCTTTCGCTGTATGTAAATCTTCTTTTATAAACGTAAACTCTTCCGGACTAATTCCTTTTACGTTTTGTAGTAAATTATTATATTTTGCACCTACTGTATACCATTGATTTGATATGTTTTGTAGTGCTGTAATTGCTGCATCAATTGTTTCTGTCATGTTTGTTGTTTTATTTTTTACATCAGTCAAAATTAAGACTTCTGCTTGCGCTCCTGAAATTCTATCTTTTAAATTAGCGATTTCTCTTTCTGCATTTGCGATATCTTTTTTCGCAACCGCGATCATTGGCCCGCCAGCAAGACATGTTATTAATGCTACACAAAGTACGCCACCAGCAATGACCATATCATTACTCTTTTTAATCGAATCGTTATATGTATTTATTTGTTGCTCTAGAGCTGGAATACCAGCATTCGTACTTGCCAATATCGCTGTTAACTGATTTGTATCTTCTTTGAAACTATTTGTATCTTTCGCCATTCTATTGCGAAAAGCTTTCAAATTTCCTAATAATCCATCTACCTCATTTTGATTCTTTACAATATCTGCATACAACTTTTCTAAATCCGCTTTTAATTTTCCGCTATCCTTTTGATCAATCGCTATTAACATGTCATTATAATACGATTGAAAAGTATTATTGTAATTTATAATATTTTGATCTGTTTTCATAATTTGAGGCTTCATATTATTTAACCAATATGCTGCATTAATTTTTGCATCTCTTTGATGCTGAATCATATTTCCTTTAAATTCACTATTAATCGAACTTATTTTACTTAAATCCGTCTCTTGTTGATTTTGAATTAATTTTGCATATGAATCCATTGCAAATATGCTTGATGTCGTTTGTGCCATTACATCTTGGAATCCTGCTGGTCCAAGAGAATAGTTTTTCACATTTTCTTGTAGCACCGTTACATTTTGTTCTGCTGCAAAAGGATGTAAAGGAAATGCGTTACTCGTTGCCACCCCAGCAATCATTACCGCTAAAAGACATTTTTTATAAAATCGTTTCTGCATATTTTTCACCTATTCTCTTTATAAGGATATCAAAAGCTCCTGCTCACAACTGAACAGGAGCTTCAAATCATTCATCAACACTTAACGCCCTAACGATTCGTATTCGATTATGCTTTTTTCGTATCTACTACTTTAATATCTTCAGCATAAATCTTTTCTGCATAGTCTTGAATGTTTTTCCAGCTATCTTTCGCAATGTTTAAATCTTCTTTAATGAAAACAAGATCGTTTGGACTAATTGAATCCACATTTTGAAGTAAAGAATTGTATTTTGATCCCATTGTGTACCATTGGTTTGAAATATTTTGTAACGCTGTAATTGCAGTATCAATTGTATTTGTTAAATACTCTGTTTGTGTTTTAATGTTCGTTAATCCTGCTACTTCTAATTGCGCAGTTGTAACTTGTCCTGTTATCTTTTGAATTTCTGCTTGTGCATTATCAAGCTCTTTCTTCGCTAATACGATTCCAGCTGTACCACCGCCTACAGCTGCTGCACCACCTGCAATTAATGCTACTCCTAGCGGTGTTCCTGCACCCGTAGCAATAACTACTGCACCACCGATAATTGCAATTGGTCCTAGAGCTGTCGCAACAGATGAACCGATAATAATTGCATTATATTTACTAATCGCTTCATTGTACGTTGTAATTTGATTTTGCAGAAGCGGAATTCCTGCATCTTGACTAGCTAATATAGATGTAATTTGATTTGCATCACCCTTGAAGTTTTGCGTATCCGAAGTCATTTTATTTCGGAATTTCTTCAAGTCTTCTACTAACTGATCCACTTGCGCTTTATTTTCATTAATACTACTTGATAATCTAGTTAAGCCTTTCGTAAGAGTCGCTTTATCCTTTGCATCAACTGCAGCAACTAAAGTATCATAATAGTTTTGGAATTTCGTATTGTAGTTAATGATGTTTTGATTCGTTGAAATAAGCTGTGGCTTTAATACATCTAACCATTGCTTCGCATTTCCTCTAGCTGTATCTTGATGCTGAATCACCTTTCCTTTTAAAGCTGCATCAACAGTCGATACATTTCCAAAGTTAACATTACCTTGTTTAATAATTGTTAAAGCATACAGATCCATTACTAAAGCATTTGAACCTGTTCTTTCCATTGCATCTTTCAAGCCTTCTGGTCCTAATGAATATTCTTCATAGTCATTATAAGCTTTTGCTACCGCATGAACTGGAGCTTGTTTCACTGTACTTTCAGCTGCATACGTATGAGCCGGCATAATATTTCCTGCTGCAAATACTGCCATCAGTGCTGATAGAGCCATTACTTTATAAGGTTTTTTTGTCATTTTTCTTCTCTCCCTATATCGCTAATTATTTTTCTGTTTAATGTACTTCAACGTTTGTAACGTAATCTTCAAATTGATTTGTTTGCTTATTCATTTCATCACTTACTTTTTTAATTTGATTGAAATGTTTTTGAAGTAAACTACTGTCTGTATACGTGCCTTCTTCAACATTCGTTTGAATTTGGATCATATTATTATTTAAAACTTTCCAATCCGTTAATAACGTTTCTAAAGTTGTAATTTGACGATCAATTAATTCTGTAAAGCTATTTACTTGATCTTCAACGAATGTAATTTGAGTCGCCTCTGCTTCAGTTTGTGATAACTTTTGAATAAGTGGTAATAACTCTTTTTGCTTTTGTTGAATGCGAAGAGCTGCTTCTCTCGTTTGACTATCTGCAGCATTTACAATTTCATTACTTAAAGTACCGATAGAAACAAAATCAATTGTTTTCGTTTGTGCAGTTTGATTTGTGATTGTAAATACTTGTTTACCGATATTAATAGAACCTTTAATGATTTCTTGAGGTCTATTCAAAATAGTAGTTAGTTCAGCTTGAATTTCTCCTTGAATTCTTTTAATATCTTCTCTTAATTTCACAATATCTCCACTTGATCCTTGTAGTGTTTTTATTGCTTCATCGGCTTTAATTGATAAGTTGTTACTATCTTTGTCTAATACTGTTTTAAATCGATTTAACTCTAATAAATCTTGCTCCATACTCTCTTGGATGCTCTGTACTTGCAATTGTAATTTTCCATATGCACTCATAAAATCTGCTTTTGCTTGCTGATCTTCATTTACGTTTCCTGCTAGTTCATAGAGCTTACTATAATAGCTATTAAATCTAGTGCTGTATCTCATCATCTCTTGATTTAAGTCAATTAGCTTCGGATTATATTCATCAATCCACTCTCGTACATTCGCCTTTGCAAACTTTTGATGATTCGTTAAGCTACTCATCGCATTTACCTTAATGTCTGGCTGTTGCAAAATAATTAATCCGTATGCTTGAATAAGCGGTGATTGTGATCCTAACATTCTAATTGAATTGGATAATGTATTTGGAGCAATTACATTTTGCGCATATACTGTTTTCACTTCCGTTTGCCCCTCCTTAGCGTAAGCGCTTACAGGAATGAAGCAACTCGTAGATACTGCTGTAACCAATAACCCTGTAATTAAAGTCTTTTTCACTTTAACTCCTCCTATGTATTAGCAACTATTACTATCGCATTTTATTATTCTATTTTCTTGCCCATAATTTGAGATGGTTAAAATAGAGAACGTTCTCACCGTGATCTATGTATGAACCATCTCTCCCAACTGTTATTGCTACAGTACTTACTTATTGTTATAAAACTTTTCATATGTGTTTAGTATGAATAATATTGTATAAATTTTCTATTTCATCGAAATTCCCACATTCACACAGTGAATATATTACATAAAAATATTATTCATTTTAAACTAAACAACATACGTAAATATGAAATTTCGTTTTGTTTTCATATAAGTTTTGTACTGTAAGGTCATTTAAACACAGCTGTTTATATAACGTAAAGAAGTATTTTCATTCCCTTTATTTTCAAGCTTTCATGTCCTTATTTCAAAATATAATCCGATTCACTTTATCGATTGAAATATCTACATATCACAACAGAAAACACTACTTGCAAACAACCGGTAAAATTATATTGATATAATTTTTAACCCCGTATGCAATTATGCATAGCATATACACAAAAAGGATAGCTTCATTTTCACGAAACTATCCTTAAAAAATCTTCTTATTTTTTCAAATGATATGGAACTGTCGTAATAACAACATTTCTTTTATAAAGTAAATACGCACGTATGAGTAAACTGGATTGATTATGAAGAATGTTATGCCAACCTTTTTTCGGAATGAACTGTGGTATAACGACCGTAACGCGGTAATTCGATTCACTTGCCTTATATTGCACTGTATCAATGAACTTCGTTAACGGCTGAATAATACTTCTATAATGAGAATGTAATGTAACAAGCCTTACTTCAGGTTGCCACACCTTCCATTTCTCTTCAAATTTCTTTTCCTCTTCTCTGTCAAAAGCAACATATACAGCGATAACTTGATCTGCAGAAAGAGATTTCGCATAGTTCAATGAATTTTCTACTACATGCGTCATACCTGCTACAGGAACGACAATTACATTCCCCTCAATTGGAATAAGAGGTTCACAAGTTTTTAAACTTAATTGATCACCCACTGCATCATAATGCTTCTTAATTCGATGAAACAAGAAGATAATAGCAGGTAAGAAAATAAGAATCGACCAAACTTGTGCAAATTTAGTTAAAAAGAACATGCTCATTACGATAAAACTAATAACTGCACCAATTAAATTAACCGTTAATTTTAAAACCCATCCTTCAGGTTTTTCGCGAAGCCACTTTAATACCATCCCTGTTTGAGAAAGTGTAAATGGAATAAATACCCCTACTGCATATAACGGAATTAAATGTTCTGTTTGTCCTTGGAAAGCTACAATTAAAATAATCGAAGCAACTCCAAGTATTATAATACCGTTTGAGTAACCTAGACGGTCTCCTCTAATCGTAAACATTCTCGGTATGAATTTATCTTTTGCGAGGTTAACCGCTAATAAAGGAAATGCAGAATAGCCTGTATTAGCTGCGAGAATTAATATTAAAGCTGTTGTACCTTGTATGAAATAGTACATGAAATTACGTCCAAATGTTTGTTCAGCAATTTGAGAAACAACTGTTACTTCTTTACTCGGCGTCACTCCGTAATAATAAGCTAAAAATACAATTCCTGAAAATAACACAGCAAGTAATGCACCCATTGCAAGCAATGTTTTTGCAGCATTGTTTGGCGCAGGATCTTTAAAGTTCGGAATTGCGTTTGAAATTGCTTCAACACCTGTTAAAGCAGAACTACCTGATGCAAATGCTCTTAACAGTAAAAACAAACTAATACCCGCAACCGGCGTTCCGATCGGCGTGTGTAAAGTTGGTGAAACGTGACCAGTCAAAATATTATATATGCCTACACCAATTAATATAAATAGGGCTAAAACAAATAAATAAACAGGATATGCTAAAACAGAAGCTGATTCCGTTACTCCTCTTAAATTTAAGATCGTAATAAATATAACAAATATAATCGCAATGATTACATTATGTGCATGTAAACTAGGAAAAGCAGATGTTAGCGCATCTGTACCCGCAGATACACTTACCGCAACAGTTAAAATATAGTCGACTAATAAAGATCCTCCAGCAATTAAGCCTGGATTCATCCCTAAATTTTCTTTTGATACAACATACGCTCCCCCGCCATGCGGATAAGCAAAAATAATTTGACGATAAGATAAAATAAGGGCTGTCAATAATACTAATACCCCAACAGCGATCGGAATGGAATACCAATAAGCGATCGCTCCCACACCTGCTAAAGCAATTAAAATTTGTTCTGGACCGTAAGCAACTGATGACAATGCGTCAGAAGATAAAATAGCTAAAGCTTTCGTTTTATTAAGCTTTTGTTCTCCAAGCTCTGTTGATTTTAACGGTCTTCCAATTAAAAATCTTTTAATAGATGAAACCAATGCTGTCCACTCTCCAATAATTTTGTACGAACTTTTCTGCTTGTTACAGCCAGTAAACGATTTCTTCAGAAAACAAAAAATGTCTACAAGCCATAGCGAAATAGACTTGTAGACATTATTTTTTTTGTCGCACAAGCTCCACCTTCCTTCTCAATATAACGCTTACGAGGTTAGCTGTCGGATTCGGGCCTATGAGTAGCCCTACCTTTTTCAAGGATTCACCCCATCGGATTATGTACTAATCCGTAAAAACGGGTCCCCCGTACCATGCGGTTTCAGCGATTTAGAAAATTGAAACTGTGGATTATAATACTCCTTTATTTTCAAAAAGTAAACAAAAATTTTTAATAAGAAAAAAATTAAAATGATTGCGCATAATCCGCTGAGAAATATACATAATGAATATTAAAAATCCGCAAAGGAGACCCATATGTCTAAAGAAAAGAAGCCTATTTTTTCCGATTCATATTTAGATGCAGTAGCAAATGAAATTAATCAGTTATATGGTAAACGTGAACAGGAAATAAATTTGACAGATAGAACGAAAAGAAATAAATAATTTGTCATACAAAAAAATAAAAAAGATAGCAATACACTTATATATTGCTATCTTTTTTATTTTTTCATACATCTAATTCTATTACAGATTTGTTAAAGGTCATCTCTTCATACACCTTTAAATTTTGATATATAGATTCTAATAATGGTGCCGCTATAGAAAATTTCTCTGCTACATCCAGTAAATATCCTTGCAAGTGCTTCCCTTCAATAAACGAACCCTTTTCCATATCACGTTGCATTGATGACTTCATATCATACGAAATTTTATCAATCGTTTTCATATGTTCCTGGGCAATATTAGCCTTTACTGGAGCTCCTAATACTCTCATGATTTGTACAGATTCCTCAAACACATTACGGATAAAATCACGGCCGCCTTCACTTTCACGGATTGGTCCAATTGGTGCACGCATTAACGTTGTCACACCTGACATTACAGTAATAAATAAATATTTATGCCACATATCTTGCGTAATATTTTCACTTAAAACAAAACTAGATTTCGTACCTGAAAATGCTTTAGAAATATGCTTTACTCTCTCTGAATTTTGAGACTTAATTTCTCCAAACACAAGTCTGTTGGCAGCGCTGGTTTGTACAATTTCTCCTTGATCGTTTAACGTCGTCTCGATAAAGCATAAACCGCCAATTACTTTTTCTTCGCCGAATTCTTTTTGTAATAGCGATAAATGAGCGATACCATTTAACAATGGAATGATTACAGTATTTTCGCCAACAAACGGCTTCAAATCTTGAATTGCCTCGTTTAAGTGATACGCTTTTGTTGAAAATAAAATAACATCAAATGGAGAAGTTCGCTCTTCTTTCGTTATTAATTTCGGTCGGAAGGAAAAATCCCCGTTAACACTTCGGATTACAAGTCCTCTTTCCTCTAATTGTTTTTTCCGTTTACTACGAACAAGAAACGTGACATCTTCTCCCTTCTCGACTAATCTGCCACCAAAAAATCCTCCGACTCCACCAGCGCCTAATACTAAAATCCGCATACAGCATCCCCCTTTTCAAAATACAATTTTATAACTTTTAGTATACATAACATTATACATGTTCCCTGCTAAATAAGCTGAATTTTCACTCTCAATTGAGTATAAAAGAGTGGTTATTTTCAAATAAATTTGGGCATGTTGTTTCTATAGCATATATGGAAAGGACACAATGTAGATGGAGGCAATACAATCAATTGAGGAAAAAGGTGTAGCAACAGCTATATTTCAATTTATATTCCCGTTTTCGTTTAAAGCTGGATATGAACAAGAGATGTTCCCTTTCTTACAAAAAAACGATTTTCGTCCTTTTCGGCTCGATCATCTCGATGATGAAAATACATATTATGGGGAGTTTAAAGTTTCACATCAAAATATGGAAGCATACTATCTTTCATTTACAAATAAAATTCTCTTTCCTCACTCAGAGCATCAAAAGGGCTTGCAACGTTATTCAAAGGACCTTAACTTAACTGGACATTTAACAACAAACCTTATTTCAATTCCATTCAAGATACACTCTATTGATGTCACACTTTGTCCTTATGAACTTGGCTTCTTAACAATTCGAACAGAAGTAAACACTGCTCCAAACATGACTTTATCTGAAGCAATCGAATTCGCTGCTCGCTTCCGTGTACTTGAAACTAAAAATGATACAAATGAGACTATTTGTATTGAATGTAACGGAAAAAAGTATTCCCAAGTTGAAAAATTCATTTTTGGTTATTTATTTCATGGTGTAACTGATTTCTTTGAAAAGAAGAGATTAAGAAGTTCATACTTTCAAACCTTCCCTTTCTTCGAAGACCAAAGAATGTACGTCCAAACTTTATTGTCACTAAAAGAAGGTATGGAGCTTAATGAAGTGGATGTTTATCGTACTTCTAGTCTTTCCGGATTAACAAGTGATGGTAAGCCATATGTGAGCGCAAATAACCTTCCTTACATTCATGACTATTTAAAAAAACACGCTTACCAGAGATGGACTCCAAATCGTTATTTCATAATGGAAGAACATATTTTTACATGTGTAACAAATGAAGGAGAACGTAAAATCGCTAAACTTGCTAGTCAAATGTACGGAGAATTTTATTACGCTTTATTATTAAACCTATTCCATAAAATTGTTTTATTAAAAATGGCTAACGCCTATGCTGAGCTAAACATTGAACAAGATACTAATGAAATAGAGAAATTAATTTATTCGATCAATTCGTTCACTGCTAATTATTTTTCTTTAGAATTAGTATCCCAATCACAAAGTGAAGATATTTTCTTTCGTTTAAGAAAACTTTTTAATATTGAGGTTCTATACTCGAACGCGAAACAAAATCTTGATAGTTTGTTTAAATATCAAGAAAATGTCGCCTCTAAAAAAGATAGCCTCTTATTATTAATTTTAACGCTCTACTCTGTAGTGGGCCAAATGTTAGGGTTTACTATGATTGACCTTTTCAGAAACACCGATTCAAACAAAATATCGTCACCTCTTGAATTTTTCGCTCTATTAATTGCGATTAGCGGCATTGTCATTTCACTTATTTTAGGAGCCCAAAGTTTATACCAATGGGGTCTACAGCATAAACGAAGAAAAGCTTGGGTAAAACAAACTGTACTTTCTGCCGTTAAAGAGAAAGAAGATAAAAATTAAAAAAGGTTATTTTCAAATTCTTGGCGCGCTGCATTAAGTGAAATTTTTATGAGCGATTTTCCGATTATATCGGCGCAACTCGAAATATATCAGCGATTTTTTTAATATATCGACTTACCGACAAATGACAGGACCGGATAATAAAAAAAGGGTGCTCCAAAATAAAACTTGGAGTACCCCTTTTATTATACGAATTCAGTTTACTTCCCTGCTTCGATTTGCTCTAATGCAGCAGCTACTTGCTCTTCCGTTAATTCATGTTGTATTACGTAGCGGTTACGTGGACTTACACGACATTCATGAGAACATGCACGTAAATATTTCGCTTCGTTTTCTTCAGAACATAAAATTTTCTTATTACATTCTGGATTTGAACAGTTTACATAGCGCTCACAAGGTTCACCTGTAAAGTGGTCTTTACCAACGATAACATGTTCTTTTTGGTTTACTGGTACAGCAATACGCTCATCGAACACGTAACATTGTCCATCCCAAAGCTCACCTTGTACCTCTGGGTCTTTTCCGTACGTTACAATTCCGCCGTGAAGCTGACTTACATCTTCATAGCCTTCACGAACTAACCAACCAGAAAACTTCTCACAACGAATTCCGCCTGTACAATAAGTTAAAATCTTTTTACCTTCAAGTACTTCTTTATTTTCACGAATCCAATCTGGTAATTCACGGAATGATTCGATATCAGGTTTAATCGCACCTTTGAAGTGACCTAAATCAAACTCATAATCATTTCGTGCATCAATGATAACTGTATCTTCTTGTTTCATTGCTTCATAAAAATCTTTTGGCTCTAAATACTTCCCAGTTATTTCGTGTGGGTTAATGTCATCTTCTAGACGAAGTGTAACTAACTCTGGACGAGGACGCACGTGCATTTTCTTGAATGCATGACCATCAGCTTCATCTATTTTAAATACGATACCGTCAAAACGTGGATCATTGTTCATTGCTTCCATGTATTTCTCTGTTTGTTCTACAGTTCCAGAACAAGTTCCGTTAATACCTTCTTTCGCTACAAGAATTCTTCCTTTTAATTCAAGTGAATTACAAAATTCTAAATGCTCTGCCGCGAATTCTTCTGGGTTTTCAATTGTTGTGTACATGTAATATAGTAATACTCTGTATGGTTTTGTAGTTGCCAATGTATTTCTACCACCTATCTAATTTTTAAAATCATGTATAAGTTAACGTTCATATCAAAACATATATAATAAGAAAATGAATCCCATTTTCTTTTCTTTATACTATTTTCTATCAGTTAACAAAAATAAAAAACAAGATTACACATCAAAACACTATGGTTATGTTGTAATCCCAATATATTATATATCATACAAATGCAATTCCATCAATTAATATGCTGGATTATCGGCTTTATGTTCACATAAATTTCAAAATTGACCCTTTAATTTATTATGTTTCCCCACGTCATCACACCATAAACTCCCAATTTATTTTACGTTATCACACCATCCATTGCATAAAGGCATATAATTTGCATTAAGGAAACTTTCGTGTTCAAATGAAATTATCATATAACATATCTAAATGTATTGAAATAATGAGTAAGAATAAATACAATAATTTCATCAAGTTAACATTTTAAAGGGGAAAACTACTATGAATAAAGATATAACAAAAGATGAACATCTCCCTTCTGAAAGTACAACCGTACAATCAGCTCACTTAGCTTTAAGTGGAGAAACAAAAGGCTGGAAAAGACTGTTACCATTTTTAGGACCCGCTTTTATAGCGTCCGTTGCTTATATTGATCCTGGCAACTTTGCTACAAATATCGCAGCTGGTTCACAATATGGATATTTACTATTATGGGTTATACTCGCCTCTAACTTAATGGCTGTATTAATCCAAACTTTATCAGCTAAATTAGGAATTGCTACAGGAAACAATTTACCCGAAATAGCTCGTGAAAACTTTCCAAAGCCTGTGTCTATCGGTTTATGGATACAAGGTGAACTAGTTATTATGGCTACAGATTTAGCGGAATTTATTGGAGCTGCATTGGGGCTTTACTTACTATTTGGAATCCCGATGCTACCTGCCGCTTTAATTACAGCAGCCGGATCATTTATTATCCTTGAATTTCAACGTAGAGGATTTCGTCCACTAGAAGCTATTATTACAGGAATGATTTTCATTGTAGTAATTGCTTTTGGGATTCAAGTTTTTTATGCAAAACCAGAATTAAGTCCCCTTCTTTCAGGACTATTTATTCCAAAATTCCAAGGTGTAGACAGTATATTACTTGCAGCAGGGATTTTAGGTGCGACAGTTATGCCGCATGCAATATACTTGCATTCTGCATTAACACAACGCCGTGTGGTCGGAACAACTGACGAACAAAAGAAAAAGATTTTTCGTTTCGAATTTATCGATATTATTATTGCAATGGTTATTGCTGGAGCAATTAATGCAAGTATGTTAATTGTTGCTGCTGCACTATTCTTTAAAAACGGCTTGCACGTTGAAGATTTAGATGTTGCTTACACTCAATTTACCAACTTAGTAGGTCCTGTATCAGCTGCTTTGTTTGGAATTGGGCTCTTATCAGCAGGACTATCTAGCTCTTCTGTCGGTACAATGTCGGGTGATATTATTATGCAAGGTTTCATTCGCATGCATATTCCGTTATACTTACGCCGATTTATTACAATGATTCCACCATTAGTTATTATCGCTTTAGGTGTAAATCCAACTTACGCTCTAGTCATGAGCCAAGTCGTCTTATCATTCGGTATTGCATTTGCACTAGTGCCACTTATTATGTTTACAAGTAACAAAAAGATTATGGGTGCACTCGTTAACCACCGTATAACAACATTTATCGCTTGGATAATTGCAGCACTCGTTATCGTTTTAAATATCTTCTTACTGTATCAAACATTTGTAGGGTAATGAAAAAAGGGTATTCCAATTTTAATTTGGAGTACCCTTTTTGGATGAAATGATTTTCTTCTAGTTACCACTTGTGTATGTCCCTCTTTCCGGCATCATGACACCATTTTCAGTTCGAAAGTAAAGTGGCAATCCTTCCGCAAAAAACATACTTACCTTGGACGGATCTTGCCTTTGATGATGAATATGTAAATGCGGCTCACTTGAACTTCCTGAGTTACCGACTTGAGCAAGAAATTCTCCTTCATTTACATGTTGTCCTTCTCTCACATTAATTGATCCTTTCTTTAAATGGGCAAGAATTAAAAATGTGCCCGTTTCATCTAGTCGTAAATAAATATGATTCCCAGCCATTGACTGAAAATTATCCGATCCCGGAACTAAATCTTGTTCATTATTATTAATTGATACAACCGTCCCAGAAGCTGGTGCCATTACTTTCGCTCCATATATTCCGTAATCCTCTAACTTACTACTTTTCACTTCAGCAGGTGGAATGAGAATATCATATGCCCACCTTTCATTTGGTTTTATAACGTGATAGTTCATTTCTAACCGATCACCACCCCAACCTATTAATGCTCGCTCATTCAAAGGAAAACGAACTACTGCTTTAGGACTCATAGATTGTATATCTGCTGGATAAGCAATTCTACCTATATTAGCAAACCAACCGACAGGCCAAGCTCCAATGATAGAAAACAGAATGATTAAAAATAGCGTTCTATCTATCCGCTTTCTAAAAATGCCTTTCCAAAAAAATATTATTACTGATCCTACCAAGAGGAAAACTGAAATAAAACTAAAAGCCTGTATACTCCACCAAACAAAAACTGATGTAACACCATTAGCTACATAAACTAAGATCCAACTTATAATTAAAAAAGAAACTATAATTACTAATAAAAATGCCTTCCACATGTCGCGTCCCTACTCTCATATCCTTTTTCTCAATGATACAAAGTAAAAATTACGACATATAAAAGAAATACTTACGACTTTCTTACTTTTTTATACTGCGGTAATTTCACAGTAAAAACTGTTTCTTTATCGTTACTACGTACAGTGATATCCCCTTGATGGAGATCGGCTATACTTTTTGAAATTGCAAGTCCTATTCCTTTCCCGCCCGTATGAGAACTACGTGATTTTTCACTACGATAAAATTTCTCAAAAACGTAAGGAAGGTCCTCTTTCGGAATGCATTGTCCAAAATTTTTAATTTCTACTTCAACATTCATTGTTTTATTGGAAATTTCAATTGCAATTTCCTTTCCATCTTTTCCATACATAATACTATTACCTATTACATTTTCAAATAGTCTCACTATAAGTGCTACATCAACTTCTACATGCAGCACTTCATCACTTTTAATATAAAAGCTCATATTAGCATCATCTAATTGTGGTACAAAGTCAATCATGATTTGTTCAATTAATGCTTTCATATCTACTTCATCTTTATGTAATTCAATCTCTCTATAATTTATTTGACAGTATTCTAATAAATCATCTATTTGATGTTTTAATTCATAACTTTTTCGCTTTAATATACTTACATACTGTTCACATTCCTCTCCATTCGAATGAAGTTTATTTCCTAACAGGTCCGCATAACCGATTAAAGATGTTACTGGCGTTCGTAAATCATGAGAAATATTACTAATCATTTCATTTTTCATTTCCTGTGATTTTTTTTCATTCTCGATAGACTCTTTTAAGCTTTTCGCCATTCTATTAACATTTGCCGCTAGTTCACCAATCTCGTCATTTTTCAAAATAGGTATATGTATTTCAAAATTACCGTCACTTATTTCCTTCAGGTTCTTGTTAATTTGAGACAACCTTTTCATCAGTGTTTTTGTCATACATGCAAAGTATGTTGTAGTAAAAATCAAAAAAACTATAAAATATAAAAATGAATATTTTTCCTCTAAAACATTAACCTGACTATATATATTTCCAACTAAAATTTGAAACACTATTATACTTACAGTCGCTAACAAGATGCTACATATGAATGCGATAAAAAACTTAGCTCTAATGCCTTGTAATGATTTAATCTTCAATTTTATATCCGACTCCCCAAACATTTTGAATAAACTTCGGTTCTTTTGGATTCTCTTCAATTTTATTTCTCAATCTTGCAATATGAACCATTACTGTATTATTACTTTCATAGGCTCTTTCGTTCCAAACGCTCTCATATATTTCTTCAATTGTGAACACACGATTCCTTGCAGCTGCCATTAAGTGTAAAATATCATATTCAGTTTTCGTAAGATTGATTCTTTCTCCATATAACATTACTGTTCTCGACACTTCATCTATTTCTAAACCTCTAATATTTATTTTCTTTTCCATTACTTGGGGAGCATTTTGATTGAAATATGTATACCTTCTTAATTGAGCTTTCACTCTTGCGATAAATTCAATTGTACTGAACGGCTTCACAATATAATCATCTGCCCCAGTACTAAATCCAATTACCTTATCTACATCCGATGATTTCGCGCTTAAAAACATAATTGGTAAACTATGTTTCTCTCTAATCCTTCTACAAAGTTCTATACCATCCATTTGAGGCATCATAATATCCAAAATAGCAAGTTGAATACTGTTATTATTTATTATTTCTAAAGCCTCTTCTCCGTTATGAGCACTAAAAACTTTAAAACCTTCTTGTTTTAAATTCACATTAATAAATTGAATAATATCTTTATCGTCATCTACAATTAATATCGAATTTTTTTCCATTTCCAAACCTCTTTTTTGAAATATATTCCACATCTAAGTTTATCATAAATCAAATCTACCCTTACACCTTGAATAATCTTTATTTTCAGATTAAATTATATAATAACAAATACATTCTATTTTCATGTGAAAAGGAGCGAAAATATGTTTCCTTTATTAAAAACTGAAAGACTTATTTTAAGAGAACTTACCGAAGAAGATGCACCGCGTATACTACAATGCTTTTCTAATACTAATGTACTGCGCTATTATGGCCAAAAACCGTTACAAGATGTTGATCAAGTGAAACAAATCATTCATAACTTTAAGTTGAGTTACAATGCAAGAAACGGTATAAAATGGGGAATCGAATTAAAAGACAAGAAAGAACTCATCGGTACCATTGGTTTTCACGATTGGTCTTCTGAGCATAAACGAGCCAATATAAGTTATGCCTTTTTGCCTGAACACTGGGGAAAAGGATATGCGACTGAAGCTGTTTCTGAGGTTATATCATACGGTTTCCATACGATTCATTTAAAGCGGATTGGGGCAATTGTATTTCTTGAAAATGAAGCTTCCAATAAAGTGCTATTAAAACTAGGTTTTGAAAAAGAAGGAGTTCTAAAAAATTATATGTATCAAGATGATATCCCATATGATACGAATTTTTACGCTTTATTAAAATCGGTTTAATAGAATTCATGTGTAAAAAACCTTACTTTTAAAAAGTAAGGTTTTTTGTATTTATTCATTAGCAATATAAGCATTCTTATAAGTATAAATACCACCAAATTGATGCTTTTCAATTCCTTTTACATAATCCTTTTGTACATATGCTGAGCCAATATGATAAAGCGGCGCCACCGCAGCATCTTCTAATAATACCTGCTCGGCTTCTCGCAACGCTTTCCATCGATTTTCCGTATCTAGTACAAAATCCGTTTTCGCTTTCTTTATTAATTCATCGTAACGAACATTAGAATAATTCATTTTATTATTCGGATTCCCTGTCGTAAATAACTCTAAATAACTAATTGGGTCTTTATAGTCAGGTCCCCAATTTGCCATAGTTATATCGTAATCACCTATTTGTTCTAACTGTAATTTTTGCTTAAATGGCTGTTGTTTAATTTGTATCGTTAACCCTTGCAAATTCTTCTCTAAATCACCTTTTATATATTCTGCCATACGTATTGCATTATCTTGTTCGAACGTTAAGAACTCTAGGTTTACTTGTTCTACCCCAAGCTCTTTTTTCGCTTCTTCCCAAAGTTTTTTTGCATTTTGCAAATCATATGAGGAAATATCTCCATTTTCTTTTCTAAAATCTTTACCAGTCACTTCATTTACATGACCAACTGGTACAAGTCCACTTGCAGGTTTTGCTCCGTTATTAATAAAGTGAGCAACGAAATCATCTTTATTTAACGCTAATGAAATAGATTGACGCACCTTTTTATTTGCTAACGCGGTATTTTTTTCATTAAAACGAAGCATAGCAATTCCAGGATCACTCGACATATGTAATTCCTTATTCCCTTTATACTTGTCTACAACTTGCGAATTAATAGGTACTCGATCTAAATCTCCAGCTTCATATAAATTTACAGCTGTCATTGTATCCTTTACGATATGAAAGTTTATTTCGTCTAATTTCACTTTCTTTCGATCCCAATATGTAGCATTCTTCTTTAATTGAAACTCTTGTTCATGCTTCCATTTTTCTAATACAAATGGACCGTTATATATGAGATTACTAGGTTCCAATGCATAATTGTTTCCTTGTTCTTTCAAAAATGATTCATGCTGTGGTAAGTATATAGGTAGTGCTAACAACTGTAAAAAATACGGAATTGACTGTTCGAGTTCAACTTCTAACGTATAATTATTTATCGCTTTAACCCCAAGTGCATCAAGAGGCATTGTTCCCTTATTGATCTCTTTCGCATTTTTTACATAAAAGAGCATGGACGCATATTGAGAGGCTGTTTCAGGGTTAATTGCACGTTTCCAAGCAAATGTAAAATCATTTGCTGTTACATTATCCCCATTTGACCATTTTGCATCTTTACGCAAGTCAAATGTATATTTCTTACCATCTTCACTTCTTTTAAACGATTTTGCTATGGCTGGAGTAGGCTGATCTTGATCGTTTAATACATATAACCCTTCAAATATATTCTGCATAATGTGGGCTGATGTACCATCTGTTGTTTTCACAGTGTCCAGAGAAGGAATTTCTTCTGATACTGTTACATTTAACACTTGTTTTTTAACCTCTGTATCACTTTTATTCGCTTTATTATTACAAGCTGTTAATAATAAAGATGTAACAAGTGCCATTACCATTAAATGGCTCTTTTTTCGCTTCATGAGTTGTTCTCCTTAAATATAAAATATTATAAAGCGTAATATATTATAGCAGAAATACTAACAGAAAGATGCGACATTCTTTTGAATATTTATTCGTTCAAGAAAAAAGCTATCCTTTTAAAAGGATAGCTTTTTCAACTGCCACATAATTATCTATCTTTGCAGACCTCGTTTATAACGACGTGCTTCAAATATAATACGCTCTTCATCTAACGTTTTACATTCACCATTCCAAACGACACGTTTTCCGTTAATAATTACATCGCTTATATCTTTACCACTCGCAGCATATACAAGGTGTGATAACACTTCATCTGCTGGTTGTAGATGCGGCTTGTTAGACGGGTCAATCGTAATAAAATCAGCACACTTACCAGCTTCTAGTGACCCGGTTTGTTTCATGCCGATTACTTCAGCAGCTCCTTTTGTCGCAAGTGTAAGAGCTGTTTCAACTGGTAAAGCTGTTGCATCTTGGTGAATACCTTTTTGTAGTAAAGTCGCTATGCGCATTTCTTCAAACATGTCTAAATTATTGTTAGATGCAACACTATCTGTTGCAATTCCTACTTTTATTCCTGCTTCTAGCATCGCTTTTACATTCGCTATACCAGAACCTAGTTTTAAATTACTATTTGGGTTATGTGCTACTCGAACATCATGTTCTGCTAAAAATGCACGCTCATCGTCATTTAATACTACACCGTGTGCAATAACTGTTGGGCGTTTAAACAATCCGCAGCTCGCTGCATATTCTACTGGACGTTTTCCATACTGTGCTTCAATATCACGTACTTCACGCTCTGTTTCAGAAAGATGGATATGAACCATCGTTTGATTCTCTACTGCAATCCGTGCGCACTCTTCTAACAATTCTGTACTACATGTATATGGACTATGTGGTGCAACCATCGTAGTTAACATGCCACTTTCGTTATAGTAACGCTTCACATATTTCTCAGCTTCTTCAATCGCTTTCTTTTCATCGTCTTTCGTTCCGAAGCTAAATAAAGTCCTTGAAACAGCAGCTCGCATCCCGCTCCTTGATACCGTTTCCATAATTGCGTCTTGATCTACTCCAATTGGATTAAACATGTCAGAGAATGATGTTGTACCACTTTTCACCATCTCAAGTAATCCTAATTCCGTACTAGCGACCGCAATTTGGGGAGTAAATTGACTTTCCAGTGGCCAAATTCTCGTCTCAAGCCATGGCTGTAATAACATATCATCTCCAATACCTCTTAGGAGACTCATTACAACGTGTGTATGTGTATTTACAAGCCCTGGTAAAACCCACTTTCCTTTCATGTCAATTACTTCATCTACTTCAAATTCATTAGCGAATTCTCCGCTCTTTACATCTATAATTTGATCATTCTCTACAATGATATATCCATTTTCTATCACTTCGTTTTGTTCATTCATCGTTACAATTGTAGCGTTTACATAAGTTGTTTTCAAAAGTATTTCCCCTTTCAACTCTATGAAGTTCCCTTTAATAAGTTACCACCATTATAGTAACTTATTAAAGATTAAGAGTCAAAAGATAATTTTAATTCTTTCGTTATTTTTCCCTTCAAAATGTTATATTGCTTTTCATTTGTATCTGCAAATGCTTCTTCCCGATTTGACTTTTCATCCATATAATTCAATTTCCCATTGAATTGAGTCTCTGTAAAATCAAATCTCTGCCCATCTATAAAGTTATAAAAGTGCCATACCTCTCTTACTTTTGTCTTTTTAATTTCTCCTCCGTATATGTCTTGAACGACAAGAGCTGTAACACCACATTGTCCCTTTGCTGGGTTTTCAATTGTCCACTTTGAACTCGTTTCAATCGACCACGATTTTATTAGTGCTTCATATATTCTTTTTTCCTTTACATCATCCATTCTAATCTTCCCCTACTATTAATAGTTTTACACATCATATTTCAAAAGAGGCAGTACACGACCCTTAAAGACAGTTGATGGTGTCTCTCCTATTAACTGTGCTCCCATTTTCAAGTAATATCCTTTTGCATTCGGATCACTATCAATTGTAAAACTTTTTAATCCTAGTTCATTGGCTTTTTCTATTACATACTCCCAAAGTATTTTCCCGTAACCTTTTCCTTTGTAATGAGGATGAATGTACAAGAAATCGAGAGCTTTATCATTACGTAAAAATGAGAAAAAACCAATCTTCGCATTATCGTTTACTAAAACATATACAAAATTATTTTTTATGTACTCTTCCGTAATTGTTAAATCTTCCTTACAAGCAAGTATGAATTCTTCACTATAATTCCACGTTGCTTTTGAATGTAGTGCGAGTTCACTTAATTCATTTGCTTCACTTAATTCATTTGCTTCACTTAATAATGCTTCTCTTATCTTCATGATTCTTTTTCCTCACTTTCAATATGTACACTACTAAATTGATTCGGAAAGCACTTCAAAAAAACCTTTAATTTCCATAAAATAGAAATTAATTTTATGAATCTTTATTATAATCAGTACGACTTTCAACAATTTTTTTAAAGAAAAAGAACGCCATCCCTAAAAGTTGGCGTTCTCTTTTTCTAAAATTTAATCTTCAAGCTCACTCATTCGTTTTACTATTTCGTACGATACAAACCTATACAGTTTCTACTACCGCTTCAAGCATTGTTCCATTTTTAGCATAGTTCGTATGCCAAGAAAAAGCTTTTTCTAAAATATGAGGAGTTTGTCCACCTCTTATTTTTGCTTCTTCGTAATAAGCTCGTAGCTGTTCACGATACATTGGATGTGCGCAATTCTCAATAATAAGTTCCACTCTTTCTCTTGGCGCAAGTCCCCTTAAGTCGGCATATCCCTGTTCAGTGACGATAACATCTACATCATGTTCAGTATGGTCTACATGAGAAACGAAAGGAACGATACTTGAAATGTTACCACCTTTCGCAATCGATTTAGTAACAAAGATAGCTAGGCGAGCATTTCTTGCAAAATCGCCAGACCCACCAATACCATTCATCATTTTTGTACCTAAAACGTGAGTAGAGTTAACATTTCCGTATATATCTAATTCTAATGCAGTATTAATTGAGATTAATCCAAGGCGACGAATAATTTCAGGATGATTGGAAATCTCTTGTGGACGCATCATTAATTTGTCACGATATTTTTCAAAGTTAGAAAATACTTGTTGCATTTTCTCTTCAGAAAGCGTGATAGAACAACAAGAAGCAAAATTGACTTTTCCAGCATCCATAAGATCAAAAACTGCATCTTGTAAAACCTCGGAATATACTTCTAAATCTTCAAATTCTGAATCTAACATTCCATGCAATACGGCGTTAGCCACTGAACCAATTCCTGATTGTAACGGCGCTAAACGATTTGTTAATCGGCCTACTTTGACTTCTTCTCGAAGGAATTCTATTAAATGCTGTGCCATAATAACAGTTTCTTCATCCGGAGGAACAATTGTCGATGGCGAATCCAATTGATTCGTAAACACAATTCCCTTTACTTTTTCAGGATCAATTGGAATACCGATTGTTCCAATTCGGTCATCTGTTTTCACAAGCGGAATTGGAAGCCTCTCCCCTTGTTTACCTGGTTCATATAGATCATGTAGCCCCTCTAATTGCGCGGATTGAGCCATATTCATTTCAATAATAATAGACTTAGCATTTAAGGAAAACGCTAAGGAATTTCCAATTGAAGTGGTTGGAATAATCATTCCGTCCTCTGTAATCGCAACCGCTTCCAAAATAGCGAAATCTATATCCAGAACGTCAGCACGGAGTAACTCTGCTGTATGAGACAAGTGTTGATCCACAAATAAAAAGTCTCCGTTATTAATTCCTTTTCGCATAGTCGCGTCAGCTTGGAAAGGTAATCTTTTCCCTAAAATTCCTGCCTCAGCAAATAATTTGTCTACATCCGATCCTAAAGAAGCCCCAGTATAAACATTTACTTTAAAAGATTCATCATTCTTAACTCGGTTTACAAGCGCAAATGGGACTGCTTTTACATCACCTGCACGTGTAAACCCACTTAAGCCTAAAGTCATTCCACTTTGAATCCAGGAAGCTGCTTCTTCAGGTGTAACTACCCGATTTTTTAGACGTTGATCTCTGATTCTATCTAAATTGTTCTCCATATGTAATCCCTCTCTCATTGAATATTCATAATTATTTTACACATTAACACTATCAAAATAGGGATTTTAGTATACAATGCCGAAAATTCAGACAGAACAGCAAATCTAGGTTCTAAAGCAGAAAAATTTAGAATCCTAGAAGTTTACGGAAATAACTAGCGTATGATTGACTAACTGGTACTCTCTCACCATTATCCATTGAAAGTAAAAAAGTAGAATGGGTATCAGGATAAATTGCTTTAATATGATTAACATTTACAATAAACGAACGGTGACATCTAATAAATGAATCTTTCGGAAGCAAGTATTCGAATTCTTGTAGAGAGTATTTATGTGTTCCTGATAACTCTTCTGAATTCACGTACGTCTTTTTATCTTTAGCCTCTAAATACATAACCTTTGAAAAAGGAACCGGAATCCAGCCGTCTGTTGTTTTTAAAGTAACGACTGACTTTCCATCCGTTAAAGCTGGATAAATTGCCGTTACGCACCCTTCAAGCTTTCCATTGTTTGAAAATGGTACAGCCATTCCATGATAAGGAATACCAAAAACATCCCGATTCATAAACTCAGATGTTTTTTGATTCATCACCATCGCTTTATGAGCAATCGTTCCTTCCTTTATAGGATCCCCGACACTAATCTTTAAATCAATTCGTTTACTTGGCCGATAGTAAATATATTCTTTCGTATTCGAAACAGCAATTGAAATTTCATCTGAAAATAATTCCCCAACAACATCTAGTAATAAACCTAATGTTCTATCTTCCATTCTATTAACACCTCATTCACTATTATACTACTATTATGAACGAGCATCTGTTGCTTTATAAAAAGTTTGATTTTAAATTACTTTTAAAATTAGTTTTATTCACTATTACTTCGTTACTACAAAAAACCTCACTTCAGAAAAGTGAGGTTTCCTCTCATACAATATTTTTTTATTTTTTATTAAGTAAAGTGAATTTAAGAATTTATTGCCCCTATTTCTGTATAATAAATAATCCCAAACTACAAACAGTTTGGGATTATCTTTCTCATTTATTATGCGCATCTAACCACGAAATTAAATCTTTAAATACTTCATCCTTATTTACTTCATGAAACATTTCATGTCTACCATTTTCATATAAACGTAGTGTCACGTCTTTCACACCACATTTTTTATAGTTTTCATATACTTCTTTTACACCTTTCCCCATATCGCCAACAGGATCACGATCACCAGAGAATATATGTATTGGAAGATTCTTTGGCGTCTTCTTGTATTCTTCTAGTTTATTTACTTCTAATACACCAGAAAATAATTCTCGGTAAAAACTCGTCGTACAAATGAAACCACATAACGGATCCGCAATATATTTATCAACTTGATTATTATCTGAAGATAACCAATCAAATTTTGTACGATTTGGCTTAAAGTTCGAATTGAAGTTTCCGAAAGATAAAAAGTTTAACATTGGACTTTTCGTTTTTGCCCCACGCAATTTCATTTCGATTGTTGCTACTTTATGACCAATAGCTCCTAAAAGCCCTGGATTTCCACCTGTTCCTGAAATCAGAAATCCATCATATAATTCGCCTCTAAGTTGTACTGCACGTCTTGATAAAAAAGAACCCATACTATGTCCAAGTAAAAACAAAGGACTTGACTGCTCTTCTTTTATCTTTTCTGAAACAAAGATAACATCCGATACAACTTGATTCCACCCTATATTTGGTTCAAAATGACCATAATCTTCTTCTTTTTTTACTGTTTTCCCATGTCCTTTATGATCATGCGCATAAACACCATACCCTGCTTCCAATAAAGCATCTACAAATTCTGTATACACCCCTGCATGCTCTGTCATGCCATGTGCAATTTGAATAATTCCTCTCGGATCTCCTTCTGGTAACCACTTACGCAAATAAATTTCCGATCCATCCAATGCCGTAACGAAACTTTCCTGTACATTCATTTCGTCAGCCCCCAACTCTATTATGTATAGCTTTAAGAAAATGAATATCCATTCACTTTTCTTATTTTATATTATATGTAATTGCTTTCATTATGACAAATGATGTATTTTTCAGACTTGCTTTTAAACTAATTTCTTGACGAATTCAAAATAAAATTATATAGTTACTTACATAAAGTAACTATATAATTTTTAGGAGGTTCCTACTATTATGATGCCATCATTATTTTTAGCACATGGTTCGCCTATGCTCGCTATTCAAGATACAGACTATACACGATTTTTAAAAACACTTGGAGAAACATATAAACCGAAAGCAATTGTTATTTTCACTGCTCATTGGGAAAGTGAAGTATTAACGATTTCCTCATCAGATAACGAGTATGAAACAATTTATGATTTTGGAGGTTTTCCCCCTGAGTTATACGAAATCAAATATCGTGCGAAAGGCTCTTCTCATATTGCATCTATTTTAGAAACAAAATTTAAGAACAAAGGTATTTCAGTCCATCATAATATGACGAGAGGTTTAGATCATGGTTCATGGACACTCCTGCACCGCATGTATCCAGAAGCAAATATTCCTGTCGTGCAAATATCAGTCAATCCATTCCTTTCTGCAAAAGAACAATTTGAAATTGGAGAAGCACTTAAAGGACTCGGACAAGAAGATATTTTAGTAATCGGGAGTGGCGTTACCGTTCATAATTTACGAGCACTGAAATGGAATCAAACTACACCTGAAAAATGGGCAATTGAATTTGATGATTGGATTATTAAACATATGCAGAATAACGATAAAGATGCATTGTTTAATTGGGAGAAAAATGCTCCTCATGCACAATTAGCAGTACCAAGAGCAGAACATTTTGTTCCTTTATTTATCGCTATGGGAAGTGGTGAAAATAGCGGTGAAGTCATTCACCGTAGTTACGAGCTTGGTACATTAAGTTATCTTTGTCTTCGATTTTAAAGAAAAGGATGAAGCACATGCTGCTTCATCCTTTTTCTTTTTCATTCACTTAGTTAACTAACTTCCAAATGTCGTTTCTCTGATACCTCTTCGTTCTTATTATGAAAATAAACCCAAATACACGCAATAAATAATAGTGAAGATGTAGAGAGGAAAACATATTGGAAACCTGCATGCGCTGCAATTTGTCCCCCGAGCACTGGACCAATCATATTTCCTAAAAACTGAAATGATTGATTATATCCAAATATTCGTCCCGTAACATGGGTTGGTGTATGTTGTTTTAGTAGAGTTTGTACGGAAGGTAATAATCCTGCTTGTGCGATACCTAATAAAAATCGAAGAATTAATAGTTGCCAAGCTGACGTTACAAATGCTTGCGGGATAAAAATAATTCCTGCAGCAAATAACGCTACAACTAACGTTTTTTGAGGACCGATATGATCTGATAATCTTCCTAGTCTTGGTGCTGCCAAAATAACTGCTAATCCTGTCGCTGACATAACTGCACCCGCAATTGTTTCAATATGTGCAGTATGAGGACCTACTAAATTTTTCACGTACAATGTAACAATTGGTTGAACTGACATATTAGCAAGTTGAATAATAAATGTTGTTACAAATAAACTAATAATTAAATGCTTCGCTGGGACCATCGTCCATACTTTTTTCGGCTGTGTTTTTTTTGCTTGAGCAGAGTGATTTTCTTCATGCAGGAAGAAAAAAACGATGAGAAAGGAAAGGAATAAAAAAGCTCCCGTAACAAGAAAGACATGACGCATTCCAATTAACTCAGACAAATAACCGCCAAGTAACGGGCCAAGTAACGAACCGCTCACACCACCAGTTGAAATTGTGGAAATCGCCCAACCTGAATGTTCTTTCGGAGTTTCTGCTGCAATAAATGTCATCGCTGTTGAAAGGAAACCAGATACTGCTCCCATTAAAAATCTTAGTGCGACTAGTTGATACACATCCGTTACAAACCCCATAAGCGTCATAATAATCGCCATACCGAGGCTAGCACGAATAAGCATCAATTTCCGTCCATGTATATCACCAAGCTTTCCCCATATTGGCGATACGATCGCACCCATTAAAAATGTTACACCAAATGCAAGTCCCGACCACTGTGCAATGCTTGAAGTGCCAGTTACTCCTAATTCCCCAATATAAAAAGATAAGAAAGGAATTACTAAACTCATACCGGCTGCAGTGGTAAAACAACCTAGCCAACAAATCATTAAATTCCGTTTCCAGCTGGCCATTTTCACACCTTCTTTCTTTAGATACCCATTCTACACCCTTTCTTGTAAAAAGTTTAGTAATTTGCTTTATATGCAAGATTTACTACAAAACCCGCTATTTTCTAGTAAAAACCACTACATCTCTACATCATTTTCATAATAAAACCAACTCCTCTATATGAAGTTGGTTACTTATTATCTATCGGTATTAAACGAGCATTACAATTTCTCTCGTAAAACTCAATGGGACCTGCTTGTCCAATAATCGCATATTCATATCCATCTTGCTTCATATTATATAAACAATGATGCAATAATTCTTTTCCTACACCTTTCACACGATTTTGTTTCGCTATGCCCATTGGACCAAACAAGCCTTTCTTTCCTCTCACTACATC
This sequence comes from Bacillus cereus group sp. Bce041, assembly GCF_052646455.1. Taxonomy (NCBI): domain Bacteria; kingdom Bacillati; phylum Bacillota; class Bacilli; order Caryophanales; family Bacillaceae; genus Bacillus; species Bacillus cereus group sp. Bce041. The sequence continues at coordinate 114,887 of NZ_JBQXON010000002.1, forward strand.
GTAACAGGCGAAACCAACTATTACTTCCTCCTGCTGTGCAATATAGATAGGTAACTTTTCGTTATATGTCCGAAATCCATAATCAACCGACTGTAACCACCGTTCACCAAATTCATCCACTACAAATCGTGATAACTTATCAAAATCAGAAGGACTAACTCTTCTTACATGACAAAATAATGTATTATAAATAGATTTAAAACTATTTAAATCAACCGCTAAGTCTCTCGGTGCAGCTGTAATACGTAATATATCTTTTTGCATTTGTGTATGTATAAATCCACCAATATTTGTATCTACACGAAATAATGCATACATAACATGTCCTTCATTTACTACTACTTGCTGAAAGCGTTTCATACGTTTCTTCGCTATTTGTAAAATTTCTATCGCCTTATAAGATAGTTTATATTGCCCTATTTTTTTATATTCTTGATTATGTAAATCGAATTGTTTTCGTAACGAAAGTTTTTCTAAAAAATCTGGACCGACTTTGTGAAACAAATACATAAATAACTCAGCGCAAACTCCTGTACCTTCTTTACACATACCTATAAACAGATGGACTGGGTGAATTATGTTATACTCACTCTCTTTTGCTGCAATCTCCAATATTTTATGCACACGTTTTGTAAATTGAAATTCCTCCATATGTGTTTCCATCCTCTACTAATTTACTAACAAACCGTAACCATAAATAATTGAAACAATTACACCCACTACCAATATACCTGGAAGTAAATTTGCCACCTTGATTTTAATAATACTAAGCAAGTTCAATCCAATAGCAGATATCATAATGCCGCCCGTAGCCGTCATCTCCACTATAAATTGGTTCATTAATTCTTTCGGGACAAAACTATTAATTTGTGTTGCAAAAACTGCAATACCACCTTCATATAAAACAACTGGAATCGCCGAAAATACTACGCCAATTCCTAGAGTTGTCGTTAATATAATAGAAATAAATCCATCGATAATCGCCTTTGTAAATAAAATATCATGATTTCCGCGAATCCCACTGTCAAGTGCACCAAGTATCCCCATCGCGCCAATTGCAAAAATTAAAGTAGCTGTTACAAAACCTTCTGATATGCTACCTTTCCCTTTCGATCCAACTTTATTTTCTAGCCAATCCCCTAAATGTTTTAACTTTTCTTCTAATTGTAACCATTCTCCAATTACCGTACCAATCACTAAACTCAGTATGACAACAAGAAAGTTTTCACTTTTTAATGCCATTTGAAGCCCAAGCACAGTAACCGCTAAACCGATTGCGTGCATTATCGTCCCTTTCATACTTTCTGGAATCCTACTAAATAATTTACCAAGTAAAGTACCAAATATGATACAAATCCCATTTACAACTGCTCCTAATATAACCATTTCTCATTCTTCACCCTTCGAATTCTTTATTTCTATATTTTGGTTTATACATTGATTTACAGGTTATCTATATGTTAACTTAATATTGAGAATATTAACAAATATTTCCCGCTACATAACCCGCTATTTTTTGTAACTTTAATTACCTTTAATAGATTCAGTGTTAATTTAATTGCGGGATAATATTAAAAGGGAAGGTATATATGAAAACTTTACTAAAACGATTTTTGTTAATAGCTTTTTTCATTACACCGATTGTTTTATTAATCAATTACTCTTTTATTTCAAAAGCAAAAGACAAACCCGATTTGCAAAACAAATCTAGTAAAACCGCTTCAAAAAGCGAAAAGAAAATAGAAGACCAAGAAATCACACTCACCTTCTCTGGTGATACAATGTTTGATTGGCAATTACGTCCTATAATCAAAAAGAATGGGGCTGATTACCCATTCCAACATGTAAAAGAAGAAATAAAAAAAGCTGATATTTCTTTTGTGAATTTAGAGTCGGTATTTACAACGAAAGAAAAGAAAGCACCTGGGCAACTGTTTTGGATTAAAAGTGATCCATCTACACTACAAGCTATTAAAAACACTGGATATGACATCGTAAATATTGGGAATAACCACACACTTGATTATGGGCAAGATGGATTATTAGATACGATTTCTCACGTAGAAAAATTAAAGTTCCCTTACATTGGAGCCGGAAAAAATGCGAAAGATGCATATACAGCACGAGAAATGACCGTAAAAGGGAAAAAGTTTAAATTTCTTTCCTTCGTTCGATTTATGCCTGATTCTAATTGGGTAGCTGGTGAGAATAAACCTGGCGTTGCGAATGGCTATGATTTAAATCTTGTAACAAAAACAATTAAAGAACAAAAACAAGATGCAGACTATTTAATCGTCTATATGCATTGGGGCGTTGAAAAATCAAATCGTCCGGTAGAATACCAAAAGCAATATGTACCTAAAATGGTTGAAGCAGGAGCTAACGCAATTGTCGGAAGCCATCCACATTGGTTACAAGGGTTTGAGTATTATAATAAAGTTCCTATCGCTTACTCATTAGGTAACTTTTTATTCCCGAGTTATGTGAATGGGAAAAGCGCTGAAACTGGCGTATTAACTTTAACTTTTAAAGGAAAGGATGTCCAAATGTCATTCAATCCTTATACCATTCGCAACAACCAAGTTTCCCCTGTAAATGAGGGAGAAAAGAAAAAAGCTCTTCAATATTTACAAACAATTTCAACTGATGTAGAAATTGATGATACAGGGAAAATAAAAAACAAACGAAACTAGACAGCTCAAGATCTATTTCTCTGTAATATACTTTACAGAATAGGTGATAAACATGCTGAAAGACTTATTAGAAAATGTAAGTTTGTTAGAAAACGTTTATAAAATGTCTATAGCAGTTCTACTTTTATGTTCCTTTTATTCTGTGAGACTATTTAAAAAAATAAAGCGAGAGAGAAATCTTACTCCTTTTGAATTTACAATGTATGTAATCATTCGTATTGCGATACTCTTTTGGTTAGCTAGCTTTATTCTTCTTGAATTTAATGAGTACCTAGTTTAACTATAAAAAAGATAGAACAAGCACTATATTCAATCGCTTGTATCTATCTTTTTTATTTAGATGCTAACTCTTCCCTTCTATTAAATAAGCAAATCAAACAAAACAGGGTTTTTATTAAGCTCCATAAATTGAATATTATTTTCTTTAAAGCGAGTAATTAATTGCTCATAATCTCCTTTATGTTTTAATTCTACTCCGACTAATGCTGGACCATTTTCTTTATTATGTTTCTTAATATACTCAAAGCGCGTAATGTCATCTTCTGGTCCTAATCCTTTATCAAGAAATTCTCTTAGCGCACCTGAACGTTGCGGAAATTCAATGATAAAGTAATGTTTCAGTCCTTCATAAATGAGCGAACGCTCTTTCATTTCTTGCATTCTATCAATATCATTATTTCCACCACTTAGCGTACATACAACTGTTTTACCTTTTATTTCATCTCTATATAAATCAAGCGCTGCAATAGAGAGTGCACCAGCCGGTTCAGCTACAATCGCATTTTTCTTATACAGTTCTAAAATCGTCGTACAAACTTTCCCCTCTGGTACTAAAATAATATCGTCAATTACATCTTTACAAGTTTCAAATGTTAACTTTCCTACTTTTTTAACAGCTGCCCCATCAACAAAGCTATCTATTTTCTCCAATGCTACATTTTCATTTTGAAGAAAAGCCTCTTTCATAGATGCAGCTCCCATTGGCTCTACACCAATAACCTTTGTAGTAGGACTAACACCTTTTACATATGTACCAACTCCTGATGCTAATCCACCACCACCGATTGCTGTAAAGATATAATCAACCGGTTTCTCCATATCATGCATAATTTCAACTGCCACTGTCCCTTGACCAGCAACTACATACGGATCATCAAACGGATGAACAAATGTCATTCTATTTTCTTCACAATAACACTGTGCTTCTTGGAAAGAGCTATCGAATGTATCACCAACTAATACAATCTCTGCGAAATCACCACCGAAAAATTGTACTTGTGATACTTTTTGTTTCGGTGTTGTTGTGGGCATAAATATTTTTGACGGAATCTTCAATAAATTACACGTATAAGCAACTCCTTGCGCATGATTACCAGCACTTGCACAAACAACACCGTTTTGTAACTTTTCTTTCGGTAAACTTTGAATCAAATTGTATGCACCACGAATTTTGAAAGAGCGAATTAATTGTAAGTCTTCTCGTTTTACATAAACGTCACAATCATATTTCTCAGATAAAACTGTATCACGTTGTAACGGTGTTTTAATAACGATATCTTTCATGCAATTATGGGCCATTAAGATATCTTCAATTTTCACTCTCTCCTTTACCTTTTGCACCATTATATATCATCCTTATCTCTTTTAAATTGGCTCAATCAAAATGTGGGATTTTCAGAACAGCCCCTGTATTCGCCGATGTTACCATTTGTGCATAACGTCCAAGCCAGCCAGTTTTCACTTTTGGTTCTGGTCGTTTCCATTCTTTTTTACGCTTTTCTAATTCCTCATCACTCACCCTTACTTCTAGCAAGCGTTCTTCAACATCAATACATACAATATCCCCTTGTTCAAGAAGTGCAATCATCCCGCCCGCTGCTGCTTCTGGTGAAATATGTCCTACTGAAATTCCACGTGAAGCTCCAGAAAAACGTCCATCTGTTAATAATGCAACCTCAGCACCTAATCCCATTCCAGCAATTGCTGATGTTGGGGCTAACATTTCTGGCATACCAGGGCCACCTCTTGGTCCTTCATAACGAATGACAACTACATCTCCTTTTTTCACTTTCCCAAGCATAATGCCCGCAAGTGCCTCATCTTGTGAATTAAAAATAACGCAAGGCCCTTCAAAACGCTTTACCTCTGTTGCACCGCTTTTAATAACCGCTCCATCTTTAGCAAGATTTCCTTTTAATATACGTAAGCCCCCCTCTTCACTATGAGGGTTTTCGAGAGAGTGAATAACCTCCTTATCTTTAATCTCTGCCTCAGCGATATTTTCTCTTAATGTTTGCCCAGTAGCAGTTATTCGATCAAGATGAAGTACTCCTTCTTTCCGGCTCATCTCTTTCAAAATTGCACTAATCCCGCCCGCACGATCAATATCTTCCATATGCCAATTTGAGGCTGGACTTACTTTACATAAATGAGGTACACGTCTTGAAACTGCATCAATACGGTTCATATCATAATCTAGTCCTGCCTCTTGTGCGAGTGCTAGCGTATGTAATACTGTATTCGTTGATCCACCCATCGCCATATCAAGTGCAAAAGCATCGTCAATTGCTTCTTCTGTTACAATATCACGCGGCTTAATATCTCTTTCAATTAAAATTTTCAATTTCTCTGCTGCTTGTTTAATTAACTCTTCACGTCTTGGATCAATTGCTAAAATACTCCCGTTACCAGGAAGAGCTAAACCTAATACTTCACATAAACAATTCATAGAGTTCGCGGTAAACATACCCGAACAAGAGCCACAAGATGGACAGCCATGATCTTCAATATCTTTTAATTCTTCTTCTGAAATTTTCCCAGATTGATAAGCTCCTACCCCTTCAAAAACAGAGCTTAAATCAACAACTTCTCCTTTTGACGTTTTTCCAGCCGCCATCGGGCCGCCTGAAACAAACACAGTCGGAATATTAATACGTAGTGCAGCCATCATCATACCTGGTGTAATTTTGTCACAGTTTGGGATACAAATCATGCCGTCAAACCAGTGTGCATTTACAACCGTTTCTACTGAATCTGCAATAATTTCACGACTCGGAAGAGAATAACGCATACCGATATGTCCCATCGCAATACCATCGTCAACTCCAATTGTATTGAATTCGAATGGTACCATACCTGCCGCGCGAACTGCCTCTTTTACAAGTTTCCCAAACTCGTTCAAGTGTTTATGCCCTGGAATAATTTCAATAAAAGAATTACAAATCGCTATGAAAGGTTTATCAAAATCTTCATCTTTCAAACCAGTTGCTTTTAATAAACTACGGTGCGGTGCTTTATCAAAACCTTTTTTAATCATGTCACTTCTCATCTTGTCAAATCCCCTCTTACATATTTTTCATTTATACTCTCTTACTCTATTTCTTTACTAATTCTTTCGGTGCATGAATCCAGCTCATCATTTCACGAAGCTCTGCTCCCACTTTTTCTAATTGATGATTTTGTTCTGCTTTTTTCATTGCGTTATACGTCGGACGCCCTGCTTGATTTTCTAAAATCCATTTCTTCGCAAATTCACCTTGCTGAATTTCTGTCAGAACACGCTTCATTTCCTTCTTCGTTTCATCTGTAACAATTCTCGATCCTGTTACATAATCTCCAAACTCTGCCGTATCTGAAATAGAATGGCGCATAGTCGTCAATCCACCTTCGTACATTAAGTCAACAATTAGCTTTAATTCATGCAAACATTCAAAATATGCAATTTCAGGACGATATCCACCTTCCGTTAACGTTTCGAACCCGGCCTTCACAAGTGCAGTTACCCCGCCGCAAAGTACAGCTTGCTCACCGAATAAATCCGTTTCGGTTTCTTCTTGGAATGTCGTTTCAATTACCCCCGCACGTGTACACCCTACACCTTTTGCATACGCCAGTGCTACATGTAGCGCTGTTCCCGTCGCATCTTGATGCACTGCGACTAATGCTGGAACACCATTTCCTTCTTGAAATACACGGCGAACGAGATGACCTGGACTTTTTGGCGCGACCATCGCTACATCTACGTAACTTGGCGGATTAATTTGTCCGAAGTGAATGTTAAATCCATGTGAGAAAAGTAACATTTGTCCTTCACGAAGATTCTCTTCTACCTCTGCTTTATACACATGAGCTTGCTGTTCATCTGGCAATAACATTTGTACAACTTGTGCGGTTCGAACCGCTTCTGAAACAGACATTACTTCAAATCCATCCGCTTTCGCTACTTCATACGACTTACCAGGACGAACACCAACTACAACCTCTACACCAGAATCACGTAAATTTTGTGCTTGCGCATGACCTTGTGATCCATAACCAACTACTGCAACAGTTTTTCCTTGTAATAACTCTACATTTGCATCTTTTTCATAATATGTTTTCATATTCCATACACTCCTTATAATTTATTTACTTGCAGAACATCAATTAATTTTTTCAACTGACTAACAAGTAATGTCGCTTCATTTTCAGTACAAACTGCTGTGAGTTTCATTTCAGAAACACCACTAGTATCTCTTTCTTTTAAATGTAAAGAAGAAATATAATAACCACGCCGAGCAAAAATCCCACTTATACGTAATAAGACGCTTGGCTCGTTATGAATAACGAGTGAAAAAGTATGACTCATTCTTCCCACCTCTTCATAATCATTTCGTTATTCCCTTTGTTTGGCGGAACCATCGGAAATACGTTTTCACCTTCTTCTACACAAAAATCAACTACGACAGGACCTTCATAAGCAAATGCTTCTAACATCACTTGTTTTGCCTCGGTTGAATTTGTTGCTCTTAATCCCTTTACTCCATAAGCTTCTGCTACTTTCACAAAATCTGGTGATCCAATTTTTGATTCTGATAAACGATTTTCATAAAACATTTCTTGCCATTGCCTTACCATCCCTAAAAATTTGTTATTTATGATAAATACTTTTACAGGGATGTTATTTTCAGCAATTGTTTGTAGTTCTTGAATGTTCATTTGAAAAGAAGCGTCACCTGCAATACAAATGACAAGTTCTTCTTTTTTAGCTAGCTTAGCACCAATTGCTGCTGGAAAACCAAACCCCATCGTTCCTAATCCTCCAGAGGTAAGGAACGTCCGAGGTTTTCTTGCTTTATAGAAGTGAGCAGCCCACATTTGATGCTGACCTACTTCTGTTGTGACAATCGCTTCACCATTCGTTAATTCACTTACTAAGTTGATCACATGCTGTGGTTTTAACTCAGATTCTTTTTGCTTATAAGAAAGTGGATATTCTTCTTTCCATGTCTTTACTTTCTGAAGCCATTCGTCTGTTTGTGTATAAATAGACATATGTAACAGCATGTGTAACGCTTTTTTTACATCACCAACAATCGGATGTTCTACAGTTACATTTTTATGAAACTCAGAAGAATCAATATCAATATGTACTTTTTTCGAGTTTGGAGAAAAAAGTTCTAATTTTCCTGTTACACGATCATCGAAGCGAACACCTAATGCAAGTAGTAAATCACATTCTGTTACCGCCATATTAGCAGCGTATGTCCCATGCATACCAAGCATCCCTAGAAACAATGAATCATCCGGTGGATATGCACCAAGTCCCATTAAAGTTGAAACGACTGGAATACGGTTCTCCCTTGCGAATTCGAAGAGTTCATCGGATCCACCTGAATGAATGACACCTCCTCCAATATAAAGAAGTGGACGCTTAGATTTTGAAATTGCTTTAGCCACCTCTCTAAGTTTCATGCTGTCTGGTACAAATTCTGGTTTGTACCCCGGAATATCAACTTCTTCATTAAAGAAACTGGTGACTTTTGCATTTTGAACATCTTTTGGAATATCAATTAATACTGGTCCCGGGCGCCCGCTTTTGGCGATATAAAAAGCTTCTTGCACAATTCGTGATACATGATTCACATCACGAACCTGGTAATTATGCTTCGTAACAGGTACTGTAATTCCGACAACATCCGCTTCTTGAAATCCATCTTTACCAATTAAAGGCGTTGCAACTTGCCCGGTAATGACAACTAAAGGAATCGAATCCATATAAGCGTCTGCTAAGCCCGTAACTAAATTTGTCGCCCCTGGGCCAGAGGTAGCAAAGACTACCCCGACCTTTCCAGAAGCTCTCGCATATCCTTCAGCCGCATGAATGGCAGCTTGCTCATGACGAGTTAAAACATGTTTCAAACCACTTTCGTATAACGCATCGTATACTGGTAAAATCGCTCCGCCTGGATAGCCGAAAACGGTCGTTACACCCAATTTCTTCAAACATTGAATCACGTGCCCAGCGCCTGTCATTTCTTCATACTGTAACTTCTCATACGCTGTATACTGCTGCTTCATTTCCATTAACTCCTCTCCTTATTTATGCTAAGCTTTCCGTCAGCCCGGGAACACGTACTCCTCTTTCTCTCGTTAATTTTTTAAATTCTTCGGTCAATTGTTTCGTTACACTTCCTGGTTTCCCATCTCCAATTTCTCTGGAATCAACTTTTACAACTGGAATTAACTCCGCTGCTGTTCCTGTTAAAAATACTTCATCCGCTACATATACATCATGGCGAGTGAACGGTCTTTCCTCACACGGAATACTCAGTCGCTCACATAGCTCGATAACACTATTTCTCGTAATACCTTCTAATGCTCCTAAATAGGATGGCGGGGTTAATACTTTTCCATCTTTCACAACGAAAACATTATCACCAGAACCTTCACAAACATATCCTTGTTGATTTAACATAAGAGCCTCTAACACTCCTGCTTGTGCTGCTTCAATTTTTACAAGTACGTTATTTAAATAATTCATTGACTTAATACGTGGATCTAACGCATCTGGCGTATTACGTCTTGATGCAACAGATACAACGCTTAGCCCATTATCATAAAATTCTTGTGGGAATAACTTTAATTGTTCTGCAATGATAATTACGCTCGGCTTCACACAACTTCTCGGATCGAGCCCTAAGTCACCTTTTCCTCTTGAGACAATTAAGCGAATGTAAGCATCAGTATATTCGTTTTTTTGGAGTGTATGTAAAACTGCTTCTTCCATTTCTTCTACCGTCATTGGAATTGTTAGTAAAATAGATTTCGCTGATTCATACAATCGTTTCACATGTTCTTTTAAACAAAATACATTTCCTCCGTAACTACGAATCCCTTCAAATACACCGTCTCCGTATAAAAAACCGTGATCATATACTGAAACAACTGCCTTTTCTTTTTCTACAAATTCCCCATTCATGTAAATGTACTGGTTTCCCATCTCACATCGCTCCTCTTTTTTTCTCTATTTTTTGCAATCTATTTCTACATCGATTGCTGAGATGAGTATTTTTAACAGAATATTCAGTATATAAACCTTAAAAATATACTCGTCTCAACAATCGATTACTTACATACTTGTAGCAATCCATTGCTGAGACGAGGGAATCGTGGTACCACTCAGCTTCCTTATACTTCTCACGAAATATAAGCTCTGCAAGTCCAATTAGACTTTTGTTTTTCTATCGGGAACAACCCCGCTACTTTTTACTAGTTTTCAAAAGTAGTGCTCCAAGGTGATTTTCAATGAGTGAATTGTTACCACCCTCACAGCCTCGGGGCAGCTCTCTGAAACAATCTTTATCATTTACTCTCCTCTTCTACGCATTCTCTTCTTCTATTTTTAAAAATAAAAACTCTCGCCTCAGCAATCAACTACTACAATTTAGTAGCTTTGATTGCTGAGGCGAGAGTTTCGCGTTACCACTCAGCTTCCTTATACTTCTCACGAAATATAAGCTTTGTAGGTCCAATCAGACCTCCGTCCTTTTACCGGAGACGATGCCGCCGCCCTCTACTCAGTTTCCCTTTCGCAAGCGATGCTCCGAGGTGATCTTCAATGATTCGATTGTTACTACCCTCACAGCCTTGGAGTAGCTCTCTGAAACGATCATAATCATCTACTTTCCTCTTCTTTGCATATACAACATATAAAGTTAGAAAATTCTTAATTAACTTTTATTTGTTACACGTATTATAGGACGTTGTTCTTTTCGTTGTCAATATGTTTTTTTCAAAAAAATCAAAATTCATTCTATTTATTTTTTCTCAAATCAAAATTGGAATGCATTACTTACATACACTCATATATTACTTAAGTATGTTTGCATTACTACATAAAGAAAAACTTATAAAGTTTATGAGGAGATGAGGAAACTATGTTAAAAGGGAAAGTAGCGTTAGTTACAGGAGCAAGCCGAGGAATTGGACGAGCGATCGCTAAACGTTTAGCAAATGACGGTGCATTGGTTGCTGTTCATTACGGTAGTCGAAAAGATGACGCTGAAGAAACTGTTCATGAAATTCGATCAGATGGTGGCCAAGCTTTTTCTATCGGCGCAAATCTAGAATCCTTACACGGTGTAGAAAACCTTTATAACGCTTTAGATACTGAATTACAAAAGCGCACTGGTGAAACACAATTTGATATTTTAATAAACAATGCTGGCATTGGTCCTGGTGCTTTTATTGAAGAAACGACTGAACAGTTTTTTGATAGAATGGTTTCAGTAAATGCAAAAGCTCCATTCTTTATCATTCAACTAGCACTACCACGTTTACGTGACAATAGCCGAATTATTAATATTTCATCCGCTGCCACCCGCATTTCTTTACCTGATTTTGTTGCATATAGTATGACTAAAGGCGCTATTAATACAATGACTTTTACGCTAGCAAAACAGCTTGGAGCACGAGGAATAACGGTGAATGCAATACTTCCAGGATTTATTAAAACAGATATGAATGCAGAACTCTTGAGCGACCCGATGATGAAGCAGTACGCTACTACTATTTCCGCTTTCAATCGCTTAGGTGAAGTAGAAGACATTGCCGATACTGCTGCATTCCTTGCTTCTCCAGACAGCCGCTGGGTTACTGGACAATTAATTGATGTGAGCGGAGGATCTTGTTTGTAAAAAACATATATTTTCAAATCTTTTTTATTGCGCAATAAAACAATTTATATAATACTATATAAAACATATACATTTAGGAGGATTACAGCAATGTCCGAAAAAACATACGAACTCGCAACCTTCGCAGGCGGTTGCTTTTGGTGCATGGTAAAACCATTTGATGAACTTCCTGGTATTCATAAAGTACTTTCTGGCTATGCAGGAGGTCATGTAGAAAACCCAACATATGAACAAGTAAAAGCTGGAACATCTGGACATTTAGAAGTTGTTCAAATTACATTCGATCCTTCTATTTTTCCTTATCAGAAATTACTAGACTTATATTGGCCACAAATCGATCCAACTGATGATGGCGGACAATTTTTTGACCGTGGTCCATCTTATCGTACCGCTATTTTTTATCATAACGAAACACAAAAAGGGCTTGCTGAAAAATCAAAACAAGCTCTTGCAGAAAGCGGTATGTTTAAAGATCCAATCGTGACTGAAATTCGTCCTGCTGCACCTTTTTACGAAGCAGAGGAATACCACCAACATTTCTATAAAAAGAATCCAGAGAAATATGCTACTGAGCAAAAAGAATCTGGGCGTGAAGACTTTATAAAAGAAAATTGGCAAAAAAAATAATAAAAACGCATCGTGCTTTTTTAGTACGTTGCGTTTTTATTTTTGATAAAAGTACCATACAATTAACAGAACAATTGCTGTTAGTAACCAAAGTACTATCTCGTTTTTCACTCTATTCTTTTTCTTAGTCATTTCATTCCCTCCTAATAACTATTAAACATATTCAATTTTTTCTTTGTTTAATTGTCCATCTTATATACGTGAATACATCCTTACAAATTCTAATAGCAAGACCACCAATAATTCCGATTGCAATGGAAATTACTAGCATCTGTCCAAAACTAAAAGAATTTGTGTACATTATGTAGAGAACGATACATATAAGTAAAACATCCGGTAAAGAAAGTAAAAACCTTTTAAGCATTCCTTTATCTCCTCTATACTTTTTAATTTATATCTTCTACTGTAATTTTGAAATAAAATTTGTTCAAAAATTCCATTTACACCCTCATTTTATGAAAAATAATAAGAATCCCTTTTCAAAAGAGATTCTTATTCAGCAGATTTAAGTTTAATTATTTTCTACATATCCTATTCCATAATTACTCCTAAAATAGAATAATATTACTAATGATTTATTGTAAATTGACTATTTGCCAGGTAACCGAATGTCGCGCCAGCTAACTACATCGCATTGGCCAAATTCATTATTACCTACCGCGATCACCGTGCCGTCTGATTTTAGTCCGACTGTATGTGCACAACCAGCCGCTATCGCTACAATATCTCTCCAATCACTTACGTTACATTGACCATACTCATTCCAACCCACTGCCACCACGGTACCGTTTGATTTAAGTCCGATTGTATGATTCGTACCAGCCGCTATTGCTACAATATCTCGCCAGCCACTTACATCACACTGGTTATGTTTATCATTCCCCACTGCTGTCACCGTACCGTCTCGTTTAAGACCAACAGTATGAAGATACCCAGCCTTGACCGCTACAATACCTCGCCAGCTACTTACATTGCATTGACCATATCGATTATTCCCCACAGTCGTCAATGTGCCGTCCAATTTAAGACCGACTGTATGCCAGTCACCCGCTGTGACTGCCACAATACCTTGCCAACTGCTTACATTGCATTCTCCTTCTTTATTTCGGCCCACCGCTACTACCGTGCCATCCGATTTCAGGCCAATAGTACGACGCCACCCTGCCGCAACCGCTACAATATTATGCCAATCGTTTACATCACATTGTTCATGCTTATTCCAACCCAGTGCTACCGCAGTACTGTCACATGTAAGACCGATTGTATGAGCATTACCCGTGTTCGTTGCCATATGAACATTGCCCACTGCGACTGCTTCAATATCTCGCCAGCCACTTACATTACATTCCCCTTCTTTATTCCGGCCCACCGCTACGCTACTACCGTGCCATCCGATTTCAGGCCAACTGTATGACAACGCCCCGCCGCTATCATATCTTTGGGCCATCGCTTCACTTTTTCTTTCGATAAAAGGTAATCCATGTTTTACCTCCTTGCATATAAGCAACTGTATCATAATAGATATTTTTATCAAATTTCATTATAAATCTACATTTACAAAGAAAGCTTATTTTACTTCTTCAAAAAATAAAAACCTCCAGTTTAAATACTAGAGGTTTTCTCGTTATTTCTTCAATCGCTCAATAAAATCATGTAATTTATCAAGTGACTTCATATTCTGATTGCAAGCTACACTATCTTTGCAAATGTAGTTTCCCTTTTTAACGAAAGTTCCTGGTACATCGCCTTTAATTTCAACTAAAAACATTCCTACTTCTTCATGTCCATGACATAACGAACAAATGCTTTTTTTATTTAAACTTTGGAACGTTCCTTGCAGACCAACAAATTTATTTTTATCATTTTTCGCTATAATAAATTTCCTGCTTGACCCCTTATCAATCCAGCTTAAATAAGATATTTCTTTCATATCCATTTCTTCCATATCAGGAAGTTTTAACTTTTTCGCTTTAGGAAATAATTTTTTTAATGTTTGTGCTGTAACTTCTTGAAACGGAATTACATACGGATTTATTTTCATTAAAAATGATTCTGCATCTTCTCTATTTTGAACTGTTAATACCGTATCAATTAACTCTTTCTGTTCATCCGTTAAATTCTCAAATACATGTATTATCTTTTCAATCGCAAGCGATTTTAACGCTTGAATTACACCTCTATCATTTGCCGTTGCATGCCCGTTTGCTAAAATATAAGCTTGTGATTTTATAAAATTATATTGATCACTTCTAATAAACGCTTCCATCTTTATCACTCCATACAAATTGTTGATCTAGTTTTATTGTATACAATGATTACGTTTTTTGATATGTAAAAGATAACTTAGAAACAAACATTACATATATCACTTATTCTCTACCGCTGCATTTCCTGACAAAAGAAGCCATCATCTGTTTTCCATTCCGCATATAATACGTCTTCAAATTTAGTAATTCCTTTTTGCTTTATTTGTTTATAAAGCCATCCTTCATCAAATCCCGCTTCCCTCAAATTATCCTTAACTACTTTTCCATCACTAATTAATGAAATTGGTAAGTATACAGGCTTATGTTTTAAACTTAAATCATTTATAGTAGGAGATTCGTATTTACTTTTTTTCAGAACGCTTATGTTTCCGTTCGGTTCCAATATCATATATTCAACTTCTCGGATTGAAAATATATCTTTTTGTTGCCTAAGCATTTGTTGTAATTGGTTTATATCCAAATGATTTACGCTTAATTGTTCACGATCAATCTTTCCGTTACGAATAATAATTGAAGGATACCCTTCAAAAAACCTTCTTGTTCCTCTTACTTTTTGTGTTATCACTTCTATAGTATAAATTAAAATTACCCAAACAAATACTGAATATAAAATAGACCATACTTTAATTTTAGGATCATATATTGAATTTCCAACGAGCTCACCTAGGACGATTGCAGAAATAAAATCAAATGGCGTTAGCTGAGATATTTGTGTTTTCCCTAATATTTTTGTAGCAATTAATAGAACAAAAAAACCAACTAAAAGCTCTATCGTTATTTGTCCAATATGATTCATATATGTTCACCTTTCTACTTTTCAAGTGCTCTGTATACCATTTAATAAAAAAACGGCACATTTTTTCTATTATCATGCCCGTTCACGCCTCATATATCCAATACACATAAAACAAAAAGAGTCTGATTCAAAGTAATATATGAATCAGACTCTTTTCCTCTTATTTAGAATACACAATCTTTTTAATCGTTTCCCCAGAAAGAAAATATTCTTCTGCAAGTTGATGAATAGCAATCCCACTTTTAAACGCTTCTTTAATTGCTTTATTTCTTTCATCTAGTTGTTTTCTTCCGCCAGATCGTGTACCCCATTTATAATGTTTCGTTTCTTGTTTCGGAATGTAAATTGTTTCACCTTGTATATACTTTTGAATTTCAGTAATTAAACTCTCTGGTAAAACAGCATTAGCTTTTACGTATTTCATTTCTGCTCGCCCCTTATTTTTTATGGTTCATTTCAATAAGGTGCAAAGCCAAATATAAAAAATGATACGAGCTCATATAGGCGATTGTATATTACTTGTCTACCTCACGCAAAGTATCGCCATTTCCATACTTGGCTTTGCATGAGACGTTGCAGTGTCTGGCAATTGAATTATAATCGCCATATAAACACCTCCTAATATACCTTTTGCATTTTATTATATGATAAATTCCTTCTCCTTGCATCCACACCCTTCTTAAAGCACGAAATTACTTAGTTTGATATAATACTTTTTAACTGAATTAAAAATCATTGTGAGGTTACATTATGAAGAAAAAAATTATCATTACAATCGTTACACTATTCTTTATTATCACGGCATTATTCGGAACATACAAATTGATGAACGCAAGAAGCTTTCAATTATTTGGAGATTTAACACAACGCGTAGAAACAAATGAAAAAGTGATTGCTTTAACTTTTGATGATGGCCCTACTAACAATGTAAAACAAATATTACCGCTACTAGATAAATACAACGCTAAAGCTACTTTCTTTTTAATTGGAAATGAATTAGAGCAAAATTTATCGTTAGGAGAAGCTATCACGCAATCTGGGCACCAACTTGGAAACCATACATATTCTCATAATAGAATGGTTTTCAAAACACCTTCTTTTATTAAAGATGAAATAGAAAAAACGAATTCATTAATCCGCCAAACAGGATTTACAGACGAAATTGATTTTAGGCCCCCTAACGGTAAGAAGTTAATAGGGCTGCCATATTATTTAAATAAAAACAATATCGAAACAATCACATGGGATCTTGAGCCCGATACTTTTTATAAATCTGCGGCTGATAAAATTAAATACGTTAATAAAAATGTAAAACCAGGTTCTATCATTTTACTGCACTCTATGTATGATGAGTCTAATGAAAATTTACAAACGATTGAAGGTATTTTAGATTCTTTATCTAAGAAGGGCTATCAGTTCGTAACAGTAAATGAATTGCAAAAAAGAGCAAAATAAAAAGGTAGCGTATCTTTGTATGATACGCTACCTTTCTTTTTATATAATGCCAAGTACATTTAAGAATACGATAATAATCGCAATTGGTGCGATATAACGAAGTAAGAATACCCATAATACGAATAGTTTATAACCTTTATTTTTACTTACACCTAGCTCTTTCATTAATACATCTTTCTTCATTTTTAAAGGAACAAAGATAGAAACTAATAATACACCAAGTGGCATTAATACGTTACTTACTGCATAGTCCGCTAAATCAAAGACTGTCTTCCCGAAAATCTTCAGATCACTTAATATACCGAATGATAATGCTGATGGTACCCCAACAACGAAGATTAATAACCCTACGATTAAGGCCATTTTTTCACGTTTCCCTTTACCTTTTGATGTTAACGATGCAACACTAATTTCTAACATCGAAATTGCTGATGTAATCGTAGCGAAGAAGAATAGTAATAAGAAAACGATGAAGAATAATTTTCCGAATGCCATTTTACTGAAAATAGCTGGCAATACGATAAATAATAGTCCTGGTCCTTGAGATGGTTCCATCCCAAATGCGAACACAACTGGGAAAATTGCAAGTCCTGCAAGTAATGTAATAACAAGAGTTAAGGCTACGATAGAAAATGCTGAACGTGGTAAGCTTTCTTCTTTCGGTAAGTATGAGCTATACGTTACCATAACGGCTACCCCAACAGATAATGAGAAGAACGATTGCCCCATTGCGTATAAAATAACTTCTGATGTTACATGTGAGAAATCAGGTTGTAAGAAGAAACGAACGCCTTCTCCAGCACCATCTAACGTAAGTGCACGAACGATTAATACAAAGAATAAAACGAATAGTGCTGGCATGAAATATTTATTTACTTTTTCAACACCATTTTGTACACCTTTACTTACGATGAAAATAGTAATAAGGATGAATAATAGCTGTGATCCAACTGCTAAATATGGATTGGAAATGATTTCACCAAACGTAGCTTCGTATGCTCCATTTCCTTCCCATAGTCTACCTGTAATTGCATTCCATAAATATAATAAAATCCAGCCTCCTACAACACTGTAGAAAGAAAGTAATATGAAACATGTTACAATTCCTAATTTACCTAACCAAGGCCATAACGTTTTAGGAGCAATCTCTCTATATGCATCGACAGCCTCTTTTTGTGTACTTCTTCCAATAACAAATTCAGCTAATAATAGCGGTAAACCAATTAATAATGTGAAACCGATGAAAATTAGGAAGAACGCTCCGCCTCCTCCAATGCCGGCCATATATGGGAATTTCCAAATCGCCCCAAGACCAATTGCCGAACCTGCTGCAGCTAATACGAAACCTAATTTCGATGTCCATTGCTGTGAATTCATTTGTTAATCTCCTCTCTATCTCTTTTTCTTTGTTACAATTCGGTATTTATATTGTTCTATCAATACTCTTTTCTAATACGTTCACTTCCTCCCTAATAATAAAAAAACGCCCCTACGTAAATACGTAGGGACGACAAAATTATCGCGGTACCACCCTAGTTGTGAAGAACACTAAGAAACCACCTAAATAAAAACGCCCCTACGCAAAAACGTAGGGACGATAAAATATCGCGGTACCACCCTAGTTATGAAGCCACACCAAAGTTAG
The DNA here is from genome assembly GCF_052646455.1 of Bacillus cereus group sp. Bce041. Classification (NCBI taxonomy): domain Bacteria; kingdom Bacillati; phylum Bacillota; class Bacilli; order Caryophanales; family Bacillaceae; genus Bacillus; species Bacillus cereus group sp. Bce041. The sequence goes on from NZ_JBQXON010000002.1 coordinate 133,327, forward strand.
GACCTAAATAAAAAACGTCCCTACGTAAATACGTAGGGACGATAAATATCGCGGTACCACCCTAGTTGTGAAAAAATCTTCACCACTTTATTTGATAACGGTATAAACTACCGTCTTTCATTTCCTCAAAATATGAGATTTATGAAAGATGCTCCAGGACGAACTTCACGAATAATCTATATACTGATTCACACCAACCATCAGCTCTCTGAAATAGGGAGATATTCACTACTATACCCTTTCATTGCCCAAATATTATTTTCCGAATTGATTACTATCATTTTTATCACACATTAAAAATAGTGTCAACTTATATTTCGAATTTTTATGTATTACAATCTATTTAAAAATTCGAAATATAAGTTTTAGTTTAGAAAACAAGTAGCTTAGTACATAACGAATTCTAACAGGCAATAGAAAAAGAATTACGTATTATTGATACTTATTCAATAATACAAATCATCTAGAAACATAACCTGTCTCTCTGTATTCATTTTTTAAGAGTTTGATGGATACCAAGAAAATTTCGCATCACTATCCAGTGGTCTATTTTTCGTTTCTTCTTTAATTACACGAAACCATTCATTTAGAATTTGAGTTTTGGGCAATTGAGCAGCAAGGCTATCTTCCCAAATTACATGTGAGAACCAGGCTTTCGTTTCCCATTCAAACTGCAATTGTGCGAACGAAATTATAGGGTGATCAGCTCCACGAAATTGCTCATTTACTGCATTTGAAACTTCTGGAGCTTGCGGTAACAACTCGTTCTGAATTCTATTTCTTATCGTCTCATTTTCTAGCTGATCCCAGAAATACAATTGCCCATTTATTTGATAAAAAATATCAAATGAAGCCTCACCTTTCTTCAAATTCAATAACACGAAGGCACGTTCCACATCATTGTCAGCCGCTTTTACAGCATTAACAATTATATTTTGTGCCATTGATACCCAGTAACTAGTCGCTTCCTCTACCGGTGATTCAACATACAATTCTTCACTTAATTCATGAAGAGTAGCTTCTTGCTCATTTACTTTTTCAACTTTTTTAAAAAACCTATTAAAAAACCCCATAACTTCCCCCTTATTACTATTTTCTATTTCACAAAATAAAAAATAGATTTTTCTTGCTCATCCACATTTACTCCTGGCGCGTATGTATGAACTTGTTGCAACACTTCTTCTATTAGCAACTCTAACTCCTGCACACTTTTTTCTGGATTCCCTATTAATGTGTCCGCCATACGTTCATATAATTTTTCAGGTTTAATAGTCATTCGTTCCACATTATTAGGCATCCATTTAAACGCTGGATGATGTACGTACATTTTATTCAAACCAAATAAAACACCGAATATGTTCCTTTGTACTTCGCAAATAACGTCATAAAGCATAAGCCAATCTTTCCGTTTTAAAAGCGCCTTTCGATTGTGCCAACGATTACTTAACCATAGATTTTCTGAAATCATCCGTTTTGCTAGTTCATCTGGATATGCCGCTACTTTTTCTTTTAATTCATTCACTTTCCCTTCTCCATACAAACTAACACCATCATGAATGGATGATACAATACATTGTTTTTCATAACTTATATCATATTGATCCACCACATCCGAAATCACTTTCTCTACTGTCTCTGTTAAAAAGTTACTAATCTCTAATTTAATTCCCTCTTTCGTTAAATACGTTTCCGACCATTCTTCTTCCTCATACGGATGATACGATAATATTGTCCCATCAATATGATGAATAGGGGCCCTACGCTCCTCATCTTCTGGCGGTGTTGACCATAAAATATGTAATTCTATATCTGAATGTTCATCTTCAAGCTTTCTAGCTACTGAACCCGCTAAAATAATAGCTTCTACTTTCGGATTTTTCCTATAAATCTCTGAAATCTCTATCGCTTTCTCTTTTAATCCCATTTCATTTCCCCCTAAAATTGCAGTAATCCCCTATATTTCATTTATCTATTTCGATATTACAGCTTGCATTACCTTTTCAAATTCCTACTTAATCATATTTCTATCCAATAGCGCTGAATAACTTCACCAGTACGAGAAGAAACTACTTCATTTTCTAACACACCTCCAACCTTTTGAATCGTTTTAGCAGAACCGATATTGGATTTATCGCAAGTTATTAATACTTTCTGCAATCCTAATTTTTGCGCTTCAGCTAATGCAAGTTGTAGTTGTTTCGTAGCGTAACCGTGGCGACGTTTATTCGGATGGACACTATATCCAATATGACCGCTTTCCCGTAATAATTCTGGATTTAATCTATGTCTAATATTCACAAAACCTATAAGTTCCCCTTTTTCAAAACTTAAAAACTGACTAGATGGCACTCGATTAGCTAGTAAATTTTCTCCTAGTTCTTGTTTACTCACTTTTTCAAACCATTCATCAAGAGAATCAAAGTTTTGTAAAGAACTACTTCCATGTGGTTGTTCCCCTGAGTGTAAAAACGCTTGTCTATACGCCGTAATATGCTCACTATATTCATGGATTGGTTTTAATAGTTTCATTGTTCTTCTCCCCCTCTTCATTCCATAAAACAAACACCTTAATAGCAGCTATTCACTATTAAGGTGTTTCTATCCTTTTTATTCAAATAACCCCATGCTTAAATAACGTTCACCTGTATCAGGCGCAATACATAAAACTTTTTTACCAACGCCTAGGCGTTTCGCTATCATGATTGCAGCGTAAACAGATGCTCCAGAAGATGGCCCAACTAATAATCCTTCTTGTCTAGCTAAGTTTCTCATTGTCGTTAAAGCCTCTTCATCTGCAATTTGAATAATTTCGTTATACACTTCTGTATTTAAGTTTTTCGGAATAAATCCTGGGCTTGTTCCTACTAGTTTATGAGGACCTGGTACACCACCGGATAAAACGGGAGATCCTTTCGGTTCCACTACTGCAATATATAAGTTTGGCAATTTCTCTTTTAACGTTTCACCAGTCCCTGTAATCGTTCCGCCTGTTCCTGCCGTTGCAACAAAAGCATCAAGCTCTCCATCCATTTGTTCGTAAATTTCAAGTGCAGTCGTATAACGGTGAATATTCGGATTAGCTGGATTTTCAAATTGTTGCGGGATAAAACTATTCGGTATTTGTTTTTGCAGTTCTAACGCCTTCGCAATTGCTCCTGGCATTCTTTGTTCTGCTGGTGTTAAAACTACTTCTGCTCCGTATGCTTTCAATAAATTAATACGCTCTTTTGACATATTATCTGGCATAATTAAAATCGCTTTATACCCTTTAGCTGCTGCATTCATCGCTAAACCAATCCCTGTATTCCCGCTTGTCGGTTCAATAATTGTATCTCCTGGTTTGATGAGACCATTTTCTTCTGCAACGTGAAGTAAATTATAAGCAGCACGGTCTTTCACACTGCGCGATGGATTAAACATTTCTAGTTTCACATACACATCTGCTGCGTCTTCCGGAATAAATTTAGATAATCGGACGACAGGTGTATCTCCTATTAATTCCGTAACGTTTTCACACAATTTCATAGCGCATCCCCTATTCTATCGTTTTCTTATCACTTGGCAGTAACCATGAAGTGAGTCCAATTAATGGTAGACAACTACATAATAGCATAATAAATTGCAGGCTATATATATCTGCTAATTTCCCAAGAACTACAGCACCTAATGCTCCAAGTCCAAATGCAAGACCTACGATTAATCCTGACACCATTCCCACTTTTCCAGGCACAAGCTCTTGTGCATATACAACAATTACACTAAAACTACTTGAACTAATAAAACCGATACATAAAAATAACGGTACGACCCACACAAGTGAGACATGTGGTAATAACAGTGCAAGTGGCGCTGAACCTAACATTGAAAATACGATGATATTTTTCTTACCAAATCGATCTGCTAACGGTCCTCCGAAGAAAGTGCCTAACACACCAGCAATCATAAATGCGAATACGAAATACTGGGCATTTTTTATAGATAAACCGTAATGCTCTATTAAGTAAAATTGATAGAAATTCCCGATACCAGCACCGTACCAAGAGCGTACAAAAGTAAGAAAAACAAGAAGTATAATAACGAATTTAATGTGTGTACTTACAATTGCATTCTCCGCCTCAAGTGCAGCCCTCTTCTTCCTTCTTACAGCACCGGTTGCTAATTCATTTTTGTACCAATTCGATACGAAAATTAATAATGCAATTCCTACTGCTGCAAATGCTGTAAAACCTAATGAACCAATTTGACCGAGTGGAACGAAAATTAGCGCTGTAAAAATAGGAGCTAGAGAATTCCCCGTGTTTCCCCCAACTTGATAAATCGCTTGCGCTAACCCTCGTTTTGCACCTGCCGCCATATACGCAACACGAGCGCCTTCTGGATGAAAGACTGCGGAACCTAAACCAATAAATAAAACAGAAATAATAACAATAATAAAGTTTGGTGCAAACGCGAGTCCAATCATTCCAAGCATACTTGAAAACATGCCGAGTGGTAATAAAAATGGTGACGGCTTCTTATCTGAATACATACCAAACACCGGTTGCATAATCGATGACGTCATATTTAATGCAAACGCAATCCACCCTACTTGCATATAGGATAAATTCATCGTTTTTTCCAAAATAGGAAACAACGCCGGCACAACTGCTTGCATCGAATCATTTAAAAAATGCCCAAAGCTAATCGCAAATAAAATTCGATATATTGTCGGTGTTTCTACAGTTTTTTTGTGTGAAACTGCCTGCATATGTGAATCTCCCCTTTCTGTACAAAATATATATTTATTACAGTAGGTGTAATAAATTCTGACTTTTGAAACATTTATATTCTATACTGCTTTCATTTCTTTTTCCAGAAATATAACTTAACTCCCGTCATTGGCTTGCATCCTTGTAACTTTCAGCGGTAAAACAGTACAAAAAAAAGACAACCCAATCACATACTGGGTTGCCTCTTACATTAAATTGCAAAATGCTTATACTTCTCGTAATCACTCGTCTTACATTCTATTTGTAATTTGGTACCTTCGTTTTCGTAACTCGTAGATAAAACGTGTGCATGATTATTGAAATACGAAACTACCTGTCCTTGATCATATGGAATTAACATTTCACACTTCGTATATTCTTTATAGATGTGTGAGCGAATCATTTCTACAAGTTCTTCAATTCCAACATGTTTCTTCGCTGATAAATAAACGCGATCTTCTTGCACTTTCGGAATTTCAACATCTACCATATCTGATTTATTATAAGCATAGATCGTTGGAATATTTTCTACTCCAATTTTCTTTAACGTTTCATTTGTAATATCAATTAATTGTTCATAATTTGGATTTGCGTAATCTACAACGTGAATAAGTAGGTCTGCTTCCGCTACTTCTTCTAACGTTGAACGGAACGCCTTCACAAGATGATGTGGTAATTTACTTACAAATCCAACTGTATCTGTTAATAAAAATGATTTATTATCTGGCAAATCAATATTTCGTACAGATGTTTCTAACGTCGCGAATAACATATCTTTTTCAAATACTTGTTTTTCTTCTGTACCATTATAAATTTCAAGCATTGCATTCATCGTCGTTGACTTTCCTGCATTCGTATAACCTACTAATGCTACAACAGGTATTTCATTTTTCTTACGCTGCTTTCGTTGCGTTTGACGCTGGGCAACGAGCGCTTCTAAATCTTTATTCAAAACTGAAATTTGTTCTTCAATTTTACGACGGTCTAACTCTAACTTCTTTTCACCGACACCTTTATTTTTCGTACCAACGCCGCCGCTCTGTCTCCCTAACGATTCACGAAGACCGATTAAACGAGGCATCATGTACTGAAGGTGTGCTACTTCTACTTGTAGCTGTGCTTCTTTCGTTTTCGCACGTTGCGCAAAAATATCTAAAATTAAAATGGTACGATCAATTACCTTACAATCTAAATCCTCTTCTAAATTTCGAATTTGTGAAGGAGATAATTCATCATTAAAGATAACCATATTCGCATCTATTTCTTGTACATACGCTGCAACTTCTTCAATCTTTCCTTTTCCGATATAATGCGATGGATTTACTCGTTGTAAATTTTGCGTTACTTGCCCAATTACCTCTACATCACAAGCTTCCGCAAGATTTGTTAACTCTTCCATCGAATATGCAAAATCATCTTCATTACCTACATTTACTCCAACTAAAACTGCTCTTTGTAATACTTCTTCCATATATTTATTCCTCCATTTCGATTACGTAAAATAAAAAACACAGGTCGCTGCCTGTGTTTTCGTAAACGGATAAGGGTTCACCAAAGAAATAGAAGAAAGCTATGCTTTCATCCTATTTTATAGTCAAAAAGTCCCAAGATTGTATACGTATCCACAGTAAGTGTTCACTTATACAATCCCATTCTATTTATAAAGGCAAAACAAAAAGAGGGCGTATTCGTCCCTCCCTCTTTTTCACATATAAGCTTAATAAAGGGTTCCTTTAAAATAGGCAGACCAATCCCGTTCACTCTGTACACAGACAGAGCCTTTGAGCGCTATTCAATTATTGGCACAAAGTATTGAGACGTAATCTGATTAAGATCAAAGGAAGCCCCTCCGTTCATTTTAAGTTACATAAAGTGTAGCATAAGTAATTCGCTTTCACAAGTTTTAACAACCTATATCACACTAAAGAAAATCTTTATATTTTTACTTTAATCGTCATTTTTTGCGAGTTTTTCTCACAATAAAAATAACAAAAACAATCATCAATAACAAACCAATGGAAATAATAGCAACTTGCCGCCAATTTAAACCGCTCACCATCTCACCTTTTAAATCCACTTTCTTCGTCGGAACAGACTCTTTTGCAATTTGACTTAAAGCCGCTTTGTCCGCCCCTGCCTCATCCAATCTCTTCGTTCCACTACAACTATTTGTGTGTAATTGTTTTTCTGATCCTCTTTGAGTAGAAAATACTAAGTACTCTCCTCCTTCTACAAAGCGAAACATACAATCACCACCCTTTGTATATACGATAATTTGCGAAGAAGTTGTCCCTTTCCAAATTTTCTTCACTTCAAATAACACTTCAGTTCCAACCCCTGCTTTCCTTCCAACCTCAATTACTTTTCCCTCAAACACTACATCGTTTTTTTGAAATGCATCTTCTGTTGATACTTTAATACAATCACAAGCATAAGATTTCTCTGGAAAAATAATAAGAATAAAGCTACAAATGATAACGACAGGAAACATGTGTAAAATCCTTTTCAAGGAGCTCAACTCCCTTCATTATCAATTTTAGAAACTTCTCGTATATTATTTTTACAGCACTCGCCAAATTCCTTCATAGTAAGTTAAGTATTATCGTTTTAATACAACAAAAATCTTTATTGACATTTTTATAACCTAATATTAGTATCAGGTTATAAAAATAAAAGTTAGGAGATGTTCCTATGCATTCTAAATCTCGTATTACTGCAATTGGTACTTATGTTCCAGATCAAATATTGTCTAATAACGATTTAGAAAAGATGGTCCATACGAATGATGAATGGATTGTACAAAGAACAGGAATGAAGGAAAGAAGAATCGCTAGCGGCGAAGAATACTCCTCAAACTTAGCCATTAAAGCAATTGAAAATTTATGTACAACATATAAGAAAAACTTAGAAGATGTCGACTGTATCATTGTCGCTACTACTACTGCTGATTACGTTTTCCCTAGTGTTGCTTGCCAAATACAACAATACTTCAACATACCTCATACACTAGCTTTTGATTTAAATGCAACTTGTGCTGGTTTTACATATGGACTACACGTCGGTAATAGCTTAATCACTTCTGGATCACATGAAAAAGTACTTGTCGTAGCGACAGAGACATTATCTAAAGTTACTGATTATACCGATAGAACGACCTGTATTTTATTCGGTGATGGTGCTGGAGCTATTTTATTAGAAAGAGATGAAAACACCCCAAGCTTTATCGCTGCTCACATGGGAACAAACGGTGATGGCGGCATTCATCTATATAGAACAAACTTATCTACTACTATGAATGGCACACCACTGCAAACAAATGAAAAAATCGTTCAAAATGGAAGAGAAGTATATAAATGGGCAACACGCACGGTACCAAAAGGCATAAAAAATTTATTACATACCGTAAATATGCAAGTAGATGATATAGACTGGTTCATACCCCACAGCGCTAACTTACGAATGATCGAATCTATTTGCGAAAAATCTCAAATTCCAATACAAAAAACATTAACGAGCGTGGAATATATGGGGAATACCTCTTCAGTCACCATTCCACTCGCTTTAAATTTAGCTATAAAAGAAGGGAAATTAAATAACGGAGACACACTTTTACTATACGGATTTGGTGGCGGACTTACGCATTTAGGGCTTATTGTAGAGTGGAATTTAATTTAAGTGTATAAAAAGAGGCTCTAGTCAGTAACTAGAACCTCTTTTTCATTTAATTTCTTGCCCCTTTTCGAGACCATATCACAACAGGAATAAGTAATAACGCTAACACGCCTCCAGCCAATGACAATGCCGCATAACTTGAATTCGCTACTACCATACCTGACATTGCTCCACCAGAAGCTCCAGCTAGCGCAATAAAAACATCTATTTTCCCTTGTGTTTTAGCACGTGTAGACGGTGTTGTGGAATCAACGATTTGTGCTGTACCACTTATCAATCCGAGGTTCCATCCTAGCCCAAGTAAAGACAGAGCAACGATTAATAATAATAAAGAATCACTTGGCGCTATCGCAGCTATGACACCCGCTGCAAGTAAAATCACTCCACCAGCTATGCTCATTGTAGTTCGGCCAATTTTATCAATTAACATTCCTGTAACGAGAGATGGAAGATACATTGCACCTACATGAAAACCTATCACAAGTCCTACTGCACTTAAACCGTGACCGTGGTGTCCCATATGAACTGGCGTCATCGTCATAATCGCAACCATCACGATTTGCGTAAGTATCATTACGATTGCTCCAACTGTAATACCTCGTTTATTTTCTTTCGCTTCTTCTATTATTGGTTGTCCTTTATATGTATGTTCCTGTTTATATCTTTCTATTATGTTAGCAATAATCAAAGGATCTGGACGAAGCATAACAAAAAGAACTAGACCCGCCAGTATAAATGCTGCTGCCGATAGTATGAACGGACCTGCAAGTTTAGGAACTCCAATTGAATGAGCAAAACTTCCCATTACCCCTACTAAATTTGGTCCTGCAACTGCACCGAAAGTCGTCATTACCATCGTAATACTAACAGCCGTTGCTCTCTGCTTCTTATCTGCTAAATCTGTACCTGCATAACGAGCTTGTAGATTCGTGGCTGTACCAGCACCATATATAAGTAAAGAAATAAGTAAAAGAATAATACTATTTGTTAAAGCTGCCATTACAACACCAATTGCTCCAAATCCACCTACTATAAACCCTGTTGCAAGACCTATCCGGCGTCCATATCGTTGCGAAAGCTTCCCTACTATGAAAGCTGCTAATGCCGATCCTAATGTAAACATAGCAGTTGGTAATCCTGCAAACGCATCTGTTCCAAGCATTTGCTGCGCAAGAAGTGCGCCCACTGTAATACCAGCAGCTAGTCCTGCACCGCCAAACATTTGTGAAATGCTGACGATTATTAACGTTCGTTTGTATAGTTTTTGTTGCTCTTCTTCTGTGTACACATGATTATCTATTAAAGCCCCTGCCTTATCTAGCAATTCCCCATCCTCCTTTTAAAATTAATCCCTCTTGTTAATGTACTATGTATAACGTTACATATTCAATGGCATTTTCCATTCCTTCCTTTCATTCTAAAAAACTTTCTAATCATACTCGACTTATCCCATGCTATATTAAAAATACTACCATTCACAATATGTAAGGAGAAAACAATGAAAAAACAGGCTGCTATAGCCTGTTTTTCTTTACGCTTCTTCTACTAATCTTCCCCTTCTCTTTTTACTCAAAGCTTTCCCTTCCCAAAACGACAAACTTACGAAAGCACAAATTAAAATAATTGGCACACTTGCTTTATATAAATCTGTAAAACTCATAGCCATCTGATTCTTGGCATAATGATTCACATCATTTGAAAATGTGAGTACCTCTTTCTTTATACTTTCCTCTTGTTTTTCAACTTCTTTTGTCACTTTCCTCATAACTTCTTCTCTTTTTACATCTCTATATTCTACTGGAACTTTTCTTAATATTTCATCCGTCTTGTCGCGAATCAATTCTTCCTTTTTCTCTTTACTTAATCCCATTGTCATTGCATTTTGTTTCTTATTTATATTCGACTCTAAACTTTGATTCTCTATTTTCTCTTTAGTCATTTGTAAAATTTCAGTTTGCTCAGTACTATTCACATGAATAGTACGCACCTTTTCTTCTGCATAACGATATACTTTTTCTTTATTTACAGTTAAATTGTGAGTTAAGTTAGAGACAAATATTGCGACTGCCAATACAATTCCGACTTGTCGTAACATTGATACAACACTTTGAGAAGCAGTTAACAATTCTCCTTCAAACGAAGACGCACTTAAAACTGTAATTGGCCCCACTACTAAACCATATCCAACACCTAATATCATACATGGAATAATAATTTCTATATTTGTTGAATGAACATCAATCATTTGCAACCAATAGTAGGAAAGCCCCATAACAAGAAATCCTGACAAAATAATAGTTACTTTTCCGAGTTTTTTAATTAAAGTTGCTGCAACTGGTGAGACAAAAAATATCATTGCTGAAATAGGTGTCACTAAAAAAGCCGCTTCAATTTCCGTTCGACCCTGTAGTTTCGTCAAGAACGTTGGAAGCAATACAGTAACTCCAATTAAAAATAAATTACTCAATATAACAACGATCGACGCTCCGACAAACATTCGATCTTGAAATAACTTTAAATTCACCATTGGGTTATGAATCTTTCGTTCTACTAAAATAAATAGAATAAGAGAAATAGTGCTAATTGCATAACAAGACAAAGCAATATTACTTTGCCATCCCCATGTATTACCTTTTACTAATATGAGAGTAAATGAAAAAATTGCTGTGCTACTTAATAGTAGTCCTATCCAATCTATTTTTGAGATAATACGTTCTTCATTTTTTATTTGTAGCATGATGCAACATAACACGATTCCTATTATACAAACCGGAACATTAACGAAGAACACCCATCTCCATCCTAAATTTTGCGTAATAATTCCACCTATTACTGGTCCCATAGCAGCTGACAATCCTTGTGTTACTCCTAAAATTGCAAGCGCAACATGCCTCTTAGCTAATGGCATAGCTGATACACCAATTACCATACTTGTTGGAAATAAAATCGCTGCCCCAATACTTTGTATAAAACGAGAAAAAATAAGAAAATCACCTGTATTAGCAAAAGCGCAAAGTACCGATCCACCACCAAAAATCACCAGACCCAGAATATACATCTTTGCTTTTCCAAAGATATCAGCTATCCGCCCTAACGGAATGGCAAGTACTGCAATCGTCATTGTATAAACATTTAATACCCAAGACATCTTTTCTAACGAAGTATTTACACTCGATTGTATTGCCGGTAAAGCTATATTCATAATTGTCGTATCAATCATACAAAGAAAGATACCTAGACACATTAAAAAGACAATCTTAATACCCTTTGATTGCTCCATCTTTATATACCCCTTTATTTATTGTGAACGCGTTTTTCATTCTTCTGTTTTATTGTTTTCTTTCGCCTCTAACTCTTTTAATTTTTTCTTCAAAGTCTCCACTTGTGCACTATACGATGCAATACCTACATCTAGTGAAATTTCTTCGACGAAAGTAATACCTACTCTCCACTTTTCATATTTCAATCGAAGATCTGCAATGTACGCTTCTTTTCTTTCAATTTCATCTTTAATCCATTTTTTTATTGTTACATCATCACTATAGTTACCAAAATACATTCTCATTAAAAAATCCGAACGTAAAACATCCTTCTCTACAGGCGTCTGCATGTATTGATAAAACTCTTCACGTCCTTCATCTGTAATAAAGTACATTTTCTTATTCGGTTTCCCCTCTTGCATGACAACCTCTTTTTTTATTTTCCCTTCATTCTCCAATTGTCGTAACGTTGGATAAATCATTCCAAAACTTCCATCAAAAAAATGAGTAAATACGTCTTCAAACACAATTTTAATATCGTACCCAGACAATTCCTTTTCCATTAATAAACCTAAAACAACATCTCTTCCCTTCAAAGTAAAACCCCCACACATTATATAATCAATAATCATATTAACAATGTTAATATGATTATTGATTATATACCTTATTCTGTTAATTGTAAAATGTTTCTAAATAAAAAAGCCCCATAATTTGGTTTCACCAATTCACAGGGCCATTTTCTTTTTTACTCTTTCACACCTACATCTTGCAAAACTTCAATATCCTCTTTCATTTCATAATAATAAGAAGGCAATTCTATACCATGTTCTAAGAAATAATCCTCAATGAATGAAATAATAATTTTTAACGTTTTCACACGAGCATACAATTTATCGTTACTTTCAATAATATGCCACTTCGCATTTGGCTTACTTGTTTTTTCAAACATGTCTTCCATCGCTTCAACATATTCATCCCATTTTTCACGATTACGCCAATCTTCGTCTGTAATTTTCCATCTTTTCAAAGGATTTTTCTCTCTATCTTTAAATCTCTTTAACTGTTCCTCTTTACTTATATGGTAGAAGAACTTCCCCATTATGTAATGGTCATCTGTTAGTAGTTTTTCAAAATCATTAATCTCATCATATGCTCTCATCCACTCTTCCTTTGTAGCAAAACCTTCAACACGCTCAACTAACACACGACCGTACCATGAGCGATCAAAAATAGTAATTTGCCCGTACTGTGGAATTTTGCGCCAGAAACGTTGCAAATAATGGTAACGTTTTTCATGAGGTGCAGGCGCTCCAATTGGATCTACTTGGAACCCACGTGGGTCAAGATGTTCCGTCACCCGCTTAATTGCCCCACCTTTACCAGCCGCATCCCATCCTTCCATAACAAGCATAACCGCGATTTTTTCTTCTTTCAAAATTTGTTGTAATGCTAATAAGCGCCTTTGATATTTTTCGAGTTTCTTATTGTACTTAGATTTTGATTCAATTTTTTTCGTTAAGTCTACTTTAGCAAGATGTTCATTTTCCATAAAACAAATCCCCCTTGTTGTATGACAATGTTATTTTAACATATTTTTGGCAATTTTTTCATATCCTAAAAAGCTGTGTAGAAACATCTCTACACAGCTTCCCTCTCTAATTTCACATATACAAGCACATTTAACTACATTAAAATAAATAATTTATACGGAACTCTTAGTATATTCTTTTTATTAAAACATAAAAATAGCCCTTTTAAAAAGGGTAGCAATCTAAGTATAGAAAAAACAAATTTATTTTTTCTTACTACATACGTAATTATGCCAGCTATAAGAGTAGTGAATAATATATTAATTCACTACTCACAATAACCACTTTACATTATATGGTATATTTACTCGTAAAAAGAAGATAATAACAAGTAAATCCATTAAAGAATGGGAGCTCTTAAAAAATGAAACGAAAAATATTAACTCTCTTTACGCTTATATGTTTAGCACTACCAATGCAAGCTAGTGCTTACACATTTCAGTCACTACCGATTGCGTCAAAGTCTAAACAATGGTATGTCGAAATTGATAAATCTCATAACTCAAACAAGCAAGCAATCCAGCCGAAACAAGGTGTATTTGATACGTATAGTTTACTCGTAAAAAACATCGGTCATGATGTATCAAATGTATCTGTGGAAATACTTGATAACAATCCTACCTCTAAAGCTACCTTTAAACCTTCTACACCTAATGAAAACATTTCTAAAAGTCATACAAGCTTTGACCACATGGTATTCCCATTAGACTTTAATAGTCATAATTTTAAAGTTGTGATCACTTGGGAAGAAAAGAATTTCTCTTATAACGGTCATCCGGTAAATGAAGGTAAAAAAATGAAACAAACATTTGTATTTAATGAAGAATAAGTCCTAATTTCTTTAGGGCTTATTCTTCTTTTTTGAAACCTACTTGTATCGCTTCCGTCACTTCTTTTGTGATTTCTATTTTTGTTGCTTCCATACTAATTTTTTTGTGCCAAATGTGTATGGAAGGCTTTTCATTACAAAGATGTTTTATTAATACTAGTTGATTATATGCTAAGTTATTTTCTATATAGGTCTAGCCCTCTTTTCCCATATAATCAATTAAATCGACGAATACTCGGTACAGACAATGCTATTCCAATTGTTAAAATTACTAAACTAGCTAGTGTTATAATAGTTATCTCGCCACCTATGACAGTAGCTAACCAGCCTACAACTACGTATCCTAATGGCAATAAAGCAAAAGAACCCAACATATCAAGGCTTGCCACTCTTCCGAATGCTTCTTCTGGTACAAGCTCCTGTAAACTCGTTTCCCAAATGAGTCCAAATATCATCATGCCAAATCCTTCAATTGCCATTAAGAATATTAAAGCGGGTGCCCAAGAAATGAATGGCATAATTAATAAAGCAATGCCACTCATTAAAACACCTCCATAAGCCAGTAATCCTCTCTTATGCCACAGCTCTTTCCCACCAAATATTAATGCGGCAATTACAGCCCCACCACCAGAAAAGGCCATGCCAAGTCCATACACGTAAGCTTCAAAATGATGATGAACATTAAATAACCATGGAATTAATACGACGATAATACCGGCATAACAAATATTTATAAAAGAAAAAACTAAAATTGTAATCCACAGCCACGGATGACTTTTTAAAACTAAAACACCTTCCATAAACTCTTGTTTGTAATTAAGCTTACTCTTTTCAATGGGTTTTACTTTTTTAAACTTAATTTCTTTTAAAAATAATAAACATAAAAATGATAATAAGTACGTTGCTGCATCTAGTCCGAAACCTATCCCTGCAGATGCAACCGATACGATTAACCCACCAAGTGCTGGCCCAATTAATCGTATACCTTGATTACTCATTTGAGTGAGTGCGTTAGCTGCATTACGAATTTCAGGGACGAATACTTTCGCCCTTACAGCAGAATATGCTGGTTGGAATATCCCTTCCATAAGTCCGTATATGGCAACGAGAATATATAAAATCGTAATTGTTAATAAATCCATAAATATAAGCGATGCAAGTAATAGCATTAATATACAGCGGATTATATCCGTAAATAACATTAACCTAACCCGATCAATTCGGTCTACAATTAAACCCGCAAACGGTAAAGCAAGAATATTAGGTAGCATGTACATTGCCATCGTCATCCCCATTACAACTGTTGAACCAGTTAATGAATACACAACAACTGGAAGTATGACCATAGTTATCGAACTACCTAAGGCCGAGAGTAATTGTCCAATCCATAAAAACTTAAAGTGCGTTGATACTTTAACTGGTAATAATAATTTTCCAATATAACCTAAACTTTTCTCCTTTTGTATTTCTCCTTGCATGTCTCTCCCCTCTTTTCGAATGACTATAGAATTTATAGTATATAACTGAAAATTTATAACATTCCATTTCTAATTATATAAGAAACAATTATGTTATGGTAAAATTATCAAAAAAATATAAAGGAGAATACATCATTATGCCTCCAAATTCACATAACATCGAACATCAGATCTATACAATGTGTATGATCCAACGTAACAATGAAATTTTACTCATAAAACGCCCCAGCCATCGAGGTTTCCCTGGCTACATCGCTCCTGGCGGCAAAGTAGATTTCCCTGAAAGTATCGTTCAAGCCGCTATAAGAGAAGTAAAAGAAGAAACTGGATTACTTGTTTCCAATTTAACTTTTAAAGGATTAGATGAATATGTCAATCCGAAAGGTAATGTTCGATATATGGTATTTAACTATTGGACAGACTCATTTGAAGGTGAACTTCTTTTGAATCCTCCTGAGGGTGAATTATTATGGATACCAATCAATACAGCACTAAAGCTACCTATGCAAACTTGGTTTAAAGAAAGATTCCCATTATTTTTTGAAACAGGCACTTTTGAAATTCAACGTGTTTGGGATAATGAGCTAAATAAACAAATTTCTATGACAATTACCCATACATAAAAAAGCTTGGAAACCCATCCAAGCCTTTCTTACTTCTGTGCAATTTTTTCAATCTTATAATGAATATGTAAAAATTCAAGTCCAAATAGCCACATGCTATGATGAGCTGTTAACATTTTATCCTTACCCTCTGTAATGATGAAAGTCTCTGCTAACGGTAAACGGATTGTTAAGAACCGAGTATGTAAATAAATCCCCTCATCTCCCTGGCCATTTTCTCTTAACTTACTAGTAATGATTAAATCATGATTATCATTATATAGTTTCAAAATACCAGTCATATTCGAATAAGGTAAAGGTAAGGCGATATTCATATATGTCTCATTCTTATTTGTATGCTTTGAATAAAGAGCTACAAAAATAGATTCACCTGCTTCATTTTTCCTTATCCAAGCCCTTACATTCTCTCTTCCATCTTTCTCATCTATTACACTAATGATAGAGCCATGCATCGTTTCCCAATTGCCGCCCATCCCTAAATGTATTTGTCCTACATGCTTGCTCATTTTCTCATAACAAAATGCAAATAGGCGGAACCAACGAGCCCATTTAATATTTGATTGCAACTCATACTCTGTTGTATTTTCATAAAAACGAATAATACTTAAAGGTACCTTCGTCACGTCAAATGACTCACTATGAAAATCAGTTATTTGATCAACTAAACCGTTGTATTCCTTACTGCCTACTAAATTGCCGCTATATAAAAAAGCCTCACCAATTGCCACACTTCCTCTTAATTTACTCATTGGTTTCCCATAGTATTTATAATTTGGAACACTCTTTTCGATCATCCAGCCGACAAATGCCGGTAACGCTACTCCAATTCCGTTGACAATACCGTGAATCCAAACCATTTGAGCAATTGTAATCGTCATTACATGCTTCAAATTTCCGTATGAATATATAAGTGAGAACATAATTGTAACCATGAGTGTACTAGACGAAACGATTAAAAGAATCTTTGCACTGATAGCATTAAATTTTGCTCTCCAAACGTAAAATCCATATCCATAAATGGCACATAAATATAGGAGCACTGCAAAAAATTCAAATATTCTCGAGTATGTAATTCCTATTGCAACTGTCATAGGTGAAATCATGATGATAAACATAATAGCATCATATACTTTACTTCTCTTTTCTCTTTTTCTCCCTATTAAACCAGCTGATAATGGCAATAGAAACGCCGAATAATGAAAATGCGCTGCTGTGAGTAAAACAATGTCAGAGCTAAAATGCATAATTGAAAGTTTTGCTACTGAAGCAAAAAACCAAAAACCACCTAAAAACAAATAAATAAACGCACTATCTATGGCGATTTCTTCTAACGGCTTCCATCCTCTTTCTAGCAATCTACTTACACCAAATAACGCAACAATTCCTGTATATACAAACCAAACTAGCGCAAATACATTGTAATTTGTGACGAAAGCTAGCATTGCACAAATTGCTGCGATTGGATATAAAAACGATACGAATTTATAAAATAATAAATACGATCCATCTCTTTTTCTTTTATCAATAATACAAAGTGACATTGGTATAAATAATAAAACAGACAATAATATAATTGCTTCAACAGGATTTATATTCGACCACTCATATATTAGAAAAACAACATAACAAGCAAGCCCAAATATTATATTTTTCATATCGTTTATTTCCTTTCCACAAATGTTCCCTTATATGAAAAAAGCGAGCCAATTAACGGGTTTCGTACTTGTACATGAATTCGAAAACACTGTAGTGTTGCATCATAACTTTCAACAATTTTTGCTTCACCATACAAAAATTTTGGTAACGGCATTTTTCTTCCAAACATATAAAACCATTGTTTCTTTGAAGAAATATGCATTGCCCCTAACTCATCGATATGAAAATGCAGTGTAGAAACGAGTAAATGTGGTTCGCCAAAATAATCTACAATTTCATTTTCGTTTCCATCCAATTGCATAACTGCATTAAAATATCTTTTCTTATTTCACCTATTGATTCCCCTTCTCCAGCTATTTCAAACCCAAATCCAATCTTTGTTTTATACAAAAACTTCTGTGGTTCTCCTTCTTTTTTCTCTAAATACGAAATTTCAGTAAAGCGAGCATCCCACTCTGTATGTATAGCTGGTTCTTGCGTATATTCCCATAATTTTCCCATCGTCGTGTTCATTTTTGTCGCAACATAAATAGGCTGTTTCCTTTTCATTCTCCCACCTCCTATGCACTATAAGTTTAATGTACATGCAATGAATTTATTTTGCTACATTTTTCACAAACTTCCTCAGAAAAAAAGAAAGAATTTTTAAAATATATATAAAACACTTGATTCCCCGAAAAATTTAAATTATTATAAAACAAATGTTACCAACAACTTCATAAATCAAACACTCTCGCCTAAAACGTGAGATAGAGGTTGCGATACTTATGAGTATTCTAATGGAGACACAGAGATGTCTATGAACTTAGATGAAAGGAAGTATTGCCGAAATTGATAAGTTTCTCTGCATTTATCAATTGGGGCTGTTTTCGAATAGAAACAGAACTGTCATATGTACAGACGTGTACGTATGAAGAGCTATCTACAAAAAAGAGATATCATTTTTTATGATATTCCTTTTTTGGCGGTTTTTTTATTAGCTCCGTTTTCTGTTTCCCTTTTCCTGTAACAGCACCATCCTCACTTATTTGAGATGGTGTTTTTTGTTTGTCTTTCTGGTAACTACAGGAGTATTGGGATTTATATATTTCCTAATCTATTCTTAAAAATAGACGAAAGAAGGAATCTGTAATGGAAACAATTGTTCAAAAATTCGGTGGCACTTCTGTCGGAAGCGTCGAACGCATTCAACATGTAGCAAATTTAATTATTGAAGAATATGAACGAGGTCATAGCATTGTCTCTGTCGTTTCAGCAATGGGAAAAAGCACAGATGAACTTGTCGCACTCGCTAACGCTATCACAGAAAATCCAAGTAAACGTGAAATGGATATGCTTCTATCTACAGGAGAACAAGTAACTATTTCATTATTAACAATGGCACTGCAAGCAAAAGGCTATCATGCAATTTCATTAACAGGGTGGCAAGCTGGTATTACGACAGAATCTGTACATAGTAGTGCACGGATTACTGACATTCATACAGATCGTATTCAATCTTATCTTGCTGAAGGTACGATTGTTATTGTAGCTGGTTTCCAAGGAGTCAGTGAAGATTTTGAAATTACAACGCTTGGACGAGGCGGTTCTGATACAACTGCTGTCGCATTAGCTGCTGCACTAAACGCAAAAAAATGTGATATTTACACAGATGTGACCGGCGTATATACGACGGATCCACGAGTTGTAAAAGATGCTTATAAATTAGATGAAATTTCTTATGACGAAATGTTAGAACTTGCAAACCTCGGTGCTGGCGTATTACACCCGCGTGCTGTTGAGTTTGCTAAAAATCATAACGTAGTTTTAGAAGTTCGCTCAAGTATGGAACAAGAAAACGGAACAATTGTAAAAGGAGAATGTAACATGGAACAACAATCAATCGTTAAAGGTATTGCATTTGAAGATAATATTACACGCATCACAGTGAAAGGATTAGAACAAGGTTCACTTTCAACTGTTTTCTCTACATTAGCAGCGGCACATATTAATGTAGATATCATCATTCAAAGTATTACAAATGAAGGAACTGTTCATCTCTCCTTCTCCATTCACTCGAATGATTTAAGAGAAACATTAGAAGTATTGGAACAAAATCAAGAAACTCTTCACTACGAATCTGTAGAACATGAAAATCACTTAGCAAAAGTATCAATCGTAGGATCTGGCATGGTATCTAACCCAGGTGTCGCTGCAAATATGTTCACTACTTTAAAAGAAGAAGATATTCATATTAAAATGGTAAGTACATCAGAAATTAAAGTGTCTGTCGTTATTGACCGCCTTCATTTAGTAACAGGCGTTGAGGCGCTGCATCAATCATTTATGGCGAAAATTGAGCCTTTCGTGCAAATGAGCTAATTTGATATGTTTAGTAACGCTTATAAAAAAACATATTAATCTACTTCCTTCCTATTAAATAAAAAGCTATTCGTTAACAAGATGCTATATGATATATTAAAAAACACCTTGTCACATTTTCCTATACTGTGACAAGGCGTTTTTGACTGAAAGGAATTTGTAACTACTTAGTAGTATAATTATGAGGATAATTAAATAATAAACTTTTATACATAAGGAGATAAGACTATGGCAAAAAACAAATTACTACGAATGGACAATGTCAGCATCGTTGTAGAATCCCTTGATAACGCAATCTCTTTCTTTGAGGAGATTGGCTTGAATCTCGAAGGTCGAGCCAATGTCGAAGGTGAATGGGCTGGTCGCGTAACTGGACTCGGTTCTCAGTGCGTAGAGATTGCTATGATGGTCACTCCAGATGGCCACAGCCGAATTGAACTTTCGCGATTTCTCACCCCTCCTACTATAGCAGATCACCGAACAGCTCCTGTAAACGCCCTCGGTTATCTACGCGTCATGTTCACTGTCGAGGATATTGACGAAATGGTATCGAGACTCACTAAGCATGGTGCAGAGCTCGTTGGCGAAGTAGTTCAGTACGAGAACTCGTATCGTCTCTGCTACATTCGTGGAGTCGAAGGAATTTTAATCGGTTTAGCAGAAGAACTCGGTAATAAATAAGTAATGTTTTATAAAAAAGAGGGAATAGCTCTATATTTAAGCTATTCCCTTACTTCTATTAAAACAGATGAATGTTTTCTTTCTTGCAAGCTTCACGTAAATCGTCAGGCCATACAGAAGATTGAACTTCACCGATATGTGCTTTACGTAAGAAGTACATGCACATTCTTGATTGTCCAATGCCACCGCCGATTGTTAATGGTAGTACGTCTTCTAGTATACCTTTATGGAAATCATACTCACGTTTGAAGTCTTCACCAGTTTTCGTTAACTGCTCATCAAGTGATTTACTATCAACACGAATTCCCATTGATGATAACTCAAATGAAGATTGTAGTACTGGGTGCCAGAATAAAATGTCACCGTTTAATTTCCAATCGTCATAATCAGCTGCGCGTCCGTCATGCTTTTCACCTGAACGAAGTGCATCACCAATTCCGATAATGAAGACTGCACCGTGTTCTTTTGCAATTGCATGTTCACGATCTTTCGGTGTTAATTCTGGATATTTATCTTCTAATTCTTGAGAAGTAACGAAAACAATTTCTTCCGGTAAATACTTTCCAAGGAACGGATATTTTTCAAATAAGTGATCTTCTAAATCTTTGAATATTCCATAAATTGTTTGTACTGTTTTTTGTAAGTATTCAACAGTACGCCATTCTTTTTGAACGATTTTTTCCCAATCCCATTGGTCAACATAAATGGAATGCGTTGCATCAAGTTCTTCATCACGACGAATCGCGTTCATGTTTGTATATAAACCTTCACCAGCTTCATATCCGTATTCATGTAATGCAAATCGTTTCCATTTCGCTAGTGAATGAACAATTTCTAATTCTTCTCCTGAATGTAACATATCAAATTCAATTGGACGTTCTACACCGTTTAGGTGATCGTTTAATCCTGATTTTTTCGTTACGAATAATGGTGCAGATACGCGGAATAGTTCAAGGCGTTTTGCTAATTGGTCCTCGAAAAATGTTTTAACTTCCTTAATTGCAATTTGAGTCTCTCTTACTGTCATTAATGATTGATACATGGTGGTTTCCTCCTAAAATGTTTGGATGTTGTGAAAAGAAGCCAACAAAAAAAGCCCTTCTTTCCCAAAAAACTGGGACGAAAGGCTTTGGTTCCGCGGTACCACCCAAATTAGCAACAGAGGTTGCTCACTTATACAATACGGAGATGAAATATCTCGATACTGTTCTTCTTGTAACGGCGAAGTTCCCGGCTAAGTCTACTTTCCTATAAAGGATTTCGGTTAGCAACTCCAGGAGGTTCTTCATAATAGGCTTCGTATCAGGCTCACACCACCCCTGACTCGCTTAAACTACGTCCTACTACTACTCGTCCTTTCATAGTCGTTTTGTTGTCACATCTCTGAAACATTTTATTAATGATTATTCTATACAAAAAATAAAGAAAGTCAACAAAAAGTTTTAAAATATTTTTCAATTCTTTATTTTACGGCTTTATTGATTGTTGTTAATTTAACATCTTTACTTTTTCTGCCTCGTCAATCCAAAAAATGTTTCACTGACCGAAACTAACGTATACACAATAATTAATGTGATCGTTCGGAATATAGAATCCGCAGTATTTCTTATTATTTTCATTTTCTTTATAATTCCTTTCAGTTTACTTGCAATTTCATGATATACTATAGCATTCAAGCAGTTTGTTTTTACTTAAAACAAACATAGTCATTTATCCAGAATATTTTTCTAAAACATTGGCTATTATTAAATAAGATTTTTTATATAACGGAGTGATCATATGAGTAAAACGAAAGCAAAACCGAAAAAAGGTGTAGGACAAGGTACAGGAAGTAAAGGATGGAACCGTTGGCAATCAAGTGCAAAGAAAAAGGCAGCTGCCAAACCCTACAAAAGTAAAGGTACAAAGAAGTAATTTAAATAACATTTGATTTCTTTACTTTTTACAAAACAAAATATAATTATTACAACAAAAAAGCTATGCCCTCATAAATTTGAAGGCATAGCTTTTTTATATTAAATCATTAAAATATCTCGAATTTCTTCCTCTGTGATTGAGGACAATTTCTCTTCTCCCGGCTCAATCACTTCAGCGATTAAATTTTTCTTACTTTCTTGCAGTTCATGCATTTTCTCCTCAATTGTTCCCTGAGCTACTAGCTTTATAACTTGCACTGTATTTTTTTGTCCCATTCGATACGCCCTATCGGCCGCTTGTTGTTCAACAGCTGGATTCCACCATAAATCATATAATATTACTGTATCTGCACCAGTTAAATTAAGTCCGGTACCACCAGCTTTTAAAGAAATGAGAAATAGATCTCCTTCTCCTTCGTTAAACCGATCGCACAGCTCTACACGATCCTGCGCTGGTGTACTCCCGTCTAAATAAAAGTATGGAATTGCTTGTCGATTTAACTCACGACCAATAATGGAAAGCATCTTCGTAAATTGAGAAAAAATTAATATTCTCTTCCCTGTACTTCTACATTCCTCTAAAATCTCTAACAGTTGTTCAAATTTAGCTGAACTTCCTTTGTAATCATCAACAAATAAAGCAGGATGGCAACAAATTTGTCGCAATCTCGTTAAACCAGCTAAAATTCTAATTTTATTTTTACGTAACGTATCTTTGTCTAAATGCTTTAACGTTTCTTCCCTTAGCTTCGCTAAATAAGCAGCATAAAGACTCTTTTGATCGGGTAATAACTCCGATGATTGTAAGTGCTCTATTTTCTCTGGCAACTCATTTAATACGTCCCCTTTTAATCGTCTTAATACGAATGGTTTCACTCGCTTCGCTATATCTTCACGCCTTAAATCACCGAACTCTTTTCTTCCTGGTAATAATTCTGGGAAGACGACATGGAAGATAGACCATAGCTCTTCTAATGAATTTTCTACAGGTGTACCCGTTAGCCCAAAACGGTATTCAGCTTGAATTGTTTTCACAGCTCTTGCCGTTTGCGTTGTAGGGTTTTTAAACGCCTGCGCTTCATCAAGGAATAGTGTATGAAATGGTCTTGCATACAATCTTATATCTCTTCTCAGTAATGGATATGACGTAATTACAACATCAAATTCCGTTATATCTTTCAAAATTTTCCGGCGCTCTGCTTGAATTCCATCTGCAATAACTGCTCTAATATGCGGGGCGAATTTTTTCAATTCACTAAACCAATTATAAACAAGAGATGATGGTGAAACGACTAATATTGGCAGTTTCTTTTCTCGAATCTCAGTCAAAACAGAATCTATAAAAGCAATGCTTTGCAACGTTTTTCCAAGTCCCATATCATCTGCTAAAATACCGCCAAAACGGTAATGAGCAAGTGTTTTCATCCATTCGAACCCATATACTTGATACTTTCTCATTTCTGCATTTAAAGTATTTGGCACAGCAAACTTTAATTTTTTCGGGTTTTGAATGTTTTCTACTAACTCTTGAACAGAATCATCCAAACTTAAAACATTGCCTTCGTGAAGTCCGTTCATCCATTTTACACTCCGAATAAGCGGAACATTTACCTCTTCTCCATGTAAAAATTCTTTCCGAATACCTGATTCTTTTATAAACTGATTAATTTCATTAAACTCTTTACTCTCTAGCGACAAAAACGAACCGTTCGCCAATCGATAATATTTACGTTTCTCTTCAAGGGCCGCTAATACACCTTTAATTTCTGCTTCTGGTATTCCTTTTATATCAAAACGAAATGACAACCAATCAATTCTTTCTTTTCTTCTCACTCTAATAAGAGGAACTGCATCCCCTTTACTAATTCGCAATTTGATTGCTGTCGTCGCATAAATATCAACTAAACCTTTTAATGTTGGCACGACGTGATATAAAAAGTTATACTCAGCTTCTTCATTATGCATAAAGTAACCGCCTTCTGTTTTTGCAAAGGCACTTTCACTCATAATGTCTAAAATCTCTTTTTCTTTTTTCTCATCACGATTAAAAACAGACGGCTGTCCATCCTCTTCTAGCGGATTAATCATGACGTTCCCATAGTGAAATTCAAGACCTGCTAATAAGCGATTTTTCACGCGGTCTAAATACAATTTCGCTTTTAGCGAAGGTGTTTCAACACGATCCGATATTACTTCATCAATGTGTACAGTTCCGAGCTTCATTAATCCTGGTACAACTTTCGCGACGAAATGTTCCATCTTACTTTCTGGAATATAAAACTGATTACTATTTGAGCGACTCATCATCTTTTGTAATTCAATAAGTCGCATACAATCTTCAATGTGTAAGTGATATAATTTCCCATCGTAAAGTGCATTGTTATACATATCCATAACTTGTACACGATTTAAACCATCTATATGAAGTGTAAATCCGCCATTATTTCCCTTCGTAAATTCAAAGTGTAACGGCAACAACCCTTTTGAAACTTGTAATCCCTGAAACAGTTGTTCATTTTGTTTCAGCTGTACATATTCAACTTTAGAAAGTGAAGAGAGCATATCTTTCCATGAAGCTGGTGGTATAAATATCATACTTTCATCTTGTTTCGCATGTACTTCTAGCGTATCTTCATACATTTTTTCGTTATGATACATTTTAATGAGCTGCTGAATAATCGCATCCGTTTCTTGTTTAAAACTATGTACATCTGGTGTATATGTAAATTCATTTGAACAATGAAAAGATTCCCTTTTCTCCACCTTAGAAAGAAATTCTCTAATATGATTTATGAAATACACTTTGGCAAGTTTCAATTGAATTCCAAGAAGAGCCCCACCACTTCTCGTAGCTACTGGTGTACATATAAACTCAATATCTAATATTTCACGTGTATCAAAACGGTGTTGTTTACTTTTTGGCCTCAGTGGTTTGTCTGCAAACAGCTGAAACATACCACTTGTCAATTGATCATTTCTGCTACTAGTGGAGCTCATTCCACCTGTTTGTTGATTATAGTTTATTTGTATTAATACTGCTGCAACATGTTGACAGTACGTTTGAAAAGACGCTAATGAAGGACAACTACATTTTGCAACAACATCACCCTTTTTGGCTTTTGCTACTGTAACATGGAAATCCTCGTTCCCTTTTACTGTCGCCTCACAAATTTCTTTATTTTCATCGTAATGATCTATTATCACTTTATTTGATTTATAATAGGCTTCACCTCTTTTATATGAGGTCTCTCCGCACACTTCTTTAATAATCGATTTATTCAATGTGAAACTCATCGCTTTGACACTTCCTTAATATAAAACCATTTTCTCTTACTTAACATTTTACATGCTCCACGAGAAAATATAAAATGTTGATTTAACAAAAGAAGATGCTTATTTATAAGCATCTTCTTCACTCTATCTCCATCAACCTCTTCGCCTCAAAATACAACACTTGAATAAACTTCTTCGTATTAATTCGCGTATGACCAGAAGATGCGAGTTCATCTTTCGTCATTTCTGTCATCCGTTTTCTAACTACGGTAAAATCGAAAAATTTTGGAGCATAGCTTTCAAATTTTGGATTTGAAAAGTCTGTTAATCCTAAAGAAGCCAAATGATTTAACGACTGATAAATAGCTCGACGTACTCTTTGTTCAGACGCTTTTTTCTCTTTATCAATATCCGCCTCTAAAGCTAGATCCCCTAATTTCCTTATCGTAATATGATGAAAAATTTCTTTTAACGCAGGAAAGCCAAACTCAAATGTCTGTGCCTTTTCTTGACCATATAAATATTCCAGCATACTAAGTAAATCTTTACTTCCATTCTCTCCCGCAATACCGAGTTCTGATAGTAAAAAGCGTCCTAAATCCCCTATCTTTTTTCCTTCTTGCACTGGTTCAGTACGCAATTGCGGTTTTTCCCACTGAAACACGTTATTCAATGATTTTTGAATATCGTGTATAGAACGCTCCAATCTAATACGCTCCATCACTTTGCGTACAACAGATACAACTTCAATTTTATTTAATGGTTTTGTAATATAATATTCTACACCAAGTGTATATGCCTCACCTATAAGCTGCTTCGATTCCACTTGAGAAATCATAATGATTTTCCCCGTGAAAGTTGACGCAATGTGACGAACTGTTTCAATTCCGTCCCTCATCGGCATCAACAAATCAATAAATAAAATATCTACTTTTTTAAAATTTAGTTGATCCGCTTCAATAAAAACTCCGTCATCCGCCTCACCAATTACTTCTCCAAGGTCTCCATCTTCAATAATTTGCGAAAGCATTGAACGGAAAACTTCATCATCGTCTACGATATAATAAAACAAATCTATTCCCCCTCCCGCTTTAAACTATCCTCCGGTAAACAAACGATAAACTTACATCCTCTTTTATTTTCTCGGTCTTCTAATCTCACTTCTCCGCCTAGCTCTGTTACCATTTCATTTATGTAAGAAAGCCCAATACCAGTTGACGGTGTTCCCGTTTGATCATACTTGGAAGTAAATCCTGGCTTAAATACTAATTTCTTATACTTTTGTGCAATACCAGGTCCATCGTCAATTACTTCAAAAAATATATGTTGCTCTCTTTTATATAGCTTAATAATAACGACACCTTTATCTTCAATTGCTTCAACTGCATTCGAAACTAAGTTATTAAAAATTGATAGAACTGTATACACGTGGTATGCAGCATGCTCACCTTCTATATGTTTAGAAAAACGTATATCCTTTTCTAGCATTTCAGCATACTTCTCGTTTATTCTAACAATCATTTCTGCTAACTCATGTCCTTCTACATATTCAGCCACATTTTTATCTAATAACAGTTTAGATAATCCTGCAAATATCCTTTGATTATCCTTTTTTATTTCATGCACTTCCCCCGCTATTTTCAATGCTGTTTTACTACTTGAATCAGCGCTTACTTGTAAATTTCGATATAGTTGATATGCTTCTTGTGTAATTAACTCCGCATTTTGTAACGTCTTTTTCAAATGAACAGATTCCACATATAAATTAGAAAGATGCATTAACATATTTTCATTTTCTTTTCGAACTTGCGATTCTTTTAATTTCGTTTCATATAAATTCATCATATTTAAAAAACCAAGTGCAAAGAAACTACGAAAAATAGCAATAATGATGAGTTTATTTACTTCAGAAATCGTTATTGTTGTACCTAGTACTAACATGTGATAAAACGCAAGTTCTGACATACTTGCAACAATTTCAATTGAAATTCCAAGGCATCCAATAATGATTGGTTTCTGATGGAACTTATTTACCCTGCAAAGCGAAAAAAAACTGCCATAAATAAAATAATAGAAGAACACAGGATAACGCAAATAAAATGATTCTGTCATATGAAATGAACCTTGCATGATCCAGTCAAGACATACTCGGAATAAGACTACAGATATACCAACAAGAATACCTGCAACTCCTGCTGGTACTCTTCTTAAAAATAATAATAAAAAGAAGAATAGCGGTGTACCGAAGCTAACTCGAAACGTATCATTAAAGGGATGAAAGTTCAGCTCCCCAGCAATCGGAACAACGACCATTAATATAATTAAAAGGGACATATCTTTCTTCCATAATTGATTCCAATTCAAAGGTGACACTTCCTATACTTTTTTTCAGTAGTAAAAGCGAAAGCCCGCTTATTGTTATAAACGGGCTTTTTTCTATATTCTAACCTTTTCTACCGCTTTTATTTGGCGATACTCTGGCTTCCACATTGCTTCTTTCACTGCCATCTTGATATCGTTATCACTTAAGTTCACTCTTGCAACACCTTCTGCAACTGCAACTTTCGCTACTTCAATTGCAACCATTTCTGAGATATTACGTAATTCTTCGACCTCTGGTAAAATAGGTGCTCCTGGCTGACTTGTATCTACCATACTTGCAACTGCTTCAGCAGCCGCTGCGAACATTCCATCCGTCATGACGCTTGCTCGTACTACAATTGTTCCAAGACCAAGCCCTGGGAAAATAAGTGCATTATTTGATTGTCCAATCACATACGTTACACCGTTATATGTAACTGGTTCAAATGGACTTCCTGTTGCAACTAACGCTCTTCCTTCTGTCCACTCGATTAAATCTGCTGGTTTTGCTTCAGCAAGTGGCGTCGGATTCGACATTGGTAAAATGATTGGTCTTTCTATGTGAGAAGCCATTTCTTTAATAATCTCTTCTTTAAATGCACCTGCAACAGTTGATGTACCAATTAAAATTGTCGGTTTTACATGTTTCACAACTTCAGCAAGTCCGATCACATCATTTTGCTTCCACTCACTTACTTCTGCTTCTTTTCTTGCGTACGGAATTTGGAAATCAAGAAGATCTTCCATATTATCTGTAACTAACCCGTTACGATCAATACACCAGAAACGCTTATATGATTCTTCTTCAGATACGCCTACGCGGACCATCGCATCTCTAACTTGATCTGCGATACCGATTCCAGCCGTACCAGCACCAAATACAACAACGCGGTGTTCACTTAGCGGTACACCAGAAGCTTTCACTGCCGATAATACTGCCGCAAGTGAAACTGCACCTGTACCTTGAATATCATCATTAAACGTACAAACATCATGACGGTATTTATCTAAAATTTTTCGTGCGTTACGAGAACTAAAGTCTTCCCAATGTAAAAGTGCTTTCGGGAATTGTTTGTTTACCGCTTGTACAAACGTATCAATAAATTCATCGTAAGCTTCACCTGTTATACGAGGGTGACGATTTCCAATATAAAATGGATTGTTTAATAGCTCCTCACGGTTTGTACCTACATCTAAAATTACCGGTAATACACGGCTAGGATCGATTCCAACTGCGGCAGTATAAACAGCTAGCTTTCCGATTGCGATGTTAATACCACCAACGCCCCAGTCACCAATTCCTAATATGCCTTCTCCATCTGTTACAACGACTAAATCAATGTTCTCAGCTGTTGCACCGATATTCGTGAATGCTTCTTCGATACCTGATGGATCGTTAATTGATAAATAAACACCACGTGGTTTACGATATTCATGACTATATCTTTGAATTGCTACACCGACAGTTGGTGTATATACAATCGGTAACATTTCACGTAAATGATCTGTTAATATACGATAAAATAATACTTCATTTCGATCATGTAACGCAGTTAAGTATACATTCTTTAATAAATCATCCGGCTGAGAACTAAATTGTTCGTATGCTCGGCGTGCCTGTTCTTCTAACGTTAAAACCGCTGGCGGTAATAACCCTTTTAAACCTAACTCTTCTCTTTCATTTTGTGTGAAAGCTACCCCTTTATTTAAAAGTGGTGTTGATAATACTTCTGCTCCTCTTAATGTTGTTTCTAATGCACCATTAGAAGCTACTGTAAACTTGCTCATAACATCCCTACCTCTATTCATATATAGCATTTCTATATTGTAAACAAAAAAGAGGGGATTGTCCCCCTCTTCTTTTAATTTTTCTTTAAAAGAGTTGCTCCTGCAATCCCTGGGTGTGTCATTTCGAATGGATCTAGAATTAACTCTAAGTCTTCTTGTGACAATACACCATTTTTCACACAAAGTTCTCGAACGGATTGACCTGTTGCAATTGCTTCTTTCGCAACGCGAGCTGCTGCTTCATAACCGATATGAGGGTTCACGGCTGTAATAATTCCTACACTTTTCTCAACATACTCTTTTAAGCGATTTTCATTCGCTTCAATTCCTTTTAAGCAATTATCTGTAAAGGCACGGAAACCGTTATTCATAATGCTAATCGATTGAAGTAAGTTGAAAACAAGTACTGGTTCCATAACGTTTAATTCTAATTGTCCTGCTTCTGAAGCAAGGCAAATTGTATGGTCATTACCAATTACTTGGAACGCAATTTGATTAATTACCTCTGGCATAACAGGGTTTACTTTCCCTGGCATAATAGATGAACCTGGTTGACGAGCAGGCAGCATAATTTCCGCTAAGCCAACCCGTGGACCTGATGCCATTAAGCGAAGGTCATTCGCGATTTTAGACATATTCATCATACATACTTTAAGTGCTGCAGATACTTCAGTATAAGCATCTGTATTTTGCGTCGCATCTACTAAATCTTCTGCACCGACAAGTGGCAGTTCACTAATTGCAGCTAAATGTTTTACAACTGCTTCAATATATTCTGGATCTGCATTTAAGCCTGTACCAACTGCAGTTGCTCCCATGTTCACTTCATATAAGTGTTGACGTGATTGCTGAATGCGTTTCATATCACGTTCAAGTACACGAGAGTACGCTTTAAATTCTTGTCCAAGGCGAATTGGCACAGCGTCTTGTAAATGTGTACGTCCCATTTTAATCACATGATCGAACTGTTCTGCTTTTAATTCAAATACATCATGCATATAACCCATCGTTTGTAATAAGCCTTCTAATGCATTTAACGTTGCGATATGAATCGCCGTTGGGAATGCATCATTTGTTGATTGGGCCATATTTACATGACTATTTGGACTAATATAATGATAGTCTCCCTTTTCCATTCCTAATAATTCAAGCGCACGATTGGCAATGACTTCATTTGCATTCATGTTCATTGAAGTACCCGCTCCACCTTGGATTGGATCTACGATGAAATGATCATGCCATTTTCCATCAAGAATTTCTTGAGCAGCTTCTGCGATCGCACCGCCCTTGTTTAATTCCAATCTTCCTACATCTGTATTCGCAAGCGCTGCTGCTTTTTTTACAACTGCGAACGCTTTAATTAAACCTTCATGGATTTTGTATCCTGTAATTGGGAAGTTTTCAACTGCACGCATTGTTTGTACGCCGTAGTATGCATAGTTTGGCACTTCTTTTTCACCTAAAAAATCTTTTTCAATTCGAACACCATTTTTAACTTCAGTTAATGTTGCCATGATTATTCACTCCTTAACGATTTCTTATGCTGCGTTTGTTTCTTTGACTGTTTCTACATATTGTTTTGCTTTCTCATTATCGAATTCGCCTTCCCACTTCGACATAACAATGGCCGCTAATGCATTTCCTAATACATTGACAGATGAGCGAATCATATCTAAAATGCGGTCAATTCCCGCAATTAATGCGATACCTTCTAGTGGTAACCCCATTGAACCTAACGTTGCTAATACAACAACGAACGATGCACCTGGAACTCCCGCCATACCTTTGGATGTTAACATGAGAACGAATAATAACGTTATTTGCTCCGTTAGTGACATGTGCACACCGTACATTTGTGCAACAAACAATGCCGCTAACGCTTGATAAATAGCCGATCCAGTCAAGTTAAATGTATAACCTGTCGGAATTACGAAAGAGGCAACTGCCTTTGGACAACCGAACTCTTCCATTTTTCTCATTATATTAGGTAAAACAGCTTCTGAACTTGCTGTTGTAAACGAAAGAATCAGTTCTTCTTTTAAAATTTTCATTAATGTAAAAATGTTTACTCCAACCATTCGTGCATTAATACCTAATACAATCACAACGAATAGTATAACAGTTACGTATACAGCTAGCACTAGTTTTCCTAGCGGAAGTAATGTTGCTACACCAAATTTTGCAACCGTAACGGCAATTAATGCGAATACACCAAATGGTGCAAATTTCATAACTTGATTTGTAACCCAAAACATGGCTTCGAGTACGCCTTCAAAGAAGTTAAAGACTGGCTTTCCTTTTTCTCCAATTGCCGCAACTCCTAAGCCGAATAATACTGAGAAGAATATAATCGGTAATAGGTCACCTTGTGCAATCGATTCAAATACGTTTTTCGGTACAATGTGAACAATTGTCTCAGCAAAACCTTTCTTCTCTGTTGCATCTGCAGTTTGTTTATAAGAAGAAATATCACTTTGCTGTAAATTACTCATATCAACACCAGTACCTGGTTGGAATATATTCGCTGCAAGTAATCCCATTAAAATAGCAATCGTCGTAATAATTTCGAAATAAAGAATTGTCTTACCGCCTAATTTCCCAAGCTTCTTCATATCTCCTACACCAGCTACTGCAACAATTAATGCTGAAATAACAATTGGTACTACAATCATCTTAATTAAGTGAATAAATATATCCCCAATTGGTGTGATATAAGAAATCGCCGTTTTATTGCCATAAAAGACTGCCCCTACTACAATCCCTAAAACAAGCGCGACAAAAATTTGTGTTGCCAATCCGAATTTTTTCATTTATGTTCATCCCCTTCATGCGAACGCTTTCAATTTAAATTTATAAAAGCTACTCACACATCTTATAAGCGAACCTACAAAATCATACAAAAACCTACAAGTTCGTCACAAAAAATTCAAATATTTTTCTTCTTTTTTTCATTGACACCATTTTGTTAAAAAACGATAAAATAAACTTGATAAGTAATCAGATTGTTTCGTATAATCAAAAAGATATATACTTAAAACAAATCAAAATGAAAAGGAGTGGATGTTATGAAAAACTATACAAAGCAATTCGTCCTATCTTCTTCTTTTCTTTTTCATTTTCTTAAAAAGGAACAAAGGCATTCGCCTTTGTTCCTTTTTTATTGCGATCTATATAGGGGGAATTGTTATGAGACCATATAAACGTGTCTTAATTAAATTAAGCGGCGGTGCACTTGCCGATCAAACTGGAAATAGCTTTAACTCCAAACGATTAGAACATATCGCAAACGAAATTTTATCCATTGTTGATTTAGGTATCGAAGTATCCATCGTCATCGGTGGCGGTAACATTTTTAGGGGGCATCTAGCTGAAGAATGGGGAATCGATCGCGTAGAAGCTGATAATATCGGTACGTTAGGTACAATCATTAACAGCTTAATGCTTCGCGGTGTTTTAACAAGTAAAACAAATAGAGAAGTACGCGTTATGACGTCCATTCCATTTAATGCAGTAGCTGAACCATACATTCGCTTGCGTGCAGTCCACCATTTAGATAACGGTTATATCGTTATCTTTGGAGGCGGAAACGGGCAACCGTTCGTGACGACAGATTATCCAAGTGTACAAAGAGCCATTGAAATGAATAGTGATGCCATATTAGTCGCAAAACAGGGTGTCGATGGCGTTTTTACAAGTGATCCGAAGCATAACAAATCAGCAAAAATGTACAGCAAACTAAACTATAATGATGTCGTTAGACAAAATATACAAGTTATGGATCAAGCGGCATTACTGCTTGCCCGGGACTACAATTTACCAGCACATGTCTTTAACTTTGATGAGCCTGGAGTCATGAAAAAAATATGTTTAGGCGAACATGTGGGGACATTGATTAATGATGATGTTACGATGTTGGTGCATGAAAAATAATGATTTCCCACCAAAAAAGGGTGCCTTTTGTAGGCACCCTTTCCTAATTCATCATCACAAATAGAAGTCAACCAATCCCGCCACTTTCTCCTTACAACGCTCCCAAAAAGATAACTTTTCAAAAAACTCTTTCGTCATTTCTTTCGAATCATGAAAATCCTCTGTTAACGCCTTATTAACTTGTCCTACAATAGGACCACCATAAATATAAAAATTCATTTCATCATTTATATTGAAGCTACGCGAAGTAAAGTTTGTTGTACCAATAACGGTTAATTCATTATCAATAAGCATTAATTTACCATGGAACATTCCTTTTTTATACCCATATACAGTAATCCCATTATTAACAGCTTGACGTATGTATGGATACGCCGCTTCTTTTATAAGAGGTAGATCTGGTTTATATGACCAAAGTATTTTTACTGTAACACCACGCTTTTGTGCTGCGATTAAAGCATTCATGGATTCTTTATTTTTTGCTATAAAATACGGCGTTGCAATTACAATGGAGTGCTGAGCTTGTTTTATGAGCTCTATATATTTTTCAGCAACGTAATGCCCATTGTAACTAGTCATAGTATGTAATGTATTCCCTTTACTAGCTTTATTCGTACTTCTCTTTATCTCTTCTTTCGTATCTCGTTTCCAGTCTAAAGCGAATTGCTGTTCTAAATCTTTTGCTCCTTCTCCTTTAAGTCGTACATGATAATCACGCCAATATCCAAATCGCTTATCTTTCCCTAAGTACTCATCTCCTATATTAAATCCGCCTGTATAGCCAATCTCCCCATCAATCGTCGTAATACGGCGATGATTACGATGGTGAAGTGAATAAAATCCGAATGGCAATGTAGGTTTTCTACTATATGTAAAATGTACACCACTTTTCCGCAATTCATTTATCACCTTTCTTTCAAATGATAAATCATTAATGCGATCAACTGATAAATAGACGTTTACTCCTTCTTTTGCCTTCACTTTTAATAAGTTTAAAAAAGTATGACTACTTTTATCATCCGACAAAATGAAGAAATAAGTGTAGATGGAGCTTTTCGCTTCTCTTATATCAGTAAATAATTGTTTATAAAAAGACTTCCCTTCTACATATAATTGAAAGTCACTATAATGAGGCGCATACTCTGTCGGCATGTTTTTCCCAGCTTCCATTTTCCTACCTAAGGTAACATCGATATGCATCCAAATTAAAATAAAAACGAAAATAGCAATAATAATAGAAGTAACTCTTAATATTTTTTTAATCATTTTGGTTTCCTTCCAATCATATTCCTTACTATTTCGTAGTGTTTCATTTAAATATGTTTTCATACGAAATGTATTTCTTATTTTTATTGATACTAAACAGTTAAAGGAGATACGAATATGAGAAAAGGAAAAACTCCTATTGTTTTTATCCCAGGTCTTTTCGGTTCAATGAGCAATATTATTATTCCCGGCACTGGTAATTGGAGTTTTGGACTTTCTGCATTTGTTTACGAACCATTCATCATGATGCTAGAAAGTATGGGGTACGAACGAAATAAAGATTTGTTCATCTGTTTTTATGACTGGCGGCAGCGTATTGTTTTTTCTACACAAAAATATTTATTACAAACGATTGCTTATGCTAAAAAGATTACAGGTTGCGATAAACTAAATCTAATTTGTCATAGTATGGGCGGCCTTCTTGGACATTCTTACGTTCAAAGTGCAACATATAAAAATGATGTGAATCAGCTTATAATACTCTGCACACCAAACGCTGGATCTTCACCAAATTATAGTTATTGGACTGGAGGTACTCTCCCTATCCATGCCTCTTCTAAAATAAATATCGTTCATTTTTATATGGAACAATATATTTGTTGCTTAAGCATCTTACATAAAATGAATAAAGTTGAGGCGATACACATTTACTTTCCAGGATTACAAGATGTTATTCCTTGTAAAGATTACGGAAATTATTTATTTATAAGATCCGGCTCTTCTATTACATTTCTTCCTTATAGTAAGATGAAAACGAAAAACCCTTTCCTCGATACATTAAATGAAAATAGATTTATTATACAAAAAAGAAATATTGAAACGACACTCATTGCCGGAGATAGAGAGGAAACAATTCAATATTTACAAGTCGTCCCTTCACATTCCAAACTGAAATGGACAGACGGCAAAGTCGTCGGTGATTTACTTACAAAACATGGTGACGGTAACGCTGTTCTACATAGCGTTTTTCTTCTAGAGGGAAATAAATATGTTTTGCATGCTTCACATAACGAAGTGCTCTACAAAAGCATTCCTATACTACAAAAGATACTCTAAATTTCAAAAAAAGGTATGGCATTAAGCCACACCTTTTCACATTAAACAAAATTCCTCGCATCATTATTTCTTCCAAACTTATAAATAGCAATTAAGAAGAATGCAATTGCGAAAGCGAATAAAATTAAAATGTTTAAATATAACTCCGAGAATGGTATTTCCTGCTGAAGTTTTGATATCGTATCTAACAACCAGCGCTGCGGAAGAAAATTAGCTACTTTTTGTACTGCACTTGGCATAATGTCATATGGGAAATAACAACCCGCTAATAAGCATGTTGGTACAATGACCATGTTTTGCATCGCATTTGCCGATGCTGAGTTTTTCGAAAAAGCTACAAGGACTAATGATATTCCAATTGCGATTAATGCAAATAGCATTAGTACGCTCATCATCACTATGAAAGGCATATTGATATTCGTATGAAAAACATTCGTTAGGAACAGGATTGTAATCAAAATTTGTACTGTTAGTATTATCATATTTACCCCGACATTAGATAATATGAACTTCTTCCCATCTATCGGCGTTGATAATAGTCTAAAGTACGTTCTATTCTCTTTTTCTTTTAAAATATGACCTGATAAGTTCGCTGCTGAAAACAGCATAAACATAATAAGGTAACCCATCGTTTGATTTGTCATATCTTTATTTTTCGAAGTATCTTCTAGCGTCTCAGTTTTCATTTTAAATGAACTTTTTTGATACCCTGCGTACATATTGTCGAATGTACTTTGATCTGTTCCTGCTACTTTACTAATAGCTGCTATATTATCAATATAATTATATAAATATGATTTTATAAATCCTGTTACTTGATCACCTTTAATCGATGAAATTTCAATATGCTCTGGTTTCCCTTCTCGAACACTTTTTGAAAAACCAGAATCTAATGTAATAACTCCATCAAGTTTTTTGGAAGTGAGTTTATCTTCTACTTCAGACTCCTTAATCTTACTCACATTCACATGATTTAATCCTTCTAAAAACTTTATCGTATCATTTGCTATTGGCTCATTTTCTTTATTTACAATCCCGATATTTAACGTTCCTTGCCCTGCATTTCCGTATATCGAGAAGGAAATGAGCGTCCCTATTATCGGCAAGCTAATTATAATGAGTAAACTTTTTTTATTTTTCAAAAGCACAGATAACGTTTTTTGTATGAGCCATAAAATATCCTTCATGCTATAGCCCCTCCCGTCTACGTAATGCAATAATTGCAATTAATAAAAAGAGTGCTGAAATTCCAATGTTTAAAGAAATGACTGGTAGTGCTGCCCCTACATCATTTGCATAAATAATTTTCATAACAGCTGTATTTGCCCAAGTTAATGGCGATAAATTCGTAACGAAATTTTCTTCTACTACGAAATATGCACCTCCAAAAATAGAAGCTAATTGCACAACAACCATAATAATTGCCCTAGACGCTTCAGCTGTTTTCGTGATATATCCGATTCCTAAACCGAAGCTAATTGCTAGAAAGACTTGTGTTAATAAAATAAGAAATATGATTCCAAGATGGTCGCCCCAATTCGCTTGAAAAACAAATTTACTAAATAACATGACGAGTAATATGCACAGGGCATTTGCTACTAGGCTACCAAGTACTTTTCCAATGAATATTTCAGCTTTACTTATAGGTGCAGCAATGAGACGATCTCCTGTTTTACGTATTCGTTCTCCTCGAATTAAAGAACTCGCTCCCATCGCAGCATATAGTGCAATCATCGTTGTCATTACAACCGCATAGTAATCCATAGAACCTGGTTTTTTCGCAGCTTGTAAAGATGTTTCTTTTATATAATCATTATGATTTCCGTTTGAAATAACCGTACTAACCTTAGTAGGATCTACTTTTGCAACTTCGACCGCTACATTGTACTTATCAACAAATGTTGTAAGCATTCCCTCCACAATACTTCCCTCAATACTACTTTTGTCACTCCCATAAAATTTTGCACCATCTTTATTTAACTCTACATAAGCAGCATATTTATTTTTCTTCACTTCTTCTTTCCCATCTATACTGCCGGAAGCTTTTTTAAAATGAATACCTGATTTATCCACTTCTTTCGTAAATGCTTCAAATGATTGAGAAAACGTGCTACTCGCTTCATCTTTATATAGCACTTGTATATCTTTAATCGAATGACTATCACTATTAAATGCGTTGGTTAACGCTGTTCCTAACACAAGCATAAGCACAATCGGAAATGCTAACATAAAAACTAAAGTTCTTACGTCTCTGAAATCTCTTTTAATATGCATAATTGCAATATTGAAGATGTTCAATTGATGAACCTCCCTTTACCTTTTCTTCATTTACTTTTTATTTATCTCGTAAGTTTCTTCCCGTCAATGTAAGGAATACTGTTTCTAAGTTGGGAGCCTGCTCCTCTAATGAACGAATTTCAATATCATGATTGATACAGTGTTGAATGATTTTATTTAAATTATTTAATCCCGCATCAGAATTCACTTTAATTACGTTTTCTTCAATTTGAACTGCTTTCACACCGTTTATCTCTTTTAATTTTTCCACGTCTAAATTTTCCACCGACTTCACTTCAATCCAAATATCTTTCGTATCAGTAATAATCGATTTTAGTTGTTCTTTCGTACCTTCTGCAATCACTTTACCGTGATCTACAATCGCTATTTTCGTACAAATCTCTTCTACCTCTTCCATGTAGTGACTCGTATAAATAATAGTGCTTCCCATTTCATTTAACTTCCGGACAGACTGAAGAATATAGTTTCTTGACTGTGGATCAATTCCAACTGTCGGTTCATCCATAATAATTAACTTCGGTCTATGTGCAATTGCACAAGCAATATTCAATCTTCTTTTCATCCCGCCAGAAAAGTTTTTCGGATAACTTTTCTGTTTATCACTAAGTCCTACAAATTGAAGTGCTTCCTCTACTCTCGCTCTTAGTTCGGCCCCTCTTAATCCGTACAATCCAGCAAAGAACTTCACATTTTCATAAGCAGTTAACTCTTCATAAATCGCAATATCTTGCGGAACAATACCAATATTCATCTTTGCAAATCGATTATGTTTCTTTATATTTTTTCCTAGTATGCTAATTTCGCCTTCATTACTTCTTAACAAACCAGCAATCATATTAATTGTCGTACTCTTACCAGCACCATTCGATCCTAAAAAGCCAAATATTTCTCCTTCTTTAATAGATAAAGACATATTATCAACTGCGATGAAATCACCAAATTTTTTCGTTAAATTTTTAATTTCTAATGTACTCATCATTTCACCCCTATTTCGGTTTCTCTGCTGTTATTATAAACAAAAAGAATGAACCTGCTCAGTGCAGAAATTCATTCTTTTCACATGAGAATATTCACTTTTTTCATATGAGATGGTTCATCTTCATCCCATTCTCTTATATCGGAAACAACATTGTCACTGAAAAACCACTTGTTCCATCTACAATAATTTTTCCGTTTACTGATGCTGTTCGCTCCTCCATCCCCATAATACCGAGACCTTTCTTAACAAAAGCTGCGCCTTTCCCGTTATCCTTCACTTGCACCTTAACCATCTTGTTAAGCACATGAATATCTATAGAAATAACTGTCGCATCAGCATATTTCATTGCATTTGTTAGTGCTTCTGTAACATTCTCACCGATAATTTTCCACTGAATGGGAGAAATCATATCTAAGTTCCCTTTGTATACAAAAGGAATATTCACATCATTCTTACCGGCAAATTCCTCTATGAATAATTTCATACGATGAATACCAATTTGCTCAGTTGGTGGCTTCATATTTTTTAATGTAATGCGAATACTTTCAATTCCATCTTTTGAAATGTGAATTGCATTTTGTAATAACTCCGCAGATTTTTCTTTATCTATTTCCATTAATCTTTTTGCTGCTTCCATTTGAATAAGTGCACCCGTCATCGAGTGACCAATTTTATCATGAATTTCTTGCGATAACCGATTTCTCTCTTCTAGCTTAAATGTGTATTCAGATTGTCTTATGTACTCTTTATTTTCATGTAAGCTTTTCGTAAGTCGTTGCATATCTTTTCGCATCTTATCATTTTGTGATTCAAGCTTTACTACACGCGATATATATCGATCTGCCATAGTTAAAACGAGAAAAGAAAATGCAACAATTAATCCATAAGTCATTCGAATACTTTCATCTGCAATCGTAATTGGGAGCATCATAACGACAAAGCGTGGCCAATTCTTATCTATGTAATGGAATATAATTTCGTATAAGTTCAAAGGTAAAAACAAAATAAAAAATGGATGAACCCTCCATGTAAATAACATAACTATGCCAATGGACATACAGATTAATATTTTTTTATACATATCTTTTTTAAATATAGAAATCATTACGTTTACAGAGAGGTAAATAAGTAATGTAAATATAACCCATGGTAAATTTGCTACATTTGCGTAAATATAACTAAACA
The DNA here is from genome assembly GCF_052646455.1 of Bacillus cereus group sp. Bce041. Lineage (NCBI taxonomy): Bacteria > Bacillati > Bacillota > Bacilli > Caryophanales > Bacillaceae > Bacillus > Bacillus cereus group sp. Bce041. Next base: position 174,279 of record NZ_JBQXON010000002.1, read on the forward strand.
CAATATATAAAAAGACAATTAATTTACTTACAGTTAACCAAAACTCCATATCATTAATCTACTTTCCCTGTTAAGTAATAAATCGCAATTTGTGTGCGATGTTCAAGTCCAGTTTTCCCTAAAACTGACGTAATATAATTTGCAATTGTTCCCTCAGATATAAAAAGCTGTTTCGAAATTTCTTTATTTGAGAAACCTTTTGCAATTAATGCGATAATACTAAGCTCCCTTTCTGTGAAAAGGCTCTTATCAATTTTACATTCTTCCTCCTTACTTTCCATTAAATTAGACTTAATTTTATCGAGGACAACATCTTGCATAACAGTTTGACCGTTATATACTCCTTTTATCGCATCACGAATACGCTCCGGATCGTTATTTTTTAATAAATAACCTTTCGCTCCGTTTTTTACTGCATCCAAAATATACTCATCATCATCAAACGTCGTTAAAATAAGCGGTTTTGTTTTCGTCTCTTCACAAATGAACTTCGTCGCCTCTACACCGTTCATATTTGGCATACGAACATCTAAAAGAGCAATATCAACTTCATGCTTTTTACAATATGCTACAGCTTCTTCCCCATCATTTACAGTATCTACCACTTCGAACTCTTCGTATGTATTTAAAATAATTTTCATGCCTTCTCTAATAAAAGAGTTATCATCCGCTATTAATATTTTAATTTTCATGTTTGTTAGTATGGCCCTTCCCCTACTAACATTCACATCCTTTCTTCCCGTAACATTTCCTACTTGCTCATTATATACTTCTCTTTACCATTTTTTCACACCTTTTTTCATCTAGCTCTCCTACAAAAAATATATTATTCTTTTTTTACAATATGTGTAGGGTGACTTATCATTCTTTACGTCTATATAATAGAATGCGTCAAAAAGGAGGGAGAGACCGATTGAGGAAAAACAATTAATTGAAAAAGCAAAGCATGGAAGCGAGCATGCTTTTCGTATCCTTGTACAAACATATCGTCATTATATTTTTCAAGTTATCTTTTCTATTTTAAGACATGAAGAAGATGCGAAAGATGTTACACAAGAAGTATTCGTAAAAATTCACACCTCTCTCCCAAATTATCAATTTCGCGGATTAAAAACGTGGATGGCACGTATTGCCACCAATCACGCTATTGATTATAAGAGAAAGAAAGCTAGAGAAAACGAAGAACTCTCCTTATGTAAAGAAACAGAGGAAAATATAAAATCCTCTCATAACATTGAAGCTTTACTATTGACGAAAGAGCAAAAATTACTCATTGCTCAAAAACTGAGAGAACTTCCCGAAAATTACCGTGACGTCGTTCTCGCACATTACTTAGAAGAAAAAAGTTATCAAGAAATTGCTTTACAGGAAAACATCGAAGTAAAAACAGTCGAAATGAAACTGTATCGGGCACGAAAATGGATTAAAAAACATTGGAAGGAGGAAGAGTTTCTATGATGCATTATTCAAAAGAAGATTGGCGCAATTATACATTAGATTTTATAGAAAGCAATGAACGTGAATCTATGGAAGAACATCTTTATGAATGTGATGATTGTTTAGCACTTTATATGGAAAGTATTGATGAACAACATGAAAACCTTCCAATGATAAATGATGATTCATTTACGAACGAAGTTATGACGCAAATTAATTTTGAAACACTACAGTCTAATAAAAATATAAAAACAAACTCACTAAAGCGCACAATCATTCACTACATAATTGCGACTGCGGCTACAATTATTTTTATGGTAAGTGGTTTATTCCAATATATTTTTACAGCGACATCAAATTTCGAGAAATCTTCAAAACATAACGAGTCCTCTATTTCACAACAAATTGTAAACAAATCGGTAGACACATCCAAAAAGAACGGAGGTTCAAAGCATGAATAAAAATCCCTTTTTAGCACTTGTATTAGGGCTAATTCCTGGGCTTGGACATTTATACTTAAAAAAGCTAGGACGGTTTATTTTATATAGCGGAGGATCTTTATTTCTATTCTCCTTTGCAGTATTTTGTACCATAGTAGTAAGAGAACGTGATATTGCTTTTCTTTCTCTATTTTTACTAGCCGTTCTATGGGCAATTAACTTACTAGATTTAGTTATCACCATTATAAAACAAACGAAAAAACAAGAAGCTGGAGAATTGATAAATTCCTCTAAAGAGAGCGAACGATTTTATATCATTCTCCTATCTATCATCCCTGGACTTGGCCATTTCCAATTAGGACTTATGCAACGCGGTCTTACGTTTTTAGTCGCTTGCGCTGGCTTAGGCAGCATGATTATATTTGTGACTTTATTAACATCTCAAGGAAGTTTCCTTATCTTCCTTATTACGTTACCTGTTTTATGGATTTATAATTTCTTTGACGTTGTTCAGCAACTACAGAAAAAAGAACGCGACGAGCAATTAATTGACCGTACTATTTTCGAAGATTTTGAAGAACATCAAGAGCAGGGAAAGAAAAGTAAAACATTTGCTTCTATTTTAGCGATGTTCCCTGGAGCAGGTCATATGTATTTAGGCTTACAACGCCGTGGTCTTCAGCTTATGGCAGCCTTCTTACTATCTATTTATTTACTCGACTTATTAAGACTTTCTGCATTTTTGTTTTTAGTACCAATCATTTGGTTCTATAGCTTTTTTGATGCGTTACAGCAAACAGCAAAATACGGAAAAGAACGAGTTCAAGACGAACCCATTATCGATTATTTTATAAATCATCAAAGATGGATCGGTATCGGATTAATTACACTCGGTGGTTATTATTTATTAAATCAAACAGTCCTTCCTATTTTGAATGATTATTTTGCAACTATATTTAATATTCATCTTAGTGAACTATATTATCGCTATTTCCAAACATCTATCGTTGCGCTCCTTTTAATTGGCGGCGGCTTTAAATTGTTACTTGGAAATAAAGAAAACAAAGGTGGGACAAGCGAATGAGGACTTGGCGTGTTGGAACATTCTCAATGGGGCTTTCTATTATATCGTTAGGATGCTTTTTACTATTTTCAGTCGTAAAAGGAATTCAAGTATTAGATACACTAACTGCATGGTGGCCAGTTTTACTTATCATACTTGGAGCCGAAGTTTTACTATATCTTCTATTTTCTAAGAAGGAACAATCATTTATTAAATATGATATTTTTAGTATTTTCTTTATCGGTGTTTTAGGAAGCGTCGGAATTGCTTTTTACTGTTTATTATCAACTGGATTACTAGAAGAAGTTCGTCACTCTATTAACACAACGAGGCAAACGAATAATATTCCAGACGGACAATTTGATATACCTGAATCTATCAAAAAAATCGTAGTAGATGCAGGACATCAACCTCTAACGATAGAGGGAAATAATACAAATCAAATTCATCTTTTGGGAACTTATGAAATGACAACGAAAGCAAATGAAAAACTCAATTTAAAACGAGATGATTTCCTTTCAGTTCAAACGGCTGGAGAAACGATGTATATCACTTTAAAATCATTACCTGTTCAGCATACGTTATTTAATTCAGCACCACAGGTGAAACCAACGCTTGTTCTTCCGCAAAATAAAAATGTGGAAATCCGCGCTTCAAATAACGAACTATCTCTTTATCCAGGTCAATTACAAAATAATTGGTTTGTACAGGAAAGCTCAAGAGTGTCTGTCCATCTTGCAAAAGAAAGTGATATATCTTTAACAGCAGTAACGAATCAAAAAGAAACACATGGAAGTACACCTTGGGAACAAGTAGAAGATTTAACGAAAAACGAAAATACTTCTTCAGAAGAACATCCAGAATTAAACAACCAAGAACATTGGTATAAAAATTCGATTAAAACTGGAAATGGGACGTACAAGTTAAATATTGAGAAAGCTTATAATTTGAATATGAGTGTTCTCGAAAAATAAAAAACCTTCCGCAATTGCGGAAGGTTTTTCTCATATAATCGCTTTAATTCCTTCTAACACTAATCCAATCATAAATCCGCAAACAGCCCCGTTTACTCGGATCCACTGTAAATCTTTACCGACGTTATTTTCAATCATTTCGATTAACGTCTTATCATCTAACTTATCAAGGTTTTCTTGTACAAGCTTACCAATTTTCGAATGGTTCTTCTCAACAAGACTTACAACTTGTTTTTGTAACCAATCTTCTATTTTTTGAACTGTCTGTTCATCTTCTTTTATTTTATTCATTTGTTTTTGTAAAAATGGAATAACATATTTATCAGCAAATTCTTCATTATTTACAAAAGCAACTGTTCTTTGCTGTACTTGCTCTAGCATCTCTTTTATTTTGTCAGTAGCATTCCAATTGGCAATCCATTTTTCTTTCCAATTTTCTAATTCTTGTAGTAACGCTTCATTTTCTTTTACATTTATAATTTCTTGACGAATTTTCGCTAATATAAGTTGTCTCGTGCTATTATCTGCATCTTGTAAGCTGTTAATATTGCTAATAATAAACTTCTGCAAAATGCCGCCAATTTTATCTTCATCTACAATATTCATAAACGATTTCAATGTAAACTGTAAGAATCCATCTACTTTTATATTTTCCATCGCCTTCATACCTAAACTTCCAAGCTGGTAGCGTGCTTCATCTTGCGCTGTCCAATCTTTCACTTTTACTAAAATGTAATCAAGTGTCTTCTCATCATATTCTTGCACAACTAATTGATCAACAAGCACTTGTAAGATGTTACTTGTATTAATTGTATGTAAATACGTCTTTAATTCTTTTTCAATAATAACCGCTAATTTTTCTGTATCGATTGAAACAATCGCCTTCTCAGCAATCGTTACAATGCCTTTTTTCACAGCATCAGACTGTATTTCTCTCTCTGCAATTTGTAGCACCATTTGTGCTAGCTGCATTTCTTTTACTTTATTCGTAATACTTTCTTTCGTTAGCCACTCATTTTCTAACGTATTGATGAGCCCTTTCGTTACTCGTTTACGGTTTTTAGGTAACAAAGCTGTATGCGGAATTGGAATTCCCATCGGGTGACGGAATAATGCTGTAACTGCGAACCAATCTGCAAGCCCGCCAACTAACCCAGCTTCAAATCCCCCTTGTATAATCTCTCCAGCTATCGTTCCTTGAAAAGGGATAGAAGCCGCAAAGCCTATACCCATAACCCCAAGCGAAATACCCGCTATATATTTAGTCTGTAATGACATCGTATACACATCCTCTTATTATGTAAAATAAAGCTTTTTGTTATATTTATTCAATATTAGTTATCCTTTATATATACTATAAAGAACTATTGTGAAAATAACAAAGATTTTTATGTACATGAAAAAATGAGGCTACAACTAGCCTCATTTTTCTTATACCGTTAATTCCAAACCTTTCCTATAATATTCATTCATTACATCTTTTGGAACCATACTTCCACCCGTTCCCCACACAATATGAGTACCTTTTTTCACCTTCTCTGTTAACTGTTGCTTTTGTAAATACTCATCTTCTTTACATACTTTCACTGGCCCTATCATACCTGCTAGTGCAGAAGGCTCTAAATAAATATTCTCCGTATCAGCTAGTTCTTTTAACAATCTATATAACTCTTCATCGCTTACTGTGTAATTCCCACTCAAAAATGGTTCCATCGTTTTCCCGACAAATCCAGATGGCCTTCCTACCGCAAGTCCATCCGCATCCGTTACATTATCAATTCCGATATCTTGAACGGCAATTTTGTCATGAAGGCCTGTCATTAAGCCGAGTAACATACATGGAGAGTGCGTAGGCTCTGCAAAGAAACAATGAACATTATCCTTATACAATAACTTTAAACCGAATGCTACTCCACCCGGTCCTCCTCCTACTCCGCACGGAAGGTAAACAAATAAAGGATGATCTTTATCTACTACAACCTCTAACTCTTCTAATTGCTTTTGTAATCGTGATGCAGCTACTGCGTATCCTAAAAATAAATCATGTGAGTTTTCATCGTCTACAAAATAACAGCTAGGATCCGCATCCGCTTGTCTTCTTCCTTCTTCTACTGCTTTACTATAATCATCTTCATATTCAATAACGTTTACACCTTTACTTCTTAATAAATCTTTTTTCCATTGTTTCGCATCTGCTGACATATGAACCGTTACGTTAAAACCTAGTTTCGCACTCATAATCCCAATGCTTAGCCCTAAATTTCCTGTTGAACCGACCGCAATTGAATATTTGGCAAAAAACTCTCTACATGTATCACTATCTAAAATGGAATAATCATCTTCTTCTGTTAACATACCATGCTGCAAAGCTAATTGTTCAGCATATTTTAGCACTTCATAAATGCCACCCCTAGCTTTAATTGATCCTGATATTGGAAGATGACTATCACATTTTAATAATAATTCTCCTGAAATAGGTTGCTTGTAATTTGTCTCTAAAGCTTCTTTCATAGAAGGTATTTTTACTAAAGGTGATTCGATTATGCCGTTCGTCCCTTTCGTTTCAGGAAAAACTTTCGCAATATATGGTGCAAAACGCTTTAATCTCTCTTCCGCCTCTTTTACATTCTCTTCATTAAGTGGTGAATCTTCTATTGCCCTTTCATACTTTTCTATGTGTGGGTTTATCCAAAATACTTCTTCTGTTGCAATAAGTTTATTCACTAATGGGTATTCTGCTTGTAATGCCCCTATTTCTTTCATTTTGTTTCCTCCTTATATCCTTGTAGCTCACCATATAATAAATTATAATTAAATTAATTTTAATATAGTTTAACACAAATCGTTCACTTTAGTTAATTTTAATTTAATTTATTTAAATATAATTTAATAATCCTTAAGGAGATTTTCATTATGGAAAATATAGATATTGGTAAAAAAATTGAAAAACAAAGAAAAGAAAAAGGTTTAACTAGTAAAGAACTAGCAAAGATGGCCAATATTACACCATCTATGTTAAGTCAAATTGAACGTGGGTCCGCTAACCCTTCTATTCAAACATTAAAAGTGCTTGCTAAAGCTCTTGATGTGCCAACATTTAGCTTTTTACTTGAAGATACAAATACAGACGATTTAATTGTACGTTCCCATAAACGAAAGAAAATGATTATCGATAATTTATCATATGAAATGCTTTCACCTGATTTCACTGGAAATTTAGCAACAGCAATTATGACCGTCCCGCCTAATACAGCTTCATCAGAAAATGTGCTAGAACATAAAGGAGAAGAATTAGCATTTGTCTTAAAAGGGAAAATCACATTATATTTAAATGAGGAAGAATACGTATTAGAAACTGGTGACAGTGTAAAAATACCTGCTTATTTAAAGCATAAATGGGTGAATCATTTTGAGAAAAATGCGGTAGTCTTATTTTCTGTTACTCCGCCGATTTTTTAATATATGTAATAAAAAAATAGCCATGTACGGGGAATATCCGTTAATGGCTATTTTTTATTTTTTAGGCACCAACAAAATCCCTAAACTAATAATACAAAAGCTCATTATTTGCTGTGCTGATAGACCAAACAGAACCGAATTTTGTTCACTAACAAGCGAAATAATAATATGAGCAAACCCCTCAACAATTAGAAAAATACTTATATTCCTTCCATTTCCGAGCCTTTCATTTTTCATCCATAACAAGCCCATTATACAAAGAGCAAGGATGATCTCGTATACGAAAATAGGGTGATATAATAGTTTAGATTCATATATTTTCATTCCCCATGGTAGTGTCGTTTGTGCACCTACTTCATGATGAAATAGAAAATAAAAGATAATGCTCACACACAATCCAAAAGGCAGTACATCAAGTAAAATACGAAGCGAAAATTCTTCCTTTTTACTTTTCCAAACAATGTATACACTAGCAATTACGCATCCTACTACAATATGTTGCATACTTCCAACAGCTAATATTGCTTGCACTGGCGATCCAAAAGCCCATACAGGATTTAAAATTGCTGGTGCAAACTTCCATACAAATACGATGATAAGAAACGCATTTGTTACGGCATCCATCATTTTTTCATATGATACATTTTGATGCCTCATCTTTCGTTTCATCAACATAAATCCAAATAGACTTCCAATTATAAGAGATACGGGTTGTAATCTCACGATCCACTCCATCATCACGAAATCCCCTTTTAGCTCTCAATCAATTTCTTAAATTTCTTTTCTAATTGATCTGGTGGCAATACACCTCGTACATGATCTACTATAATTCCATCCTTATTAACAAAAAATGTCGTCGGTAAAGAGAATACTTTATAATCTAGTCCAGCTACTCCGTCCATATCTAGTAGAACCGGAAACTCAAATCCATAGCGATTAGCAAATGCGCTTGCTTCTTGTACTGGGTCACTAACAGTTGCATTCACCGCAAAAATTTCAACATCCTTTTTATATTTATCATACATATGAACTAAGTCAGGTGCCTCCATTTCACACGGCCCACACCATGATGCCCAAAAATTAATAATATATGGTTTTCCCTTGGCATCATTTAACGACTGCAACTTTCCGTCTAATCCTTTTAATGTGATGCCAGGTGCTTTAAAACCTACTTGTGGTAATACTTCTTTCTCTTGTAACTCTGCTTGCTTTGCTTTTCTTTCCTTTTCTTCTTTCTTTGAATTATAAAAGTTAACCCCCGCCCAAGCGAGAGCACCTACTAGTATAATAGCAATTAGTTTCTTCACTTTTCTTCCTCCTCATTTTTAAAAACCTGTAAATCCACCGAATAGACGAATAAAGAATGCTGTAATTTTCGTCATTTGATTTGTATACAATAAAATACCTGTTACAATCATCATTCCACCGCCAATTTTCATCATGACATTGGCATATGTAACAATCCATTTTACCTTCCCAATAAAGAATGCCATCACGAAAAATGGAACCGCAAACCCAAGAGTATACGCTGTAATATAAAGAAGCGCCCCTTCAGGATTCGTCGCGCCAAGCATGAGTACAGCTGAAAATATCGGTCCAACACATGGCGTCCAACCTGCTGCATATGTCATACCGACTAAAATCGAGCGAATATATCCAGTCGATTTACTTCTATACTGCACCTTTTTCTCTGCCATAAGCCACTTAGGCTGAAACAAGCCCGTCATAAATAGCCCCATTAAAACAATAAAAATCCCACCAATTTGTTGAATCAATTTTTGGTTAGATGAAAATGTTATTCCAATCCAACTTACCGATAAACCTAACGCGTAAAATATAACCGAAAATCCGATCATAAAAAATACTGTATGTATAATCGCTGATTTTTGCATAATCCCACGATTTTCTTTTAAATCTTGAATAGATACACCTGTAATATAAGATAAATAAGATGGATATAGCGGTAAAGAGCACGGTGATATAAATGACAATACTCCCGCCCCAGCCACAAGCCAAATTGTTAAATCTGCTGCATTCATTTTATTCCCCCTAAAACACTACAATGAGTAGTGTTTATTCTTAAAAAAAGAGGCTATATGCACTCTCCGACAATAAGTACAACCGACATACAGAATAAACCTACTGTTACATATACCGAATTCGTATGTAACGGAATAGTAATCTTAACAACCTTTTCATTTAACACTTGCTCGATTCGTAAATTTATTGCTGTTTTTGCAAATGAAGCTGTAACACATCGATTTTCCATTGTCTTTATTTTAATTAATTTTAATAACGCGCTACCTAACTCAAATGAAGATTCCATTTTTTGCATCGCATATTTATCAGCAGCTAGCTCCTGATACGTATGATATCGCTGTAACAACCCTTTTAATATCGGTATGTACATCATTCCTTCTGCTAATAGCGTAAAACAAAATAATTTTAGCGGATCCCAATTCTTTTGATGATATTCTTCATGGAAAATAATCGCATCAATTTCTTCATTTGAAAATGTTTGAAGCAACCCTTCCGACATGACAACTTTCGGACGAAATAGCCCAATTGTAAATGCCGCAACTTCCGTAGTCGGCAATATATATATTTGTTTTCTTTTTCGGACGAAAGGGATAAGTACTTTTTGTAATTTTTTACTATAGAAAAATTGTCGCCAAATTCTTTTGCACACGATTAATACAGTAAGTAATAATAATCCAGCGATTATAATACGAATCAGCGATAATTCTTTCATATGTTTTTCTAACTGGAACAAGCAAAAATTTGAAAGAAGGAACATCTTATTTTGAAACAGAAATGGATATGTAACGTAATACACTAACATACTGAAAAAGAGGATACTAACAATTACTGCTAACAATACGATTTTACGCATTTGCCATTTCATTTCATTAATCCTCTCTTTTTAACTGACTCAATTTGTCTTCTAACTTTTTTATTAAAGTCGGATCAGCCTGCTCTAACTCATCTAACATATGATTTACAACTAAATCTCCAAATTCCCCCATCAATTCCTGTGTCATTTTCTTCGTTTGATTGGATAAGAATTCTTCTTTTGTTTGTACAGCACGATATATACCACTTCTTTTCACAGTCTGTTTTTCTAAGTGTAATTTCTCTACTAACCTGTTCATAACTGTCATAACAGTGTTAAAATTCACAGGTGATTCTTCACTTAATTTCTGCTGCACTTCTTTAATAGTAATACCATCGCTAGACCAAACAATCTCCATAATTTTCGCTTCAAGCGGTCCAAAGAAATGATTTAACCCGTGCTCATTTAACTTATAGTTTTGAGTAAACATTGTACAACTCCTTTCACACTACGAATTGTAGTATAAATTAAATGAAAGGTCAAACGTAAATGATATATATGAAAATTAACTACCCATAAATACATAGGCTATTCCATTCATTTTAAACCTAATTTTTCTCCAAATGTATCAAAAAGATACTGCTCTAATATTTGTACACTAAACTTCTCATTACGTCCAAGTGCAAATAATTCCCGATCTTTCGCTACGATAGTATCTAACGGAATAGCTACATTATCCACTATTTTTGTAATTTCAATTATATTACTTTTTACATTTACTTCTGTTTTAAATTCAACGTTTTCTAACACTATATGTGAACGTCTTCCTGATGCAAAAAAAGTAAAATTAGGATTTTTAACAACGCCAATTTCAGTCTCTAACGCATATAAATAGTGAAAAATTACATCTCTGTGTCCATCTTTTATTATTTTTTCATCCTTCTCATCGTCTAAGTATTCTTTCAGCTTCGTTGTAAATTCAAATCGAAAATCCACTTTTTTCACGCTCCTTCTTTGTATTTCATATTAAATGAATATATTGAAATAATTTTAACATATTGTAATACAACTTCCTATTAAAAGTAAAAACTGTTTTAAAAAATCGCTATTATTTCCGATACCCTTTTAAAATATAAGTATAAATTCAATATGAATCCATGCGTCATTATATCTATTTAAACATATTTTTTCCATATTTTGAAACATTAGTATGAAATATTATATATCAATGTACGGTTTCTAATGCATTGTTATATATAGTCAGTAGTTTCTTTACTATTCCGATATACTTAAGCTACATTTTCTAATTATTGATTACATTACGGAAGGAATGTAACTCTCTTCTATCGAATTTTTATATAACAAAAATAATTAGGTGGTGCTTTACTATGAAATTAGCTGTCATTGGTGGCGGTGATTTACAAGATTCAAATCACTTGCCTATTAATGAACGCCTTATAGAATTAACAAATAAACAGTACCCAAAAATATTGTTTATTCCAACGGCTAGTCATGATGATGAAAGCTATATAAAATTATTTTTAGACACGTTTGAAAAACAATTACATTGTGAAGTACAAATTTTACGCATTACAACAGATTCACCTTCTAAGTATGAAATAGACGAGATGATTCATTCAGCCGATTTAATTTATCTAGGTGGCGGGAACTATATTCACATGCTTACGCAATGGAAAGAACATAGACTCGATGAAAAATTATTATTGGCTCTGCAACAAGGAACACTTATTGCTGGTTATAGCGCTGGTGCTATGTGTTGGTTCACGTCTAGTATCCGATCAGATTATGAGGGTTCTGGTTATATAGAGAGTAACGGTTGGGGAATTGTTAATAAAAGATTCTGTCCACATTATAATCAATTAAACAGAATGAACGCCTTCCATTCCTTTTTACAAAATCATCAAGGGAATATAGAAGGAATTGCACTGGAGGATAATTGCGCTTTATATATTACAGAGGAATCCTTTGAGATTATCGGTGAATCGGAAAAAGCATGGGAGTTTTATATGAGTGATAAAACACTCATTAGACAACATTTTGATATAACTTTAAAAAGCTATTTGTAAACCTGCACTTACGAAAAAATGTCCCTAAGTCTAATAACTTAGGGACATTTTTCTATTTAACTAACTAATCGTGTAATTCGTTTCTTTTGCCATGAAAGCTTATAATATGCATACTGCAATAGTAAGCTGACAATAAATGCTGCTGGATACCCGATCCAAATGCCTTCTATTCCAAGACTTGTATGGTAAGAAAGATAATATGCTACGGGTACTTCTACAAGCCAAATTGAAACAACTCCAATAACAGTTGGCCAAAGTACTGTACCGCTCGCTCGCATTGTCGCACTAATAATTTGTGCATGACCGAAAATTAAATAACTCCATAACGTAATCATAACTAAGCTATGAGCAATTTCAATTGTAGTTTGACTCGTTAAAAATAGTGATAAAATGTCTCTTGAGAATAAGTAAATAAGAGATATTAACACACCACCGATGACGTAGTTCATAATAATTCCGGCCTTCACAACTTTTTGCAATCTATCAAATTGATTCGCACCAATCGATTGTGCCGCAAAAATAGAAACTGTAATACCAAGGCTAACTGCTGGCATTTGTACATAACTTGCAACTTGATTCACAACGCCGTAAGCAGCTGTTGCATCCGAACCGTAACGATTTACAAATGCGATTACGGCAATTTCAGATAATGAAACTAATATCATATTAATACTCGCTGGAATACCGAGCCTTAGTAATAGCTTTAATAACTCCCCATCCATTCGAAGGTATTTTCTAACCGTTCCATCTAGTTGTAATGGGTGATTTTTCTTCTTTAAATACACAAGCATGACAATAAACGTAATAACTGTAGATATAACAGAGGCATAGGCTGCTCCATACACATCTAATTTCGGAGCCCCTAACCATCCAAAAATAAGAACTGGTAATAAAATCATATTTAGCCCTGTACTTACAATTAAAAAGTAAAATGGCGTTTTAGAATCTCCTGTACCTCTCATAAATGTTGTATATGCGAAATATAAAAATAATACTGGCATTGATATAAATAAAATCCGTGCATAATGTACACTTATTTCAATGATATTTTCTGGCGTTCCCATTAGACGCATAATATCCATCGCAAAAATACTGCCTATTATCGCCAACACAACTCCAATAATAAAGGTAAATGTCAGCGTCGTACCAACGATAGCTTTTAAACGATCTTCGTTTTTAGCACCAAACGCCTGACCAATTAAAATAGAGCTTCCTGAACCGATACCAATTATAAATGAAACGAGCAAGAAAAATAATGGGAAGAATGCTGATATAGCCGCTAAATCATTAACTCCAAGCCATCTTCCTACTACTACCATACCAAATAATTGTCCAACCGATTGTAGTACATTACTTAATAATAACGGTACTAAAAACATCGACATCGATTTCCAAATCGGTTTACTCTCACTTTCCAACTTATGTGACTCCGCACCTTCTTTATTGTTATCTGCAGGTGGTTTCAAATGTCATTTCTCCTTTTATTAAAAATCTATTTTCAATCTCTATCTCTTTGTATAGTTGTTATAATACTGTGCTTCTATTCATTTTCTTTTCGTATGATTATAACTTCACCCAATATTGACTTCCATCGGCTGTTCGATCTAAAAATCCATATTCGATTAAATATCTTCTTAAAGTTACAAAATCAGGGTATACATTTTCTATCACTGTATTTACTTCTTTTTCAGTATACTTTTTATTACTATCAAACTTCTTCACTAAATGGCGCAATATAATTAATTTACGCTTTTGTTTCTTCGGAAATTTAGAGAGAGGTCCATCCAATCCTTCTGGAAAATGAGCTTTTAATACTTCATTATTTTCTTCTTCCGTAATATTGTATCGATCATCCACCATCGTTGCTGTTCTATGAATTGGCACAAATTTCGTTTGTACTTTTGATTTTTCTTCTGATAATTCCATTAGCGCTAAAAATACTTTTGCTTGCTTCATTTTCTCTCGCAGTGTAAATCGATGATTACGAATTGTTGATGTACTCCCGCCATCCAACTCTTTTACAATTTCTTTATCATTCAGTCCCGTATAGAAAAACTGAACCATTTTCTTTTGTAAATCCGTTAATCCAGTAAATTTCTTATCCATATTTAGCAAATAATCAAACATAGACGTATGCTCATTTTGAATATGCAATTGGACGAACTTCTCTGCTTCATACAAAACTTGATTATCTTGATAAATAACACCTTTAATAAATGTTTCACCACAAGCTAAGCAAATGTACCCCTCTTTTTCTTCATCAAACACATACCCTTTCTTTAATTCCTCTATTGACGCATCCCAAAACTTCTCTGAAATATCGCTCATACTAAACACTCCTTCAAAATGTTTATTTAAAAACCAAACAAATCACTATATCGTTTATTATCACTTCATCATCTTATCACAACACAAACAAACATTTCAACGTTTCGTTTGCCCATTTTATAAACTTTTATAAAAACATCTATCGAAAGGATTTAATACAACGAAAAGCGAATATGTTTATACAAATTCATTTTATAGGATGTAAAATAGAACATGAATATTCTTCAAGACCTATGGTTTACCGTTAAGTAAATTGCACAGAATACATATGCGATTAGTGAATATGAAACCGGTATTCACTCATTCCAAAACTTCAGTATTCAATTTTAACTACAAAAAAGATGTTTCCGTATAAGAAAACACCTTTTACTTTTTATCCCGCTATTTACCGGGCAGTAAGCCTCCCACTGATATTAACGTTTCACTTTATATATTCTATTTACAGTCTCTACTAAAACCTTACTTGCTTGTACAAATGTATGCTTTCGATTTCTATCTTCAACAAATTTATTAGCACAACTACTCATAATCATCATACAACTAATTATGACTAACGCTATCTTTCTATTCTTGTAAGTCACTTTATGCCACTCCACTATTACAAAACTTCTTTTGAATTTATCCCATCAAGAAATTTTATACGAATAATAAAATGTATGAATATGCAATTCTGCATATTCATACGTTTTATCACAATGTTATGATTTAATTTAGTTAAAGGACAAGTATACTGAGGTGACTAACTTGAAGTTTAAAGCGAAAAAAAATCCATTCCACGTCATTTTCATTACATTATTTATAATTATTTTTTTCATTTCGCTATTCTTCCAAAATGAAAATTCTATTTTTTTCACCCTCATGATGCTATTAAACATCGTGAATCTTTCTTCATTCTATTTCTCTCACTACAACATAACGGAATCATCTCTTGTTGTAAAACACGGTTTCATTTTTCATACTGAAATTCCATTTGAAGATATTCGTCACGTTAAATACTCTGGTAAAAAACTTCATTCAAAAAAATGGACTAGACAACAATTAGAAATCCATTACAATTTATTTGCCTCAGTGACCACTTTCGTACCACTAGAAGAAGAAAAATTCATTTCACTCTTAAAAGAGAACTGCCCACAGATGAAAGTAATGAATACGCCTGCTAACAAATAATATATTTTGAAGCTTGTAGTATTGCAAGTAGATGAAACATAAAAATGAACATCAAAAAAGCCAAGATTCTATACTAAGAACCTTGGCTTTCTCTATTACTCTTTTGGAGCAATCATTTTCTTTGGATCTACAATTTCATCAAATTGCTCTTCTGTTAGTAGCCCAGATTGCAATGCTGCTTCTTTTAAAGTTAACCCTTCTTTATGAGCATGCTTCGCAATTTTCGCTGCATTTTCATATCCGATATGTGGGTTTAGCGCTGTTACAAGCATTAGTGAACGATTCACATTTTCATTAATTACTTCTTCATCTGCTTCAATACCAACTGCACAATTGTCATTAAACGAAACAATTGCATCCGCTAATAAGTGAGCTGATTGTAAGAAGTTATAAGCAATAACAGGTTTAAATACATTTAACTCAAAGTTACCTTGGCTCGCAGCAAATCCGATTGTTGCATCATTCCCCATCACTTGCGCTACAACCATCGTTAATGCTTCACTTTGCGTTGGATTTACTTTCCCTGGCATAATAGAGCTTCCCGGTTCATTTGCTGGAATAATAATTTCTCCAAGACCACTACGTGGACCACTTGCAAGCCAACGTACATCGTTAGCGATTTTCATTAAATCCGCAGCTAATGCTTTTAATGCACCGTGAGTATATACAACTTCATCATGGCTCGTTAATGCATGGAACTTATTTGGTGCAGAAACAAATTGTTTACCTGTAAATTGACTAATTTCCTCTGATACCATCTCACCAAATTTAGGATGAGCATTGATACCTGTTCCAACCGCAGTTCCACCAATTGCTAACTCTTTCATATATGTATTACTCTCTGCAATCATACGCTCTGTTTTTTCAAGCATACGGTGCCATCCGCTAATTTCTTGCCCTAAAGTTAACGGCGTTGCATCTTGTAAATGTGTACGACCAATTTTTATAATATGTTCAAATGCAGTTACTTTTTCTGCTAAAGTTTCTTTTAATTTCGTAATTGCTGGTAATACGTGATTTTCTACTGCGATTACACAAGCTACATGAAGCGCCGTTGGAAATGTATCATTTGAACTTTGTGACATGTTCACATCATCATTCGGATGAATATGTACCTCAGATCCCTTCTCTTTCAAAATGTGATTCCCACGATTTGCAATTACTTCATTCACATTCATATTTGACTGCGTACCACTACCTGTTTGCCATACGACAAGCGGAAAATGTTCATTCCATTTCCCTGCAATGACTTCGTCAGCTGCTGCAACAATTGCTTCTGCTTTTTCTTCTGATAGCTTTCCTAATTTTTGATTGGTAAGTGCTGCACTCTTCTTTAAAATTGCAAATGCTTTTACAATTTCAAGCGGCATTTGCTCTGTTCCAATTGGAAAGTTTTCTTTACTACGTTGTGTTTGTGCTGCCCATAATTTATCAGCTGGAACTTTTATTTCTCCTAATGTATCTCTTTCAATTCTGTACTCCATGTTTTCATCCCCTTGAAAATATAATACCTACATCTCTTATAATAACAGACTTTCTCTTAAATGATAAGAATTCTCACTCTTATATATAGATATTCTATATTTATTTTAAAAAATTCCTCTTGACCTAAACTTAAGTTTAGGCTGTATCCTTTCCATTGTAACCTACTATAACACTACTGGAGGAATTCAATATGAAAAAATATGCTTTTATAACAGGTGCAAATAAAGGAATTGGATATGAACTTGTTCGTCAATTAGCAGAAAAAGATTATCACGTATTTTTAGGTGCTCGCAATGAACAACTTGGACAACAAGCCGTAGAATCTTTAAATGTTTCAAACGTTTCCTATATTCAAGTAGATATTTCAAATTCACAATCCATTCAAGAAGCAACAAAGAAAATTTACGAAACGACTGACCACTTACATTTATTAATTAATAACGCAGGCATAGCGCTAGACTTCAATATACTACCTAGTGAATTAAATATTGAAACTTTACGCCAAGGATTTGAAGTTAATTTTTTTGGAACTTTCCAAATGATGCAAGCCTTTTTACCATTATTAAAGAATTCGAGCAACAGTAAAATACTAAATGTAACAACTGACATGGCCTCACTAACAATGTTTGCTAATGGTGAAACACATCCAATTAATACACTAGGATATAATTCTTCCAAAACAGCTATTAATGCTTTAACATTAGCTTTTAGTAAAGAATTTGCCACTAACGGTCCAGAAGTATTTGGGGTAACTCCTGGTTTTACAACTACGGATCTTAATGGAAATTCCCCCGGTGGCCATACAACCACTGAAAGTGCTAAAATTATTATTAAATATGCATTAAGTGAAACAAACTATAATGGTAAAATACTTAACAAAGATGGCATTATACCTTGGTAATAAAAGGATGAATGATATGTATTATACAATTGGGCAAGTCGCCAAAATGCAACATTTAACTATTTCTCAAATACGTTATTACGATAAACAAGGACTGTTTCCTTTTCTGCAAAGAAACGAAAAAGGAGATCGAGTTTTTGATGAAGAAGCACTGAAATATTTAGAAATGATTTTGTGTTTAAAAAACACCAGTATGCCAATTCAAAAAATAAAACAATTTATCGACTGGTCTATGGAAGGAGAATCTACCATCCTTCAAAGGTTAGAATTAATGAAACAACAGGAGACCAATGTCTTACAGCTCATGCAAGACACTGAAAAAAACTTAAAAAAGATACAACAAAAAATTGCTAAATATGAGAATGAAATTACTTTAGCAAATGCTATTAAAAAATAAAAAAATTACCTTCTACATATTGTAGAAGGTGATTTTTATTTTATGATGCTTGCTTTCCTTTATCTGCATCATCTACATACCAGATGAATTTGCCTGTATATCCGTAAATAACTGCTAAAATTAACGATACGAAGCTTAACCACATAAACGGAACGTATGAGAACGTTGCTACACCTAAAATACCAGCCATAAAAATACCATTATCAGACCATGGAACCATACCTGAAGTTAACGTTCCACCTACTTCTGAGTTACGCGCTAATACACGACGGTCTATTTTTAATTTATCATAGCTATCTTCCATAATTTTTGGTGTTAAAATTAGTGATACATACATCGCACAACCAAATATATTAGCTAAGAATGCCACGATTAATGTAGACAATGTTACATTACCTGCAGAATTTAATTTCTTCTCAAATTTTGATACGATTACTTTTAAAACACCTAGTTTTTCAAGTAATCCACCAAATCCTAAACCGAAAATAATAACGGCTACTGAGCCAAGCATGCCGTTAATTCCACCACGGTTTAATAACTTGTCAACAAACTCAACACCAGATTGAATTGAGAATCCGTTATAAGCTGTTCCAATCGCCTCTCCAAAGTTCATCCCTTGGAAAAGAGTTGCCCAAATTGCACCAATTAAAGCTCCCATTGCAATTGTTGGCATAGACGGTTTCTTCATCGCTAATAGAACGATAACAATGACCGCCGGAACAAGCATCCATATTTTAATATCAAATTGCTTTAATAAAGCTTCTTTTAAAAATTCTACTCGATTCAAATCTACATTATCGCCGCCATACATCCAACCAGCTACAGTAAACATAATACTAGTAATAATATAAGCCGGAACATCTAATACGAGCATAGCTCGAACGTGAGCAATAACATCTACTTTCGCCATAGAAGCTGCAAGAACTGTGCTATCAGAAAGTGGTGATAATTTGTCGCCGAAATAAGCTCCTGAAAGAACTGCACCAGCAACAAGCGGAAGTGGTAAACCAAGTCCTTCACCAATCGCCATCATAGCAATACCTGCTGTTCCCACTGTTCCCCAAGACGTTCCTGTTGCGATAGAAGTTATAGAACAAATAATTAATGTTGCTAATAGGAATATGCTAGGGTGAATAAATTCTAATCCATAATAGATTAATGTTGGTACTACCCCACCAGCAATCCATGTTCCAATTAAAGCACCTACTGCAACTAAAATCAGTATCGCTTCTAATCCGTTAGAAATCCCTTTCGTAATTGCATCTTGCAATTCTTGATAACGAAATCCTAATCTTAATCCAAGCGCAATTACTAAAAACCATGAAATAAATAGCGCTAATTGAATTGGGAGATCAAAAATCGTTTGGAAGGAAAAGACAACAGCAAGAAATAGTAATAAAAGAACTATGATTTCTAGCATCGATGGTAATCTTACACTTTTCATTTTTTTCTCTCCTTACAAGTCGATAACATGACGTATGTCGTCTTACATGTATGTAATATACAATTAGCGAAGACAAAACAAAATTTTCATATTATTTCGATTTATTTTTCCAGTATAATATATTCACAACCCTTTCTATTGTAAAAGTAGATTACGTTTTTCGCAATGAAAAATATAAAAAATGTTGTATTTTTATTTATCCCGATATTTTCGGCCAATAAGACCTCCGCCTTAAAATTCAGTAAGTGCAAAGCACTTGGGTAAGAAATTAACTACTGTAAAATTCCGAATCGATATGAACATATTAAAGCTTCACTTTATTTACAAGGTACAATCCCATACTAACTTTTTTAATATTTGTTGCAACAAAACTTTTTACAACTATCTTCACTTTTTAATTAACACCATTATTTTCCACATAAAAACAGGGCACACATCCTTAAAATGATGTATGCCCTATCTTTATTTATACATATTTTGTATTTCTTCTTTATTTTTAAGTATTTCCTCAAACTTATCACTACACCCCTTCGGAAATAACACTCCCAGTCCATATGAATGCGCAAATTGAAAATGAGGGCACTTCGCTTTTACCTCATCCCAAAACTTATACACGCCGAAATCACCACTTCTAACTTCAATATCATGAAATAATACAATACCGTTTTTCGCGACTTTCGGTAGCCATGTATTATAATCGTGAGAAACAGCTTCATACGTATGATAGCCATCAATATGCAACAGATTTATCGTTTCATCTTGAAACCGGTCTACAGCATCATCAAAAGTAGATCGAATTAAATTTCCTATATTAAGGTAGTTATCGCTCACTACTTTTTCTACTATTTGAAAAACCCCTTCTCCATATGGACCTGTATGCCCATCTCCAGCCCAAGTATCTACTGCAAAGCATTTAGTCGATAACCCTCCATCTTTTACTCCTTGACAAAAACTGAAGAAAGAAGCACCTAGATGTGTACCTAACTCAACTAAAGTTTCTGGTTTTTCAAATCGTACTAAGTCATATGCAAAATCTAAATGTCCACTCCACGCAGATTGTGACCGAATAATAGGACTAAATGTTTCAAATTCAAATGATGGTTTATGAGTAACCCAGTTCATCGCATAACTCCTTCTGCACATATTTTTAACAAACCAAATTACTCTTATCTTTATTTTTTTATTGCCATGATTATGATTCTATTTCATGAAAATATGAAGAATTTATTCTTTTCTATTGAGGTAAAGCATCATATACATATGGGTCAGTTGGCTTATTAATTTTCTCGATTTTGTTTACTTTTACAAGTGGAAAGACTGTTCCTTTATATGTCGTTTCATCTAATAATCCTGTTATTTTCACCCATGTTTCTTCTGGAATTTTTTCAACATTTTTCCCGGTAACAATCATCCCCCAGACTGATGCATCCGCAATACAACAAGTTATACCATATCGAGCCACTACTGCTTTATTACCCGTCACATCTTTATCCTTATATATAAACCCTAAGAATGTAATTTCTTTCCCTTTAAACCAATTGACATTTTGACCAATTACATTCATTGTTTGAACATAATCCTTATCCTTTACTTGTAGTTTACGCTGTCCTAACATACTTTTTACTACTTGCTCTTCCGTTTTATAAGTCGTTGCTAAATTTGATGTTTCTTCTGGATCAACTGATACTTCTCGCCCATCAAACTTAACCTGTTTCCCCTCTTTTTCGTTCCTTTCCAGACTTCTCGCCTGTACACTTTGATTCATACCCCTTTTTCCTGCTAAACTTCCATCAATTGTTACACTTCCAAAGAGAAAAGCACTAACTATCGGAACAACAAATAAAACATATACAAAGAAACTTTTTATCCCTGATTTTGATGTTGTATGATGTTTACAACAATTACAATCATGCTGTTTTTCTCTTCCATCTCCCCAAACTTGTACAATACCAAAAATTAAAATTACTACAAAAGCTATATACGTAAATTTGATCATTTTTGGAGCAATAAAATTATAAATATTCCCTGTTACAAGTAGTTTAAATAAGAGCATTGCTAAACCAATTAAAATAATGCCACGAATATAGCAATGATATGCCTTCTGCTCTTCGTTCCCCATTCTTTCTCACCTCCTATAACATTATGATTTGCAGGATGGTATACACAGATACAATGACAATTCCCATCAAAAAGAATACAAATCTCTTTTGAAAATACGCAAATAGCATTAACGTATTTTTCATATCAAGCATAGGCCCAAACACAAGAAATGCAAGAAGTGCCTTTACCGAGAAAACATGTCCAAAAGATGCCGCTATAAAAGCATCGGCTGCAGAGCAAATTGATAAAACATAACCAAATCCCATCATAATAAAGGGGGCAATTACTTCGTTATGTGCTACTGCATCCAGTATATTCCGATCAAAAAACGTTTGAAATACACTTGCTAAAAAAGCACCAATCAATAAATACTTACCAGTATCAAAAAACTCATCTACAATGTGATTCATAACATCTTTCCAACTCTTTTTTTTGCTTGTTTGAACTGAAACCTCTACGCCTTTTAAAACATTTCTTTCGCGATAGCAATAATACACAATTAGACCTATGAATAGAGCAACTAGAATTGTTATCCCAAAGCGTGCATATACAACGTAATCATTTTTTGGAAACGCATATACAGTAGATAAAAGAACAACTGGATTCATAATGGATGCACTCATTAAAATAACAATGCCTACATGAAGTGGTAACCCCTTTTGAATGAGCCTTCTTACAATTGGTATAATGACACATTCACACATTGGAAAAAGAACTCCCACAAATACTGCTGGAATCATTGCAACAATTGGAGATTTCGGCATTACTTTTTGAATCATATCTTCCGTCACAAACACTTGAATACATGAAGAAACAATGACCCCTAATAAAATAAAAGGTATTGCTTCAAAAATGATACTTAAAAATACCGTATTCACATTCAACCATTCCTGCGGCATATTTTTATGCAAATTTACTAGACTTGTAAAATCTACAAAAAATAATAAAAAGAGAAACATAGCGATAAGAGCTATGCCTACTACTTCTTTTGAAACTCTATTAAAGACCAAGCTTCTCGCCTCCATTTTATTTATATGTAAACATGTGCTTGTCCAAATGCTTCATACTACAGCACAAATTTTATAGTCTATTTCTATTCTTAAATCGTAATCATTATGATTTATTATTGATTTTTCTTTTCCCATCGTTTAATATAAAACGTAATCATTACGATTTAAAGGAGAGATCATTTCATGAAAAAAGTACCTATCACTGTATTAAGTGGTTTTTTAGGATCTGGAAAAACTACCTTACTACATCACATTTTGACTAATAAGAATAACTTAAAAGTAGCTGTTATCGTTAATGATATGAGCGAAGTAAACATTGATGCATCTCTTATAAAAAAGGGTGGTTTTTCACGTACGGAGGAAAAACTAGTAGAAATTCAAAATGGCTGTATTTGTTGTACACTACGAGAAGATTTAATGATAGAAGTGAATCGTCTTGTGGAAAATGGTGATATTGACTATATTATTATTGAATCTTCTGGTATAAGTGAGCCTATTCCAGTTGCTCAAACGTTTACTTATACAGACGAAGTTCTTAACATTGATTTAACGAAAAATTGTCGCCTCGATACGATGGTTACAGTTGTAGATGCAAATAGATTTTGGGATGATTTTGCAGATGGAGAAAGTTTATTAGACCGAAAACAAGCAATCGATGAGAATGATACCCGGGAAGTTATTGATTTATTAATAGATCAAATTGAGTTTGCAAACGTAATTATTCTTAATAAGATAGATTTGCTAGAAAAAGAAGATGTGATAGAGCTTCATCATTTACTAAAAAAATTAAATCCTAATGCAAAAGTTCTTGAATCTTCGTTTAGCAAAGTACCATTACAAGAAATTTTAAACACAAATCTATTTAATTATGAAGAAGCCAGTCAATCGGCCGGCTGGATACAAGAATTAAATAGTGACCATCATACACCGGAAACTGAAGAATACGGTATCAATTCCTTTGTTTACCGTCGCAAATATCCTTTCCATCCCAAGCGCCTTATGAATTGGCTAGAAAAATGGCCTTTAGATGTTGTAAGAGCGAAAGGATTCTTCTGGCTGGCATCTCGTAATAATATGATAGGGCTTCTATCTCAAGCAGGTTCCTCTATTACAATTCAAGGAGCCGGTGAGTGGATAGCGGCATTACCTGAAACTGAAAGAAATCAAATGATTACAGAAGAACCAGAAGTATTGAAAAACTGGGATAAACAATATGGAGATCGAATAACCGAACTCGTATTTATCGGAATTGATATGAACCGTTCTTTAATTGAACAATCATTAGATAGTTGTCTATTAACAGAGAAAGAAATGAAACAAAACTGGAATACATTTATTGATCCTATCCCGGCTTTTACTTATACTTCATAATAATTAATAAAAGGCTTCAGTAGAATGAAGCCTTTTTACTTTATAGCACTCTTATTTAATAGGTTTGCTTTAATTATAAATACAATTGTACCTAAAACAATTAATATAGCATATACGATACCAACTACCCCCCCTATTTTTTCTAAGCCAAGCGGTAATATTATAGTAGCAACTCCAACTATATAAGAAAATGCTCCTGAAAGCTTCGCTAATTTATTTTTATCTCCAACAAACGTTTCTTCTTGATATCCTGCTAACAAAAACAACCTCTTTTTCACATGTATTTGATACCCTAAAAAAATGATAAGTAACCCAACAAATAAACAAACTAAAAATCTAGCTAACATATCCTCCCCCTCCTCTACAATATTTTACTATACATAAAAAAAATAAAATTAGAAATTTCAGTTTATTAACGAGTCATTCTGTGATATATTGCATATTGTATTCAATTTGTATTTTTAGAAAGGAGAATTTTAGATCATATGGATTCAAATCGATTAAAAGGAATTATAATGGTCATAATCGGTGCTTGTTTATGGGGCTTGTCTGGTACAGCTGCACAACAACTTTTTCAATATGACAATGTTTCAACCGAATGGTTAGTTACGATCCGTTTACTTATATCTGGAATTATTTTGCTCATTATTTCCTCATTCGGAACGAGAAAAAAAGAGATATTTGGCATTTGGAAACAAAAATCTGATGCTATTAAAATGATTTTGTTTGGTCTATTCGGTATGCTTGCTGTACAGTATACGTATTTCGCTTCAATTAAAGAAGGAAATGCTGCCGTGGCAACATTATTACAATATTTAGCTCCTATATTCATCACTGTATACTTACTTTTCAAATGGAACGTTCGTCCATCAAAAATTGATTTCATTTCAATTACCCTTTCATTAGTAGGCACTTTTCTCTTACTAACAAACGGGTCTGTTCATAACTTGGCTGTTTCTACACCAGCTATTATTTGGGGTATTTTATCTGGATTATCTCTCGCTTTTTATAGTTTATATTCAAAGGAATTGTTAGAAAAATGGTCTTCCTCCGTTATCGTTGGATGGGGCATGATTATTGGGGGTATTGGTGTAACGATTGTACACTTTATTTCTACAAACGAATTCATTTTATTATCAACTATGAAATATGTAAAACTAAGTACCCTACCGCTCATCACATTTGTCGTCATTTTCGGGACACTTATTGCCTTTTATTTATACTTAGACAGCATACGATACCTGACTCCGAAAGAAACAACATTATTTGGTTGCACAGAACCACTCGCAGCTATTATTTCTTCTGTACTTATATTGCACGTGCCATTTCAATCTTTTCAGTTATTAGGCGCTTTTTGTGTCATTGTAATGGTGCTCATCTTAAGCCAAAAGCCGGATGAAGGGAAACAAAAATTAAAGCTTGTTCATGCAAAAAAGGAAAATATACAATGAAAGGATTGAATTCACTATGCCTGTCCCTCAAAATTATAAAAAACCAGGAAGAATTTCAGCAAAATCACTCGTTTTAAATCAACTACAAAATTGGATTATTGAAGGTGTACTGAAGCCCAATGAAAAAATTAATGATGGGGAATTGGCTGAGGCACTAGGAGTAAGCAGAACACCTGTAAGAGAAGCACTTCAAATATTAGAGCTTTCTGGATTAGTGGAAATGGTACCAGGGCAAAAAACAAAAATTGCTCCTATTAAGTTAGACGACGTATCTATCATTTATGAAACGATGGCTGGTCTTCACTCTATTATAGGAAAGCAAGCTCTTCAAAACATTACAGACGCTGATATTCAACTACTTTCTGAAATAAATGATCATTTTCAGCACTCTATAGAGAAAAAAAACGCAAAACAAGCTTTAGAATTAGATATACAATTCCACAATACAATTTCTTCTATTGCTAAAAACCAATATATTGAACCCTTTTTAGAAAATATGCAACTTCACGTTTTACGTCTTGAATATTTGTTTTTCCAAAACTTTGTTCCAGCAAGTCAATCTATTGAAGAACATCACTCTATCATTCAAGCATTACAGAAGCAGGACGAAAAACAAATGGAACAAATAATGACCCAAAACTGGCTCCGTCCCATGAAAGAAATACAAAAAATAATTTCTACGAAATAAAAAGAGAGCTGGTTACACAAAATCGTAACCAGCTCTCTTTTTACTAATCTATATAGCTACGCCTGAATATTCGCATAATCTTCCATATCTTCATACTCTTTTTCCAATTCCTCTAAAGACAGCTCGTATAATTGTCGGTCGCGAATCTTAAACACACCTGCTCCAATTAACTCATCAATTAAATGCCTCTTACGATTTTCAACAGCAAAACGGAGTTGACTACTCATCTTTTAAAAAACTCCTTTCTACGATCATTGAAAATGATAATCTCTATCAATTACCACTTTTGATTATAAAAGATGACTCTTTATAAGTAAAGTAATTTCATGAAATATTTACCTTGCAAAGTACTTGTGGCCACATTATATATATGTATGCCGTGCGAAAAATGTTATGACACTTTTTCTTATCCTTTTTCTTTCATACTTTGCAAGTTGTCTCATCATGATTAAATTCACCATCTATTTCTACTTGAATGGTGACATGTTCTACATGAAATTTCTCCTTTAATACATACGTAGCCTCTTTTAATACACTTTGCGTTTCATTCCCTTTAATAATAAGATGACATGTTAATACTTGAAAATCTGATGTGACAGACCATATGTGCAAATCATGAACTTCTTTGACAATCGGAATATTTAATAACGTACTTTTTACCTCTTCAACATTTATGTGCTGTGGTGCACCTTCCATTAATATATGAACCGTATCACGTGTTACACGCCATCCACTAATAATGACTAAAATAGACACAAGAATACTAGCAATCGCATCTGCAGCAGTCCATCCGAAAAATTTAATAAGTAACGCAGCAATAATCGCTCCGACGGAACCCAATAGATCGCCTAGTACGTGCAGGAAAGCACTTCTTAAATTCAAATTACCTTTCACATCTCCGCCTCTCATTAATATCCAAGCTGATAAAATATTAATAAGCAGACCAAGGACTGCAATAATGAGCATCCCATTACTAGCAATCTCAACTGGTTCTTTAAAACGACGGATTGCTTCAATAAAAATGTATACCGAAATGACAATAAGAACGACACCGTTACATAATGCTGCTAACATTTCGACTCGCTTATACCCGTATGTTTTCGCAGTTGTTGCTGTTTTTTCTCCGAGTTTAAACGCAAGTAAACTTAAAGCTAAAGATACTGCATCACTTAGCATATGCCCCGCGTCAGATAGTAGTGCTAAGCTATTTGTTACAAATCCACCAACAACTTCTGCAATCATAAAACTTGTTGTTAGTAGGAAGGCAATTAGTAACGCCTTTTTATTTTTTGAATGACCATGATCATGCGAATGTCCCATACTTATACTCCTTTAAGTACAATATCTGTATGTTAGTATGAAACAAACTCCCCATCTTTATCCCGAATTGACTGATTGTAAACGCCCGCTTCCTCTGTATACACACTTCGCTATTTTTTAAACAATCCCTTTTTCTCAAATAAAACAAGACTACTTCTTTTTTATTTTCATATTGTTTACTAATGAAAGAATTTTTAAGGAGGTTACTTAAATGAAACGTTTATTTCTCTGTATGGAACGTGAACTTGTTGTAGTGAAAGAACACAATGATAACTATGAAACGACTTATCACTTACAAAATATGCAACCTACCTGTATCGCTGTTGATCCATTTCAAAAGAATCGTGTATATTGCGGAACATTTGGACGAGGTCTATGGTTAAGTGACGATAGTGGGGATTCATGGAGACCAATTGGAGATTCTTATCGTTACTTTGATTTCCCTAAAGAAGATGGTATTTTGCACTCCTCTATCACTTCCATAACAATAAGCTCAAATGAACAAGTTAACGGATATGGTGTCGTTTATGTCGGCACAGAACCGAGCGCTTTATTTCGCTCTGAAAATGGTGGTGAAACGTGGACTGAACTTAAAAATATGAAATCATTATTATCTTCTTATACGTGGGCATTTCCGCCTAGACCTTTTACCCATCACGTACGCTGGATTACAGTTGACCCAAATAACCCTAATACAATACACGTTTCAATCGAAGCTGGTGCTGTTATTCAAAGTAACGATAAAGGGCATACATGGATTGATAAAAAATTCGGTGCTCCTATCGATGCTCATCAATTACTTATGCACCCTAAAACACCAAATCGCCTTTATGCATCATGTGGTGACGGATTTATGGGCGGACCTGATCGTGCTTATCTTGAGAGTTATAACAATGGAAACAGTTGGATCTCATGTAGTGCAGGACTTGAACATCATTATTTATACAGCATGGCTATCGATCCAGCTGATTGTGATACGATTCTCGTTTCTGCTGCGCCAAGTGCTGATCTCGCTCATCATCGTATCCCTTATGAATCTTATATTTATCGAAAAACGAAAGATACTCCGTTCCAGCAAGTACAACAAGGACTACCATCTGCAATCGGTACAGTCATTTCGATGTTTGCTACAAACGAAGCCGAACCACATACGTTCTACACGTTAAATAACAATGGCGTCTTTCAATCCAATGATAGCGGCGAATCGTGGGAACAACTAAACATTCCGTGGAAAGATGAATATAAAACGCAGCATCCGCATGCACTACTCGTCATTAGTTCTTAACGAAAAAAGACTGCCTAAATGATTTTAGGCAGTCTCTCTTTTATTTCTTTAAATCAATGACAATATCATCTAATACAATATCTTTACTCTTCGCTTCTTTTTTCGGCACTTCTATTTTCTTCTCTTTTCCATTCACATACTCCACCATGATTTTCAGGTGTATGAACTCGCAAGTGTACACGAGGTGTAACGATAAGCTTTGTTGCATTTTCGTTTAGTTTTTGGAAGGTGGCACTCCAATGGATATTGTAAGGATCGTTGCCACTTCCCCCATTTCCTTCACCCGAATAAATATTCCCTAAATCATCCTTAACCGTCAATTCAACATCTACACTATCCCATTCTTTCCTCGCGCCCTTAGAAACCTCTTGATTGTAATAAAGAATAAATGAAACTGGCGATATTGCGACCTTTTCCATATTTGCTTTTATACCTTCTTTTTCCGAACTCCCGCCAATTGTTCTCTCTTTACTATCCACTGATTTTACAGTTAACGCGAAATTCCAATTACCTTGTATTGATTTTTTCCTATCTGGCATCTCTATTCTCTCTATATTCCATCTAAAGTTTACTTTGTCCTTTTTATTGCTATCATGATGCGTCGTTGTTACCATACCTACATACTTTTTTTCAGTAACTTTAGTCATTTTACCACTGCCTGAACTACCATGAGCGTCCATTATATCCAATCCACCTAATATGATAGGATCCTCCCCTAAGTCCTGCTCACTTTCCAGTGAATACGTTATAGATAATGTTCTGCCATCAGAAATTACATCATTAATGGTAACCTTAACCCCATTACTCTCTCTCGTCATATTCAATTCAGTCGAAAACTCTTTATAATTTTCATATAACCCCGTTCTACCATTATCTAAAAATCGGAATATGTCACCTACAATTGGCAACCCTCCAGCATATGTAGGAAAACCGATACCAAGAGTTGCAACTGATAATCCTACTAAAATAGATGCAGCAGCGACACCTTTTTTCCAACTTTTCATCTTTTTCTTCGTACGTATCGATTGTTTTACATTACGCTTTATTTTTTCTTTTTCAATTTCAGAAGCCTCAATTTCCTCAAGCTCTTTTTCATCTATATCAATATCATTTAATAGTTCATAAATGTCTTTCATATTGCACTACCTCCAAAACTAATATTCGTAGCATTTTGTTGTAGTTTCTTTTTTCCCCGGTACACTCGATTATCGATTGCTGCCCGGGTTAATCCTAACTTGTCACCTATTTCCTCTGTCTTCATACCAAGTAAATATTTCATAATGAACACCTTTTGATCTAGCGGTTCTAATTGATTAATGAGCTTCAATAATTCTTCCCTATCTTCCATAACGATTAATTCGTCTTCTGCTGATTTTTCTGTACTAATATAAAACTCATCTGAAATGATTTCTACTGTTTTAGTCGATTTCCGGTAATAATCAATTGCTTTAAACTTCGCAATCGCTGCAATCCACTTTTTAAAATCACTCGGCTCTCCATGAAATTTATTTGCGTTATTCCAAATGGAAAGAAATATATCGTTTATACATTCCTCTATGAGTCCATCATTTTGAATTGGGAGTAGAACTTTATGCGTGATCCCCTTTATGAGTGGTAAGTATGTATCGACAACAAATTCTAACGCGTCTTCTTTTTGCCGCTGTAATCTTTTTATAAAATTTTTCTCATTTGATTTCATGTAGCGATTCCCCTTATTGTTTTGTAAAAGCTTTTACATCCTATATAACGTCTGAAAAAATTTTTTCTCTCATCTTTTTTATTTTTTGTATGTAATGGAATACTTTCCCTTAGCCATTGTCTCACATAACTATGCGTTCAAAGAAAATTTTCTCAAGTCTGTAATTTAATTCATGTAGTACACTATTTATATAGTCATTTTTTAACTTGGTGTACATTTTATTTCGTTAATCTACTATTTTAATTTAGGAGATGAGATGTGTATGTGTGGAATTACAGGTTGGGTAGATTGGAAGGAAGACCTTTCAAATCAACATGTTATTTTAAAAAAGATGGCAAATAGTATTCAGCATCGTGGTCCAGATGCTGAAGGATTTTGGTTTTCACCTCATGCGGCCTTTGCACACCGGCGTTTAATTGTAATTGATCCAGAAGGCGGTACACAGCCGAAGACATTCCGTGCTGGTGATTATACGTATGCTCTTACTTATAATGGAGAAATTTATAATTTCCGTGAACTTAAAGAGCAGCTTCAAAAATGTGGGCATGCATTTGAAACCCATTCAGATACAGAAGTGTTACTACATGCTTATCTAGAATGGAAAGAAGACTGCGTACAACATTTAAACGGAATTTTCGCTTTCGCCTTATGGGATGATCAGAAGCAACAATTATTTTTAGCGCGTGATCATTTAGGTGTAAAACCACTCTTTTACACAGAAAGAAATGACAGCATTATTTTCGGATCTGAAATAAAAGCGTTATTAGCGCATCCATCTGTTCCTGCTGAAATTGATGCGGATGGCATAAATGAAATATTTGGATTAGGCTTATTTCGAACTCCTGGATGTGGCGTCTTTAAACATATTCAAGAAGTGCGTGCTGGACATTTTATAACGTTTACACGTCATAAAAAAGTAGTTACGAAGTATTGGAATTTAGAAAGTAAGTTCCATACAGACTCTATAGAAGATACATCTTCGCATATTTTATCTATTTTACAAGATACAGTAAAAAGACAATTAATTGCCGATGTTCCTCTCGTTTGTATGTTATCAGGCGGATTAGACTCTAGCGGTATTACTGCACTTGCGGGTAAAGAATTTGCTGCGGAAAATAAAACACTTCATACGTATTCCGTTGACTTTGTAAATAGTGCAAAAGATTTCGAGCTGACATTTGCTCGCACTGGTTTAGACGCTCCTTGGGTAAAACGCGTTTCTGAACATGTAGGGACAGCGCATCATGATATTATTGTGAATGCTGAAGAATTAGCAAATCACTTATTCGTTCCCCTTCATGCGAAAGATTTACCGAGTGCTGGTGAAATGGAAACTTCACTATATTTACTATTTTGCGAAATGAAAAAAGATGCGACCGTAGCTTTATCCGGTGAATCGGCTGATGAAGTATTCGGTGGATACCCTTGGTTTCATCAAGAAGAATTACTATATGTAGATAAGTTTCCTTGGCTAACAAATTGGAATAATACATCTCCTCTTCTACTAAATGAAGTAAGTAACCAATGTAATCTAGAAAACTATATTGATACACGATTCCAAGAAGCGATACTTGAAGTACCTACTCTTGAAGGGGAAAGTAAAAAATCCGCGAAACAACGCCAAATGTTTTATTTATTTTTAACAAGATTCCTTCCTTTCTTACTTGACCGTAAAGATCGTATGAGTATGGCTGTTGGATTTGAAGTTCGTGTACCGTTTTGCGATTATAGATTAGTTGAATATTTATGGAATGTTCCTTTCAACATAAAAAGTATTGATAATATTGAAAAAGGCATTTTACGTAGAGCACTACAACCAGCTTTACCTGACGATGTACGTAATAGAAGAAAAAGCGCTTATCCAACTTCACAAGATCCACACTACTTACAAACAATCCGTAATTTAACACTTGATATGTGTAGCAATAAAAACAATCCTATTTTCTCACTTATTAACCATTCCATCTTACTTTCAATTGCTGATCAAAGTAATAAAGAGATTAACAATTTTGAGGCAAGAAGTGCCATGGAGTATATGCTACAAGTAAATGAATGGTTAAAAACATATCATATTCATATTGCTTAACAAAAAGGAGTTCAAGGATAAAAGCCTTGAACTCCTTTTATATTAATTAGCACATTGTTTATTATCAGTATCAATAGACCACCCAATAATCGTGGCACAATCTCTACCTTTCCACTGCAGTACATTTGTTAATACTGGCTCAATCTGCAAGCTATTCCCGTCATGTAATATTTCTACTAAAGATTGATCATCATCAAACCTTCGTTTATCACACTCTAAAATACCGTCCGTTGCCATTAAAATGTGATTCATTCCTTTTTCTAATCCTCTTACACCTGACGTAAAGCAAGGTGTATTTGCTGCAAAAATATTTTTCCTGCCAATATATTCGTAATTTTTCCGTTTATTTAATCGTCCTTTTCCATTTTTCGTTTTCTCAGAATGGAATAAATACGCGAAACAATCACCAACTGATAACCAATATAAAAATTCGCCTTTTCGTAAACAAATTAAGCAAGCGAGTTCCTCATCATCTTGATCACACTTTTTAATAAATAACTCATCTGTA
Source organism: Bacillus cereus group sp. Bce041 (assembly GCF_052646455.1). Lineage (NCBI taxonomy): Bacteria > Bacillati > Bacillota > Bacilli > Caryophanales > Bacillaceae > Bacillus > Bacillus cereus group sp. Bce041. The sequence goes on from NZ_JBQXON010000002.1 coordinate 207,812, forward strand.
AATAACGCTAATAAGTACATATGTGTATGATGAAAAGCTAAATGTATTGGATATGAGAATAACTCTTTTAGTTTTTCTTTTCTTTCCGAAATCGCTTCTATTATATAATCTATATTTTTTGTTTTGTGATGTGTATCAAAAATCATAACAAATTCAAATTGTAATTCAGGATCCCACCAAGCCAGCACCGCATCTCCTCGTTCATATGCATCACTCTCTTGATTTCCCCCATATACGCCGACTGAAAGAGGACCACATTTTTCAACATGTATTTCATCTACATACATCTGTTCATGACTAATCCATTTGAATGTATTCACAGCTATCATCCTCTCTCTTGCTAAATGTATACCTTTACACATAGATTACCTTATATTTCAATAAAAATAAACTTTTTCAACATTTTTTATCCAAATAAAAGGGTTTTATTTCTAAAATGACGAATATATCTTACTATACGATATAAAAAGGAGATTTATTATTATGAACAACATTAATCAACATTGAGAGAGCATTTATTATCACTTACGATACGAATACGAGGACAACCTTTCCCACCAAGCAATTCGTATTTTACAAATCGTTTCTCGTGAGAAAGATATAACAATTGGAAAAGTCGCTACTGAGCTTAGCCTTTCTCATAACACAGCATCTGAACATATAAAACGCCTTATTCAAAAGGGTTTCATCGTTAAAGAGAGAAATAAAAAAGATGAAAGAGTGGTAAACCTTACATTAACAATTGAAGGAATTGAAGTATTAGAAAAACATACTTTACTAGATAAAGAAAAGATAAAAATATTAGAATCACAGTTATCAAAAGAAGAACAACAATTAATTGAAAAAGCATTTTCCTTATTAGCGAAGGAGGCAAAATATGCATTTCCTCGTTAAAATAATCGTTTCGGCACTTATTATCGGCGTTATCACTGAAGTCGCTAAACATTACAGTACGATAGGTGGCTTTATTGCTGCCCTTCCTCTCGTGAGTTTACTTAGTTTATTTTGGATTTCATTCGAAGGCGGAAATAAACAAGAATTGAGTCAATTTGCTTTAGGGGTATTATATGGATTCCCCGCATCAGCACTACTATTATTTATTGTCTATATTGGTTTAAAAAATTCATTTACACTTAGTACATCTGTCCTACTTGGTATAGGTGTTTGGTGTATTGTTTTTGCTTGTCAAAAATTATTTCAAGCTTAGGAGGAATTAACATTCATAAATTTGTAGAAATAATGGGGCAAAATATAGAAGTACATATAAAAGGAGATGGTAAACAAACTGTAGTCATTCAAACCGGAATGACTTGCTCATTTTATGATTAGTTTCCTATTATAGAAAAGCTTTCAGAGCACTTTACAGTTGTTTCATACCATCGCCCAGGTTACGGAAAAAGTGATTTAGGCAATCAGCCGCGTACAATAAGGCAAGTTACAAAAGAGCTACATATGTTACTAAACAAACTAGCTATTCAAGAACCATTTATTCTAATCGGTCATTCCTATGGAGGATTATGTGCACAACATTTTGCGATGTTACATGAAGATAAGCTGCAAGCACTTATTTTAGTTGATTCTACTTCGATGAACTTACACCGTTTAGATGAACTTCATTTACCAATTTCTGATCAAACTGATTCTGATGATGTTTGGTTTCAAAAATATAATATGTATTCAAAAATGGATGTAGACACACTTTATAACGAACTAAAACCTATTCTCACCGATCAATCAAAACAGCAAATTGAATTCTCTACCTCGCCTTCATTATATAAAGCGACAGCTTCTGAACTATCGGAGTGGAAAAACTGTGCTCTCTCACTAAAAGAGCTATGTAAAACATTAGAAATACCATTAATCGTTATCGGTAGAGATCCTCAATATTCTATTACTCAATTGACTAATGGTGGCATGCCAAAAGAGGAAGCAACACAACTTGAAGCAATGTGGCAAGAACTAATTCACGAACAATTACACCTCTCAACTAACAGCCAATATATTCTTGCCGAACATGCTAGTCACGGTATAGAAAATGATCGACCAGATATTATTATTGAGGCGATTCATTTCTTACAAATAAAAAAAGGAAGCAACTAAAGCTGCTTCCTTACTTATCTATTCATAATCTTCTTCATCATCGATTTCTTCGTAATATGAACTTCCATTACTTACATATATAGGGCCATTCGCAACATCAATACGTAGTACCCACGCCCATGGCACAGCTAAACGTTTATGTATCGCTCGCCAAAAGCTCATTGATTTTCTTTCGTACTCCTGGAACTCCTGAAGTAACTCTTTGTAGGAGGAACCGTCTAACTGAATATTTGCTTCTAACAAACGAGAATGGGCATAGTACTGTAACTCTAGTTCAGCAGCAATTTCCATTTCTTCTTCCGTTGCCATACCAATGATTGTTCCATCTTCTGGTGCAATTTCATATACGTTTTGAACTTCAATAAGCCCTTCTTTCTCTTTCTCAAACATGTAAACAGCCTCCTTTAACATATATTTTTTATGTTACAAAGTCATACTTCTACAATAACTTCTCTCTTTCCTCTTTTTTTGATAAACTTTTACAAAATATTTAACCGATGACCTGTTTTCTCTATTCTTTCAGCAGAAATGAAACGATTTTTATCAAAATTTAATTTATACACATCAGGCATATGAAGTGTTTTCCAAAACTCAAAATCATATTTCGAATTAAAATAATTCATGAGTAATACCATAATATTTCCATGCGTACCTATTACAATATTCTTACCTTCATATTGTTTTAATATATTTTGCATACATATTACAGCGCGCCTTTGTGCGATATCATTCGATTCTCCGCCTTCGTATGCAAAACTCCAATCTTCCCACACATTCTGCATAGCATCATTAAAATTTGATACTGGCTCTGTGCTCAATAATCTTTCACGCAAATCTTCTTCTGTTTGTATTGATAATTTATATGTATTCGCAATTCCTTGTACAGTTTGGATTGCTCTTTTGTACGGACTAGAAATAACAACATCAATATGTTTATCTTTTAATAAATGTGTTACATTCTCTGCATCACAGTGCCCTTTTTCAGATAAAGGTCGTTCCCGTTCTTCTTTTGTATATGTAGAATGGGCATGGCGAACGAAATATATTGTTGTCATTTTTCAACCTCCTTTCTTATTTTCAATTTATATTCAATAATAAGATTGGAAAATCCTGTATTACAAAAGAGCACTTTTCATAAGTGCCCCTTTGTTTACATAATAAAATTATTTCATTATAATTTATTTCTGAATTCCTCACTTATGACAATATCTCGAATAAAGTAATCCATATTACTTAGAAGCTTTTCAAATGCTTTTTCACTCAAATTGTTCATCATAAAGACAATCTCAATCTTATTCCCTTTTTTATCAGTACCATAGAAACTATTTGTTAATACAAATGCAGTAGAACCACCTTTCTGTCCAGCAAATTCGAACATACCCTCTCCTACGGTTCCTTTAAATATATTCTCAATCTCACCTTGCATTTGTGGTGTAAAATAATTTCTGCTATTTATCTTTTCCAGTAAACTCATGTAATCCTTCGCATTTGCACCTATAAACCGATCTGACCAAATACGCTGAAAGTCCATATCGGCTTTTAAAGATATCTCGCGTTTTGTCCATTCTTTCTCGTCTTTCATCCATTCATGTATTTGTCATACATGCTTAACATATTCATCATTAGACATATTACGTAGCTTGTCCAATGCTTTATTTTGAGGAATATGCAGTTCTTTTTCAACATAGCCCCTCATATATAATGCCCCTGTATACGTTGGATAAAATTCATCGTGACTATTTAAGCCTAACTCTTTCAAACTTTCATTTATCCGCGCTGCTCCAAGCTTGTCTAATAAATATGATGCATTCGCATTCGAACTATAATGGATCATTCCTTTCACTACTTCTTCTAAAGAAGTTTGACCACCCTTCACTAACTCTTTAACTTTTACATCATCTAGCCATGCAGGGTGTGCACCACCATCAGTATTTTTCACATAGTATTTTTCTAATTCTTTCAATGAAATTTGCTCGTCTTTTCTTATTTTCCCTTCAGCTACTTGCTTAGCATATTCAATTGCTATAATGATTTTCGACATACTTGCTAGCGGTAGTTTTTCTTTTTCATTTATTGATGTCAATGTTTCACCATTTCTTTTAACAATTAAAGAAGTTGTTTTATCATCCTTATGTTCTTTTATGTAATTTAGCACATAATTAGAGTCTTCTTTGGAATTGACATATTCCTTCACTGAAAAGAAAGCTATACAGCCTACTATAGTAATTCCAGCTATAATTCCAACAACTTTTAATCCCCTCATGATACTCCCCCTAAAATAAACATATTATATATTATACTAAATAAATTTCCCTTTTTAAGTAATAATTGGATTTTTTATACAAAAACACTTCTTTTCTTAAACAACAAAAAAACATGCCTTCATTAGGAAAGCATGCTTTGTGATATCCTTCACATTTTTTAGTTAAAAAATAAATGTTTACTTACCATGATGTAACATTAAATCACTAAGTTCTTCTTCAATGTGATTTAATTTCGCAACGCCTTCTTTCCATTTATGAATATAACGTGAAACCCCAACAAAAAACAAAACAATAATTGTGGAAAGAATAATACCATATACGATTGCTACAGTACTCATAGTTACACTTCCTTATAATTAGTAATGTGGTTATTAGTTATATTTTTATTATAAACCTTTTTCTTTTAAAATACTTCGATTTCAACTTTTTGTAACAAAATTGATTTTTCTAACATTTCGTTCGTGAAAATGGCATATTTTTCACAAATTATACAAAACTTCACCATATGTACTATTACCATATGAGTTATATTATTAAATAGAATAAAGGGGATGATATACTATGACGACTTGGTTTATTGTAATGTTAGTTGTATTTGGAGCATTTAAAATTATCGTTTCTAGCCTTCCTAACTCTGTTATTGAATCCATTATTAGTCGCTTTGAAACACATCCACAACTCGAAGAAGAGAATGTGACTGTTACAATGAACGGAAATAACTTAGTAGGCGAACAGAAATCAAAAATTATTCATGATTTTAACGAAGGTTTATTTTTAGATCGCTATTATGCACCACCCCATAATGAAGGCACTCCTTTAATTATCCATGCAAAACGTGGTAAAAAAGATTTTACATTTTATATTTATAGTCATGAAGAGCATGTTGATGTTGTAAAACAATATAAAAAGAAGGTAGTTGCTTATAGTTTACGCTCTAAAAACCTTCAAAATAGTGATATGTTCGTGTCAGCTGATTTAGCTTAATACTCATATATAAAAAGGAATCCATGGCATATGGATTCCTTTTTACTATTTACTGAAAAATAAGCTCTGTCTTCAAACTATCTTTCGGTAACAACCAGCCTTTTTTCTCTAAACTCGCCATTAATAATTCCCTTTGTTTTGTCGCAATACTTTCTTCATTTGTTTTAAATGACACTTCTATTACGAAGTCATCTTCTAATTTTCCTGTATTACTTAATGGCCAAATTTCAATATTTGCTTTTATGTTTTCAAACTCTCCTGTATATCGTTTCATTAATACAGGACCGTAAATACGGGAATTCTTTAACATCTCTTCTCCCCAATTTGTATACAACCATTTGTTCATTTTCCCTGGTAATTTTTCTATTAACATGTTTTGAGCAGCTTGTTTATTTGGTAAATCAAGTATTCCATATCCTTTAGCACTGTAACTTTTCTTATTTGAAATGCTTAATGTTTTCTTCTCAAATCCCCAATCTATTTCCGCCTCATAACTATCCGTATTACTATCGAATCCTTCTTTTTTAGCTACTTCTAGTGCATCTTGAATTACACCATTTGGAATAGGATATCTTTTTTTATATGTTAGTTCAAAATCTTTACTAAATTCTTTCTTTCGAATTCTAGCAAACCAACCTTCCTCGCTTAAACTTTTATTCGCAGTATCTAAAAATTGCACTTGTATTCTTTCATATTTTGTACCAGCCTGGAAATGTTCTAGTACCTCTTGCTTCATCTCTTTGTTATCACCTAATACTTGTTCTGGCTTCAATAATAACTTCACTTCAAAACTAGGTTTCATTGGACTAGCTGCAAACCCTTCCTTAACGTTATAAAGGAAACAACAAAAGAAAATGCTTACGAATACAAATACTTTTTTCATATACCTATCCCCTTTACATTTCAAATGACTTCTATACGTTCCATTGCAAGTGAATATACATTTTCATATCCTGCTGTACTTAGCTTTTGTTGTAATCGATCCGTATCCTCTTTCAAAGCGTGCACTAGCACCGTATGTTCTGGTAATAATGTATTTAACATCTCTTTAACGTCTCTTATACTTTGGTGAACTTTATACGCAACTCGATTCACCCTACATGTATTCCTTACATGCTCTTTCATAACTTTTTCTGCAAAACTCCCTTTCGCAATATGTCCAGTAAAAATAACAGCATTCCGTTTTTCATTCCGAAGTTGTTCATAATATAACTGCGCTCGTTTCGTTTGCATATTCGCATCACTCATTACAACTATTCCGTAACTATTTTGCATACTAATATCATTATCCATCACTATTATGTTTCTTTTTAAACTCTCCATAACCCATTTAAGTTCTTCATTATTTTTTATCCAATCTTTATATACGAACATCTCTTCAAATCCAGCCAAAATTTCTTTATCTACTATAAGCGGAAATTCTTTATATCGTTCATATAAATACAATACTATATCTTGTGCCCTACCAAGTTGTGGCAGCGGTAATAATGCTATTCCTTTATTTTGCATAACTCGTTCAATTTCTGCACATAGATTGTCTAATCTTTCATTTTGCGAAACATCCTCTGTGTGATAAGCGGCATCTACAATTGCAACTTTTATATTGTGGCCCAATTTCTCAGGTAAATTAGCTCGTAGTATATTAGACTCTGCTGAATAGTCGCCTGAATAAAATACGTATGTATTACACATATCAACTAAAAACCAAACAGCTCCTAATACATGCCCACTATATCCCCATTGAAACCGCAATGTAGGAGTAATTTGTACCCATTCATTTGGATTGCTAATCTCATCAATACATACATAATTTAAATCTTTTATGTGTTGGTCGCTATAAGGTAAATTCCACCCTTGCATCACATTATAGTTTCTCCATTTTTCATAATATAACGGCAGTTGCTCCTTTGTATAACGAGTCGTCCAAATTTTTTTCTTATAGCCATACTTCGCTAATAAAGGTAAACCCATCGTATGATCTTCATGAATATGTGATAAAAATACCGCATCTAAAAATGGAACAGCTTCTCTCTCTATTTTTGGATAACTATCCTCATAAGATCGATTAATACCACAATCAAATAATATTTTCGTCTCTTTATTTTTTACAAAATAGCAGGAGCGACCGTATTCTCCTGCTCCTCCCCATACTTCCACTCTCATCATACTACCCCTTTTCGTTTTTGCTCCATATGTTGTAGCAGTAATAAGCATATTGTTGTAAGTCCAACAGAAACAACGGCCATCGCCATGCCTATAGATACTTCACCCTGTTCAAATTGAGCAAAAATAAACGTTGCTGACGTTTCTACTGATGGAGGTAATACGAGAAGTGATGCTACTAACTCTCTTATCGAAATTGTAAATGTCATCGCCCATCCAGCAAGAATGCCTGGGATAATAAGAGGCAATATTATTTTTCTAAAAATATAAATATAATTTCCAGAAAAAACACTTCCTGCCTGCATGAGAGAATCATCAATTTGTCCGAGTGATGATTTTACATATTGCACCGTGTAAGGTAAAAACAGCACAACATACGTTACGATAACCATAACTGGTGTATTGTAAATTGACATAGGCATATATGGTGAATTCCAAAATAGAATAAGACCTACAACCATAACGATTCCTGGTACCATATTCGGTAACATACCGCACATATCAAGCCATTTTTCAGAGGTTTTTTTCCCCTTTCGAATCATAAGTGCCAAAAAGACTCCAATCATTACCGCGATAATCGCTGTTACGAGTGAAAAAAGAAAACTATTCCATAAAGCCCCTAATCCCGGAGATCCCATTGTAAACAATGCCTCATAATGGCTTGTTGTAAAGTTATTTACATGTAAACCGCCGCCTCTTAATTTTGACAAAGAAGCAATAAGTATAGAAAAGTATGGAATTCCAATTGATACGATTAATAAACCAATTACATACATCCATGCTACAACGCGCGTAAATATAGACAAAGTATATCTTTTAGATTTCACACCTTTTCCACTAACTATTGCATATGAATACTTTCGATTCAATACATTTTGCATATACCAAATAAGCATACAAGCACTAAGTAATAAAGAAGATAATGCTGTTGCACTACTAAAATCAATTGGCCAACTCGAAATAAATTTATGGATTTCTGATGTTAACACGTGGAATCCTATTCTACGTCCGAATGTAGCCGGTGTTCCAAATTCAGCAATCGTCTTTACGAAAATGAGTAAAGCCCCCATTACATAGCTTGATACTAATAACGGCAATATTATTTTTCTTAAACGATAGAAAAAACTTCCGCCATGAACTGCTGCAGCTTCTTCTTTACTACTCCCAATCTGAAGTAACGTGTTTTTCAGCATGAAATAAAGAAATGGGAATAAATGCAGACTCATAATTAAGACCATACCTCCTAAACTAAAAAACGATGATGAAACTGTCTTTAGCATAGGAAAAAATTGTTCAAAATAGCCGTTAGGTTGCATGAACAAAATCCAGCCCATCGATCCAATATACGGCGGTGTCATAAATGGAATCATAAAAACAATATCTAACTTACTATACTTTCCTACATCTGTTTTGCTCATAATAAATGCCAATGGAAATGCAAATATTGTAGCTCCTATTACAACGAGTACACCTAGAAGCATCGAATTTAGAAAAATCCCAGCTAATCCACCACTCTGTATCACTTCAAAAGGCTTTAAAAAATTCCAACTGCTATTTTCATATACACTAGAAAATAAAATAAGAAAAAGGGGAATGACGATTAACATCGCCACAAGTAATAATGCTACCGTCATTCCAACTTGTCTTACTGATACGAATCGATTTACCATGGAATCACCATCTTATTGAAATACTTTCTTAAATTGTTTTCCTATTTCATCTTGCTCTTTCTCAACTGTTTTCCAATCAATATTTAATACTGGAATCTCTTCTACATTTAGTCTATTTTCAGCTTTTATATCTGTTCTACCAGGCAATAAATACGCTTTAGAAACTTGTTTTTGTACATCATCGGATAATAAATAATCAATAAACTCTTTTGCACCTTCAACATTTTTACTATCCTTCATAATCCCAGCTGCACGTGGGCTAATAACTGTTCCGCTTTTTGGATATACAATATCAACAGGTTCACCCTTTGCTTTTGCGCTATACGTCATATAATCAACACCCGCAATGACCATATCTTTCGCACCTGTTACAACTGGGTCTAACGCTTCCTGATTTGCTCCTGCTACTGTAACTTCATTTTTCTTAAGCTGCTCAAATAAATTCCATCCATCTTGTCCATTCTTTTTCACGTATCCTGTTACAAAGTCTAAAGCTGAACCTGAAAGTGCTGGATCTGGAAGATTCACTTTCCCTTTCCATTCTCCTTTCGTTATATCGCTCCAATCTTCAGGCGCTGTCTTCACATTTTTTGTATTGTACACAATCCCTAATGCTGAAGCACTATACCCGAAATAATGTCCTTTATCATCTGACCATTCAGAACGCAGCTTATCAGCTTGTTTCGCTTCTTTATAAGCTAACGTTTGACCCTCTTTCTTTAATCCTTCCATCGCTGGTAATGATGCAAGTACGACTACATCAACGACTGGATTTTTCTTTTCAGCTTCCATTCTCGCTAAAATTTTACCAGTTGTCCCTTGAAACATTTCCACCTTTATACCAGTTTTCTTTTCAAAGTCTTTTTGAATTTTTTCTGCTAACCCTTTTGGTCCTGCACTATATACAACAATTTTCTTTTCATTCGTATTTTTACTTTTTGCATCTGCATTACCTGTCTTTGAACTACAACCTGTTACTACAGTAGAAAATAGTAAAGTACATACAAATAAAGACTTAAGCGAACTGAATTTCTTCATAGGATTCTCCCCCTATATGATGAATACATTTTTTGGGTACATATAACGATACTGGTTTCCCGATGCTTAGCTTACTATTGTGATAGGCTGTCCAGATGCCTAAAGTCCCCATATTTACTTTCACTTCATAACGTTCTCCTACATATGTAACGTGCTGAATTTCACCTGTATACATTTCGCACACATCATTTTTTGTCCAACTCACATGCTCTGGACGAATCATTTTTTCACCCTCTACAAGCCAATTCGCCTTACCAACAAATTTGGCAACAAATTCATGAGACGGTTTCACATAAATATCTTCCGGTGTTCCTTTTTGTAATACTTCTCCTTGTTTCATGACAATAATTTGGTCTGACATTGACATTGCTTCTGTTTGATCGTGAGTGACATACAGTGCAGTTAAACCAATGGAATGAACGATATCCATAAGCTCTATTCTCATTTCTTCTCGCAAAATTGCATCGAGTGCACTTAGCGGTTCATCAAACAAAATAAAATGAGGTTTTGTTACAATTGCTCTAGCGAATGCGACACGTTGTTGCTGTCCACCAGAAAGTTCGTGTGGATACCTTTTCTCCATATCTTGCAGGCGAACTCGCTTTATCGCATCTTCTACTTTTTCTCGCAATTGATTCGTTTGCTTTGTAGCTCTTAAACCAAATGCAACATTTTCAAAAACAGTCATGTGCGGCCATAAAGCAAAATCTTGAAATACCATACCGATATTCCGTTCATGAGGAGATGTCTTTATCTTTTTTGCAGCAGAATACATGCACTGGTCTCCAAAATATATTTCTCCCTTATCCGGTTCCTCAAGCCCTGCTATCATTCTAAGTAAAGTCGTTTTCCCACACCCCGAAGGTCCTAAAAGTGTAGTGAATTCCCCTTGTTTCATTACAATCTGCAACGGCTTTAACGCCTGTATTTTTCCAAATGTCTTTTCTAATCCACTAATTGTAATATCCATTGCTTCACCTCTCTCCCCTCATTCTTAACCTGCTTTCATTCTATATGGAAGATTTATACTGAATGTTAATGTACTGTAAAGATTAAATTAAAAAACTTCTAATAAACTATTTATTTCTATAGATTTTTTCTATATTTAAAATAAAAAAGGCGGCAATTCATAATGAATCTCTTAAAATTAGAAATTGTAGTACTTATTAAGAAATACAAAAAGCTTACAATCGTTGCAGAAAAACTTGGCGTTAAACAACCAACTATTACATTTCATATAAAAAGCTTAGAAGAAGAACTCGGTGTGTCTTTATTTGAATTACGTTCTGGAAGGTATTTCTTAACAGAGGCTGGTGAGGCTTTGCACCATTATGCTTGTAAAATAGATGCACTTATGAAAGAAGCTAGACGTGTCACGCAAGAGTTTAAAGATTTTCATAAAGGTGCTATAACAATCGGCGCTAGTTATGTACCAGCGACTTATCTTTTGCCAGCAGTCGTTCATCAATTTCAATGTGAATTTCCCAATATAAAAATAACGCTACTAGTGAAAACAGCCCCTGAAATTCGAATGATGCTACAAAATCACGAAATCGATCTTGGGATAATTTCCGCTGCTCCATTTGATGAACCACTTTTAAAACAAACGAATATAATGCCCGATACACTTGTTCTTGCCTTTTCCAAAGAACATCATTTTTCAAAAAAAGACAATGTATCGTTACAAAATATAAAAAAGGAACGCATACTATTGCATCGTAACCCATCTACAACAAGAGATTTACTTACACAATGGACGTTAGCGCATAACATTACATTCCAATCTGAAATTGAATTAGACTCATTAGAAACGATGAAACAAATTTTAAAATATGGTAATGGAATTGCCTTTATTTCTAAACTTGCTATCGAGCAAGAAATACAACGAAATGAGCTATGCTATATACCAATCCCTGAATTTGAATTTCAGCGTAATATTTATACGATTCATCATGAGGACAGATGGAATTCTAAAATCATTTCTTTTTTACTACAGAGCATCACTTCATTTGCAACAAAAAATTAAAAGGCTGTCGTTATGCACGACAGCCTTTTAAACTATAAATCTATTTATTTTTCTTTGCCTCAATTTTTGCTTGCGCCTCTTCAGCCTTATCTAATGCTTCTGATACTTTCTTCTCTTTTTCTTTCACTTCATCTATACTATCGACAGCTTTAATAATTTTATCGATTCCTTCTTCTTCTACCTTTCTACGCTTTGCCACTCTTTCATTTACTTTCTCTTCCACATCTTTTGCTTTTTGAAGCATATTCTCTGCATTTGATGTTACAGCTTTTTCAAGTTCATCATCTTTTTTCTTTTGTAACACTTCATTTGCAATGTCTTTCGCTTCTAAATACTTACCGTCTTTTAAGGCTGTTGCTCCGTGATCCATTTTCTCAGCAACTTCTTTATATGATTTCGCTTCGTTTCCTGATTTCTCTTTTTTTGCTTTTTCGAACCACATTGTTGCATCACTATACTTTTCATCTTTCAATGATTGCATACCTGTTTCAATATATGTGTCATAATTGCTACATCCAGCCATTACGACTAATAGAAAAAGCATAACAAAACTTAATTTTTTCATGCTGTTGTCTCCTTTTCTTTGCAAGCTCACTTTACTTTAACATACATGAAAAAGAGTTTCAAAAACTAAAATACTAATTTAGTCATTTTTATAATGATAAGTCAAATTTTTATTATTTTCTTATTTTTAAGCGGACACATCTACTTGTTTTTTCGCCATATGTTGCTTTACTCCAACTAATACAACTAACAATAACCCTCCACCTATTGTCATCATAACAATGCTAGTTGGCAACATATCTAATAGTAGTCCATATACAATCATACCAAGCGGTGCGATTGCAGTCGCAATTGTTTCAAGTAGGCCAAACACACGCCCTAGGTAGCTCGGATCTGTCGTTTTTTGCATATGTACTTGCATTGGAATGTTTACAATCATAATTGCTATACCAGTTAACATCATAAAAGCAATATAGTAAATAAAACTTGCTACTTTTGGAATGATAACTAACAACGGAAAGACTGTACATAAACTTAAACCTGCAAACAAAAACAGTCCAGTATAAATAGAACGAAACGGAGTATTCACTTCTTTACGCACTGATAAAGCAATCGCTCCCATTAGCATCCCGACTGCTAACATTCCTTCTACAGTACCGAGTTGCTTTGAAGATAAATGCAATGTATGGACGATAATGTAAGGAAGTGCAACTGTTAGACCACACGCAAAAAAGTTTACCCACAATGCTATTTTCATTAAACCATATATTTCATGTTGTCTTTTTACATATAAAAAACCTTCTTTTATACTCGTCAAGAAATGCTCTGTACTCTCAGCCACTTCTTTTTTATATAAATCAAATACGATAAATAATTGCAAAATAACCGCTAAAAAGAACGTAATACTATTTAATAGGAAAAACGATTTAATTGAAAATAAACCATATACAACTCCGCCAATAATCGGTCCTAAAATATTTGATAAAGAAGCCGCCGTTTGATTTAAAGCACTCGCTTTTTGAATACGTCCTTCATCTACTAAACTCGGAATAGACGAAGTTAATGCAACAGAATAAAAACTTGCACAAATTGATAATAATGCTGCTGAAATATAAATAAAAAGAAGTGATGGTCCAAATATAGTAGCAAGAATAAACATACTAAGCATCGTTAAACTACTTAATAAATCAGTACCAATGACAAGCCATTTTCGATTCACACGGTCTGCTACAGCACCAGCAATTGGGCCACAGATCATTCTTGGAAGTGATCCGCAAACGAGCGTAGTTGCAAACCCCATCCCTGAACCAGTAGTCTTTAATACATATAACCCCATTGCGAACGTATAAATACCTGCGCCTAATAAAGACGTCATTTTTCCAATCATCATTAAAATGATATTTCTCGTTGCAATCTTCATTCTTGAATCATGTTGTCCTATACTTATATCTTCCATTTTTGACTCTCTCCCCTTAAAAGTTAAATTGTGTTAAACTTATTATATAATCAACTTTCCAATTTTCACAACAAAAAGTTAAATACAATTAAACTTTTTAAATATAAAGGAGCAACAATATGGCAACTCTCGGCGAAAAAATTAAAGCATTACGAAAAGAAAAAAAGCTTACGCAAACAGCACTGGCAGGTTCGGAACTGACAAAAAGTATGCTTAGTCAAATTGAAAATGGAAAAGCTACACCTTCTATGAAAACATTACAATATATTGCGGAAAAACTTGAATGTGAAACGAGCTTTTTATTAGAAGAAGATGAAGGAGAAATTGTAGAACTCATTCAAAAAATGGAGCAACTAATAAAGGAAAATAAATGCGATGAAGTATACAAGACTTTACTACCTATCGTTCAAACAGAGCTACCTTCTACTTTAAATACAGCTCGCTTATATAAACAGTTCCTAACAGGAGCAACTATTATGAACGATTATCATATTCAATATTACGTTGAAACTGCTGTTTCTATATTTGAAAAATATACTTTATATCGAGAAAGCACTGAAACGAAACTACTGTTTTACTATATGCTCTTCAAACGTAAAAAATATAAAGAATGTTTACAGATGATTGCTACAATTCGTGATGAATATAAAGCGAAGAATTTAGAAATGGATCTCATTACACATATACAATTATACTTAAAAGAAGCCATTATTTTACTCGCATACGGCAATTATGAAAAATGTGAAAAAGTCATTTTAGATGCACTTGCATTTTCAAAAAAACATCAAGTGTATTATAAAACAGATGAATTTTATCGCATTTTATCTTACCAAAAAGTCATTACAGCTGATAAAGAACAGTATTTATATTACATAAAAAAATCGGAGCAATTTGCCATTTTTACAGAAGATATTCTATCCATTGCGATTATTGATATTTTAAAAGCTTACTACTACAACACAATTACTAATGAATATACAATCGCATTAGAACATCTAGAACAATTCCGAGAAAAACTAAAAGATGAACCAATCTTTCAAGACGATGGATTATATTATCTTGAAAAAGGAAAATCTTTGTATGGCTTAAAACGTTATAAGGAAGCTTTGGCAATATTAAAACACGCTACCATACCAGATTATATGAGTCATCCACTTGATCAATCGTGGGTATTAACAGCTGGGTCTTATCGTGCCCTGTGTCATATAAAACTTCAAGATAAACCAGCTGCTCTGAAAGAAGCAAAAGAAGCAGTTCAAACGATAGATGGTTATCCTGATTCCATCTTTTCTTCATTTATTAAAGAAACATTACAAATAATACAAAAACTTTAAGAATGTCTCTAAATGGTATATTATTCCTCTTTTTTAGCAAAGATAATAATGATGGGAGGAATATAAATGAATATACAACGTGCAAAAGAGCTTTCTGTGTCAGCAGAGCAAGCTAATGTTAGCTTTCAAGGCATGCCTGTTATGATTCAACACGTCGATGAAAGCAATGAAACCGCCCGCATATATGAAGTAAAAAACCCAGGACGCGAATTAACTGTTCCAGTTAATAGCTTAGAGGAAATATAAGAAATGCCACTTCTCTTTTGAAGTGGCATTTTTCTTCTTTCAGATTACTTATTATAAATTTCTTCAACCCTTTATTTTACATGAGCTGAAAAAATAAGAATTTTCTACTTCTTTTCTTTTTGTGACCTGCTAAAATACAAACTATGGATTAATTATTCGTACTATACATTAAGGAGGAAAAATAATGGCATCTACTTTAGAAAAAAACAAGCCTTATTATGCAGTTATATTCACTTCTAATTTATCAAATGATACAACAGACTATAATACCGTTGCCGAAGAAATGGAGAAACTTGCAAAGCAACAACCTGGATTTTTAGGTGTAGAAAGTGCAAGAGGTAATTCTGGACTCGGAATAACAATTTCTTATTGGGAATCACTTGATGCGATTGAAAATTGGAAAAAGAACACCTTACATAAAGAAGCGAAAAAAAGAGGTCGTGAGCAATGGTATGAAAACTTCCACCTGCGTATTTGTCTTGTTGAGAAAGAATTTAAGTTTCATAGAGGTACTTTATAACTATGAAGGAAAAATTAGCTCTCGTTATTGTTCATGAAATATATGGTGTGAACGACCATATGCATCACGTTACCCAGCACTTTACTTCATCTCATATAGATGTATTCTGTCCTAATCTGCTACAATCGCAACCTGCATTTCATTATATTGATGAAGAAAAAGCATATCATTTTTTTATGAATCATATTGGATTTGAAGATGGAAAAAAGCAAATTGAAACATTCATTACTCATCTTTCTAGTCGTTACACACATATTGGACTTATCGGCTTTAGTGTTGGAGCTACCATCTCATGGCTATGTAGTAACAATCCGAAAATAGATTTTATTATCGGATGTTACGGTTCTCGTATACGCGACTATGTTCACATAAAGCCTACATGCTCTACATTACTTATATTCCCTGAAAAAGAAGCTAGTTTTTCAGTATCCTCTTTCATTCACACATTGCAGCAACAAAAGAATCCTTTATTAGAAATAAAACAACTACACGGTGAACATGGATTTCTAAATCCGTACACTGAAAAATATAACGGGCACTCTACAAAAGAAGCATACAATTTAATAGATTCATTTCTTGTAAAAAACACTCTTATAAAGGAGATGTAAATGACACTTACATTACTCTTACTTATTTTCATATTCATTGCCTTTTTCTCAGTGCTAACTATTATTTTCGTAACCGTAAAAAAGGGGGAGTTTTCCAAACGGCCCTACTTACAATCTATTATCGTTTGCATTTTATTTTTTACAAATTGGATTTTATATTTATCAACTTTTTATGCGTTACTTCCCGAGAAAATTAGTGAGTTCCTATTCCTACCCATTTGGTTTTTCCTTTGTATTTTAGGTTTTATAACTTTCTGGCGCGAATGGAGAAATAATCGTGTATTTTCCATATGTATCGTTCTTCTTTCCTTTATTAGTTTTTTATTTGGGTTATTGTTGTTAGTTCTTTTGGGGATGTAATAGAAGAAGGAAGAAAAGCCAACTTTCAACTTTTCTTCCTTCTCTGTTTACCTTTAGTTTTCACTGTCACTGATTCACAAGGTGTATAATATATTTGAGGTGTCGCCTTATCAACAAACATCATAAACGTAACGAAACCGATAATAAAGAAAATAAACAACGTTAACAAAATTGCTCCTATCGTTAAAAGTATCATAACACCACCCCTATATTTTCATGTTATTACACCTTTCGCTATTATATGAGCGTAATCCTTTTTAGAAAAAGAAACGTAACAAAATAATCACAACCACTCCTGTTAATACTGTACCTAATAAACTACGAGTATATATGGCTACAAGAAATGTTGGAATTGCTGCGATCAGGTAATCCCATTGCACCGTCTCATGCATAAATAATACTTGTGCTAAAAGTGCTGCTAATATTGCAATTGGTATGTAATTTAACCATTTTAAACCCCAGTCTGGAATTTGTAGTTTACTAAATACGAGTAGAGGTAAAATACGTGGCACGAGTGTAACAGCTCCTGCTGCTAATAAAAGTAATAATACATCTAATCTCATTTCCATTTTTCAATCACCACTCCAATCGTCGCAGCTAGTAATGTTGCGATAATAACCGCTATACTATCTGGCATAAATAGGTGTAAAACGTATGCGATAATAATTGCTACAATTGCAACACTTAAATGAATTGCTAGCTTTGGTTTACTACTTATGAGCTGAAGTACAAATAATCCGATAAACATCGCTGGTAATGCATAATCCATCCCGTATGTATGTGGATCTGGTATCCACTCACCAAACAGACCACCAATAATGGTAGCAAGAATCCAGTTTAAATAAGCCGTTACATTTAGCCCAATCATCCATCTTTCGCCTAAATATCCTTTTTGCGCTGCATGCTGCACTGCAACACCGAACGTTTCATCTGTAATTTGAGAACCGATGATTAAGTTTTTAAATAGAGGAATTTTCGTAAAGTACGGTGCAAGTGCAGCACTCATAAGAAGGTGGCGCAAATTAACAAAAAATACAGTAAAAATAATTGCGGAAGCAGGAGCACCGGCTGCATACATACCAGCTAATATAAATTGGGCAGAACCTGCATAAATTAAAGTGGACATAAACGCAATTTCAATGATGGAGAAACCAGCTGTTTTTGCAATTACACCAGCTGCTATACCGATGCTCAAGTAACCAAATACAGTTGGTAAACAATCTTTTACTCCTTGCTGAAATGTATCATCGCTCTGCAAAGCTACATGTGCCTGAGCCTTACTCATCCTTATCATCCTCCATTCCTTCTAAAGTTCGTTTTCCTGTTACGACATGAACTAAATCTATATTTTCACGCCATAACGTATCTAACTTATCCGCCCCAAATTCCTTCGTGATTTCTTCAACCATAATATCGTGCCGCACATACTCTGTAGCAACGAGAACTAGCGCTGGGTCATACGTTGTAACGGCCCATGAAGTGCTATCATTTGAGAAGTTCGCAATTAATACTTCCTCTCCATCACGAGCAATAACAGTTAAATGACCACCCATTCTCTTTTCAACGACGTGGGGCGTCATATAATTATGGTGAAATGTCGCTCCTATTTTTGTTTCTGGAGCTCCAAATAAGATTGAAAATATATGTACGCCTTCCTCTTCCTTTTGATGAATGTATGGCTCTATTTCATGCACTTGATCTTCCCATACAGAAATCCATAACTCTTCCTTAGCTCTACTAATTATATTGCATATTTCTTTCAAAACACGATCATTTGAACGAATATGCGAAATTACATCAATCTGTCTTTCTTGTTCTAAATGATTTAATTTCTGGTCTAAAAACTCAAAGGACTTTTCAAAGTCTTTTCGCATTCGATTCATTAATTCCGTAGCTGGTACTGGTACATATTTCACTGGTTCAGAAGGTACAATGTGCACCGCTCCTTTATCCATTAACTTACCGAGTACCTCGTAAATCATAGAACGAGGTACTCCTGTTTGTTTACTCACTTCATAGCCTGTTACTGGGGAATGTTTTAGTAGTCCAATATACGCTTTACATTCATACTGGGAAAATCCTAACTTTTGTAACTCCTTTATAATTTCATCCATCGGTAACCCCTCACAATCTAAATCGCCCTTACTTCAAAACGACGATTTTGCTTCCCTTTACTTTTTACTTTATCAATAACAAGTGTTCCTATTTCACTCGTATTTTTCACATGTGTGCCTCCACAAGCTTGTTCGTCTAAATTTTCAATTGTAACAATGCGGATTTCTTGGATGGTAGTTGGCAGGAGATTTATTGCTGTTTTAATCATTCCTACAGCATTTTCTGCTTCTTCGCGGCTCATATAACGAGTGGAAATTTCTTTATTTTGCTTAATAAGTTTATTCACTTCCTCAACAATTTCTTCTACTTCCACGCTCGATAACTCTTGTAACTCATTAAAATCGATACGTGCTTTATCAGGATAAATTTGATTTCCGGTGCATAGAGCTCCATACTTTTCATAAACAACAGCTCCGATAAGATGCAGTAAAGAGTGATGACACATTAAATTATGACGTCTTTCCCAATTTATCTCTAATTTAACTGGACCTAATTTTACTTGAGCTTCATCTTTTATATAGTGAACTATTTCTCCTTGCTCCTTCTTTACTTTTTCAACTTCAAATACAGACCCATCTTGTACAATGACACCCGTATCACATTCTTGCCCTCCACCAGTTGGATAAAAAACTGTTTCCTTTACAAATACTTTATTCCCTTCTACTTTTATCACTTCTGTTTCGCAACTCGTTTTGTATGCATCTTCTAAATATAATGCCGTTGTCATACTCTCACCTCTTTAGTAGTTATAGTTATACCTACTAATATAAAAAAGAAGCTCCTTAAAGTCAAATGATAATTCTGAAATTTAAAATTAATAAAAGACTCCTTTATTAGGAGTCCACTATCTCAATATTTCATTCGCTTCTTTTTCATAAATTTTATCAAATGAAGTCATAACGCGCTGTGATGCTTGAATCATCTTTTGATCTGTCATAAGATCTGCCATCTCTTTCGTCATATCTACATTTGAATTTTCTAGCATATGATTTTTTACTATTCCTGTTCCGTTCGGTAAATTAGCAATGTTTCCTTCTGCTAGTGTAAAGCTTTTGTTTTCACGTTGCACGAGACGTGCATTCGTTTCTGCATCTACTGTTTTTGTTTGCAAACGAGCAATATTATTTTGTGTTACTTCATCATATAATGTACCGTCTGCTTGTACAGCAACCTTTGCTCCTTCTGGAATACGAATACGCTCATTATTAACATCCATCACATAAGCACCTGAAGATGTTTGTAAATAACGATCACTATTTAATGTGAAACTACCATCTCTCGTTAAAAACGTTTCATCATTTTTAGAAGTAACGAAAAATGATGTTGTGCCGGCCGCGCCGTCATCTAAAAAGAAATCTGTAGCGCTATTTGTCATTTGTATATTTCCTTGTACTAAATTCACATGCGTTGCAGCTGGTACTACAGCGTAATCGACCGAACCGATATTTGTTACCGCCCCATCTCCGCGGCGATATGTGTCTTGTACATCAAATACTTTAGACGTCATATTTTCTGCTTTAAATCCTGTCGTTTGAGCATTTGCAACGTTATTCGAATGAACATTAATGCGCTGCATGTAATTCATCATGCCCATAGAACCTATATAAAGACCGTTCATATTCGTTTGAATAAGGCAAGCGCCTTATTCTTCACCTCTTTTCTACGATGTTTGTAACATTTGCTTTGCTAAATGTTCAGCTGTAGCGATATGTATATTTTTCTTTATGTCTTGGCCATCTGTCATTAATACAATAGGAGCTGATGATACTGCTGGAATTTTCAACAATTCGCCACTACTTGCTGTTTCATCAAATTTCGTAAACACAATACCATCTATATGAATATCTTTAAAGTTTGTAATAATTTCAATCATATCTTTACTTTTCATTGAAGCTGATAACGTTAAACAAATATAATCTGGTTCTACTTGTCCCATCGTTTCAATCATTTCTTCTACTGTTTCTGACGTACGATAATTTTTTCCAGCTGTATCAATTAAAATATAATCGACGCGTGCTTCTTCTTTAAAATACGTAAGCGCTCTTGTCATTGCAGCTTCATCACGCACAGCAATTACTTCCGATCCAATTGTCTTTACGTTATCTTGCAATTGCTGCACTGTCCCTATGCGAGAATGATCTGTCGTTATAAAACCAACTGTTTTTTTCTTACCGTGAAATTGCCATGCCATTTTCGCGAGTGTCGTCGTTTTACCAACGCCAGTTGGACCGATTAATGCAATTGTTTGTACTTCTTTTTCAAAGACATTTTCCGTATTGAAATGTGATTTCATATCTTCCAATATGTACCTAATAACTTCTTCTTCTGTAATCATCGTTGCATTTTCAAACTTTATTTTTAACTTTTCAGCATATGCATAAATGAAATATTGTTCCACATCGTTTTGTTCTAGCATCCGAATTACTTTTTGAATAATAAACGGTACAGATTCTTGATTTTCTTTCTTTGGAACTACTTCTTCTTTCTTTACCGGAAGGACTTGTTTCACAACTTTTTTCTTTTTCTGTACTTCCGTTTCTTTCGTCTGTTTCACCACGACAATTCCTTTTTCAAACAGCTTTAATAGTTTCTCTTTTTTTCTTGCCCATTCTTCACTATTTCCTGTTTGCATCGCCGCGTATGACATAGGAGTCGTTACGTTTTCTAAATTGTGCAGTACTGATTGAATTCCATTTGCCTTCACAATTTGTTCTGAAGGGTCATTCACAACATCCATTAACTGTTCATGAAATTGAGCTGTACCTTCATTCACTTCTTCCTGTTTTTCTTCTGGAAAAGCAACTAACATTTCATAATCCTTTTTCCAAAAAAACGGTATATTTCGTTTTACACTTTCATCGACAACGTAATAATAATCTGTACCATATTGGTCAAATAACTTTCGATACAATTCATTTTTCGAAGCTGCTTTTATTCGCATTAACGCTTCTTTCTTTTCTGTACTTTCCATTACTTCACCCCCTACTATTCAATATAGGCAATTTGATCCACAACAATTTCTGGTGCTAATTCGCTAATACAAAGTACTTGTGCTTCCACTTGATAACGTTCTAGCAGTCTTACAATCGCAAATCTAAAATCTTTTCTACGTGTTAATAACACTGGTTCTCTTCCCATTAAACGTGCTTGTTTAAAGACGCGTTGCACTTGCTCAACGACACGTGTTTCTAAATCTAAATCCCAGTTTAATAAGTAACCTTGATATGAATTATTCACAACATCCGCATCTAACTCAATTGAATCAGAGAAGAGCGCTGCATATATTTTTCCGTCCGGATTTTTCGCATTTTCACAAATAACTTTTGAAATACATTCACGAACAAATGATGTCACACCGTCAACGTGGTTTTGATAAATTTCTTTGCCGTCAATAATACCTTCAATAATTGTTGGTAAATCACGAATAGAAATACCTTCTTTTAGAAGTTGTTTAATAACATTTTGAACGAGTGATAAATCAATTTCTTTCTTCTTAATCTCTTCTAATAGAACGCCATTATCATTTTCAAGCGAGTTAATTAAGTCTTTTACATGTTGACGCTGAATTAATTCGTGAAGATTACGTCTAACGACAACATCTAAATGTGTAATTAATATGCTAAGTGGCTCTAACACTTGATAGCCTTTCATTTGTGCATCTTGCACCATATGCTCTAAAATCCAATATCCATCTTCACCGAAAATTGGATCTTTCGCTGGCTCTGCATCTAAATCAGCCATTACGTTTGGTGTTTTCAATGCTAATAAATAACCTGATTTTAAAACACCCTCAGCCGCCTTCGCACCTTTAATTCGAATAATGTAACGTCCGCGTGGTCTAAAACTCGTATTATCTTTAAAGTTAATTCCAGGAACATTAATACCGAGGTCAGTAATAATCGACTTCCTCATAAGAACAACTTTATCACGAGCTGTTTCCCCGTTAATTTTCTGCTTTACAAGTGCTGCTAAATCTAAACCGAGTTCTACTATAATTGGATATTTATCCGTAAATACTCCGAATGAATCTTCCACTTGTTGCAGTTGCTCATCTTCGCCTTGAATCATTTCTATTTCTTTTTGAAGCTCGTCTTCTTTTTCTTTCTTTATTCGATTTTTATTACGAATACCTAAGAAGATAATTGTTCCGCCAACGAGTGCGAATGGTAGAAACGGTAGCGGAGTAAAAATACCCATTGCGATAAATAAACCACCGAGCGCATATACAACGACTTCATGCGCTAATAACTCTTTAAAGATACCTTCTGTTACTGTATCCGGTGAGCCGTCAAATACACGCGTTACGATAATACCTGTTGAAATTGCAAGCATTAGCGATCCAATTTGGTTTACGATTCCGTCACCGACAGTTAACTGTGTATAATGAAGAGCCGCATCTGCAAAGCTCATCCCTTGCTGCATCATTCCGACAATTAAACCGAAAATAATATTTACGAATAAAATGACAATCCCGAAAATAACGTCCCCTTTAATGAACTTTCCGGCACCATCCATCGCCCCGTAAAACTCTGTTTCCATATTTAATTTTTTTCGTTTTGCTTGTGCATCTTTTTCTGAAATAATACGCTGGTTTAAATCAGCATCGATAGACATTTGTTTCCCTGGTAAAGAATCAAGTGTAAAACGAGCTGCTACTTCAGCTGTACGAGACGCACCGTTTGCAACGATAAACTGAAATATGATTAATACTGTAAAAATAACGATACCAATTAATAAGTTTCCGCCAATTACGAACTGACCGAACTCTTCAATAACATGACCAGCATTTCCATCTGTCAAAATCGCTCGCGTCGTCGAAACGTTAATCGATACGCGGAAAATCCCGATTAATAACAGCATCGTTGGAAATGACTTTAATTCATCCCACTCGTTAATACTTGTCGCTCGCATATAAATAAGCACTGACATACTTAGTAGAAAAACGATAATAATATCAAGTATAAATGGTGGAAGTGGAATTAAGAGCGCCACTACGAATGACGCTGCTAAAAAGATAGAAAAATAGGTTCTTGCAGAATCTATCTTAAACAAAGAGATCTCCTCCAAACGCGCTATTATACTTCAAGTTCATTCGTCTGAATTAAATAGCGCATAACTTCAATTACAGCTACATATAAATCTTCTGGAATCGCCTCATCTTCCTCGACTTGATAATATAAAGAACGAGCAAGCGGACGGTTTTCCACCATTGGTATTTCTTGTTCACGGGCAAGCGTTCGTATATATAACGCGAGCTCATCTTCCCCTTTTGCAACGACAATTGGTGCTGCATCAACGTGTTTATTATAACGAAGTACGACCGAAATATGAGTCGGGTTGTTTACAATAAATGTTGCGCCATCCATCTTCTTCGCAATTGTTCCTTGCAAGATTGCATGCATAAAGTTTTTTCGTTTTCCTTTAACTTGCGGGTCCCCTTCATTATCTTTATGCTCTTGTTTCACTTCTTCTTTTTTCATCTTAATATCTTGCTCGTACTCCCATTTTTGATAAATGAAATCAATAATAGAAAGAACGATTAAAATAATTAAAATTGCTAAGAAAATAAATTTAATTTCCCTAATAATTTCAGTAAGTGATGCAGTCCAGTTAAATCCAATCATACTGACAATTTTCTCTAAATTCTTTTTAAAGAGAACGTAAGCGACGTAACCGATTAATCCCATATAAAATAGTGATTTCAAAATATCTACTAAACTTTTACGACTAAACAGTCTCGTAAAATAGTTTTTCGGATTAATACGTGACGCTTTCGGTTTAATGACTTTAGAAGAAAATAGGAAGCCGACTTGAATCATATAATTAAATAAATGAAAAGCGTATACGAGTATTAATATCGGAGCCGATACTTTCAGTAATAAAATCCCCATTAAATAAAAATACTCGGTTGAATCTGTATTTTTTCCAATTTGATCAAACAGCACCGCTACGGAATTTGCAATCTCATACCCTAGCCAATCTCCGAAGAAATAAACGACAACTGCTAATACGAGAATGGAAAATAAATTATTTAAATCTTTACTCCGGGCAATATTCCCTTCTTCACGCGATTTTTTACGCTTCTGCGGGGTGGCCTTTTCTGTTTTATTATCCTTTGCCATGCGCGTCCCCCTACTTCGTTAAGAAAAAGTTAAATAGTTTCGTATACTCTTCAAGTAATACATTCGTCATATTTTTAAACACATAACCGAGCATTGGTACACTCATCGCAATAAACAAAATACCGCACGTAATTTTAATTACGTATGCATTCATAAAAACGTTTAATTGCGGAGCGTTTTTTGCAATTAAAATTAGAACAAAGTTAATGATGAATAAACTTCCCATAAGCGGAAGAGCAATTTCAACCGCTGATGTGATCGCAAATAATAGCGTTGCGAGTAGACTATCTAAAAAACTAGTCGTCAGCAATTTTGAAATCGCCTCTGTATATTGAAACGACTTTAAAATCGTGGCAACGAAATAATTAATGCCGCCAAGTGAAATAAAAATAATGAGAAAAAATATATCAAAAATGGTTGATAGTAAAGTAGACTGTGAGCCCGCATTTACATCAAACAAACTTGCTTGTGATAAACCGATATCAAAGTCTAAAATATGCCCGGCCATTTTTGGAATGTTCCACAGCATTTCTACAATTTTTGAAAGTGATAATCCAATTACAATTTGCGTTCCTGCATAAGCTGCAACGTCCCAAACTGTCTTGATGTGAGAGACATCCACTTGATCAGCCACTGTAATTGAAAGAGCAAGTCCAACTGTAACCTTCGCCATTGCTGGAATGGATCGTCCTGAGAAAAACGGTAAAAAATATAAAAATGAAGTAATGCGGCAAAACGCAAAAAACGTTGCCGCCCATAATTCCATATTCATTTCAGTTCACCTATCTTAGTACGAACGCAATAGCGATGGGATTTTATCAAATAAATCTAAAATAAGCGTCGTTAACTCTTGGAACATCCACGGACCTAAAATGATAATAACGAGGACAATACTCGCCATTTTCGGTAAAAACGTCAGCGTTTGCTCTTGAATTTGCATCATCGCCATAATGACAGCGATGATAATAACGACAATCATACTTACGCCGGCAACCGGCATTAAAATCATAACCCCTTTATAAAAAAAGGTTTGAAAAATATCTATAATTGGTGACGTATTCATTTATATGACTCCTATCACATAGCATCAAACGCTTCAGGCGACCGTTTTAAACATAATGTCGACGATTTTTGTATATCCACCTAAATATACG
Organism: Bacillus cereus group sp. Bce041; assembly: GCF_052646455.1. Classification (NCBI taxonomy): domain Bacteria; kingdom Bacillati; phylum Bacillota; class Bacilli; order Caryophanales; family Bacillaceae; genus Bacillus; species Bacillus cereus group sp. Bce041. The sequence goes on from NZ_JBQXON010000002.1 coordinate 234,476, forward strand.
AAAACGAGTATTTTAAACGGTAAACTTAAAATCATCGGCGGTACCATCATCATCCCGAGGTACATTAAAAGTGTACTAATAATCAAATCTATAAATACAAACGCTAAATAAATGAACATCCCTGTTAGTAAACCTTTTTGAATTTGCGTTAACGTAAAGGATGGTACGAGCGTAAATAGTGAAAGATCCTTTAAATCTTTCGGCAACTCTTCTCCGCGTACTTTCAACATCATTTTTAAATCATGCTTATACGTATGCTTTGACATATATTCTTTCATAATAGGAGCTGTCGTTTCCGCAGCTTGACTTACTGTTATTTTCTCTTTCGTCATCGGATCCCACACATCACTCTTCAGTTGCCCAAGTACAGGCTGCATCGTAAAGAGTGATAAAAATAATGCAAGTCCAACAAGCACTTGGTTTGGTGGTAAATTCATTACCCCAAGTCCTTGACGTGTAATCCCTAGAACGATCATAAAATAAGTAAAATGTGTAAATAATAGAACGATAGAAGAAGATAATGATAAAAGGGTAACGAGCGCAAATAGTTGTACACTTGAATTACTCGTAAACTCTTTTCCATTTTCGAAATTAATAAAACCGTTCGGTGCTGCATACGCTGGATTTACAAAAATAATTGAAAAAACGATAGAAAATACGAAAATAACGGCTAATAATGATAACTGTTTCTTTATTCTCATGATGGATCCTCTACTTTTTTCGTTTCACTCTTCACCGCGTCTTCTAGTGCTTGTTGAAACTGATTTCCTGTTCCGGTTAATTGCACAGACTGTACACCGTTATTACTAATAACAGTGAACACTTGCTTGCCGTCCACTTCAAATAAAAAGGCACTCGTTTGATGATTTAAATAAACGCCGTCTTTTACTTGTATATGGCCATTTTCACCCTGCTTAAAAAACTGCTGTTTGCGCGTCTTTTTCGTCATATAATATGCACCGTAACCGAGCGCACCAAACAGTAAAACGACTTGAAATAAGGTCGTCATATACGACATATGACTCCTCCTCTACTCTTTATCTTGCATTTGACTTTGCGCTTTCATAAGCGCCGCTTGTTTCTTGTCAGCTTCAATTTCAGAAATGATAATACCGAATTTCTCGTCCATTACGATTGCTTCACCGATGCCGACTTTCATATTACTTAAATACACATCTACTTTATGTCCTAAGTTTTTCTCTACTTCAAGAACATCACCAACTTTTAACTGCTTTACATCACCAAGTGTAATAGATGACTTTCCAAGCTTTACACCAAGTTCAATCGAAATATCTGAAACAGTATCAATATGTGCTTTGCCTGCTTCATTTCGCTTTCCTGCAAAATCTTCTAATCCCATTAATGACACGGGAGATACTTCATGCTTCATATGGATCCTCCTACTCTACAAAACTTTTAAATAGGAGCGCCTTACGCGTTCCATCTTTTCCAATAAAACAATTAAATTTATGCTTTCCATCTACATAACCAAGTAATTCATCCGAAACTTTCGTATGAAGCGGAATGATATCGCCTTCTTCAATTTGTTCAATCTCACTCATTGTCATTTTCTGCTCGCCAATTGCAACGTGAACAGGTTTGTACACTTGATTTACTTTCACTTCCACTTCAGACGTATACTTTTTACGCTTGTCTGAAGAATGTTCGACAATATTTTCAGACGTTAACTTATCCATAATTTCTTCAACAGATAAGAATGGAATCCCGATACGCACCGTCGTATTCCAAAAATCTGTTTTCATATTTACGTTAAGTAATGAAATGATATCGCTCGCTGTCGTAATCTTTAGTGCATTCGGATCTGTTTCTGTCGTTACAAATTTCGGTTCAATCGCAACAACACTTTCAAATGATTGCTCTAAATTTTTACAAAGAAGCAAGAATATATTATCAAGCGTTAAAAACTCAAATGCTGTTAACGGTCTGCGCATCGTAAAGTTACGCTTACTATCTCCGCCAAGCCAACATTCATGAATATAAATAACGAATGCTAAATCAATCTCAATAACAATTTCTCCAAGCTCTGGTAAACCGAGATCAATTACACAATATAAATAATAATCTTTCGGCATTTTCTCCACATACTCACTCGTAAATGGAACTTGCTCAACCGTTGAAGGCTCTAGTTCAATTGGAATACGCATACGCGCTGATAACGTCTGTGACGTCTGTTTCCCAAACGTAGAAGCAATCGCTTGCAAACTACGTAAATGCTCAACACCGAACTTCTCTGGTCTATTAAAATCATACTCTTGAAATTTCTCTTGCTTTCCTGCTTCTTGTGCGAAAGCTGGCATTTCCTCGCCTTCATTTACCGCCTTCAGCAGGGCATCAATTTGCTCTTGGCTTAATTTTTCGCCACTCATGACAATCCCCTTCCCTACCTTTTCAATTCAACGATTTCAACGTACATCTTTCCATTCTTCGTCAAAATCTTTCCGGTTCCAATCTCTTCATTCTCAAGCATAAGACGCACCGTATTTTTCGTTGAATTTTCAAGACGATACAATGTACCTTTCGTAATATGAAGCAGATCTTCAATTTTCTTTTTCGTATTTCCGATTTCAAAATAAATTGTTAACGGAATATCATCTTGTAATTTCAAATCTAGCCAACTCCCATATCATGTTCACGAAAATTTCATGTTCTCTCTATATATGAAACTTCTTATTTTGAAACGTCGATATTTAATATTTTTTTAATATATCCTTGCGTTTCTTTAAATGGCGGTACGCCTCCGTACTTTCTCACATTACCAGGACCAGCATTATAAGAAGCAAGCGCCAATACTAAGTCGCCGTTATTTTTCTTTAAATAACCGCTTAACTCTTTCACGCCACCTTCAATACTTTCAGCTGGTGAAAAGGGATTCTTCACACCCATCTCCTTCACATTCGCTGGCATAAGCTGCATAAGACCCATCGCACCGGCATGTGACACCGTTTTTGGATTAAAATTAGACTCTACTTCAATCATTTTTTGAATTAACGTTTTTGGAATTCCATATGTACGACTTACACGATCAATAATATCCTCATACTTCCCTTCATTGGAAGAACGTATTTTTTGAATATTATACTTCTTCGTTAATCCCCACGTATCAGCAGCCTCATTTTTCGTTTCTGGGAAACGTCGTTCAAACTCTTTTTGCGCAACTTGCACTTCATCTGCTTTCTTCGTTTCACCCTTTTCTTCGGGCTTACTCGCTTCATCTACTTTATTAATAGATTGTTCCGGCTTATTAACAACCGTTTCTATTTTCGTAGATTGTACCGGCTGACTCATATCCTCTACTTTTGCCGGCTGCGTAGTTTCTTTCGTCTCCTTCGCAGGCTCACTCTGCAACTTCTCTTGAAAACGACTACTAACAAATGCTTGTGGACTACTTAGCTTTTGCTGAATTTGCCCTTTCTTATATGCAAGCACTTCTTTTACTATATTTCCAACTATCATAATATCACCTTTTCGGAAAACAAAGATAATCTAATATTAGAGTTTTTTTTTAAAGTTTGCAATAATCCTTTTAATAATTATGTAATAAAAAAATGAATATATTGTTAAACTGTTATTTTTTTATATTTATTAATTCGAATTTTTAGTTGACACCCGCTATGACAGGGATTACAATAAATCTCGAAATTGATTTTTTCGCATATTATCGTTTTTCAATTTGCAGAAAAGTCAATATAAAAAAATGGGGGTTTCTTAACATGAGAATTAATACAAACATTAACAGCATGCGTACTCAAGAGTACATGCGCCAAAACCAAGCTAAAATGAGCAACGCTATGGACCGTTTATCAAGCGGTAAACGTATCAACAACGCTTCTGACGATGCAGCAGGTCTTGCAATCGCAACTCGTATGCGTGCTCGTGAAAGTGGATTAGGAGTAGCAGCTAATAACACGCAAGACGGTATTTCATTAATCCGTACTGCTGATTCAGCAATGAACTCAGTATCTAACATCTTACTTCGTATGCGTGACCTTGCAAACCAATCTGCAAATGGTACAAATACTAACGAAAACCAAGCTGCATTAAACAAAGAGTTTGATGCATTAAAAGAACAAATCGATTATATTTCTACAAACACTGAGTTCAATGATAAAAAATTATTAGATGGTTCAAATAAAACTATCGCAGTTCAAACATTAGATAATGCTGATACAAGTAAGCAAATCAACATCAACTTATCTAATGTTTCTACTAAAGAATTAGGACTTGATACTTTATCTATTGGAACTGATAAAGTAGAAAAAACAGTATATGATGCAACTACAAAAGCATTTGCTGATCTTGGAGCAAAAACAGGTGCTGATAAGGCCGCATTTGATGCAGATGTAACTGCTGCTATGAAAGAATTCGATAAGGTTAAACCATTCATGTCTGCAGACGATGTAAAGAAAATTGAAACGAAACTTGAAGACTACAATAAAGCAAATGATGCTGGTGCACAAGCTGCTGCACAAGCACTTGGTAAAGAATTTGCTACATTAACAAAACTTGAGACTACAGATCTTAAAGCTAATGCTTCTGGTGCAATCGCATCTATCGATACAGCATTAAAAAATATTGCTTCTAACCGTGCAACTCTAGGTGCTACATTAAACCGTCTAGACTTTAACGTAAACAACCTGAAGAGCCAATCTTCTTCTATGGCTTCAGCTGCTTCTCAAATCGAAGACGCTGACATGGCGAAAGAAATGTCTGAAATGACTAAGTTCAAAATCTTGAACGAAGCTGGAATCAGCATGCTTTCTCAAGCAAACCAAACTCCACAAATGGTTTCTAAATTATTACAATAAGCCATTTGAGTTAGTTTCCTGAATAAACCTCTCTGCTTGCGGAGAGGTTTATTTTTTCTATATAGATAGATTGAAAGATTTTTTAACTTAAAGAGAAGCTCTAGCCATATTTAGTAGCGGTCAGGGCCTATTTTATTCTCGTTCGGTGTATGAAAACAAAAAGATAAAGTGAGAATAAGTCTCTTTTTCTCTTCATAGCCGTTTATTAGCTTTTGAATATTGATTATATCAATCTATAAGGAGTGTCTATTATGCGTATTGGTACGAATGTTTTGAGTATGAATGCTAGGCAGTCGTTGTATGAGAATGAGAAGCATATGAATGTTGCAATGGAGCATTTGGCGACTGGTAAGAAGTTGAACAACGCTTCGGATAATCCCGCAAATATCGCAATTGTTACTCGGATGCATGCGAGAGCAAGTGGTATGCGTGTGGCGATTCGTAATAATGAAGATGCGATATCGATGCTTCGCACGGCGGAAGCTGCCCTTCAAACTGTGACAAATATTTTACAGCGTATGCGTGATTTAGCCGTTCAATCTGCGAACGGTACAAATTCAAATAAAAACCGTCATTCGCTGAATAAAGAGTTTCAGTCTTTAACAGAACAAATTGGCTATATTGGCGAGACGACTGAGTTTAATGATTTATCTGTATTTGACGGTCAAAACCGCCGTGTTACATTAGACGATATCGGTCATACGGTACATATATCAAAATCTATTCCCCCTTCCCCTACACAACATGACATCAAGATTTCAACGGAACAAGAAGCAAGAACGACAATTCGTAAAATCGAAGAGGCTTTGCAAAGTGTGTCACTTCATCGTGCCGACCTTGGCTCTATGATAAATCGTTTACAGTTTAATATTGAAAATTTAAATAGCCAAAGTATGGCGTTAACAGATGCTGCATCTCTAATTGAAGATACAGACATGGCGCAGGAGATGAGTGATTTTTTAAAGTTCAAATTATTGACTGAAGTTGCAACTAGTATGGTTTCACAAGCGAACCAAATTCCACAAATAGTCTCTAAACTACTACAATCATAAAAATTCATCTTCCTTCTTTGGAACGATTCCATACAAAATAAAAGGGAAATACATATAAACTATGTATCTCCCTTTTATTTTGTACCCAAATTTTATTACTGTGTTACCGTCATAACTTGTCCGCTACGGTCAACCATTATTTTCATTTTTCCGTCTTGTGCATTATATAGCCCGAGTTTATGTAATTCCATTTTACAATCTTGTACGAAAGTTGGTAATTTACGAATTTGATCGATATCAGAACTTGTAATGAAATGAATTAAAAGCTGCGTCATACCTTTAATATCTTGTACAAGCTCTTCTTTCTCTCGTTTTAGCCTTTCATTTTCTAGTTGTAACGACTGCAATTCACCTTCTAAGCTACGTGTATTCTTTGCTTCTCTAGAACGCCCTGCCGCCATGCTAGAAAGCTTATAAATACCTTCCATAAACTGATGTAGTTCGTCTTCTTTCCTTTCACTACATTGATTAATTGTTTCAAAGTTATCAACGATACCAGATATAACTGTTACAAGATTTTTTTCATCCTCTTTATGCTGGATTTCTTCTTTTAATTCGTACTCGTTTTCTTGTTTTCTTGCAACGATTGTCTCTTTTACTGGTATATATTTTCGCTTTCGTCCCGGTTTTTGTTTTTCAATATTTTCAAACGGTATTTCACGTTTTTTCAATTTATAATACGTATTTTGCAATTGACTTTCCGTTTTAGGAAAAAGATTTAGTTCATTTTTACTTACGTATTTTGAAATATTTAAAATGTTTAAACCGTGACGTTGACAAAATTGATACACTTCATACAGTAGCTCTAGTTCAGACTTCAGCCATGTAATTGTTGATTTTTCATATGCTCGCATCCCGCCATTTTTTTCTATATCTATTTGGAATAATACCATTCTATTATGTAAATCAACTAATTCTTCATACTTTACTTGGAATTCTTTTTCTATTTTTTTTAATTCCGCCTCTAGTTGCATATCGTTCATTTTATTATTTGACATGTTTTGTAAAAGACCTAATACATTAATTGCTGTGTGGTGATACATAATCTGTGCCACTCCCCCTCATCCTTTCACAATTCTCATCTGACTCCCATGTCTTTTAAGAAAATAGCAATTTTTACATATCCATATTATAACAGTTCGAAATTATCTGTCAAATAATAAACATACAAAAATGTATAGAAAGTATAAAAATTTGGAAAATATTTTTTAATTAATATGTAAAATTGCATATTAATTACATTTAATTATATTATATGGTATTTTAAATGTTTTTTCACCGAAAAAATTTGCGTTACCACGAAAATATTACTAAAATAATCCAAAAAATACGTTCTCTTATATTTTCAAATCAAAAATCTTCAAATGAAGATTTTACTTACATTCAGCGACAAACACCTCAGAAACCTTTTATTTTTCTGCCAGCTTAAAGTATAGAATACTAAAAAGGAACTAGCCAATGCTACACATGGCTAATTCCTTCCTCTCTCTAACAGAATAGAGTTATAAACCCAGTCTTCAAATCCTCAATCGAAGTCTCACTTCTTCTTACCTAAAACTACTTCATACCTCTGAACTCACATCGCATGAGACTCTATTAAGCACTGAAAACTTTCTTACATAAGTAGTTCCTCTATTCCTACTAAATAGAAAAATGTTATACACCAGCTCTTCTACTTACCTATAACCACTCCATATCTCTGTTCTCAACATCGCATAGGGCTCTATTAAGCGCTGATCGCTCAACACTTGGCTAGAGCTTCTATTCCGGCTAAATAGAAACTTTTAAAGTACTAACTTATCAACTAAACCAATTAGCTCTTGAATATCTGGCTTACTTACTTGAGCATTTGCTCCTACAGCTTCACCTTTATGGAATAATTCATTTGTAATTAATGAAGAGAAAATAATGACTGGTAAACGATTCATTACTTCACTATCCTTAACCACTTTCGTTAAATGATGTCCATCCATTTTTGGCATTTCAATATCCGTAATTAGCAAGTGAATATGTTCAAACATTTTTTCGCCTTGCTCTTTCGCTAATTTTTCAATTTGTGCTAACGCTTCTGCACCATTGCTGAAGAAGTTCATTTTCGTATATCCAGCTGATGATAATGTTTCTTCTAATATTTGGCGAAGCATCGCTGAATCTTCTGCAATGTAAATTACTTTTTCAGCTCGATCTGTTTTTTGTTCTAATCCTGCAATTGATTTATTGTCATAACCAGTGCCGCTAATTTCACATACAATTTTTTCATAATCTAATAGTAAGATGATTTTTCCATCTAGTTTTACAATACCAGATGTCGTTTCTTCTAGTCCCATAGATAATGAAGCTGGTTCATCAATTTGTTCCCACGAAATACGTTGAATACGATGCACTTCATCAACGCGGAAAATAACTTTCATTTGGTTTAATTCTGAGATGATAAATTTCGTTTGATCAAGTGGCTTTGTTGACTTTAAATTAAGAGCCATTGCCAAGTTAATAACAGGTAAAATTTCACCACGTACTTGAACAACACCTTCAACTGCATGATGAGATTCTGGCACAGTTGTAACAGGGAATGGATTAATGATTTCACGTACTTTCATTACATTAATACTAAATAGGTTTTCACCAACAGTGTACGTAACAATCTCTAATTCATTTGTTCCGCTTTCTAATAAAATACTTTGTGCTTGTGACATAAAGGTGTCGCTCCCCTTCCATTAATTCCGTATATCTAATTATTAAGCTTTATAAAAGCGAAAAAGTCAACTACCTATATAAAAAATATAGATAGTCGAACGATTCATTTTATTCAAAAACAATTAATCTTGTATAAACGAAGCAAGTGCCTCTAATAACACTTCTTGTGCTCCTACAATTTCCGTCGGCATTGCTTCCCATTTTTTCGAAAGCTCCGTCTCTACTCTTATTCTCAGCTCAGAATTCATTTCTGCTAGCACATATTCTTTCGTTGCTATATCAACATCAAGTAGCGCAAGTGCATATAATTCCGGGTCATTTATTTCTTCGAATAATCGTTTTAATACTACCGGTGCTATATGTTTTAATTTTTCAATATGAATTTCCTTATCCGAAAATAGTAACTCATATTGAATAAACGTAACATTTTCTTTAATCACTTTAAAATAACAATTATTTTTTTTATCATTCACAAAATAACCGTTTGGATCTGCAATAATACTCTCTACTTTACGAATTAAATCTGGCAAACTATTCGCCGCCATTACAGTCCGCTGCTCAACCTCACTCGGCGAAATGAATGTAACGCGATACTTATTTTGCGCCATCCTCCTCACCTCTCCTTTTATAGAAATTCAGTCTAATTGTATACTAAAACTACCTTAAATTAACTTAAAACTATTTTATATTACCACTTCTTACACTACCATACTACTCTAGTAACGCTACATATCTCTGGTCTTACACATCGGTCGGGACTCTATTAGGCACTAACCGCTCCAAAACATCGCCAGGTCCTCTCTCAAAACCTAAAAAGTGCTTTTAAGAACCTTTCAATAACTCTATGTTATTAAACCAAAACGCTATTTGCTGATCCGTAATATTTGGCAACATAACAAAAAACTCACGACACTTCATCTCATCCTTAAACAGTTGATACTTCCAAACGCTATCGCTACCAACACTTATGAAATAAAACTCATGGATACGGCCAATGATTGCTTGTTTTTCACCAAATGAATACGGAGGCACTTGCTTAATTTCAAATTGATCTGGTAAATATACATGCTCTTCTCGTTCTATTTTTAATACTTGCTCGGCAAGTTCACGTTTATTTTCGAAAAAAGGCAATTGTAAAATTCGCTCTTGTCTTGTCATACGAATAAAAAACCCTTTCTACTCCATTACATTTTTTCCATGCGATATATTATCGAATTAAGTTTACAACTTCATTTAATACTTCATCTGAAACTTTAATTACTTTCGCATTTCCTTGGAATCCGCGTTGGTATAACATTAAGTCAACGAATTCTACAGATAAATCTACGTTAGCACCTTCTTGTGCACCACCGCGTACTTTACCTGCACCGTTTTGACCAGATGTACCAAGAGCTAAAATACCTGTTGTATTCGTTGCTGTATAGTTACCATTACCTGTTTTCATTAGTCCGCCTTCGTTCGGGAACATTGCAACAGCTAATTGACCTGCAGATTTCATACTTCCATCAGAATATTTTACCATTACGTATCCACCGTCAGCAATGAAGCAATCTTTAACCGTCGCTGCTGCTCTACCATCTACGTCTGTTACTGATAATGTTTTATCTGTTGGATGGTTTGTTAAATGACTTAAGTCTAATTTAATAGAGCCGCCATCAAATGGAATATTGGCTCCTTGCTCTTTCGGATTTGGATTTCCAACAGCATCAAATGTCATATTACCACCTGCACCTGGAACATCTTTAAACTCTGTTTCTTTTTTCGAGTCATTGCGCATTTGTACTTTATATGTATAGTTATGTTCACTCGTTTGTTTAAACTCTACACGCATTGTCCATGTATTCCCCGCATTATCATATACAGGTAAATCTTGTGTAATTTGTTTTTCACCAGTTGGAATATTCCCTTTAATTGTCCCTTTCGATGTTCGAATACCACCAATTGCTGTTCCCATTGGAATTTGCAACGGTCCTGGAATTCCAGATAAATCAACTTCACCAGTTGCCTCATTTGCAGGGTATGCAAACACGTATTGACCTTCAGTATTCGTAATATAGTAATCTGAAGATATCCCAAACGTACCTTTACGAGTAAATTCCATATTTCCGCCTTTTGAATCACCTACAACGAAGAAACCATTACCTTCCATTGCTGCTTGTGTTTTGCCACCTGTTAACGTAATTGTACCATCACTATAATCCGTAACCGTACCACTCATTTTCACACCGTTACCAATACTTTTCGGATTCGTTCCTGCGTATTTACCGTCACCTTTTGCACCAATCGAATTGTTATATAGTAAATCATCAAACATTGCTTTTTGTTTTTTATAACCTACTGTTTGTGCATTGGCAATATTATTTGAAGTTACACTTAATGCATTTTGTGTTGCATTCATCCCTGTAATACTTGTATATAACGCTTTAATCATAACGTATGGACACTCCTTATGAATTTGTAGTTTTTACTTCTTCAGTTACTTTTTGATCGTCTTTCTTTGCGTCTTCTGGATTCGTTTCCCCAATCGGTTTATCAGACACTCTCTCAACGAAACGAAGAGAGACAACTTTATTATTAATAACGAGCTGTACATCGTTATTTTCCGCAAGACGAACCGTTTCTACTTGACCGGTTACTTTGTTTCCGTCACCGTCAACACCTCTTACGTATTTCCCTAAAAACTTCATTCCACCATCAAGTGCTGTTGAATACATCGTTGATTGCAGCTTATCTACTGCTTTCGTCATATTCTGTACTTGTTCCATAAGAGATAACTGCGCTGTCTGATTCATCATTTGATTCATATCCATCGCATTAAATGGATCTTGATGTTGGAAACTTGATAAAAACAATTTTAAGAAATCATCTTTCCCCATTACCCCAGGAGTCTTTTGCGCTCCTGCTGAAACTCCATTACTTTGTTGCACTGGCGACTGTACTCCATTAATAGGTACATTACTTTTTTGCGCTCCTGCTTGTAACGGAATATGATTTGTACTCGTTGTATTTAATCCAACTGTTGGCACGCTTTATTCCTCCAATAATCCCGCAAATTCTGTTGATTGTTGTTTTTCATGATTTGTATTTGCTAATTTCTGTTTTTGCCTTTGCTCTTGTTCTCGCTGTTCTTTGCGATTTTCATCTTTATCTGAATAGCTAATTTGAATATTGATTTCTTTTTCTTTTAACTTTAATCTCAATTCATCAAAAATGATTTCAACACGTTTTTTCGCATCGTGTTTTTCCATTTCTACGTGAACGTCAATTTGATCTCCGTGTTTTTTCATAAACACTGTTAATGTACCAAGTTTTTCTGGATTTAACTGGAATAAAACACGTTCTTGTTTCACTACAAATTTTTGCAGCGCTTCTACTTGCGCTTCCATTTTCTTTCCTAAGTCAGGTAATGAAACTTTCTCAGCACCACTATTTGATTTCCCTATTTGTTCGGTACTCGTCGTTTTATTTAATAATTCTGCACCTGCAGAGCTCGAATCGTTTAATGCATCAACTTCTGGCAACTCTACCTTTGCATCATCGCTCTCAAGTTTCGGAAGATCTACCTCTTTAGACTCTTCTTGTTCCTTTGCAATATTACAAGTTTCTGTTTCTACAACCTTCAATGCTTGCATCGTTTGCTCTGGCATCTTCATTTTGTCTAATACCATTTGCATTGTATCTTCTAAACATATAGCATTTTTGATATTCATATTTGAAAGAAGTTCTTGTAATTGTTGTAATTCAGCTGCAGGTAATTCATTAAGTTTAATATTGCCATATTCTTTATATAGCTCTTGTATTTTTTGTATGTATTGATATAACAATTCCGGCTGCACATGTAATTGCTCAATTGCAACCATTTGCTCAGATACAGCTAATAACAACTGTTCTGTCTCTTTTTTTTCTTCTTTCTTTACAATTGGTTCTTCTTTCGTTACCGATGGTTTAGAAAGGTTATATTCTTTTTTCTCTTCTTTTGGTGCTTCTTCTCGTTTCGTTTTCTCCGTTTTCGGCTGCTTTTTATTTTCCATTCTCATCGTACGATCAAATGAAGAATCTTCATTTTTCGATTGTACTTCTAGCCCTTTTTCTTTTTGCGGAGGTAAACTTTGTTGCACCGGTAATACAGACTGTATCACTACATTCACCTCATCCATTCATACACATTTTCAAATCCAGAAGCATTTTTTCTTCCAGCTTTTCTTGTGCTTTCGCAAGCTTTTTGCAATCTTCTTGATACATCTCATCAATGACACGTTCTTTTTCTTTTACTTGCTCTAAAAGGCTTTCATTTTTTTGAATAAAACCTTCCGTTTTTTTAATTTTTCGATTCCATTCTTCTATTCTTTCAGGTGAAAACGTATGTGAAGAAAGCATGCCAGCCATAATACGTTGCCCAGTTTGTACGACTTTACTACGCGATTTCACAACATATAAATCATATTCTTTTTTTTGTTCTATTTTTCTTTTTTCAGCTGTTAATTCATACACTTCTTTTAAAATATGTTCTTTTTCTTGATTTATTTGCAATTTTATTGTGTCGTACTGCTGTTTATCCACCTGTTTTCATAGCCCCTTCCTATTATAACGTTCTCTTTTTCTATTATATAGTTTTTTTCCAAAAAAATCTGTGAAATATTAAAAAACAAAAAAATAAGACCTCTTGGGCAGAGGCCTTATACTATATGCTGTATCGCTTCAACGATATCATCAAATTGGAAACTATCCGATCGGCCTTGCTTTAAAAATGTATTTATGCCTTCTACTTTATTTTTACATTCAAAAATATAAGCATTTTCTTCATTTTCTTGAATCGTTCCTAACTTAAAATACAATTCATTTTCTTTATAAATTGATAAAATCTTTCTCATTTCATTTGCAAGTTGCCAATGATGTGGTGAAACAATTTCTTCCATAATCCTACTTACTGAATCTAATACTGAAATTGCAGGATAATGACTAAGCGTTGCAAGCTCACGCTTTAATACGATATGTCCATCTAAAATACCACGTGCTAAATCTGGTACAGGGCCATTTAAATCATCCCCATCAACAAGTACCGTATAAATACCTGTTATAGATCCCTTTTGTGTTTTCCCGGACCGCTCTAACAACTTCTTCATATAACTTTCCATTAACAGTGTTTTACCACCAATCGGTAACTCTTTAACAGCAATATCAACACTTCTTCGTGCATCGGCAAAACGAGTAACAGAGTCCATCATAAGTAATACGTTATTACCTTGATCACGGAAGTATTCAGCAATAGACGTTGCGAGTTTCGCTGCACGAAGTTGCATAAGATGACTTTCATCTGAAGTCGCTACAACAACGACGCTTTTTCGCATACCTTCCTCGCCTAACTCTTTTCGAATAAAGTCTTTTACTTCCCGGCCACGTTCTCCTACTAAACTAATAACATTTATATCAGCTTTTGCATTTTTTGCTATCATTCCAAGTAAAGTTGATTTACCAACACCTGACCCAGCAAAAATACCAATCTTTTGACCGATACCAATTGTTAGCATAGAATCAATTGATTTTATTCCTGTTTCAAATACATCGGTAATCTCTTCACGTTCAAATGCATGTATAGGCGGTGCATCTAGTTTGATTTTCTGTAATGGAATGTTTTCAGCTTCCTCATTTAACACTTCACCATTTGCACTTAACACTTTTCCGAGCAAGTGATTACCACGTGGTACAACAACATCTTCTGAAACTAATGTCACTGAATCTCCATAACATACTTTTTCTGTCTGTTCAAATGGAAGTAGCATATTATTTTCTTTTTCAATGGCAATCACTTCACATAAGACGTTATGTTCTCCAACGAAGCAAACATCACCAATCTTCGCTTTCGGCCCTTTTGCTACGAAAAACTGTTCTTGTACACTATGAACTTTGCCTACTTTTGTATACAGCGGTGTTTCAATGAACTTATTCCATTTTTCGTTCTCATTCATTAACAGGCGGCTCATACATTTTGCTCCTCAAATAACTTCTCTTCTTCCCATTTCTGACGAAGTTTCGCAAATATAGGTGCAAATTTAAATTCAAAGAACTCTTTCTCTTCTTCCAGAACAAATTCACCAAACTGCAGGGAGAAATCATATTTCCATTCTACTAATTGTAGTAACCAATATTCTTTCGTATTCTCCTTCTCTTCTTGAATACGTTCAAACGTTTCTGGATGTACTGTAATGATTAATTTTTCAAACGAAGTTGGCAATGTTTGCACGATGCCAGTTAAAATAGGTAACACATCAAGCAATCGTGAATCTACCGCTTGATTCACGATTTTTTCTGCTAAATGAAATGATTGATCCCATAATAACTCTGTCCATTCATACGCTATTTCTTGTTGTTCTTTTTGAAACTGCACACGCGCTGCTTCCATCTGTTCCATTTGTTCATGAATATGCATTTGAAATTGTTCTTTATCTTGTAATAACTGCTGACGCTCTCGTTCTAGCATTTGCTGCTCTTGCCTTAGCTGATTCATTTCCATATGTAATGATTCTTGTTGGGCACGAAGCTCTGCATGATCAGCTTGTAATTCTTCCTCTTCTATTTGGACTGAAGCTGGTTTTGGAAATTGTAATTCATACGTTTCTTCAGAAAAAGAAACAGAATTCTTCGGAATTCTGTTTTTAAATAAGGACATCCTCTTCACCTCTTTGAACGATAATTCTTCCTTCTTTCTCTAGCTTTTTCACTGTACCAGTGATCGTTTGCTGCGCTTTTTCAGCATCCGTCATCTTAAGCGGTCCTAAGCCATCTAATTCTTCTAGAATCATCTCTTTACGGTTTGAAGACATACATGTAAATAATTTCTCTTTAATTTCTTCTTTTGCAATTTTAAGTGCTTTCGCAAGAACGCCGTTATCTGTAATTTCTTCTAATACACGGCGAAGCGCAAGATCTTCAAGACCAAGTAAGTCTTCAAAGACAAACATATTTTCTTTAATTTTCTCAGATAACTCATAATCGACTTCATCCAGCTTTTGAAAGACTGTTTTTTCAACACCTCGTGAAACATTATTTAAAATGTTTACGATTGTTTTCAAGCCATCAGTTTTATTAATTGCACTAAATGCCATATTATTTAATTTCGTTTTTAACAATTCACCAATTTGATTAATTAATTCACCATCAACTTGTTCTAACTTCGCAATACCCATTACCGTTTCTACTCGCTTATGATCTGGCAATCTCTCAATTAATTGAGACGCAAGTTGCGGTTTAATATAAGAAGCGATAATTGCAATTGTTTGTGGTGACTCATCATTAAGCACTGTAAGAAGTGGCTCTAAATCTGTAAGTGAATTTAAGAATTCAAATGGATTATCTTTGTTATACCAAAGGTCTTCCAATAATTTTTCCAGTTCGTCTTCTGGCATGTTTTTAAATATGCGACGAATATACTCTTTATCTGGAGTGACTAAGTTCAATTCTTTTACATTTAATTCATATAAGAACTCTCCTAGTACATTCTCTAACGTTTCTGGTTTATATACACGAAACTTCGCAATTTCACGAAGTAATACTTCTTTTTCCTCAGCTGTCATATATTCAATGACTTTTGCTGCCACCCCTTCGTCTAATGTACGAATGAGGATGGCAGCTTTTTCTTTGGAGGAGATTTCATCTAACATCGTTGTTCCTCCCTTACTGTCCGTTTAACCATTTTTTAATTACTTTTGCAGTACCTTCTACATGTTCTTTCGTAGCATCCTGCACTTGTTCATCTAACGTTGGTTCTTTCGGTTCTTCTGGTTCAGGTTTTGGCTCTGGCACTATTTTTTCTTCAGGAATTTCCAAGATACTTTCATTACTTGCAGCCACTTCCTCTTCTGCTAAGTATTCTTCATATTCCTCTTCTTCTTTCTTTCTCTTACGTCTTGCTAATAAGAACCATACTAGACCACCGATTGCTAATAAGCCAGCTGTAATTCCACCGAATAACCACCAGTTCATACCACTTTTTTCTGGCTCTTTCTCTTTTTCAGCTTTCGGCTGATCGAACTGAACAGTTACAACGTTAACTTGACCATTTATAAAGTTACCGTTCGGATCAGCTTGAAGTCCTGCCGCTGTTCCGATTGCTTCTTTGAAAGTTGTCATATCAATTCTTCGTTTTACTAACGTATCATTATCTACCCATACAACAACATTGGTTTTCGTTAATTCTGGGTGTTTCTTAATTGTTTCAACTGTTTTATCTATTTCATAGTTTTCGATTTTGTTGCCATTTTTATTATCATAGACAACTTTACCATTTTGATTATTGTTCGTACCGTAGTTTGGCACTTCACCGTTCGCTGTAATACCAGCACCTTGCTTCGTATCTGCCCCTTCTTGCGCAGTAGAGCTTTCCTCTTGCTCTTGTTTACTACGAAGTACACCTTTATCACCATATTTCTCTGACTGACGTGTAACTTCATCGTAGTTTACAGATACTTTCGTATTCACTTTATATTCATTCGGTTTAAACATCGTCATTAACGTTGCATCAATATCTTGCTTTAATTTACCTTCAAGTTGGTGCTGCATCTCTACTTCTTGCTCATAAGAAGAGGAACTACTAGAATGTGCTTCATCTGCTCCTTTTGAAATAACACCTTTTTTACTATCAATAACACTTACTTCTTCTGCTTTCACACCAGGAACCGCTGCACTAATCATTTGCTGTATACCTGCAACTTGATCAGCTGTTAACAATTGTCCACGTTTCACTCCAACCGTAATCGCCGCTGTTCCTTTCGCTTTTTCTTCATCAAAAATTGTCTCTTTTTCAGGCAATGTAATTTGAACATTTGCCGTTTCAACTGTCGCAAAGTTTCTTACAATATCTTGTTCCAATTGCTTCTTCGTACCGACAATTTGCTTCATTTTTTTATCTTGTTCACTTGAACCGAGAGAGCTTTCTAATAAAATTTCTTCACCGCTTTTCGAATTAAACGGTAAGCCCATCCCATTCATTTCTTTTCGAACCCATGGAGCATCATTCTTTTGCACACGAATTGAACCATCGGCCGCTAATTGGTAATCGACACCTAACTTCGATAATTCTGCTGTAATCTCTTGTTTATCTGCATCATTTAAATTTTGATATACAACAACATATTTATCTGGCAAGGTGAAGTATAAAAGTGCTCCTGTTACAATCGCTAAAAGCGCAGCACCGATTACTAACTTATGCCACGTTTTTAACGATTGGATAACATTTTTCATCTTTTCCATTTAAACACACCCGTCCACTTTCCTAAATTTGCATATTAATTAGTGACTTATAATTTTCAATAAGATTATCACGTACGAGAGCAGCCGTTTTCATTTGAGATTCAGCTTTCTTTTGCTGAATTAAAACGTCATGTGTTTCTCCTACCCCTTTAGTTAATAAATCATATACTGCTGTTTGTGCATTGTTTTGCGTTTGATTCATATCTTCCAATAAATCAATAAACTTTTCCCCCTCAACTACAGATGTTTGAGAAGTTTTCGGTGCACCAATTGACTGAATTGCTCCAAATGGTTGTGTATGTAACATTGGTTGAATTTTCATATTACTATCTTCCCCCTTATCCTCGGCCGATTTCTAAATCTTTATCAAGCATTTTTTTATTCGCATTTAATACACTCGTATTCGCTTCATACATTTTTTGAGCAACCATTACATTCGTCATTTCAGCAGTTACATCAATATTGGGATAACGTACATATCCTTCTTCATTTGCGTGCGGATGCGTCGGATCATACACTAAATTTTCCGTTTTGTCTGCTTCAATACTTTTTATTTTTACTCCGTTAGTAGGAGCCCCATCTAGCATACTTGCAAAACTATTGTTTGATTCTAGCACCACACTACGACGCTCATATAAATCTGCCCCCGGAGCCGCCGTCGTATTTGCATTTACAATATTGTTAGAAGTAACTTCCATCCACTTTCTCGCTGTCGTTAGTCCTGAGCCACTTGCATTAATTGCCTGAAACATCCGTTGTCTCTCCTTCTACTTTTAACGTCCGCGTGCCGCTTGGTTAATTGCATATTGTGTATTAATTGCGTTAATTGAAATACCGTATAACTGATTTGCTTTCATTAAATCTAGCATTTCTGTCGTTACATCCACACTATTTCCGTCTTTATTTGTTTGCATTGATTTTGTTTGAATCTTTGCATATGTATTTTTCGTATTTACTGTCGGCAAGTGCATTTCATTCGTTTGATATAAATCTGGATTACTCTTTAAATCAGCCGCATTGTTTTTATATAACGCACTACTTTTATTCATCTGCTCAGCAAATGTTACATCTTGTGCTTTATAGCCAGGTGTATTCGCATTTGCAATATTACTAGAAACCGTATTTCGTTTCGTCACTAAATAATTCATATAATGGCTTACATCACTCACTAAATCTGGCATATTCCACACCCTTCCTTTTCTAACTTAATGATCCACTGATAGAAGTTTCACTTCATTATTTATTTTCTTATATGCATTTATTAAAATATTTACTATTATGTACCCTTACATATTTTATTCCATTTTTTCATTGTTGTCTTTAGAAAAATATAAAAATATAAAAAAGAATGCAAAAAACTGTATACACACAGTAATCTATAGAACATTTCAATATATAAACTAAAGTCCATTTTTCTATTATTTAGATTACAATTATTATTTCATCACAGTCATAAAATGAAACCTCAATCAGCGGGTTCTTTATGTAAACGAAGGAATAGACCCCCTTTTAAAAGGGGAACCTGTTTCCAGACGTTATTATTAATATTTACCGTAAAATGAATTAGCCTTCATTCGCCCATCATTTGTCATAATCATTTCTTCCAAAATCTTTTGCTTATCCCGAATATGCTGTGCTGCCTTAATAATGAACGGGCTTACTTCTGCTGCAACTTGTGCACGCGTTTCTTCATCCAATGTCATCATCCAGCGATTTAACATCTCACTCTTCTCAGCAAACTCTCTGTCTGACACTTGCAATTCACCGATTTCATTAAAACAGCTGACAAACGTCCGATAAATATCATTGTTCATTTTCAAGTGCTCCGCGGTAACCGTCTATTAAATCTTGTAACACTTTCACAATTGCATCAATATCTTTCGCTTCACGCGTTACTTTCATCGTTTGAATTTGAATGCTAATCCAATCATATAAACCATAGAGACTATCATATAAATCTTTCGTAATCTCAGGATTTAATTGAAGCTTTAGTTCTTCAAAAATACGTTCTAATTTTTCAAGAAGTGCGTCCCCTTCTTGAAGTTTAAAAGTATGTAAAAGTTCTTCTAAATTACGAAACTCTACAATACATCTTTCATAAATAAAAATTGTATTTTTAATCGGATTACTCGTCATAATATCATTTTGCATATAACGTTGCCATGCTTGCATACGATCACTTCCTCAACTTTCATTAATCATCACTTTTTTGTTTTGTCATTGCTTTAATTGTTTTTAGTTGGCTATCAAGCGCTGCTAATGTACTCTCTAGCTTTTGATACTTCTTCACAATTTCATCTTGCTTTTGCAAGTTTTGCGTTTCAATATCTTTAATCTTTTTATCTAAATCACTTACACGCGAATCAATGTTTTTTACACGTTCTCCAACTACACCTTTATCACCGAATATTTTATCAAGTGGTTCTTCCATCATTTTTCCTAAACCGTTAGAACTAAAGAAAAATTGCTTCGCTGCATCGGGTTTTTCTTTTAGTGCTTGTGTTAATTTTTCATCATTAACTTCCATCGTTCCATCTTGCTTTAATTGAATACCAAATGTGAATAAATAATTACCATCTTGAGAAAATGTTGCAACATTGTTCATCGCTTGACGTACGCTTTGCATAATTACCTGCCCTTGGAAAACTCCATCTTTCCCAGCAAAAAGGTCAACTGTAGAAACTGCTTTATTATACTCTGCTACCATCTTTTTAATAATATTGGCTGTGTCTGTTACATTGGAATCACTTACCGTAAATTTTAATTCTACACCTTTTGTTTTTGGATCTGTGGTTGTACCGGTATCTGGTGTCCCTTCTACTTTCGGCTCAGTTACTTTTAACAATTCAATTTTCACGCCCGGAAGAGCCTCAATTGTATTAGTAAAACTTTCATCTGTAATACCATTAATACTATATTTAGCATTTTGTGCTTCATTGATTGTATTAAGCGCTAGGCCATCCGCATTAGCTAAACCAATATCTTGAAATAGTGTAGATGTGTTCCCCTCAAACTTAATTACTCCATCTGTTCCTTCTTTTTTCGAGGTCATGAAAATTTTATTTCCAAGTGTATAAGCTGATACGCCATAATCTCCATCATTAATCTTATTAATTAAATCTTTATATGTCATATCAGTTGTTACTTTTAATTCTTTACCGCCTAGTTTTAATGTTTCATCCTTAGGAAGCTTCGCATTTATATCTTTAATGTCATTTGAAGCTATTTGATGACGCTGTGCAAGCTGTGTAATCGTCATATTAAAAGTTCCTGCAATCGCCCCACCATCAGCTTTCACATTAATGTAGCCTTCTTGTGTTGTCGTTACTTTTTTCTCATTCCCTTTAAAAGCTGCTAAATCTTTAAACACTTGAGTAAAAGGATTAAATTGTGTCTTTAAACTTGCATATACTTGTTTATCTTGCGTAAGTTTTTGCTTTTCAGTAGCATACGGTGTTTTCCTCATATCTAACGCTTGCATCTCTAATTCTACTAGATTAGAAGTATCGATTATATTATTTCCGAGGTTCCAAATTTGTTGTCTACCACCAATACCTGTCATCGTTGTTCCTGCCATTTTTCTCACTCCTTATAGATTACATGTAGTCTAAAATACTTGTTTTACTCATCGTACTAACCGCTTTAAGCGTCGCTTCATACGTTGCATTTATATATGCCAAGTCAGAAATCGCGACCGCTAAATCGACATCCTCAATTTCTTTACGGTTTTCTTGAAGCGCTAAATTTTGCTCACTTAAAATTGTTTTAAACGTCTCCATTGTGTTCATTGTTGAACCAACTTCAGTTGTACGGTTAATGATGCCATCTAAGTTTTTCTTATTTTCTCCTAATAACGGTTGTAACGCTTTTTGGTCACCTTTTTGCATCGCTTCGCTCATCTGTTTTAACGTTTTTATAACCGGTGATAATAATGCTTCTCCGTTACGAAATGCCTTTAATTCATAACCATCATTTAATTGCCAGTTCACATCATTTTTTCCGCCCTGGTACGTACCATCTTCTGTAAATGGTGACTTTTCTGCACTATCACCACCGAAAATATAACGACCTTGCTCTTTCGTATTCGCTAAATATACAACTTGTTTTAAAATTTGATCAATCTCTGCACCAATGGCTTTCAATTCTTTTTCACCATTTGGCTCATTTAATGCCTGTACCGTTAATTGATCTGCTCTCGTTAAAGATTTAAAAATACCTTGTAAAGTATTTTCAGTTTGTGTTAATACATTTTTTGAGTCAGCTAAATCTTTCTGCATTTGTTCAATATTCGCCAATGAATGTTGAATCGCAAATGATTTACTCGCTGCTAGTGGATCTTCACTCATAAGAAGATTTTTCTTCCCTGAAGTTACTTGGTTTCTATGGTATTGTTGTTGCACATTCAAATCCATTAACTGATTCTTTGCCCAGTTTGCATTTTGAAATGTAGATACTCTCATTTCTATCTCCTCCTTATATATTTCCAATCAATTATTATCACTTATCGAATAATCGAAAATAGACTATCAAACACTTCATTCATTGTAGTAATAGCTTTAGAGTTTGCGACGAAATATTTTTGGAAGGCCATTAAATTTACCATTTCCTCTTCCATATTTACACCTTCAACGCTCATTTTTTCTTGTTGAATACCTTCTAGTAAGTCGCCATGAATTTTTTGATAACCATTTACTGCACTTTTATCAGATGCAACACGAACTATAAATTGATCTAATGCTTGTTTATAAGAAAGACCTTCTTTATAATCGTCCTCTGTAACTGCTGCTAGTTTATTTGCTGTTTCAGCAGATATTTTCATTTTCGAAATATCTTTTTGGAATTCTGGATTTAACTTCATATCTTTCGCATGATCTCCAACGAAGAAATCTTTTCCCATCACTGTATTCACTTGATTTTTCATCGAACTCATTAAGTCTTCAAGATTTTTTTTATAATCAACTATCTTCGCTTTCGTGTCAATCGCTGATTTTATCGCTCCGCTAGTTACATTGATTTCTGAACCGTAAATCTCAACTGACATTGGGTCTTTTTCTTTATTTAATTGAAGTGGATATGTATCTTGTCCATTTACTGTTAAAATACCATTCATTCTAACACTCGCGATATTAGGATTCATAGATTCATAAGATACTTCTATATTTGCATACTTAGACATCTCTGTAACGATGCGATCTCGTTCGTCTAAAAGTTGATTTGGCACTTGTGTACCTGCTTGTCCAATTTTATGATTCGCTTCTGCTAAACTAGCAGCAAGACGATTAAATTCATTAACATGCGCTTCAATATCTTCTGCCGTCTGTGCTTCCACTGTATCTATGTTTTTCGCAAGACGATTGACTTGACTTGTGAACTTCCCAGTTTCAGAAATTAATGTATCGTAGTAGTTTGGTTGTTCTGGATTTTTCGCCACTTCACGAAAGGCATTAAAGAAACCGTCCATTAAACTAGATAATGAATTCTTTCCTGTCGTTCCAACCATAGACTCTACACGTGATAAAGTCGAATTCATGTAGTTATAGTAAGAGAGCTGAGATAATTGATCATTAAACTGCTTCGTCTTTACCTCATCAGTAATACGGTCAACACCTAGCGTTTGTACACCGTAACCAATTCTCTGTTCTGGCGTATGACCATTGCTTGCTCCAACAGATCCGTAATTCACCATTTGACGCACATAACCCGGTGTATGAATGTTAGACAAGTTTTGTTTCGTTGTTTGTAACCCCATTTGAGCCGCTAACATGCCCGATAGCGGTGTATTATAATCAGATAATCTCATAAAGCTTCACTTCTCCTTTACAATAGTTCGTTCATAAAGATTTGCGAATTATTGTTTCGCTCTAAGTTATATTCAGAAACAGAATCCACAATACTTTCTGTAGTTTTTAATAGTACGTTTAAGTAATATTGATTTTTCAAAAGAATCATTTTTACATTCTCTTCTAATTCAGTTACGTTTTTTTGTAATTCTTCCATTTTTTCAATTTCTTCTTGAGAAAAATACGAAAATAACGCACTTACACGAAACGATTCAACTCCTTGTTCTTTACAGAACTGAACAACCATTTCTTCAAATGAGCTTGATAACCCTTTTAAACCATCAATGTACTGCAATTGCTCTACTTGCAACTTTTGAACTGCATTTACATTTTTATTTTTTAAATTCTCATATATTTGCTCTCCAAGCGCTTGAATATTTTCATACGCTTTTTGAATAATAACGAGTTTTTCATATAATTGTATGTACATATAGCTTCCTTCCTTTTACAAGACTAAATTCACAATTAAACCATGGATTTCTCCAATTTGATTTAACATTTCTAAATGTCCTGTTTTCGTATTAATTAAATTCATCACATCTTCTAATTCATTCAATCCCATTTCTGCCTGTTTCACAATCGTCATTTTCTGTGAATATCCGTAACGTGGGTGACGAGACATGACATCTTTATACTGCAATACATTATCAACGTAAAAATTCAAAAATGATTTTACTGTATTTTTGTATTCCATTACATTATCAAGCGTTAATTCCATTTCAATTTTCTCTTTAATTTCTCCAATATTATCGACAAACGCTTCCATTTGTTCTAGTAATTTATCTTTTTTCGGATCTGCATGCAAATTATCCGAAAATGCAAGTCCTGTCCTGACATTTGCTTCTTTCGGCATTTGAGTAGCAGGCGGTATATGCGATAAAATTGGATTATGCGAGATAGAACGTAGCATATATATCACCTATTTATTTTTTTATTTCTTCCTAAACTTAATCGTAAAATCCAGTTATTTATAATTATACTCTGAACAGTAATATTTTGCAGTTATTTTTTATAAAAGATATGTTACAATTTAGCATGAGGTGGCACAATTCTATGAATATTTTCCTTTGTGGTTCAAATCAATTAACAGCATTAGATCAAGAAGAAATTAAAAAATTTCTAACTGACTATGCTCACAAACATAAAATTTACATATTATGTTATAAATCTATTGAAAATGAGGTTCTTCGTTTTTTCGTTGAGAATGAAAGACTCGCTCAAAATTTATGCCTTTACACGCTGCAACCATTGCAAGCAATAACAGATGAATTTCAAGAAGTCGTTGATTACTTAAAAAAACACGGAGCCGAATATGTTGCTTTTGATCATCCTTCTGACTCCATTTACCGATCAGATTATATGTTTTTTGTTAAACAAATTATTGAAGACACTGATTTAGTTCTCTGTTTTTATAATGGGGACAAACATACATCTGTTATCCCTGTCGATGTTGCAAAAGAAGCAGGTATTGATGCTGTCATTTATGATTTACCAGGATTACATGAAAAGCAAATGAAAAAAAGCTTTGAACAAAAAATTCGTATGATGTAAAGGGGGAGGCACAATATCATTATTGTGCCCATTGTAAATATGATAATTGAACAAGATTATGATCATTTTATCGCGAGTTTTAAACAACAATTCAATATGGATATCGCTTCTTATAAACAAGATAGAATGCGCCGTAGAATCGATGCTTTCATTTCGAGAAAAGGCTTCGAAAACTACACTAATTTTTTAAACAAATTACGCGCTGATCAAAATTTATTTTTAAATTTTATTGACTATATTACAATTAACGTTTCAGAGTTTTTTAGAAATAAAGAACGCTGGCAAACTTTAGAGTCGAAAGCACTACCAAAATTACTCGAACAAAATAGCGGAAAATTAAAGGTATGGAGTGCCGCTTGCGCTGCTGGTGAAGAACCGTACACACTCTCTTTAATTTTATCAAAGCATCTAGCTCCATTTCGTTTTGAAATTCAAGCAACAGATCTTGATTTTCATATTTTAGAAACCGCAAAACGCGGTCAATATACAGAACGTTCTCTGAAGGAATTACCTAATGATTTGAAAGAACGTCATTTCACAAAAGAGAATGATATATATTCATTGCATCAAAACATTAAACAAAACGTTACGTTCAAACAGCACGACCTTTTAATGCAGTCGTTCGATACAAATTATGATTTGATTATTTGTCGTAACGTAATGATTTATTTTACAGAAGAAGCAAGAGTAAAACTTTATGAAAAATTTAGTCGTTCTTTACGAAAAGGCGGTGTACTATTTGTTGGTAGTACGGAACAAATTTTAACACCCGAACGTTACAATCTTCAGCGATTTGATACATTCTTCTACGAAAAAATATAAAAGAGGTCGTCACAATGGAGTGACGACCTTTTTACATAACTCGAATTAAAATAATACCGACAATCCATATAAAGAGAAAAAGAAACGTCATAGACCATTTATGTTCTTGCACCGTATGTTTCAACGCCTGTGACAATTGTGTCATGTTCATTTCCGCAAGCGCTCTCCATACACTTACATCCCGATTTTTAGCAATACGGTCTGTAACGCTAATTAAAATTGTTTCGTTAGACAGTTTCGTTATATAAGCAGTAATAACCGTTACCATCAAATTTATATTTTCTTCTGAAGAATCACTTTCCACTCTAGAGATAAGTGCACTCACATCTAGTAACGGAATATGTACTTTTCTACCAAATGATAGTTGTACTTCAGCGAAATCATATGTTCCATCTAACAAAGGAAGTTCTTTTATATGCGCCTGCTTAACAAGCCCTTGTAGGCTTCTAATTACTTGTTCAAATATTTTTTCTGTTTGCTTACCTTCTCCAGATAACATGTGTAACTTTTTAAAAAGTTGTAACACTGTATCCATCTCTTTAGAAAGCATTTCCTTCATAATCTTTCCATCACTTAAACTTGCAAGTAAAATACCTATTTCATTATTTTTCGAAATAATTTTAGACTGTCCAGTAAACACTAAATTGCTACGCTTTCGTTCTTTCTGGATTTCATGCTCCGAAATAGCTGCAGGCTGTTTTAATGGTTGTAACGCCTTATCTTCAATTGTCGTACGTTTAATCTCCATTTAGGCGCCTCCACTACTATGAAATAATTAGCCCCATTCTTTATTACTCTTTAAAACTAAAAACAGTACGAATAAACCTGACATGATAGTAAACACATCAGAAGCTTGCACTCCCTGTTCACCTTTTTCTTCTTTCTTGTCTTTCGGTTCTTCTTTTTGTTCTTTCTTTTTAGAGGCAACTTGTTTGTTATTTTTCTCTTTTTGGTCCTTCCCCTTATGTACTTCCTTGTTGTCTTCGAACGGCTCTTTTATAACGTAAGTAAATTCCTCTTTCTCTTTCAACGGTTCTTTTATAAACTTATTTACTATCTCATCTTGCGTCGGAATTTGAACAACTGGCAAATTTTCTTCTGGAAGCGGGTTTTTGACTTTCGAATCTTCTTGTTTCTCATTTTCTTTCTTATCTTCTAATTCATTTTCTAGTTTATTATCTAATTTTTCTTCTTTTTCTTTCTCTTCTATCTTTTTATCATCTTCGTTTTTTGGCACCAAAACAGAAATGGTATATTCACTTTCCTCAACAAGTTTATTACCTGCTGCATCTATTATCTCTACAAGTAATTCGTATGGCCCAACCGGCAATGCTTCTGTTATTTCAAATACTTTTTGCCAATCCATATCATGCTTGTTGTAGTCTAATAAAAAGGAAAGCTCTTTATTTTCTTTCCCTTTTAATGTAACGCGCACTTCTTTTACAACCGATTCTATATCTGACGCTTTTACTCGTATATGTATAGAATCTCCCTGTTTTCGTTCAACTAAGTTCTCTTTTACTTCATCAATAGTAACTTTCTGTAACTTTGGCAATTCTTTATCTATAGTTGGCGTTTCATTTTTAATACGAATGAGCGGGACTTTCACTTCATTTTTTATGAGCTCTTCTTTCTCATTCTCTTTGTAACTTTGAACGAGCTGAAGATTCCAATCACCTTGCAAATCAAAATCCCCTGCTTTATAGTTAGCAACCCAGCTCTTCGTTTCTTCATCATACTCAAAAGATAACATTCTTTCTTGCGCATATTGCTCCCCATTTTTTTGTAACTGCAATATACCTTCCATACTTTGAATGTTTTTCCCATTTGGTTCTACAGCAATTCGCACCTCTTCGCCAACTTTAAGCTCCGGCTTATTTACTGTAATAATTCCCTGTTCTGTTTCTATCTTTCTTTCACTCAATTGTTTATTTACTACTTCTTGTTGTTCTGCTTCTTTTTGTTTCTCCTCTTTTTGTTTCTCTTCTTTTTGTTTCTCTTCATCTTGTTTCGTTTCCACTTGTTCTGACGATTCTTGAGATTCCTTATTTTCTTCTTGTACATTCACTTCATTTATTTTTTGATCTGACTCAATTTGTTCCTCAGCCTGACTTTGCAAGGGGAAGAACAAGCACACATGTATGCATAGCCAACTCATTAGAAAAAACTTTACGTTTTTCATCTACTAGTTCAAACTCCTATTTCAATGCCTTATAGTGATTTCGTCACTTTTACTCCGAAAAATCCATCTACATTTACAAGTTCACCATACGCCACTAATACATCATTTACATAAATACGAATTGGTTCATCAATATCCTCATCTAGTACAACTGCTTCATTTTCTTGTAAACTTAATATATCTTGAATCGTTTTCACTGTACTTCCAAATACAAATTTCACGTTCATTTCTACATTTTGTAGAATGGACGTGTCCATATATACTGGTTCCATTTGTTTTACTTCTTTAAATTCAATAGGTTGCACAACTGGTTCTACAATTTTTTCTTCTTCAATTTCTTCTGTGGCAATCTCTTCTTCTTCCACCATTGGATACAGAAGTCGCCTTACCATTTCTTTCGCTTCAGAAATTGGTAAAATTTGATACATTTTCGATTGAAGCAGATCACCAATTTCAAGATTGAACGTAATTTGAACGAGTTCGTCCACTTCCATTGACTCTCCCAAATACTCCATTTCTTCTTTTAACGTTACAAATTTAACATTTGGCGGCGTCATGTCCATTTTTTCTTGGAACATTTCTGACATCGCCGTAGCAGCGTGACCCATCATTTGGTTCATAATTTCTTTAATACCGCTCAGTTCTAATTCAGTAAGCTCTTTTTCCGGATCAACTTCCCCTGTTCCCATCATCATTAAATCTACCATTGTTAAGGCGACATCTTTCGTAAATACGAATACATTCTCATTCTTTAGCCCTTCAACAAAGTCAACATTTAAAATAACAAATGGCACTGGTACTCCA
Source organism: Bacillus cereus group sp. Bce041 (assembly GCF_052646455.1). NCBI lineage: Bacteria > Bacillati > Bacillota > Bacilli > Caryophanales > Bacillaceae > Bacillus > Bacillus cereus group sp. Bce041. Next base: position 263,493 of record NZ_JBQXON010000002.1, read on the forward strand.
TCATAATGACGAACATTGATTGCTTCCACATTTGGTGTACTAATTGTAACTGGCTGATTTAAAAGCGTTGACAATACTGTTGAAGCGGAACCAATTGAAATATTTGCAATTTCACCAAGTACATCTTTCTCTTCTTGTGTTAAATGCTCTTTTTCAACTTGTTCTTCTACAATCTCAGTTTCCACTACTTCTGCTGGTTCGACTGTTTCTTCTACTTCACCAGATAATTGCATTAATTTATTTACCATTTGTTTCGCATGATCAACTGAAACAATTTGTACAAGTTTAGAGTTTACAAGATTATCTATCTTTAAATCAAACGACACTTTAACAATCGTATGATTCCCATCGATTTCAGAAATTTTCTCCATTTCTTCTGATAACTTTACAACTTTAATCGTCGGCGGAGACATATCTACTGTATCTTGGAAGAATTCCGACATAGATGTAGCTGCGAATCCCATCATTTGATTCATCGCTTCTTGTACAGCACTTAGCTCTAATTCACCAAGTTCTTTTCCGTCCTCCACTTCACCTGTTCCCATCATCATTAAATCAGCAATGGATAATGCAACATCTTGCTTAAGGACAAGAAGGTTTTCCATATCTAATCCTTTTGTAAAATGAATGTTTAATACAACATGTGGAACTTCGACATCTCTTGAATCATATAAATCTACCAACTCTATGCGAGGAGCAGTAATGCTTACTTGCCTATTTAAAATTGTTGATAATACAGTCGAAGCTGAACCAAATGATATATTTGCAATTTCGCCAAGAATATCGCATTCTTGAGGCGTTAAATGCTCATTTTCTTTTTCTAGCACAATCGTGCTCGTATCCCCTTTTGTGTGTTGCTCAGGCATTTTCCCTGCCTCCTCATTTCTGTTTTTCTATCAAATAATATAAACTCTCATTTAATTTTAACAAACTTATTATATAAAACGTTAATATGTATGTATTCCCATTATTAGATTCGTAGCGATTAGCCAAAAAGCTCCCCAATTGTATACAAGTGGGGAGCTTTCCTTCATTCCTATTATAAACCTTCTGGGTTTAAAATGAGGACCACTCGTCCATCACCGAGAATCGTCGCACCAGAGAAATAGTTAGAACTCTCTGCAAAGAAGTCACCTAATGACTTTAAGACTATTTCTCTTTGACCGATAATTGTGTTTACAATAAGTCCATAGCTGCGATGTGTATTACGAACAATTAACACAGGAACCATTTGACCATCATATGACGCAAACGCCTCATCTACTGTTTTTTCACCAAATACAGTACTTAAATGTTTCACTTCAATAATTTGATTACGATAATTTAACACATCTTTTCCTTGTAAGGATTGGATGTCTTCTCTCTTAATTCGAATTGCTTCAACGATATTTCCAAGAGGTAAAGCATAACGCTTATCATTAGTTTGAACAAGCATAGATTGAATAATAGATAACGTTAATGGAAGTTCAATTCTAAATGTACTTCCCTTTCCTTCCTCAGAATCAATAATTAAATGTCCACCTAAACTATGAATCGTATGTTTTACAACATCTAATCCGACACCGCGTCCAGAAAGATCTGATACAACTTCAGCTGTACTAAATCCTGGTTGGAAAATAAGATCAAACACTTCACGATCTGTTAATCTATTCGCATCTGCTTCAGTTACAACGCCATTTTTAATCGCTTTTTCTAATACTTTCCCTTTATTAATACCGTTTCCATCATCCGTAATTTGAATAACGACATGATTTCCACTATGAAAGGCTTCTAATTTAATCGTACCTGTCTCATTTTTACCTGCATCACGTCGTTTTTCAACAGTTTCAACACCGTGATCGATTGCATTTCGAATTAAATGAACGAGCGGATCACCGATTTCATCAATAACAATTTTATCTACTTCAGTATCTTCACCTGTAATTTGTAAATCGATTTTTTTCCCTAAATCTTTCGCTAACATACGTACCATACGCGGGAAACGATTGAACACAGTTTCAATCGGCACCATACGCATATTTAATAGTACATTTTGAATATCTTTTGAAATATCGCCTAATCGATTTAAATGTTCAATTAGCTCCTTGTTTTGAATCGTTTGAGCCAATTCATCAATGCGCCCACGTTCAATTACACTTTCTTCAAACATATTCATTAATCTTTCGATTTTCTCTAATTGAACACGAATTGAACGATTCTCCACTTTAGCATTTTTCGTTTTTGTAGTACTTTTAGCTGGCATAGCACTTGAAGGTTGATTCATTACCTCTATTGGTGATTCTACCTGCGTAGCCACAGCTGGTTGTAGCTTTTCTTCTACTTGCACAACTTCTTGTGTAACGACTTTTTTAGAAGCTACTTCCTTCGATATAGGTTCTCCTTGCTTTACTTCCACTTTCTCAATTTCAGAAACATGAAGTACTACTTGTTTCAATTCTTCTATACTACAATCCGTATCCATAAATACTGTAAATTCAAATCCAAAAGCATCTGCTTCAATTTCTTCAATACTCGGAGCTGTTTTTTGTATATTCCCTACATTTTGCAATGCTTCAATACACATAATGGCACGTACTGCTTTTAAAATCGCTTGCTGTTCAACTGTTATATGCACTTCATGCGAAACTGCATCATCGTTGTCTATATGATTTTGCTCTATATGTTCCGTAGGAGTTTCTACATTGCCGTTCAATAACGCTTCTAATTTCTGTTTAGTTGAGGCTACATCAATATTGCCCATTCCACCTTGTTGCACATCTGCAACCATCTTCTCCAAATTATCAATGCACTCAAAAATCACATCAATAATATCCGCATTTACAACTATATTTCCATGACGAATTTCATCTAACACATTTTCCATCTTATGCGTTAAATCAGCCATCTCCGTAAATTCCATACTCGCAGACATACCTTTGAATGTATGAGCGGAGCGGAATATTTCTCCCACAACATCCATATCAGCAGGATTTTGCTCTAACACTAGCACATTTTCATTTAGCGACTGTAAATGTTCTTCTGACTCTTCGAAAAATATATTTAATAGATCTGTTTGCATTTTTATCCCCTACCTGTCTAACAAACATTTCATTTATGTATAACAATTTAGTGTTTTATAATGAGAAAAAAGGGGGCCACACGTCGATCCGCTATCACTGTTTTGATTCCTTGTGGCACCCCTTCTATATTAACTATTTGCTACTTTTGTTAAAGCTTCAATTACACGATCGGCTTGGAATGGCTTTACAATAAAGTCTTTTGCCCCGCCCTTAATTGCATCTAATACCATACCTTGTTGTCCCATTGCAGAACAAATAACAACCTTTGCACTTGAATCAATTTTAATAATTTCTTTTAATGCTTCAAGCCCGTCCATTTCTGGCATAGTAATATCTAATGTTACAATATCAGGTTGAAGTTCTTTATACTTTTGAATCGCTTCTACCCCATTCTCTGCTTCGCCGATAACTTCAAAGTCAGCATTACTTTTTAATAAGTTTTTAATCATCGTTCGCATAAACATCGCATCGTCTACTACTAAAATTTTATGTGCCATTCTTTTTAATTCTCTCCTTCTATGTATAAATATATCTTAATATTTCACCTTATCATTCTCACTCATTATACAAAATAAAATGATAAAATTTAATATTTTTTTAAAAGAATTTTCGTATTTTTATTATTTTATTATTAAAATAATAATATACTACTCTTTTATATAAATAACAACGCGACGGTTTTTTTCCCAGTTTTGCGGTGAATCATTTGGTACAATTGGCTTTGTGTCTGCATATCCTACCGCAGCTAGCCTTTTATCATCCACATTATACACTTCAATTAAATGGTGAATCATATTTGCCGCTCGTGCTGAAGATAACTCCCAATTAGAAGGAAATTTCTCGTTATGAATAGGTCTACTATCTGTATGTCCCTCTACAACAATTGGGTTAGGTACGGATTGAAAAAATCCAACTAATTGACTTATTATCCCTTTCGCTTCGGGCTTAACGTTTGCATCGCCTGTATCAAATATTAAATTATCTACTATAACGACGCTTACCCCTGTATCCTCCCGATATACATTCACTTGACTAATACCGTTATTATCTACATACGCTTTTAACTTCTTATATAATTCATCCATTCTCTTTTTTGAGATCATTTTTTCATCATTTTTTTCATGTGAAATATCTGGTATTGTATTTTCCATTACTTTTGCATCTACTTGCCCCGTATCACTAAACTTTTCAAGCATCTTTGACAATTTTACTGCATCTTGCTTTGATGTAGCAACTAGTAATACAAAGAAAGTTAATAATAACATCGTTAAATCTGTAAAAGTCGTCATCCAACGAGGCGATCCCTTTTGCGGTCCTTTACTCATCATACCACTCCTTGAAATATTAGGCTGCTCCTTTTACCTTTTTTACCTTTGTTTCGTATACGTATGTATCCAGTTTCAACTTTAATTTAGAAGGGATTTGTCCACGATACAATTCTGAAATTGCGTCTATTACAAACTTCTTCTCTGTATATAAATCTTCAATACCACGATATACTTTTTCCGCAAGAGGGATTGCAATCATATTCGCAAGTACAGACCCATATAATGTCGTTAACATCGCAACTGCCATCCCTGTACCAATTTGCGATGTATCTTGTAAGTTTTGGAGCATAATGATAAGACCAATTAAAGTCCCTATCATGCCCCAAGCTGGAGCAAAATCACCAATTTTATCTAATAATGCTGCTCCTTTTCTTAACTCATACACTTCCGTTTCAATATCTTTCAATAACACTTCTTTTAATTCATCTTCATCGTAACCGCTTAACATTAATCGAATTCCTTTTTGAATAAAAGGATTATCCACTTGCTCTCCATCTACCTCTAAAGAAAGCAAGCCGTGCTTTTTAGACTTTTTCGAAAAATCGACAAACAAATCCGTTAACTGTTCTAAATCTTCTTCTCTTCTATGTAAAACAGTAAAAATGCTTTTCGTATATTTTTTTATTTCTCCAAATCGATATGCCACAACAATTGTCGCTGTTGTTCCCCCTATGACAATTAAAATAGATGAAACATCTAAAAAGTTTTTGAAAGCTTTTATTCCACCGCCGCCAAGCATAATTGCCGCTATCACTATAATGAAACCTACTATAATGCCCACTGGGCTAGAAATATCAAACTTCCTTTTTCTTCTTTGTGGTCTAGCTAATACTTGATTTTTCTCTCCCATATTTCTGCCCTTTCCTTTCCATTTTTATATAACATTTTTTTATTTTAATAATACGTTTTCACATATAACATGTATTATACGCTTATCATCTGTTTATCGCAATATACTCATGAAATTGACACATTTCATTTCTATATTAGAATTATATTATGAATAAATGAGGAGGATCACGATGGAACACAACATTTTACAAGTCATTGCATTAGCAGAAAAACTAAAATATGAAATGCGACATAGCTGGCTTTCCAACGGACGTCAAGAAAGTGTTGCCGAACATACATGGCGTATGTCTCTAATGGCCATTTTAGTTGAACCTTATTTGGATCAAAAAGTAAATATTGAGAAATTACTTAAAATGGTTATTATTCACGACCTAGTCGAAGCCGAAGCTGGTGATATCCCTGCATTTGATACAATGAATAGTCATGAATTACAGCTACAAAAACAAAAAAATGAACTGGAGGCTATTTTAAATATTAAACAAACGTTAACAGGTTCTCTCGGCGAGGAATTATATGACTTATGGATGGAGTTTGAAGCGAAAGAAACGTACGAAGCACAAGTTGCTAATGCACTCGATAAACTTGAGGTGAAAATCCAGCATAACGAAGCTGATATTGATACGTGGCTACCAATTGAACATAAAATGACGTTCCAAGTAGCAAAGCATACAAACTTTGATTCTTTCCTATCTAAATTACAAAAAATTATTGAACAAGATGGAGAAAAGAAGTTAATTGCTGCCGGCATTGATGTTGAGGCATGCAAGCAATAATGAAATAAGACACTCAACAAGAGTGTCTTATTTCATTATTGTTGATATAGCCTGCTTATAAATAAGCTGTTGTTTTCCATCCACTAAGATTAAAACTGTAAATTTATCCACTCCAACAATTTCTCCTACTATTCTAACGCCACTCTTTAAGAAAATTGTAACTGTACCTTTTTCTTCTTTTATTTGTTTATACAATTCTTCCTGTAAATGTTCCAATTACTTTCCTCTCCTTCCTGTGAAACATCTTAATATAAAAAACTATAAATTTCATTTATGCACTTTGTCTTTTATGTTCATAAACTTATTAATAAGTATATCTAAATCACGACTAAATAACAAAACTTTATCATGATCCAATCCGTGTCTCGCAACAAGTTGAATTAACTCTTTCTTTTTGTTTTCTATTTTATTTTTTAATTGTCCCATCTCCATCTCTATACTAAAACTCCCTTTTCCCATAATATTACTTGTAAAATTATAGTACATATTCTCTCATAAAAAAATAAGAAAATGGTTTTTTTTACAATTTTTTATTTTTTATGCCTAAATTATGAATTACGTAAAGGTTTATTTACAAATCACTAACATGCAATCCTAATGAATCTACAGGCATTTGTCTAATTATAAATGAGACTGGCTCGTTTTCTATACAAAAAACATACTGTATATAGTAGTCCATGAACCATATAGATTAACTTACTAAAAAGGAGGAAAACATATGAGTTATGGTGGAAGTTGCGCTGGTTTCGGCGGTGGATTTGCTTTGCTTATCGTACTATTCATCCTTCTAATCATCATCGGATGTAGCTGTTGGGGTGGCGGCGGATACGGATATTAATATATCCTATCCTTGAAAAATGAACGAAAAACTATAGAAAAACAGCTCAAATATGAGCTGTTTTTTTTCATACTTTCGTATGAATTTATATCCCTCTTATTTGCGATTTCAACTAATAAAATATCGTTTAATATGGAGGAAGAAACATTTTACTAAGGAGGATTACAATGATTAAAGGTCTTTACGAAGCACAATTACCTGTTGGACTTCCTACAGAGGAGAAAGTGCATGTAAGCGAATGGAAAAAACAAGTTCAAGCATCATCAATACATAAGGATTAATCTATTTATGTCAGTTTCTTATTCCACACTTCTTAAAACAAATAAAAACTTCAATAAACTATTTTATGGGCAAACATTAAGTGTACTTGGGGATTGGTTCCATACGGTAGCTTTATTAACATTTGTCTACAGCATAACGGAATCGCCGTTTATGATCGTACTTACTTTTATAAGTAAAAGTTTACCACAGCTTCTTCTTAGTCCATTCATAGGCGGAATTGTAGATCGTTTCTCTAAAGAATATTATGATTTTTACCGATATTACACGGGGAATTCTAGTCCTTACATACTTACTCGCAGGCTATAAAATTGAGATTATTTTCATTGCTAATATATGTTTATCTGTACTTTCTTGTTTATTTGAACCGGCTAAACAAGCAACCCTAAAAAATATCGTACACCAAAATCATTTCGTAACTGCTAACTCTCTTTCTAGTACAATTAATGGTTTTATGTCTATTATGGGGGCTTCTTTGGGCGGAGTAATTGCACAATCTTTACATATTGAGTTCGCTTTTTTAGTAAATAGCCTATCATACTTTATTTCAGCCTATTTTATTTATAACACGAGTATTCCTGCTCATGATACTTGTAACAAGAACAAAGCATTTTTCACTGATATAAAAGGTGGTTATACATACATATTACAAACAAAAATCATTTTAACATTAATTCTTGTCGGCATTTCATGGGGGATTATTGGAGGTGCTTATCAACTACTTCTAACGATCTATGCCGAAAAAATTTCCCATACGAACATTGGGATTTTATATACGGTTCAAGGGGCTGGGCTTATGATAGGAAGCCTTCTCGTTAATCTTTATATATCCCATAATAAAGAAAAAATGAAAAAAGTATTCGGTTGGGCCTACTTATTACAAGGAATTTTCTTTCTCGGACTCATTCTATCCGATCAACTTATTATCGGTATCATTACTTTATTCTGTATGCGCATAGCAGGAGGAATCATCGTTCCACTTGATACGACATTACTTCAAACTTACATACACGAAAATATGATAGATAAAGTTTTTTCATTCCATTATTCCATTTACGGATCTCTTATTCAGTTATCGATGTTTTTTACAGGAGGGCTGTTAGAAATTCTTTCTCCTCAAATGATTGGCTGTTTATTAGCTACATGCTGTATTTTTGTAAGTTTTATATGGCTGTTCTTGTTTTATCGCGGGGATCTCAGTGAATAATTTAATGATAATCAATACATTTTGATCCCATTCATTATTTGTTTCCCCATAATAAAATTGTTTAAAAATACAAGTCAGATTTTTTAGTTAAAGAGCCTTATATGGCAACACTATTTGAGAAAAAACTAGATATTTATGTTAAAATACAAATAAGTTTGTGAAACATTGCACTTAAATAATAGACTTTAACTAGTTAAACTTGATTAAATAGGAGGGCTGTTTTGGGTATCACATTCTTTTTCATATGTATTATATTAGTGGCTTCTATTCTGCAAGCAAGTACAGGTTTTGGCTTTTCCATAATGGCAACCCCTTTCTTACTTATGTTATTTCTACCACAAGAAGCTATACAAATAAACATTATTTTATCTTTAATTATCTCCATTTCACTCATTTGGAAAATAAGAATGGACGTTGATTTTGTTCTACTGAAAAGGTTTATTTTTGGAAGTATAGTTGGTGTTCCTTTTGGCATTTTAATTTTCATTTCCGTTAACATAAACACTTTTAAATTAGCAGTTAGCATCCTACTCTTACTATTAACATTGTTGCTAATATGCAACGTTAAGGTTAGATCAACACAATCTAGAGATTTCATAGTTGGCGGATTATCTGGTCTTTTAACGACAAGTATCGGTATGCCAGGTCCACCCCTGTTACTTTATTTTACAGGAACTAATACTGAAAAAGAGAAGTTAAGAGCAACTACATTAGCTTTTTATCTGTTTATATATTTCATTAGTCTAGTAACTCAAATACTCTTTACTGGCACAAACAAAACCATTTGGGAATCAAGTTTTTATGCCATTCCAATTGTATTTTTAGGTTTGTTTATAGGTCAAATTATTTTTAAATGGCTTAATCAACGGATTTTTAAAATATTTACGTACATTCTTTTAAGTTGTACAGGGGGTTATCTTCTTATTGAAAGTTTGAACTTGTTATAGAAGATGCTTTAGATCGTGCAATAACAGATATGTTCAAACGAAATTATTGCTGTATTTTCCGGCGGGGTATTCCATATCAAAACTTAAATAACTTTATTGACAGTTTACAATTAGCAATAATCTTTCTTTCATAAGGAAAATATTTCAAATCAAATACTAAATAAAACGATAAAAAGCGGCTATTATGCCGCTTTTACTTACTATTGGTATTTCATTCTCATTTTCTATCACTTTTGTAAAAAATTATTAATTTTTATTTCTATGTACATGATAACAAACAAAATACCTAAGTTCAGAAAGAATAAACAACTTTCTGGCCTTAGGTATTTCTCCTTCTCAAAAAGGCAAACCTGCATCACAGGTTTGCCTCTTTACTCACTTCTTATTTAATCCTTTTTCACTTAAAAACTCTTTCATATGCATTCTTTTTTCTTTAGACATAAACGAACTCATTGATTCCGTCCATGTTACGTTTTTCTTGTTTGATGATCTTTCTTTATAATACGCGTTCATCGTTTCATCATATTCGTTTAGTAATTCATCATATTTTTGTTCATCATATCCATTTTCATGAAGAACTGCTGCTACTGGTAAACGTGGTTTAACTCCATGTTCTTCATCTGGTACACCGACTGTCATTCCGAATACAGGATATACTTTATCCGGTAAATGAAGCAGTTCACTCACTTCTCTCGGATTATTACGAATACCACCAATATAACAAATACCGTATCCTAACGATTCTGCTGCTAGTGCTAAGTTTTGCGCAAAAAGTGAAGCATCTACCGTCGCAACGATAAAGTCTTCTACTCCCTCATGCTTTATCTCTGTACTATGTTTTTCACATGCAATTTCAAGTCGTTTTAAATCTGCACAACAAACAAAAAATGCTGCACAGTCCTTCACATGACGATTTCCGGATAGCTCTGCTAGTTTAGCCTTTAATTCCTGATCTGTTACATATATAACAGAATACGCCTGTACAAAATGTGATGAAGCTGCATGTTGCGCAGCGTGCACCATCTTTTCTACTACATCTTTCGGAATTGATTCTTCTTTATATTTACGAACTGAAACATGTTGCTCCATCTTATGTATGATCTCATTCATGAAAATCACTCCTTTTTTCTCTTCATAATGAAAAATTAACATATCTTTTTCAATTTTCACAACTTATAAGCACAAAAAGAGCAATTCTTTTTGAATTACTCTTTTTTAAAACGTTTATCGATACGGTAAATGAAATTATACTTATCTTATTACGCCGTTTTCAAAACTTTAATACCTTTTACGATATTCCAAATGAAGTAGTAAATCCCTACAAGAATGAACACTGCATATGTGATAGCCATTCCAATTCCAGCACCGTCAGATTGATTGAAACCTAAACCGTACATGCCTGATACTGCTAGTCCTCCAAATAAGATTGCGTATGGGAAAACATGTGACCAAAATGCTTTTTTCGCGTGATACTTCACTTCATCTTCTGCAACAAAGTACACGATAATTGGTAGTAAAAATGGTGCAAAAAAGATACTAAAGTAACATAACGAAGATAAAATATTATTTCCTTTCATCCGATTCACCTCTAAATAGTTTTTGTTACCTTCATTATGTCAGGAAATCATTCTAGAAACTATCGCTTTACCTTTCACGAACGTGACATATTTGTAAGATTTTCCTCAAACTAAATCCCGCCTGAAGTTTCAGACGGGATCACTTTCACTATATTCGATTCATAAACCAATACTGTGTGATTGCTAAATATTCTCGTACATTCGATGGAATGATGATTGGTTTCGGTGTTTTTGCCGGAAGACCTTCTAATTGTAAACCTTGTTTTGCCGCTATTTTTTTCGCTCTAAACATGTGAAAATCGTTTGTTACGATCATACCTTTTTTCATATCGGCTGGAATTAACGGTTTTGAGAATGTAATATTCTCATCTGTACTCGTAGATTTGTCCTCCATTATAATGCGGTCTTCTGCGATATTTTGTTTTATTAGTCCTTGTTTCATTGCTAATGCTTCTGAAATGTCTTCGCCTTTTCCTTGTCCTCCAGATACGATAGCGATTGTTTTCTCATGTGATTTTAAATATTCAGCTGCTTTATCAATACGATATTGCAATGAATAAGATGGTTTCGTCCCATTTACTTTCGATCCTAGTACAATTATGTAATCAGCATCGTAGGTTGCATTCATATGCCCATGCTTATAAATGTGATATTGTAAAAAACCCGCATACACGGCGCAAATCATTATAACAACTAAAATGCCCTTCATTATTTTCTTCTTTCTCATATTCATATACTCCTATTTTCTTTTACTTCCTTCATGATAATATCCATTTATTTGTTTGTATACAGACAGATTCCAATAAACCCTAATTTATCCTCTGAAAGGTAATATTTATATTACTTTCGGGAATAGTAAGTACAACTTTACACGAAGGAGTGTCTCTATTGCTTCTCTTTTTATGTAACGTGTCGTTCTTTTTTATCTTATTTTTACTATCGCTTAAGTTACTCGGTAAATCCGCGTTAGCACAACTAACTCCTCATGATTTTGGGGCTATAATCTTTTTATCTTATTTAGCTTTCCAGGCCATACCCGTCTCTGGTGCTTTACAAGCATTTCTCGGTATGGTTGTTATCACATGTTTACATTTACTTCTTACAAAATTAAGCCTATTCAACAAACTAAATCGTTTTATTCTTGGACACCCTATCATTTTAATTAAACATGGTGATATTATTTTTGAGAACTTACAAAAAAGTAGATACCCCATTGCAGAACTACTTTCTAATCTTCGCGTTGCAGGATATCCAAGTGTTCATGAAATTGAATACGCTATTTTAGAAGCGAACGGCGCTATTAGTATTTTACCAAAAAGAGAACTTGTACCATTAACTCCAAAAGATTTAAACATAGAAGTTAAGTATGCTGGATTACCAATTGCACTTATCGTCGATTCACAAATTCAATACGATAACTTAAAGTTAATACATAAAGATGAAAAATGGTTATATAAAGAATTAAAAGAAAAAGGAATTACAAATATTAAAAACGTTGCCTTTGCTTCTGTTCAAGAAACAGATGGATCTTTTGCGATTAGTTTAAAGGAATAAAAAATCCCCTTAATTGCTTAAGGGGATTTTCTTCATCATATCGCTTCTTTCTCTCCTGCCATATTTAATGGCACAGGATGTTTCATGCGATTCATCGTAAATACGATAATTGCTGTCATTACTTCAGCAACTGGCATAACGAGCCAAATTCCATTTATACCAAATAATTTCGGCATAATCCATAACAATGGAATAATAAATAGTAATCCTCGGCTCATTATAATAAGTACTGATTTCTTCGTTTGTCGTACTGATTGGAAATACTCTCCATACACAATGTTATAACCTAAAAATACGTATTGGATAAAGAATAAGCTAATACCTGTTAAGGTTAACTCCAATAATTCTGGAGATTGAACATCAAATAAACCAATGATATATTTCCCGAAGAATAATCCGACAATTATCGCAATGCCTCCGAGGACAACTGCAATTTTCACAGCAAACTTCAATCCTTCACGAAGTCTCTCTGATAAATTTGCCCCATAATGGAAACTAGCAATTGGCTGTAATGCTGCTCCAACACCAAAGAATAATAGTAATGTCATTGCATGAATACTATTCACCATCGCATAGGAAGCTACTCCTACTTCTCCTGCATATTGGACGAATGCGATATTAAAACCAATCGTTACGATTGCAACCGTACTTTCTGCTGTAAAACTTGGGAAACCAATCACCATAATTTGTTTGACAGTATCCCATTCAAAATGGAATTTCGTCCACTTTAAAATACTATTTTTTCTAAAGAAATGAGTTAATAATACAAGGAAACCAATCGCTGCCGAAAGAATAGTCGCTGAAGCAGCACCTGTTACACCCCATCCAAAGATAAAAATAAAGATATAGTCAAACACTATATTTAATACAGCTGTTACAACAAGACCAGCCATTGCTAAATTAGGATTTCCATCATTTCGTATGAATGTACTTAAAATATTTTCTAAAACGTATATCATTCCAAATGTTAATAATACGTGTAAATAGTCTAACGCATATGGTAGAATCACTTCATTTGCACCAAATAAATATGCTAAATCTTCTATTCTCCATAAGCAAATCGCTGCTAAAATCCCTACGATAACAACTGCTACCGTCATGGATTGAGTAAAAATAGACCTTGCTCTTTCTCGTTTATTTTCACCTAATGCAATGGAATATAACGTTGCCCCGCCCATTCCAATCCATAATGAAATAGAGAAGAAAATCGAAAACGCTGGAATAGCCACGTTTACTCCTGCTAAACCGTTCGCCCCAACTCCTCTACTAATCATGACCGCGTCAATTACAATATTCACTGACATTAATACCATTCCAAGAACGGCTGGTATTAAATATGAAATAAATAAACTTTTAATTGGTTTTTCTCTTAATTTTTCTGTTGCTTCCATACTATTATGCTCCTTTTTCAACTCTCTGTTCACAGTTTAAACCTTCAAGTAACTTGAAGGTCAAGAGAGAATTAAAAAATAGGTAACTGAATTATATTAATGAATGTAAATTTGTAATCAATTCAAAGGTTTTCATCTTATTTTTTTACTACAGGAATTTGAATTTCTGTTACTTGCTCCTCTGGATTTTCTGTTACAGACCAATCAATCAATCCAATCTCAATCGAATCTCCATGTACTTCGTAACCTTCTTTATCAATGTATGTAAGTAACTCCTTGTACGTTGCATCTGTTTCTTCATACGGTCCATGATGATAAGAACAAGCATATAAACCTTCTTTAATTTCATCTGAAGTATGCACTTCATACGGCATATAATCCAAAAGAATAAATACGCTGCTATATGCTTGAAACTCCTTTTGCATTAATGCTTTTTTGGAAATTGTCACACCTATATCTCCTGAAAATAGACTATCATCCATTTGCCTCATATTTTTTTGCAACGAATGAATGTAGTACTCAAACATATCATCCGTCGTATTCGGGGCAACCGCAATAGCTGTTATTTTTCGCTGCGGAATCTCTTTAATTACCATTTGTTCAGCTTTTGCTTTTGTTGCTTTCTTAATTAAATGAATTCTATGCTCCATTTTCGCCAAAGCATACTCAATTTCTCTTTGTTTCTTCAGCATCATCTCTTGTTGTTTTTCCAGTAAATTGAGTGCGTATGCTGGATTTCTTTCATCAATATATTTCTTAATTTCCTTTAACGGAATATTTAACTGGCGTAAAAATTTAATCGTATCTAACAGTGAAAATTGATCGATTGTATAATAACGATAATTCGTTTGAGGATCCACAATGGACGGATGAAAAATTCCTTTTTCATCATAATACCTTAATGTAGATTCTGCGATATTATGCATTTTCGCCATTTCTCCAATTGTAAAACGTTTATTTAATAACATCTTTTATTTCCTTCCATTTCTATTTATTTCATTATATGTTCATTTTCTCTTCAAAACAAAAAAGAATTCCCATACGAGAATTCTTTTTTACTATTAGACCTCTATTATTATAGGAAGAATCATCGGCTTTCGTTTTGTATTTGTATAAATATACTTCCCTAATGCTTCTCTTACCTCCCTTTTCAAAATACCCCAGCTATTCACATTCTCTTTCTTTAAATTATTAATCGTAATAACAGCTAATTTATTTAATTCTCTTAGAAATTCTTCTGAATCACGGACATAGACAAATCCACGAGAAATAATATCTGGACCTGAAATTATTTCTCCATCCACTTTATTAAAAGTAATAACTATAACGAGCATTCCATCTTCTGAAAGTTGTTTACGATCACGTAATAATGCATTTCCAACATCTCCAATTCCTAATCCATCTACATATATATTTCCTGCCTGTATTCTTCTAGATTGAATTGCCACTTCATTACTTATATCTACAACATCTCCATTACGTACGATAAAGATATTTTCCTTTTCAATACCAATTGATTCTGCTAACAAACTATGGTGATGTAGCATTCTAAACTCTCCATGAATTGGAATAAAATATTTTGGCTTCATTAATGTAAGCATTAACTTCAACTCTTCTTGATATGCATGACCGGATACATGCACTCCAGTAGAACTACCTGATCCGTAAATCACCTTTGCTCCTAATGCAAATAAATTATCGATAATTCGAGAAACGTTACGTTCATTTCCTGGGATAGGGGTCGCGGCTATAATAACCGTATCTTCTGGTAAAATATCCACTTGTCTATAGTTTCCACTAGCTAAACGCGCTAAAGCTGCCATTGGTTCTCCTTGACTTCCTGTACAAAGTATTGCAACCTGCTTTGGATCTAAACGATTTACCTCATTTGCTTCAATCAACATACCTTCTGGAATATGTAAATAACCTTTCTCTAGAGCAACCTCTACTACATTTACCATACTTCTCCCTAGCAAAGCTAGTTTTCGATTTGTTTTTATACATGCTTCAACTATTTGCTGAACACGATTCACATTAGAAGCAAACGTAGAAATAATTACTTTTCTATTTGCTTTCATAAATATTTCCTCTATCCGTTCTCCTACTGACCTTTCTGATGGAGTAAAACCTGGACGTTCTGCATTTGTGCTTTCAGATAATAAAGCTAGTACACCTTCACTTCCTATTTTAGCCATTTTATGAATATCAGGATGTTGATTATTTACTGGTGTTAAATCAAATTTAAAATCACCTGTATGTACTACAGTACCTTCTGGTGTATGAAAAACAATACCGAGACAATCCGGAATACTGTGGTTCGTTTTAAAAAAAGTTGCCTTAATAGAACCACAATCAATTTCTGATTCTGAATGAATAACGATTAATTCCGTATCATTTTGAAGATTGTGTTCCTTTAATTTAATTTCAATTAAACCTAACGTTAACTTTGTTGCATAGATTGGTACATTTAGTTGTTTTAAAAAATATGGTATTCCGCCAATATGGTCCTCATGCCCGTGCGTTACTATTAAA
This sequence comes from Bacillus cereus group sp. Bce041, assembly GCF_052646455.1. Taxonomy (NCBI): domain Bacteria; kingdom Bacillati; phylum Bacillota; class Bacilli; order Caryophanales; family Bacillaceae; genus Bacillus; species Bacillus cereus group sp. Bce041. The sequence goes on from NZ_JBQXON010000002.1 coordinate 279,830, forward strand.
CCGCGAATTTTTTCTTTATTTTCTTGCAAATATGTGACGTCTGGAATTATTAAATCAATCCCTAATAAACTTTCATCTGGAAATTTAGATCCACAATCAATGACGACAATATCATTTTCATATTGGATAGCATACATATTTTTTCCTATTTCATTTACTCCACCTAAAGCAACAATAGACAAGTTATTTTTTAATGCCTTCAAATTATAAATCCTCCCTTTCACAGTTATAGTTCGTGAAATAGTATGTAGAATTTATTATTTGTAATGGAAAAGGACTTCATACTATTTTATACATATAAAATTCACACACTACTCTTACACCTATATCCCAATAAGGCAGCTTCTTCCTCAAAAAGCTCCCATTTTTTCATTGATTTTTTATAAAATCTATTATATATTAATTACAGGTTCAAATTACGAGTTCAAAAGAACTTGTAATCAGACCCTTTTGTTTAATGGGTTTTACATATTTTCATTAGGCAAATTCCGAGAAATCGTATGATAAAATTAAAAATGACGAGGAGAGGATCAGATGGAATTCGAATTTTTCTTTCAAATTGCACTTATTTTATTAAGTACAAAGCTTGCTGGTGATCTTAGTGTTAGATTAGGTCAACCTTCTGTACTAGGTAAATTAATTGTCGGTATCGTTATCGGTCCAGCTGTATTAGGTTGGATTGAAAATTCAGAGCTTCTAACTCAATTAAGTAATGTCGGGGTTATTCTTTTAATGTTTATGGCTGGACTTGAAACAGACTTAGAAGAATTAAACGCAAATCGTAATTCTTCTTTAGCAGTTGCACTCGGAGGTATCATTCTTCCATTCGTAGGTGGTTACGTTTCCGGTCTTGTGATGGGAATGGAACAAGGAAACGCTGTATTCTTAGGATTACTTCTATGTGCGACAAGTGTTAGTATTTCCGTACAAACACTTCGTGATTTAGGTAAAATGAAAACACGTGAAAGTACGACGATGCTTGGAGCCGCTGTATTTGATGACATTCTTGTTGTTATTTTATTAGCATTTGCAATGAGCTTCTTAGGTACTGATGATGTTAACTTAACAATGGTTATCTTGAAGAAAGTAGTATTCTTCGCTTCTATTATTTTAATCGGATGGAAAGGTGTTCCTGCGATTATGCGCTGGTTATCACCACTGCGCGTATCTGAGTCTATCGTAAGCGCGGCTCTTATCATCTGTTTCTCATTCGCATATTTTGGCGAATTATTAGGAATTGCTGGTATTATCGGTGCTTTCGCTGCTGGTATTGCAATTTCTCAAACAAACTACAAACATGAAGTAGAAAAGAAAGTAGAACCAATTGCTTACGCTATGTTCGTTCCCGTATTCTTCGTTAGTATCGGTATGAATATTACATTTGACGGTATCGGCAATCAAATTTGGTTCATCTTAGCATTAACTGTTATCGCTGTATTAACGAAATTAATCGGCTGTGGATTCGGTGCACGAATGACTGGATTTGACGCTAAGTCTTCTGCAATTATCGGTGCTGGAATGGTTTCTCGTGGTGAAGTTGCACTTATCATTGCAGGAACAGGACTTTCTTCAGGTCTATTGGCACAAGATTACTTTACAGCAATCGTTATTGTCGTTATTTTAACTACAATGATTACACCACCAATGTTAAAATACACTTTTGGTGCAAAAGATAAAGCAATGAAAGCAAGTAAATAAATTTACTATAATAAAAGGAGATTGCTATTTTATAAGATAGCAATCTCCTTTTTGTTTTATCTTTAAACAATCCCGTTCTTTTTTAACCATTTTTCAAAAATAATTCGTGCTTCATCATCATCAATATCATTCCCAAATGAATACACCATAATGCCATAATCATCTATATATTTACCTAGCTTCATTCCCTCCACTTTCTTATAAAAATCGTCTGCCTCATAGTGCGGAATATAAGCATCCCAAACTGGTTCATTTATTCTTTTGTACGCCATCACTTCTAAATCATATCCGTCTTCATAATATCCGATGTGATAATGTTTGTTCGGATCATATTTATCCATTAAAAGTCCCCTCCTACTAAACAAAAGCGAGCCTTATATTAAAGCTCGCTCCTCTCTCTATTTATTAAATACGTTCCATCGCCGTCTTCAACGTTCCAACAACGAAAGCAATCTCTTCACTTGAAATAACAAGAGGCGGCGCTAATGTTAAAACGTTATTATATCCTGCTGTTGTCATACCGTTTCGTCCTATAATTAAGCCCTTTTCTTTACAAGCATTTACAACACTTGCAATTTTGTCGTTATCAATTGGCTCTTTCGTCTCTTTATCATTTACTAATTCAATTCCAACTAATAGACCTTTTCCTCTAATATTCCCAACAAGCGGATGTTCCCCAATTTCATCTTTTAGTTGCTCTAATAAAAGGGAACCCATTTGCGCAGATCGCTCGATTAAATTTTCATTTTCCATAATCTCTAAGTTTTTAAGTGCTAATGCACAAGCTGCTGGATTTCCACCAAATGTATTAATATGGCGGAAGAATTCATATTCTCCTTTACCTTTAAAAGCCTCATATATTTCTTTTTTCACAGCTGTTGCAGATAATGGTAAATATGCGCTCGTAATACCTTTTGCCATTGTAATAATATCTGGCTTCACATCATAATTCATAAATCCGAATGCTTTTCCTGTACGTCCAAAACCGCAAATCACTTCATCACTAATAAGCAAGGCACCGTGTTTTTGACACGTCTCATGAACAGCTTTCATATAGTCTTGTGGTGGCATTAATATGCCCCCGCCTGTAATAATAGGTTCCATAATAAATGCAGCAATTGTTTCACTTAATTCCCACGTCATAACACGATCGACTTCTTTCACACATTCTACATCATAAATATGCTGCCCTTCAATTTCAGGCATACGGTAACAATCCGGTGGTGTTACGTGTAAAAAACCTGAAGCAAACGGCTCATACTGATATCTACGCTGCGCTTGTCCCGTCGCTGCCATTGTCGCCATTGTATTCCCGTGATACCCACGGTAACGTGACATAAATTTATAACGATGTGGTTCACCTTTTTGAGCATAGTATTGCCTTGCTATTTTAAAAGCTGTTTCGTTCGCTTCTGAACCACTATTTGAGAAGAAAATAACATACTCTCCCCCAAGCCACTCATTTAACTTTTCAGCAAGCTTTATAGCTGGCTCATGGGATTGTGACATTGGAAAGTATGATAATGTTTGTAATTGCTTATAAGCCGCTTCTGCGAGCTCTTTTCTTCCATATCCACTATTGACACACCAAAGGCCACTCATACCATCTAAATATCTTTTTCCTTGTATATCTTCAACCCAGCACCCTTCAGCTTTTGCCCCTACCATTGTACTATTTGGACTAAAGGGACGCATTCCGTGCCAAACATATTGCTCATCTTTTGCTAATAATTCATCAGTTTGCTTCGTTTTCATCATTACTTCCACCTTCCATAACAACTTATTTTTCACAAAAGCTGCGCTGGTGCCATGATGACTTAAATTTCTCCCTGCTATTTTCATTCCACAAAATTAAGACAAATCCTACTTACAAATCAGTAATATTTACAAGAAAATGACAAAAGAAAAAAGAGCTTTTCTTATCTATCGAAAAGCTCCTCTTTTATTTAATGTGAAGACGCATCGCTAATGCCATGACCAGTATTAGATTTCACTAGAATTTCATCAAATTTCGCTTCATCTTCTTTCTTACTAGATAAAACCGTTCCTAAATATGCTGCAAGAAATCCGAGCGGAATTGAAATAATTCCTGGTGTTGTATATGGAAATATCGCTTCCCCAACAAAAATAGCTTTTCCAGCTACAGGGTTCCAAACATTCGGACTCAACGCTACGAGAACAATAGCTGATACGAGACCTACAATCATACCAGAAATAGCACCCGTTGTATTAAAACGCTTCCAATATATTGTAAATAAAATCACTGGTAGATTTGCACTCGCTGCAACTGCAAATGCTAATGATACTAAAAATGCTACGTTTAATGTTTGGGCAAATAATGCAAGTATGATAGATAGTATCGCTACTCCAATAGATGCATAACGAGCCATAGATACTTGCTCTTTTTCTGTTGATTTCCCTCTGCGAATGATTTCATTATAAAAATCATGAGCGAATGCTGATGCTGCTGTTAATACAAGACCTGCCACTACAGCCAAAATCGTTGCAAAAGCAATTGCTGATACGAAAGCAAATAAGAAGTCTCCACCTAACGCTTTGGCTAATAAAGGTGCCGCCATATTACCAGCTGGGTTTGCTTTAATAATCGCTTCATTTCCTACAAACGCTGCCGCACCAAATCCTAAGAAAATCGTCATAATATAAAATGCACCAATTAACCACGTCGCATATACGACAGATTGACGTGCAGTTTTTGCATCACGTACTGTAAAAAAGCGGACAAGTATATGTGGTAATCCAGCTGTACCAAGTACTAGTCCTAAATTTAAAGAAAGTGTATCAAGACCATCCTTATACTTTACACCTGGATTTAAAAATGAATCTTTTAAAGGTGTAGCTGTTTTCATTTGAGCGAACATTTCAGTCACGCTGAAGTTGAATTTTGCGAAAACGATAACAGAAATAATAAACGTACCAGCCATAAGTAATACAGCCTTTACGATTTGTACCCAGCTCGTTGCTGTCATACCTCCAAAAATAACATACACCGTCATAAGTGTTCCAACGATTAATACAGATGTCGTATATTCAATCCCTAATAATAATTTAATAAGTGCACCCGCGCCAACTAATTGTGCAATCATATAAAAGATAGAAATCGTCATCGTATTAAGAGCTGCAACTCCGCGAACTTTTTTCGCATCAAAGCGTGCTGCAATCATATCCGCCAAAGTGTACTTTCCTAAATTTCTAAGCGGTTCTGCAACAAGATATAGTACAACTAGATAAGCAACTAAAAAACCGATACTATAAAAGAATCCATCAAATCCAGTTAATGCGATTGCTCCAGCTATACCGAGAAATGAAGCAGCAGACATGTAATCTCCAGCAATGGCCAGACCATTTTGCCAACCAGTTAATCCCCCTCCAGCCGTATAAAATTCACTCGCATTTTTCGTTTTTTTCGATGCAAAATAGGTTATGACGAGCGTACCAAGAACAATAATTAAAAATAGTGCAAATGCAGTAGTATTCAAGTTCAGCCCCTCCCTTTTTGCATATCTTGCAGAATTTTTCGGGAGATTTCATCAAATGATTCTGCTTTTTTGCTATAAATCATACATAGTGCCCATGTCATGATAAATTGGGAAAAAGCAAATACCCACGCCCATGTAACGTCTCCAAATGCAGGTGTATTAAGCACCTTTGAATACGATGTTAGAATAGGTAATGCGATAAAAAAACTAAAAAAGAAAATACTCATTGGAATGATAAACTTCTTTTTCGTATTTAATAACAATTGAAATTCTTCCGACTGAACGACCTCTGTATAATTCACCTCATTTTGCAACTTACGTGCTGACGTATCGTCTCGTTTCATTAACCGATCCCCTCTCTTACTTGAAATACACTTCCCCCTTGCATACCTAAAGACTAAATTTTATAAATATCCAGAAACTTATATTCATTTTAGACAATCCATGCATTCATGCAAAGATTTTTTGATAGACATTTTTCGGCAATTTCCCCTAAATTTTTAATATACTTTTTCAAAATAAAGTGACACTTTACTTATTTATCCTCATTAAGACAAAAGTAGTGCTTAACGCACTACTTTTGTCTTTTTTTCCTTTTCTAAATTACGAGCCGTTTCGCTTAGCTCAACATCTTTTCCGTCTTTCAGTGTTCCAAATATAAAATCGAATACTGGATTTGAAACACCAAACCAAAACTTTTCATTTTTATAATGGTGTAATATATGTTGTTTTTTTAGCCATCTTCCAAACTTAGTGACGGGACGAATCGGTCTATGAGCAATATAATGTTTCCATTCGTAAACGAGCAGCATAATAATCATTCCGATTCCAAATGAAAGTGTAATAGTAACACTTTTTGTAATACCATATGCTATAAGTAAATATATAGTAAAACTAGGTATACTAAACCATACAGGTAAAAACAAAAGTTTTAAATCATCTGGATATACGTGGTGATCATAATGCAATCTTCTTAACATTTTTAATAGAAATGTGTTTTTAGGTGGCTTTATATGGAATAAAAAACGATGTGTCATATATTCATTAAGTGTATAGAAAACAATCCCAAACATACATGCTAACATGCCAAACCACGTAAAAAATTGCATTTTTAAAATAATAATGAAAACAAATAGAATGCTATACATAATAACGATATCATGTTGTAAAAAGAACTCTTTCCCCACTTTCTTCATCTTGTTTCCCCCTTTTCCCAAAAAACAGCCGCAACATATCGTTACGACTATTTCTTTTCTATTCTTATTCTATTCACTTTACAAATTTGCCTGCTGTTCTATTGTCGAGAAAAAATTGTTTGGTCCAAATATATTTTGCTTCGGAATAATATGTTCCACTGCAAACACTGTTACTTCTCCTCTTTGCACTTCTCCAATAATGAGCCCAAATATTTCATGATTTACTGCAAACGTCGGTTGCTTTGTTTGTAACAATCTTGCAGCATTATGAAATACCGCTTCATATAGTGGATTTCTATCAGTAATTTCTTTTCGGATTTTTGGCGCTAACGTAATTATAATTTCTTTTCCGTCAATAGTGGTTCGATACATAAAAATCTCCCCTTCAATCTTATGTGAACAACTGTAAAGCTTTGTATGCAAAATGTATAGAGTAACCTACTAAAATAATACCTGCTCCGGCTGTTATGTAGCCAAGCGCTTTTGGTTTTAATAAAGTTCTTCCAAAATGTACAGAAAAAGCAATATTTAAATTCCATAAAATAATACCAACAATAATGCAAAGACTGTACAAAAAAGCTTCTTGTTTCGTTACCTTCGTAAGTAATGAGCTAAGTGTACTTCCGTATATACCAAACCAAAAAACAAGATTTAATGGATTGGATATCGCAATTAAAAATCCTGCCATAAACGATTGCTTAAGGCCACCTACCTCTTCTTTTTTATATTCCATATTCGAGTCGAAAATTCCTTGTTTTACACTTTGAAATCCTAAATAAAATAACAAGAAAAAACCCGTGCAATACATGAAGGCTTGTACATATGTATACATAAACATAGAAGATAAACCGAAATAAATGAGAAGCATAAATAAAACATCTGCAGTCATTCCACCAATTCCAACAACCCAAGCGTGCCAAAACCCACGTTCAATTCCTCGTTTTAACATTTCAATATTAATCGGCCCTACTGGCGCAGCTAATGATATACCTAATACGATTTGCTGTATAATTGCTCCAAACATCGCTCTATCCTTTCTACTCTCTTTACTACTAGTTAATGATGTAATTTGAAAAAATAGACTAGCTTTCATAATAAAATACCCTTTTTTATCCAAAATATACAAAAGAGCCATCTAGGTGATGGCTCTTACTTTTCTATCCTATGAAGAAAAGGACATTTCCCTTTTATTGGCTCTACATCGTCTCCTATGAAATATTGTTTCCATTCACGATGCTCTGGGTCACCATAATGACTAATGTTAGGATGTTTCGGCAATTGATCCCACTTTTCAACTCGCTCACGAACCATTTGTCTTGAATATGCTCCTTTAGGACGATCTCCCTCTAATCCATCAAAAATAGTGCGTGGCTGAAACCCAATAACGAGAGAATTCCCTAAATGTCTAGTTTTTCGTTGTTTATAAGCTGGCGCATTTCCAAATGCGAATATTGACTCACCACCAAATGAAAATTCCCATAAATAATGGTCTGGATCTTCAGGAATTTGCTTTGGCCATGCTTGATTATCGTTTTCATGTAAATACTGTAACACTTTCCAAAAGGAATCACGGTAATATTCGAGTGGCTGTTCTTCACATTCCGGTTCTACAAAAAGGAAAAAGCCCCTTCTTACAATCGGCCTCTCTTTCATTAACTCTAAAAAAGATAACATTGTATGTGGTAAATGACTCCAATCATTATGAGAAAGAAATGAATAACGAAGTTCATTCTTTTTCATAGCTGTTAAACCGAAATAACATGGAAAAGTTGGTTCTAACACAACATTTGAAAAAATCTCAAATTCTTTTGCAACCCAATCCGGTATGTCGGTTCTCGTTCTCATTCCTTCATTATCTAATAAGTAAGACTTATTCATTCTTTCACCTCATTATGTATAGCATTCAATTAAGAATATTATATACTCAGCCTGTCCTATACCTATTTAAAAATTTGACTGGAAAATTATTTAAAAATACAAAAAAATAAAAACGCTTACTTGACTAAATTCTCCCAATTCGTGTATATTTAAATTAATCATTTAGCAGAATATTCAAGAATATAGCATTTTTAGTTTATATTATTTTTTTAAAATGAATTTCACTAAATGAAAATAGTAAACGCTTTTAGGAGGAATTGTGACATGCAAGGAAAAGTAAAATGGTTTAACAACGAAAAAGGTTTTGGATTTATCGAAATGGAAGGCGCTGACGATGTATTCGTACATTTCTCTGCTATTCAAGGCGACGGCTACAAAGCTTTAGAAGAAGGTCAAGAAGTATCTTTCGACATTACTGAAGGTAACCGCGGACCTCAAGCTGCTAACGTAGTAAAACTTTAATCCAACATATAACAGGAGGTTACCTTACTTGGTAACCTCCTTTGTTATTCCTTTGTATATTTCCGTTTTACAGAGCAAAAACTATGTGAAATGCGCACTATACAAAGGAGGAATTATTAATGGGATCAGAAGTAAATGATTTTGAAGAAGTGAAATTCCGTGTAGAAACAGCACAAAAAATGGTAGGATCAGCAACAATTTCAATGGATCCAGATACATTAGAGCATGCTACTACTGCTGTAGAAGCAGCTCGCTCTCAGCTTGAAATTATGAAATCTGTTGCAACTGATTTAGATGAACCATTTTTAATGAATGAGGAAAAGAAATTAAATAAATGTGAGCATCAACTAAACGAAGCAAGACACTAAAAAACATCCAGAGAATTTTCTCTGGATGTTTTTTATGACAACTGGTCCCCATACTTTTTCAATGTTTCTCCAACTGTACATTGCCTTATACAAAATGAATGAGCATAATATTTACTATTTGTCTTTCGATTATGTTCTCGCAAAAAACAGCCTTCACAATACGTTTCTAATAAGTCATTTACCTCTGTAATGAGTTGCTTTTTATCCACCTTTGCACCTCTCTATTCAGTTATTTCTTTATGACTATCAATAACTGTTCCTTCCAATGCTTGCGTAGCTAATTGATGTGCTTCTTTATTTTGTTTTCTAGATATCGGCTCACATATAAGTTTTAATTTCATTTGCTTCGCCTTTTGTTCAATTTGATCTAAATAATGATTTAAATGTTCATCATAACAAGGCCATTCTCCGGCTAATTGCTGCAGTACCACTTGTGAGTCTCCGCGAAGTGTAACTGCTTCATACTTAATCCCTAGTTCCTCGAGTATATTCATACCGTATAATAATGATGCATATTCCGCTTCATTATTATCATATATACCTTCTATATATGCATTACGGCGAATGCGGTAGTTTGTATTTCCTTTTTTATAATACACACATATACCAACGCCAGCTTCTTTCGTTTGCACATCATACCCCCCATCAAAATAAACGAGTATTTCTTGGGGCTCTTCCTCTACTTGCTTACTTAACTTTTTCATCTCTTTTAATGACCATTCTGCGTCCATTTCATCGTAAAATAAAAGTTCCTTAGCTCTTCCTGTTTTCTCAAAATCCTCTGCAAATTGAAGTACTTCTTCTATGTTCATATACTCTGTTGTTAATTCCGTCTGCAATCCACGCTTCGTTTTATACAACCAATGAATTTTATATTTCATACTACATTCCCCTTATGTAAGACTTCTTATATATATCCGGCTAATTGAAGCCTCACTTTATTTTATTATATTTTATCTAGAGTCACAGCATTATATTCAATATGATTACATACAAAAAGAGCTATCCCTATAGGAATAGCTCTTTCATCTATTACATAAATCTTTCAAATTGTATTCGCTTATTAATCCAGTACATTACAGGCATACCGATCGCCATGACAACAAATTCACCAATTGCACAAGTTAACCAAGACAACATAAATGGTAAACCCAATGCAAGATGAAGTTCAATTGCAATCATAAACATTGTAATTGTAAAGATAACTGTATTAAAAATCATACGAGCCCAAACACCTTTAATAAATCGCATAGAAATAATCGTTGCAACTAACGCCAGAATAGATTGCCCTACTCCAAATACTAAATCGTAAGCGATCATAGGTGAGAAAAAGAGATTCGTTAAAAATACACCTAATACAATTCCGTAAATTGCTTTCTTGTTAAATACAACGAGATGATTAAACATCTCTGAAATACGAAATTGTACATTCGTAAAGCCAAATGGCTGAATAAGCATAGAAACAGCAATATATAATGCCGCTAAAATACCATTACCGACTAATGTTCTAATATTCATGACAAAATCTCCTTAGTTTTTTTACGTGGGATGGTTTCGAACCACGTTATTCGTTTTTTAAGCAACAAGATTATATTTTACGTGGTAGCCCCTCTTTCGTCAATAGATTCCTATCGTGAACTACCTTTTTTCTTTTAGACAACGTATAATAAAACATATGAAAGATTTAGGAGGTTTCACTTCATGACAGCAACAATTCAAAATGAAAAAGTGATCGTTTCCATTTCTGACAAAGGTGCAGAATTACAGAGCGTTCGCTTAAAAGAAGACAACATAGAATATTTATGGCAAGGTGATTCTACTTATTGGGGACGCCGTGCACCAATTTTGTTCCCAATTGTCGGTCGATTAGTAGATAATACATACTACGTAGACGGTAAACCATATTCATTAACACAACACGGTTTCGCCCGTGATCTTACTTTCTCTGTGAAAGAACAAAGCGAAACAAAGATCACTTATATCGTTACTAGTAATGAAGAAACATTAAAAAAATACCCATACGAATTCGAATTACTCGTTTCTTATGAGCTAGATGGACAAAGTGTTCATGTAACATATGAAGTAAACAATCCTACTTCAAAAGAGATGTTCTTCTCAATTGGAGCACACCCTGGATTCAACTTCCCTTTATTGGACGGTGAATCATTTACAGATTATCACTTATCGTTTAATGGTTCGGAACGCTTAGAAACAAGCGTATTAGAAGGACCTTATCTTTCAAACAAAAAGCAATTAATCGCTGAAAATACGACTGAATTGCCACTTACATATGATTTATTCAAAAATGATGCACTTATTTTTGAACATATGAATACGAATGAAATTTCGATTCGTTCTCATAAACATAATAAATTTGTAAAAGTAGAATTTGATGGATTCCCATTTGTTGGCGTATGGACACCAGGGGATAACGCACCTTTCTTATGTATTGAACCTTGGTATGGCATCGCTGATGAAGTAAATCCAGCAAAAGATTTCAAGGACAAAAAGGGAATTCAATCTTTACAAGCGAATGAAACATTTACATGTCGTTACAGCATCACAATCGGATAACTACTCTATCCCCTACTTCAAAAAATATTTAAGTAGGGGATCATCTTATAATTTGGAGGTTTCTCATTTTGATTGAAGTATATATTGATGGTGCATCAAAAGGAAATCCTGGTCCTTCTGGTGCAGGAGTGTTTATTAAAGGCGTTCAGCCACCTGTACAATTATCAGTACCACTTGGAACAATGTCCAATCATGAAGCAGAATACCGCGCTTTACTTTTAGCATTAAAATATTGCATCGAGCATAATTATAGCACTGTCTCTTTTCGTACAGATTCGCAGCTTGTTGAGCGGGCTGTTGAAAAGGAATACGCAAAAAATAAAATATTTGCACCTCTTTTAGATGAAGCACTGCAGTACATAAAAAACTTCGATCTCTTTTTTATTAAGTGGATTCCAAGTAGTCAAAATAAAGTAGCTGATGAATTAGCTAGAAAAGCTATCTTACAAAATTAACGGGGGTATGAGTGTGAAAAAAGAGTGGATTGCTCCTCTTGCTTTATTATTTGTCTCTTTTATTTGGGGAGCTACGTTTGTTGTCGTTCAAAACGCTATGTCTTTCGTTGATCCATTTACGTTTAATGGTATTCGCTTTTTATTCGCTGGAATTATTTTATTATTCGTTCAAATTATTTTCTCACAGAAAACTTCAAAACAAGAATTAAAACATAGTAGTTTAGCTGGATTAATGGTTGGGTTCTTCTTATTTGTCGGCTATTTATTACAAACATTTGGCTTACTTTATACAACTTCTTCAAAAGCAGGTTTCTTAACTGGGCTAAGCATTGTTATGGTCCCAATCTTATCATTTATCTTTTTAAAACAAAAAGCCACCATTTTCATCGTACTTGGTATTGCTGTAGCTACAACAGGTTTGTACTTATTAACAGCTGCTGATTCTTTCCAATTAAATATAGGAGATATACTTGTTCTTGGTTGTGCAGTCGCTTTCGCTGCCCATATTCTTATTAACGGCTTCTTTTCTAAAAAAATATCACCTTTATTATTAAGCACATCTCAAGTATTAGCTGTTGGTATATTTTCTTCTATTTGCGCTTTCTTGTTTGAAGATTGGGAAAAGTTATTTTCAGTATCACTATGGACGAATCAATCCTTTTTATTCGCACTCTTTCTAACTGCCCTGTTTGCAACATCTATTGCTTTTTTCATTCAAACATCGGCACAAAAACACACTTCTCCAACGAGAGTAGCAATTATTTTCGCAATGGAGCCCGTTTTTGCTGCATTAACAGGCGTTCTCGTTGCAAATGAACAACTTTCTATTTCTGCTATTATCGGATGTCTATGTATTTTTCTAGGCATGATTTTTGTTGAATTACCTTCCAAAACAAAAAAAGAAGCGCAGGCTGCGTGAAGTTACGCTTGTAACTTCCGCATAAAAGCCTTAGCGCTTTTTTTATCTGTAATTTCTTCCTCTTTCAATCGTTCTAATAACGCAACGAAATAACTACCATCAAACTGCAATTGATGTTTAATTGTGGCTTCTATTGCTGCGTTCACAATCCCATCAGACGCACCAGTATATCCTTGTCCAAACATAATAAACCCTTGTGCTTCCTCTGATAATTTAAATCCTTTCGTATGTAAGAATGAAAGATAATCTTCTACTGTTTGCATGTTATTCCCACCTACTCAAAAATTCTCCATCTCCTATCATACATGTTTTTACACGCTATGAGAATGAAATTTCTTTGACAACTTTGTAAATCAATCTTCTACTTCGCTTACAATGGAGGATTTTCTAACAATCTGAAGGAATATGTACAGTGGAACTTATTTCATATTAAAGGGGAGACACGATGAAACAAGCACTATTAATTATCGACGCTCAGCAAGAATTAATTGATGGAAATGAGCAAGAAAATGAAGTTTTTCGTAAAACTGAGCTATTATCTACACTAAATATAGCCCTGCAGAAAGCAATAGATTCAAATGCCCTTATTGTTTTCGTAAGAGATATCGATGTTGCTTCTGGTAGTGGCGAAGGATTTGAAGTACATAATCAAATTCAAATACCTCAGTCTGCAATCTTTATTAATAAAGCAGCAACCAATTCATTCTACGGCACTTCTTTACTTGAACTTTTAAAAGAAGAAAACATTAATCATATTGTTATAGGCGGATGTAAAACAGAACATTGCATTGACACTGCAGTTAGAGCAGCAACTGTACAAGGATTTGACGTTACATTAATTAAAAACGGTCATTCAACAACTGATTCTAACGTATTGTCTGCAGAACAAATTATTAGTCATCACAATAAAACTTTACACGGTCATTATAACGTTGATCATTTTTCTATGGTGAGAGATATCGAGGAAGACCTCTTTCAGCCGACTCATGATCAATATCGTGATTAGCGAAAAAGAATCCTTCATTCAGAAGGATTCTTTTTCACCCAAAAATTTGTGCTGCAATGCTATATAGCTCATTATTCCTTTTTAATAATTGACCGCTATTTTTCATCATAATTGGTGGTGTATTCACCTTTTTAAAACCAGCAATCTCTAATACTTTCATAAAATCTTTCTTTCCTTCTAGTACATCAATTCTTAATTTACCATTATGCCCTTTTGCTAAATCATGTACAATTCTCATTGCCATCTCATCATTTTTAGCAACAACCGGCCCTATTATCTTATTTTCTGGTGTTTGTATGCTTAAACCGTAACCTAATACATTTTGTTCCTTGTCCTTTACAACGATACACTGTTCACTTTGCATAATTCTTTTCTTTAAAAACTCTTTTCTATTTGTTCCAAACGCATATTCATCTATTTTTATTATTTTTTCTAAATCACCCTCTTCATAATTCATCACATAATCTTCATTTCTTACACAATAATGTTTCGCATTGTATGAGTTACATATGTATTTAGAAACATAACTTACTGCCCTAAACTCTAACTTTTCATATAAAGGTTTCCCTTCATCCGTAGCAATAAGCATAATTGGAGTATGAGCTGATACGCTTTTAACACACGCTTCCGTTATTATCTTTCCAATCCCTCTCCCCTTATAATCTGGATGTACAATCACCATTCCGATAGATGCTAATTTCTCCCCATATAATATTATTGCTGCGCTAGCAATTAGTTCCTCTTTCTCATTCCAAACACCGTATACAATCCCTGCGTTAAAAATAGTCTCAATTTCTTCTCTGTTATAATCCCAACCAATATAAGAAGATAGCGCTACAATGTCGCTTATTTGTTCTTTCCGAAGACGCTCCACTCTAATTTCCAATTCAATCATACTCCATCCCCTTATCTAGACATTTAAATCATTATTACGAAATCAACTTGTACATGTTTCCCTTTATTTGTCACACACATATGTTATTTTGACCAAGACTATATTGTAAATGAGGTGACAACATGCCCATTACGAATCGATTTTCTACCACCACTAACGGCGCACTCGCTATTACAGGTAATACTTTAGGCTTAAGTAAAATCAGCAATCAAAACCGTGCTGGTACAATCGGGGCAATTGGTGCATTCGCAACTACGAATACTGCTTTACAAGTAACTACTTTTCCTGCTGGTACAACATTAAACTATACACAAAATAGTTCTACCGCTATTTTAAATATCCCTGCTGGTAGTACTATTCTTTACGCAGAACTCGTTTGGGGTGGAAACTATTTATCTCGTGATCAAAACATTACGAGTGTATTAGGAAACCCAGTTTCTTTTACAACACCTGTTTCAACATACTCGATTACTCCTTCAGCTGTTACGGCTTCAAATCAAACTTTCGTTTCAAACTCTATTACATTTGGCTTTTACACTCGTTCAGCAGACGTAACAACTCTTATTCAAGCGGGAGGTGCTGGTTCCTATACTACAGGAGCGGTTCCTGGACTTGTAGATCCTATAGATGCTTCTAATGGAACAATTAATTCGGCTGGATGGACGCTTATCGTCGCTTATCAAAACGGGACATTGCCAGCAAGAAACTTAACCATTTATGTAGCTGGTAACCGTGTTTCTGCAGAAACTGGTAGTGCCGATGTATCTGTTTCTGGATTTTTAACACCTTCAGGAGGACCAGTAAGCGGGAGATTATTTTTAAGTTCTACCGAAGGAGATGCAGATTTAACCGGGGATCAAGCTTTATTTGGACCAAATTTCAGTTCATTAAATGCTTTATCTGGACCAAATAATGCCATAAATAATTTCTTCGGTTCTCAAGTTAATAATGCTGCAGGAAACTTAGATACAACTGGGACATTTGGAACGCGAAATCAAAGTGCTTCTACAGGTACAAACATTTCCGCAGGAAGACAGGGCTGGGATATTACTTCTATTGATATTTCTCCTTATTTAACAAACTCACAAGTATCCGCTGCAATCCGTTTAACTACTAACGGAGATGCATATATGTTAAATACAGTCGGCTTACAAATTAATATAAACTCCCCAAATATACAAGCAACGAAAAGCGTAAATAAAAGTGTTGCTGCAATTGGAGATATTCTCACTTATACAGTTACTATCCCTAACACCGGGCTTCTTCCTGCCAATAACGCTATTTTTATAGATAGTCTCCCTAATGGTACTTCTTTTATACCCGGCACTGTAACAGTAGATAACGTACCACAAACAAATGCAAATCCTGCGGCTGGTATATCTCTTGGAACAATTAATAATGGTGCTTCTCGTATAGTAACTTTCCAAGCTACTGTCGTTTCTCTTCCAAGTCAAAATCCTATCTCTAACACTGCTAATATTACATTTCAATATACACCAATCGCCGGAGGAACAACTTTTAATGGTCTTGCAACAAGTAACTCTGCTGGAACACAAATTAACCTTGCAGATATTAATGGAACAAAATCAGTTAACAAACTTTTTACCGATATTGGTGAAACATTAACTTACAGTATTGCCTTAGCTAATATAGGAAATACCGCTGCAACGAATGTGATATATACGGATCCGATTCCTAGCGGGACTACTTTCATTCCAGGGAGTGTAACTGTGAACGGAGTTACTCAAGCTGGCGCAAATCCCGCTAATGGTATAACAATTGGTTCAATTGCCGCAAATTCCACTACTACTATTTCATTCCAAGTGCTCGTTCCTTCTATCCCTCAAACAAACCCAATATTAAATAGTGGAACAACAACATATCAATACATTCCTGTACCTAATCAACCAGTAGTAAGTGGGACTGATACGACAAATATTGTCTCCACTCAAGTGAATAATGCTACTGTAACAATGACGAAAGCAGTAGATAAAAATTTTGCAGATATTGGTGATACACTAACGTACACCGTTTCCTTTACAGGTACAGGTAATACAAATGCGAACAATGTTATTTTTACAGATATCATCCCTACTGGAACAACTTTCGTTCTAAACAGTTTAACAATAGATGGCACGACACAAGTGGGTGCAAATCCCGCTACCGGCGTGAACATTGGATCCATAACAAGCGGCACAACAAAAAATGTTGCATTTCAAGTAGTAGTAAACACAATACCCACGTCAAATGTCGTATCTAACGGATCAAGCGCTTCTTATCAATATACTGTCAATCCTAGCCAATCACCTGTTACAAAAAATATTTCTTCGAATCTCGTTTCCACTCAAATTAACAATGCGAATGTAACATTAACAAAATCAACAAATAAACAATTTGCTACAATTGGCGAAACAATAAGTTATACAATCCTTATTACAAACAGTGGAAATACAGCCGCTAATAACGTGCAACTAACAGATCCACTTCCAAACGGAACGATATTGACTCCTGGTACTGTAACACTAAACGGAGTTTTACAAAATGTAGATTCTCTCGTTGCTTTACCTATCGGCACAATTCCTGGTGGGGCTACTGTTACCCTTTCTTTCCAAGTAACAGTCATCAATATTACGACCCAAAATCCTATCATTAATAACGCCTTCGCTTCTTATCTATATACTGTAAATCCAAGTTTGCCACCGACTTCAAAAACAGCAAATTCTAATTCTGTTACATCAACAATTAGACTAGCAAATCTCCATGTTAATAAATCTGTAGATAAAACGTTTGCGGAAGTTGGCGATGTATTAACTTACACCTTTGCTCTTACTAACGATGGAAATGTTGCAGCGAACAATATATTACTATCTGATTCAATTGCGAATGGAACCGCCTTTGTCCCAAACAGCGTTATAGTTAACAGTGTTACTCAGCCAGGCGTTACACCAGCTAGCATCAATATTGGTAGCATCAATGCTAATACTACAATTACAGCTTCATTCCAAGTAGTAATAACTAGCATTCCAAATCCAAACCCTATTTCAAATAGCGCTTCCATCTCCTATAACTTTATCGTTGATCCAAACGCTTCACCTGTAAGTAAGAACACTACTTCAACTACTACATTTACTCAAGTAAACGATGCAAATGTCATTTCAGCCAAAACAGTGGACCGAGCGTTCGCTACCGTAGGGGATATATTAACTTATACTGTTACTTTGACGAATGCAGGAAGTGTTTCTGCTGATAGTCCTACTTTCGTAGATACGAATCCAGACGGTACTACCTTTATCCCAAACACTTTTCTTATTAATGGTGTACTCCAAAATAACGCAGATCCAAATATAGGTGTTCCACTACCTTCCATTGCTGCTAATGGCTCACTTACTGTCTCTTATCAAGTAACCGTCACCTCTTTACCAACACAAAACCCAACATTAAATTCATCTAGTACACAGTATAGCTTTATTCTAAATCCGGGCGATCCACCAACTATAGAAACATCTGTAAGTAATACTGTAAGTACACAAATTAATTTAGCAAATGTAGTGATTGTCAAAGAAGTAGATTTAACTATCGCCGATGTCGGGCAACCAATCACATATACAATTTCTTTAGCTAATCTTGGCAATACTACAGCAAATAATGTTATTGTTACCGATATAATCCCTAATGGCTCCACTATCGTACCAAATAGTATTTTTATAGGTGGTACTTTACAACAAAGTGCAGACCCTAGTACCGGTCTTCAAGTCGGCTCCATTCCTTCAGGTGGTTTTACAACGATTGTTTTTCAAATAAGTGCAAATAGGCTACCTTCACCAAACCCAATTCAAAACAGCGCTTCACTTCAATATAGCTTTATCGCTGATCCAAACTTACCCGCTCTCGTTAGAAACACTGCTAGCAATATAGTAACTACACAAATTAATACTGCTAATATCGTTGCTACAAAACTCACAAGCACAAACTTCGCTGATGTTGGTGATGTCATACTATATGCAACTATTTTAACAAATAACGGGAATATCTCTGCTACTAATGTAACGTTTACAGATATCATTCCAGCGGGTACCCTCTTCATTCCTAATACTGTAACGATTAATAATGTCCCTGTAGCTAACGCAAATCCTGCCACCGGCATTTCAATTGGTACGATAGGAGCGAATTCATCACGCACCGTTGCATTTCAAGTTTTTGTACCAACTATCCCTGCTGTAAACCCAATTACAAATCAATCAAGCACAACATTCCAATATACGTATGATCCATCCAAACCTGCTGTGATGCAGATGGTTGCTTCTAACACTGTACAGACAACTATTAATAACGCCTCAATTGCCGCTACTAAATCTGCAGATAAACAGTTTGCTAACGTAAATGATATTATTACGTACACGACTACTTTAACGAATAACGGGAACACACTTGCATCAAATGTAATATTTACAGATGTAATTCCAAACGGAACATCGTTTATTCCTAATAGTGTTACTGTAAATGGGAATACACTGCCTAATGTCAATCCAGCAAGCGGAATTGCAATCGACCCAATAAATCCGAATGCAAATACAATCATCTCATTCCAAGTACAAGTAAATTCTATCCCGAATCCAAATCCAATCCCGAACCAAAGTAATACAACGTACCAGTATGTCGTAGATCCTAACTTACCTCCAGCATCCGCCAATACGTTAAGTAACGTAATAACAACTCAAATTAATAACGCTACTATTGTCGCTACTAAGTCTGTGAATACACCGACAGCTGCAATTGGTGATATTGTTACTTATACGATTGCAGTAACAAATACAGGTAATATCCCTGCTAGTGCAACTGTTTTAACAGATGGGCTTGGCGCAGGAGCTTCATTTATCCAAAACTCCGTAACGATCAATAATGTTCCACAACCAGGATTAGATCCATCACTTGGTGTTCACTTGGCAGATATTTCGCCAGGAGATACTGTATTCATTACTTTTCAAGCACAAATTTTAGCGATACCACCTAGTGGCACATTAACAAATAATGCTCTTGTAAATTATGAATATACCGTAAATCCAAACCAATCTCCTGCTGTTGGTAGCACTGTAACAAATACAACAGTTACACCAATTATTGACGCTACTTTAGTAATAAATAAAAGCGCTAGTACAACTTTCGCTACAATTGGTGATACAATTACATTCACTTCAGCTGTTACAAACAACGGAAATACTACTGCGAACAACATTATTTTTACTGATACAATTCCAAACGGTACTACCTTTATCCCAAATAGCTTTAAGATAAATGGTGTAACCGTTCCGAATGCAAATCCACAAAACGGTATCAATATTGGTAACTTGAATTCAAATGCATCTGCTACACTCAGTTTTCAAGTAAACATTACAACACTTCCAAACCCTAATCCAATCCCGAATAAATCATCGCTTCAATATAGCTTTATTGTAGATATAAATGAACCGCCAGTTTCACGAACAGTTCAATCTAATAAAACCTTTACACAAGTAAATACTGCTTCTGTCATCGCAACAAAAACTGCAAGCAGTGCTTTTGCTGCTGTTGGAGATACAATTACGTATACAACTACCCTCACCAATAGCGGAAATACTGCCGCAAACACACCTGTTTTTATCGATATATTACCACCTGAACTTTCATTCGTTCCTGATAGCGTACAAATTAATACCATCCCACAACTTGGATTTAGACCAGATAGCGGGATTTCTTTAGACTCAATTCCAGTTGGAGGAACGACAACAATTAGCTTTCAAGCTATCGTTGGCTCAATACCAGTTACAAATCCAACTTTGAACCAGTCTAGCACGACATACTCGATTATTGTTGATCCTACCCAGCCGCCGGTGACAGAAACAGCTACAAGTAATCCAACTTTAGTTCAAATTAACGAAGCGATTATTCAAGCAACGAAAAGTGTGGATCGGCTATTTTCTGACATAGCACCTGGAAATTCATTTTTAACGTATACAGTTTTATTAGAAAATGTAGGAAACACAACTGCTACGAATATCATTTTTACAGATCCGATTCCAAATAACACAGTATTTATAGAAGATAGCGTTCGAGTAGGCGGAGTTTTATTACCTGGAGTAAATCCAGCTAACGGGATACCAATTGGAGATATTATTGCAGGAGATTTTATAAATGTTACCTTCCGTGTGCAAGTAGTTAGCATTCCAAATCCAATTTTCACAATTGGACCAGGCGGACCAAACTCACCGGTTGTAAACGGCGCTTCTATTGATTATAAATTTATGACAGGACCTAATTTACCACTTGTTTCACGAAATACGACATCTAATTCTGTTTCGACACAAATAAATTCTGGGGAAATTGTGGCAATCAAATCTGTAGATAAAACTTTCGCAACGATTGGTGATACAATTTCTTATACGATTACATTAAATAACCCTGGAAATGTCACTTCACAAAATATAATTTTCACAGATATTTTACCTGACGGAACGACATTCATATCTGGCACTCTTACAAACGATTCTGGTACACAGCAAATCGGAAATCCAGCTAACGGGATTCAGATTGGAAATATAAACCCAAATGGAACGGCCGTTATTACTCTCAACGTACTTGTTACAAACATTCCAAGTATAAATCCAATTTCTAATTCTAGTTCTGTACAATTTTCACATGTGGTCGACCCTAGCCAACCTGCCGTATCACAAACGAATGTATCTAATACGGTTTCGACAACTATTAACAGTGCGATATTAACAACCCAAAAAAGTGTGGATAAATCTATTATTTCCGTCGGGGATACACTTACGTATACAACAACTATTACAAATACAGGAAATACACCAGCTACAAATATAACTTTTACAAGTGCAATTCCTCCTAGTACTACTTTTATACCAGATTCCGTCACAATAAATGGCATCCAACAGCTTGGTGCACAGCCAGCACTCGGAGTAAATATACCAAATATCGCGCCTGGTGAAACAGTAACTGTTACCTTCCAAGTAAATGTTATTTCTGTTCCTCCTTCAAGTTCAATTATGGGTAACGATACAATTTTATATTCTTATACTGTTGATCCAAACGGAACTCCTGCTACTACTTCTAC
Source organism: Bacillus cereus group sp. Bce041 (assembly GCF_052646455.1). Taxonomy (NCBI): domain Bacteria; kingdom Bacillati; phylum Bacillota; class Bacilli; order Caryophanales; family Bacillaceae; genus Bacillus; species Bacillus cereus group sp. Bce041. The sequence goes on from NZ_JBQXON010000002.1 coordinate 301,886, forward strand.
TTCAACGAATATTGTCACAAACCCAGTATTAGATGCTATGATAACGATGGTAAAATCGGTCGATCAAACAATTGTAACACTAGGTGATACTATTACCTATACGACAATTTTAACGAATAACGGCAATACAAATGCAACGAATATTACTTTCACTGATCTTATTCCAGACGGCACAACGTTCATTCCGAATAGTGTCACAATCAATGGCAGTACACACATCGAACTCGATCCTAATACAGGTATAACAATCGGATCAATTGCTCCTAACAACTCAATATCTATCGCATTTCAAGTTACTGCTACTTCTACACCAAACCAAAATCCTGTAGCCAATTCCGCTACTGCTTCTTACACATTTATCGCGGATCCAAATGCACCGATCGTTTCAAGAAACGTTACTTCAAACACAGTGTTTACTACGATTAATACAGCTAACATTCTTTCATTAAAACAAGTTGATAAATCCTTTAGTCGTATTGGAGACACACTCACTTATACTGTCGTTTTAACAAACAATGGAAACTCATCTGCACAAAATGTTATATTTACAGATACAGTGCCAAGCGTCACTACATTTATTGCAAACACATTTTCTATTAATGGAGTTCCTCAAAGTGGGGCGGATCCATCAAACGGTGTGAATATTGGGACAATAGCAGCCGGGACTACAGTAACAGTTTCGTTCCAAGTTACTGTAACATCATTACCAACCCAAAACCCAATTGTAAATTTCTCATCAACATCGTATCAATTAGTCTCACCGCCTGATGCAGAAACTTCAATTAGTAATCCTGTTTCAACCCAAATTAACGAAGCAATATTGTCTATGACGAAAAATGAAAGTGTATCCTTTGTAGATATCGGGCAAACTGCTTTTTATACTACTTCTATTACCAATGTAGGCAATACCGATGCAACTAATATTGTATTCACAGATGCATTACCAAGTGGACTCACATTTGTTCCTAACACATTAACTATCGATGGCGTTTTACAACCTAACGCGGATCCAAATACAGGTGTATTACTTGCAACACTTCCACCAAATGAAATATATAGTATCGTCTTTCAAGTTACAGTAAACAATATTCCCCCTAGTAACCCAGCACCAAATACAGCATCAACGACGTATGAATTTACTGTTGATCCTGTTAATCCTCCCGTTTCAAGTGCAGCTACTTCCAACACTACACTCCTTCAAATAAACAACGCAACTATTATTAGCACCAAAACAGCAGATCTTACTTTTGCGGATGTTGGTAATACAATAACATTTACACTTAACCTTCCTAATACCGGAAATGTGACCGCAACTGATGTAACTATTATCGATATTCTTGATAGCAATTTAAGTTTCGTTCCAAATAGTTTCACAGCTAATGGGCAAATCATTCCAAACGCCGATTTATCAACTGGTGTAAATATTGGTTCCATTAATGGTGGTAATACGGCAATCGTTACATTCCAAGCAACTGTTATTACACTTCCAACACTTAATCCCATTTCTAACTCTGCTTCTACCACATATCATTATGTCGTTGATCCTAGCCAGCCACTTATTACAACTTCCAATCAATCTAATACAACGACAACACAAATTAATAGCGCTATCCTTACTGCACAAAAAAATTCAAATGTATCTACGGTAGATATCGGGCAGGATATTACCTACACCGTTACAATTACAAATAGCGGAAATGTAAGTGCAACGAATGTTATTTTTACCGACCTTATTCCAGACGGAACTTCCTTTGAACCGAATAGCTTTACACTGAACGGAACTAGCATCCCAAATGCAGATATCATTACAGGCGTTCCAATCGGTGATATCGCGCCAAACGAATCTGTCATCGTAGCATTTAACATTATCGCCAATGAAATTCCGCCTATAAATCCAATTACTAATCAAGCTAGCGTTAGCTTTCAACATATCGTTAATCCAGCTAATCCTCCAGTTTCAAAAAATATTATTTCTAACAACGTTACAACAAAAATTGAAAGTGCTATTTTAAATACTATTAAAATAGGAGATAAAACTTTTGCAACGATTGGTGATACGATTACGTATACAACGACTATTACGAACACAGGCAATATTCTTGCTAACAACGCTATATTCTCAGACCCTTTACCATCGTGGACACAATTTGTTGCAGGATCAGTTATTGTTGATGGCACTCCATTACCATCCGCTTCGATTATTAACGGTGTTGGCATAAATACAATCAATCCAAATCAAACTGTTACAATCATATTCCAAGTACAAATCGTAAGTAATCCAACAACGTTCACACCTGAACTCCAAAACTTAGGATTTGTTAACTTCCAATATAACGTAGGCAATGCATTACTGGCTCAACCTGGCAATGTGGAAACGAATGTCTTCGTTACTTCTATTAATACAGCAATACTTTCAGCTGTAAAAACTGCTAATACAGCCTTTGCAAATATTGGAGATACGATCACTTATACAGTTTTGATTCAAAATAGCGGCAATACAAACGCTACGAATGTAAATTTCTCAGACCCAGTTCCAGCAGGAACAACCTTTGTTGAAAATAGTTTTGCTGTAAATGGAAGTACCATTCCAGGTGCAAATCCAAATAACGGAGTGAATATCGGAACAATTAGCTCGGATAGTTCCTTAACCGTTACTTTCCAAGTCATAGTTACATCAACTCCACCTTCAAATCCGATTACAAACGTAGCATCTATTCAATACACATTCATCGTTGATCCGGCCTCTCCTCCTGTTACAGGCACGATAAATTCTAATAGCGCTTCAACACAAATTAATAACGCGACTGTTACAACTGTTTTACAAGCAAATCGTTCAATTGTGTCTATCGGGGATGTAATTACGTATACAGCAACATTAACGAATACTGGAAACTTCCCTGCAAACTCTGTATTACTCATTAACGGAGTTCCTGAAGGAGCATTATTTGTTCCAAATAGTGTTACGCTCAACGGGATTTCACTTCCAGATGCAAGTCCAACTCTCGGTATTCCCGTTGGTATTATCGCACCAGGTGATTCCGCTACTATTACGTTCCAATTTCTTGCAAGTTCTATTCCACCACAAGGAGCAATTATAAATCAAGCACTTACAAGTTACACGTATATTGTCGATCCAAGTCAACCTCCTGTTACAGCAACATCCTCGTCTAATACGGTTAATACAGCTGTTGTTGATGCATCATTATCCGTAATTAAAAGTACAGATTCTCTCGTACAATCTACTGACGGTACAATCACTTACACAGTAGTCGTTCAAAATAACGGAAATACTACTGCAAATACAGTTACTTTAACAGATTTGGTCCCCGAAGGAACTGCCTTTATTCCGAATAGCGTAACTATTAATAGCGTTTCCGTTCCAGATGCTGATCCTAACGTAGGAATACCATTAAACTCCATCACACCGTCAGAAATCGTCACTGTAACATTCCAGGTTATCGTTCAATCTATTCCAAGCGTAAACCCAATTTCTAATACAGCCCGTATTGACTATACTTTTATCGCCGATCCAACTGCTCCTATCATCTCTCGAACAATTACGTCTAATCCTGCTTTCACACAAATTTCGGATGCGACTATCCTTTCTTTAAAAGCAGTCAATGCACAGCAAGCAACAACAGGTGATATTTTGACTTACACAATAACACTAGAAAATACAGGAAATATTCCAGCTACTAATCTCATATTTTCAGATACGATCCCCCAAGATACTACATTCGTAGAAAATAGTTTTACACTTAACGGAACAACTATACTTGATGCCAATCCAAATGTAGGTGTTACTTTACCTACTTTAGCAGCAAACGCTACTCACCTTATTTCGTTCCAAATTCTTATTAACGATTCATTCTCCCAAGAATCGATTACAAATCAATCCAATACAACATATACAATCCAACCAGACCCAGGGCAACCGCCTATTACTGAAACATCTACTAGTAATATCGTTATTACAAATTTCGTGCAAGCACAATTGGCAATTACAAAAACATCCAATCCAACAACTGTAGATATCGGTGGAACTATACTTTATATTTCTGAAGTGAAAAATATCGGTAATGTTGACGCAATAAATATTAATTTCACAGATTCTATCCCTGCTGGGACTACATTCGTTCCCGATAGTGTCACAATTAATGGTGTCCTTCAGCCAGGTGTAAATCCTGAAAACGGAATACCGATTGGAACAATTCCAGCAAACAGTTCCAAAACGATACTATTTCAAGTGCAAACAAATAATCCACCGAATGAAACTGAAATTGTAAATCAATCTTCAGCAACTTACCAATATGTAAGTATTCCTACAGCCCCACCAGTAAATCGCTCTGCAAATTCTAACATTGTTACAACATCACTTCAAAATGCAAATATTATTTCTGTTAAAAGTGCGGATGTAAATTTCGTATCAATCGGGCAAATGATTACCTACACAAATACACTTCAAAATATAGGAACCGTTCCGGCTAACAATATCGTGTTCATTGATAACATTCCAGAAGGTACTATATTCATTGAAGATAGCTTAGCAATAAATAATGTAATTCAGCCTGGCGTGAATCCTGAAAACGGAGTAACTCTCGGCACGATACAACCAAATGAAACAGTCACTATTTCATTCCAAGTACAACTTACAAATATACCAGAGGGCAATACAGTCATTAATATTTCAGACACTTCGTACGAATACCAAATTGACCCTAGTTCTCCAATTATTCAGCGTAGATCGTTATCAAATGCAGTAAATACTGAAGTGCGAACGGCAAATGTTAGTGCAATTAAATCCGCTAACAGATCCATTACACGTATCGGTCAAATCATCACATATACAGTCGCAGTTACAAACGCCGGTACAATACCTATTACAAATACTCTCCTACTTGACGCAATTGCTTCTGGCACCACATTCGTTCCAAATAGCATTCTTGTAGATGGCGTACCAAGACCTAACGAAAATCCAATTACCGGTATCAATCTTGATATAATTCTTCCAAATAATACGATTATTGTTACGTTCCAAGTAAGCGTAGTTTCTATACCGCCACAAAATAACATTAATAATATCGCCGTCATTCACTATGAGTATCGACCAGACACAAGCACACCACCAATTTCAGAAACGACCTCTTCCAATGCTACAAACATACAATTTATTGATGCTATTCTTATTGCTACAAAATCTGCTAATACTGTATTAGCTACTATTGATGAAACCATTGAATATACAGTATTCATTCAAAATAATGGATCGGCTACAACTAACTCCATCTTTTTTACAGATACTATAGCAGATGGAACAGTATTTATTCCAGGAAGTGTAATAGTTAATAATACTGTACTTCCTGCAGCAGATCCAAATATCGGCTTTTCCATTCCTAACGTCGCAGCAGGTCAAATGGCTACAATAACATTTCAAGTTTCCGTTACGAATTTACCTGCTGTAAATCCAACACCTAATACTGCAAACATCGTTTACGACTTTATTTTCAATCCTGACTTTGCGCCAATTCAAAAATCTACTACTTCCAATACTACTTTCGTTCAAATTAATGATGCTGATATCGTTTCACTTAAAACTGTTGATTTGACCTCTGTAACAATTGGTGACATTTTAACTTATACAACAACTTTAACGAATACAGGGAATACGGATGCCACTGCTGTTATATTTACAGACAATATACCCGATGGAACAACCTTTATTGACGGTAGCGTTTTAGTAAATAACATTCCTCAACTTAACGCCAACCCAAGTGTAGGTATACTTGTGGGAACGATTGCTCCTAATATTTCTATCCCAGTCACATTTTCTGTTACCGTCGTAGCTCTTCCTGCTAGCGGCCATGTTCAAAATCAATCAACTTCTCGTTATACAATAAACGTGGAAGAACAAATATCGACTAGCAATATTACCTTCACTGAAGTTATTTCTGCTAATGTAATTGCGACAAAAACAACGCCTATCCAATATGCTGACTTACAAACTATCATCCCTTATACAATTTCCATCATAAATAACGGAAATATACAAGTTGAAAACATTATTGTTACAGATATCATCCCAGCAAATACGAGCTTTATAGAGAATAGTGTTATCGTGAACGGCAATGCTCGGCCAAATGACAACCCTCTTAACGGTATACAAATTGATAACATTCCGCCTAATACGACAGCAACTATTCTATTCCAAGTACGGGTTACTTCGATTCCACAAACAAATCCAATCTCTAACACGAGTACAATTGAATATGAATACACGGTACCAGATCGACCACCTATTACCGAAACTATTATTTCATCAGCTGCCGCAACAGAAATTAATCACGCGAATTTGAATAGTAATAAAGCTGTTGACCTTGCATTTGCAACGGTTGGTGATACGTTAACGTATACGATTACACTAAATCAAACCGGTAATGTTGCAGTAAATGATGTAATCATTCAAGATATTATTCCTCAAGGTACTACATTTATAGAAAATAGCGTCATTGTAAACGGAGAAACTCTTCCAGGAGTGAATCCAGTAAGCGGCATACCAATTGGTACTATAACTATTGGTGAAGATGCTATCGCTTCATTCCAAGTAACTGTGACTTCTATTCCAACACCAAATGAACTAAACAACAACGCAATTACTACTTTTAACTATATAGTCGACCCAAATAACGTACCTGTTACAAATACGACTACAACAAATACAGTCACGACAACTGTTCAAAATGATAATGTCATTGCGATAAAAGCTGTTGATTTCACGAGTGCCTTACCTGGTCAAACTTTAACGTACACCATTACTATTACTAATAGTGGTAATATCACTATTGAAGATCTTCTTCTAGTAGACACGGCACCAGTAGATACCACATTCGTTATTGGTAGTGTTACAATTAACGGAATCAATCAGCCTAATGAGAATCCTGAAAATGGTATTACGTTAGGAAATCTTGCTCCTAATGAATTTGTTATTATTACGTTCCAAGTGACAATATCTTCTTCTACTCTTCAATCTACAATTAATAATGATGCTTCTGTTTCCTATACCGTTATCATTGATTCAACAAAACCACCTATTACAATTACAAAACAAACAAATACCGTTACAACGACAGTTATTGATCCGATGGTTGGCATTGAAAAAACAACTGACAAATCTATTGTCGTGATAGGAGATATTATTACGTTCACGTTAGAGATATTTAATGATTCTCCAATCCCTACAGTAAGTACTTCCATTATAGACAGCATTCCAGCTGGTACAACATTTATAGAAAACAGCGTAACCATTAACGGCACTCCCGTTCCAAATGTTCGTCCAGACACTGGTATTAATATTGGTTCTTTATCTGCAGGTACAGTAGCAACTATAACATTTCAAGTTCTCGCAACTTCTATTCCTTCAAACAGTACAATTATAAATTCTGCAACAGTTACCGCTGCTTTTCAGTTGACACCACAGGATCCAATTATTACTTTCATTGTTAATTCAAATATCGTTCGTATACCAGTTCAATTTATAACTGCAACAGTCACGAAAAATGCTTCCGTCAGCTCAGCTTATTTAAATCAATATTTTGATTACACGGTACGCATTACAAATACTTCTGAAATTTCACTCTCAAATATTTCGTTACAAGATACTATTCCAGCAGGTTTACAATTTATAAATGGCACTGTCTTTATTAACGGTGAACGCTCTCCACTAGCGAATCCGAATATCGGTTTCCTAGTCGCTACTAATTTGGAACCAAACGAAACAATTATCGTGTTATTCACAGTACAAGTGATAAGCCCCCCTGTTAATAATCCCTTTAAAAATACGGCCAATATTTCGTTACAACTTCAAGTCTCGCCTACCGACCCACCAATTACAGTAACCGTTACAAGTAACGAAAACATCGTCACCTTTGTTCCAGAAAATCCAGATGAAGCACTTCCAAATTTAAATTGCTTCTTTGACGGTGAACGCTTCATTCGCATTACTCCTCGAAATGTACGAAATTACCTTTGGACTTGGATTTGGTGGAAGTAATTGAAACAAAAAAGAGATTGTAGTTTGGTTGAAACCAAATTACAATCTCTTTTTCATTACCTATATCCCACTACGTTGTAACTCGTCCAAGGATATACGATTAAACACCATCTCAAGTTATTTTAGTCGTAATAAGTTGGCCAGCTTCATTAATAGTAACTTTCCATTTCACTCCACTAGCAGTCTTCATGATTATACCTTTACTTGCCTCTATTTCAATATCTCCAAACATTCTTCCGCCAGTCGTCGCTAACCAAGCACTCCCATTTTCCATAGAAGATCTTGCAAAGATACGATTAATTCGAAAACGTTTATGATCTTGAGAATAACCACTTAATGTAATTCTAACTTTATATAACTGACTGGCCTTCATATTCGATATAATTGTATCGCCAACATTTAATGGAACATCCAACGCGATAACCCAACTTCCAGTTGCACTTAATGCATATTCAATTTTAATTTTCTTTGGGCTCTCTCCCCATCCAAAATACATTCCAAAACAATTTAACATTTGTATTGGTTTTTTCGTAAAATCCATTTCAATTACAACTGGATTACTATCTGGAACGTCAATATAGTTTACACTTTGTTCATCTATTAAATTAAAGCAATTTGTGAGATTTCCCCCGTACGGCACTTTTCCACTTACTTGCTTAACGTTATATTTCTGCTGAGCATTTACTAAAATATCATCTTGATTTCCTATTAAATGAGGTCTATTTAACGTCAAAGGTAACTGAATTCGTAGGGATTCTTCATAAGTAGACTTACAAACATTGTATTGTCCTTTATCTACAATAGTTGTCGAAAGCAGATTTGAAAAAAGGTAGTTACGATGAGAATTGGAAGAAAATTCAATAACAATTTGTTCACTACTCATCCGGTACGTATCCCAGATCATACAATCAAATGTATTATACGCACCTGAACAACGAATTACTTTTTCCGTTTGTTGTCTACATTGCACTTGAATATCATGAAACGTATTTCCTGAACTTTCATTTGGCAAATCACTATTTCCATCTACTTCAATCCCATACACACATCCATCAATAAATATAGATTGAAATACATTGGCGTTAATCCAGCAAGGTGTATTGATATCATTTATATATTCTGTCTTCAAATGTATTGCAGTTTGAAAGTTTTTAATTTGAATAAATTTAACTTGAAAGAAACTAATAAAATCCCATGCCTTTTGACAATAAAAATGTATAGCTTTTCCTTTATACGATGGAGTTGTATTTATTATATTTATATTTGATATAACAGATTGATTAGGTACTTCGATTTGTTGTGAACCAGAAACATAAATAACAGCAGATTGAAACAATGGATTTATAACTTGAAGAGTACCACCAACTATCGAAGCGTTACTTTGTAGCTCAAATGCATTAAAATCCCCATCAATTTGCAGTGTTACGGTAGGATCCAACTCTAATCTTACGTTTGATTTAATAACAATCGGCTTTACAATTTTGTACGTATTTATCCCTGTAATTCTAACCGTCGAAATTCGATTCGCTACACAATAATCAATAGCTTGCTGAATTGCTAATGAGCTATCATTTCCCGAGTTTGGAACTGCGCCAAAACAATCAATATGAACGCTACTTTCTGGCGCACAATCTTCTTGGGATGAAATATATTCTGACAAAATAAATTCACTCCTCATATTACCTTTTTCATATAATATGTGAGTTGTCTCTTAAAAGTTTCTATAATAAAAAAAACAAACGACCTACTCGGTCATTTGTTTAATTCATATATATTTTTCGTTTCCTCTATCATTTTAGTTAACGAGAAATATCTCATTGCTTTCTCTCGTGCTTTCAATCTAATAGCAGTTACCTTTTCTTCATTCCCTTGTAGTTCCTCAAGCGCACTTGCGAATTCCGATTCGCAATATTCAGATATCAAAACACCTGACTCTCCATCTATTACCGCTTCATGTATTCCACCAACATCTATTGAAACAATTGGTGTCCCTGTAGCCATCGCTTCAATTACTACCATTGGAAACACTTCACGAAAAGATAATAAAAGTAAGGCGTCCATATTCCCTATAAACTCATGCGGCTCTGAAATATTCCCTAGCATCTTCACCCTTTGCTGCAATCCATATTTTTCTATTTCTTTCATAATCGATTCTTTCTCTGGTCCATCACCAGCAATATAAAACATAAAATCATTTCTCTTTTTCAACACATTTGCAATTTTGACAAATAGTTGATGGTTTTTCTCTTTGGATAATCTAGCTAATATCCCTATTTTATATGTAGATTCTTTCTTTTTCTGCTGGAATAAAAACTTTTCAATATCGACACCGTTATAAATTGTATTTATTTTTTCTTCTGCTACATGAATTGAAATTAAATTATTCTTCTCAAACTCACTTACTGTAATAATATTGTTCACATATTTATTCATGAAATAACGAAAAAGCGTTGGCATTTTCTTTTCTAATATCGTTACATTATGTTTCGTATAAACAATTTTCATCTTTTTTTTAATAAACTTTTGAATTAGAAAAGCATATAATACCATTCGCAAACTATTTGCATGAATAAGCTCTATCTTTCGTTTACAAATTTCGTTTCGTAAATAATAAATATTTCTCAAATGATTCCATCGACTAAGTAATATAAAATTTTCTTTTCTAGTAAGAGATTCATATAGTTCTCCATCACCTGCAGCTGTATAAATCTTAAAATCATCATAACGCAAATTACTTTCCAATTTACAAAAATAGCTCTCGGCTCCGCCAGTTATCAATTTATCTGTCATCAACAGTATATTCATAATTGCGTCTTCCCAACTACATTGATTTTATTTTTTTTATAAGCATGATAAGCATACTTACTAAAATAGTAAAAAATTTGCACCGAATTCAGTCGTTCTTGTTCCCTTAACAATTTCCAATACCGGAAAGCTGCTCTAATTTTATTTCTAGAAACAGAATTTGTAACAATTCTATATTTTGCTAACACTTGCTGTATCCCTTTTGCTTCATACCCTTCATGTAATAAGTTCAGCCATAACGCTGTATCTTCCGGCTGTATACTAGGCATTTCGACATATGGAATTTTTTCACGATCAATCATCACTGTTAAACAACCGATAATTGTATTTCCTACTAAATAATGATAGTCAACAGATTTTGGTGCACTCACTTCACGATTTAATTCATTACCGTTTTCATCAATTAAACTATACGACGCATATGAAAAAGCAATATTCATTTCTTCCATAAATAACAATTGTGTCTTCAATTTATGCGGCAACCATATATCATCGCTATCTAAAAAGGCAATGTACCTTCCTCTCGCCTCTTGGATCGCTAAATTCCGAGCTTTAGCAGCACCAACATTTTCTTTTAATGATAATAACCTAATTCGTGAGTCTCCTTCTATTATCTCTTTAATTTTTGCGGCAGATTGGTCGGTTGAACCGTCATCAACGATAATCATTTCCCAGTTTTCATACGATTGATTCTGTACAGATGAAATTGTCTCACCTATAAATCGTATACTATTATAAGAAGGTGTTATTACAGAAACATAAGGCGGCTCGTTATGTGCTGATAGACATTTTACCATCTATCTTTCCCCTTCCTTCATATATTGAAATATACTTCACAACAACTGCTAAAAATAAAAAGAACGCTTCGTTAATAATGAGTGACAATGACATCATCTGAAATAAAAATGCAATCATAGTCAATAGAAGGTATGGTTTTTCACGAAACAAAGTATGCTGCGCTAACTTAAACATTAATATGAATAAAAACGCACTATATAGAAGAAAACCAATTGTACCCGACTCAGACAAAATTTCTAAAAATGTATTGTGTACATATAATTTTTCATTAAATTGATACTCATAATAATTCGAGAAGTTAAACGCACCAATTCCGATATATGGATTGGATAAATAATATTTAAAAGCAGCTTCCCATAATGTAAATCTACCACTTCCATTATCATGGGAAAAATCAGAAATTCGTTTATTTAATATGTCATCTAATTGGCCCCCCATTACACTATTCGATAAACTAAAAATAACTACACTAAACAATACTAAACTCATAATTATTTTTATTTTTTTAGCGAAACTAGACATACATATATATACAAAAATGACAAGCACAAGCGCTAATATTCCCCCTCTTGAAAAGGTTAATAGACTCGTCGTAACACATAAAATTAACCCTAAGATGTTAGTGATATTTTGCAAATTCGTCATATAGTACATAAAAAATATTGTATTATAGAAAATAAAAATGTTAGGATCATCTAGCAATCCAATTAACCGTGGATATCCTCTATCAACTAATAATCCAGCAAAAATTTCTCTCTCTTCTCCACCGTATAAACTAAAGTATTGTAAACCGATTATATAGAGTAGTAGACTTACAACATTAAATACTATTCCTACATAAGCAATAGATGATTCAAGTACCACTATTTCAGTATTCCCCAATAAATTTCTCATTATAAAATAGCATCCTAAAACGAGTAGCACGCCAAAAATCATACGAATACTAGCATTTAAATACATAGAAAGAATTCCGCTTAAACAATAAATGAAATAAAACATTAAAAATATAACTTCATGAAAATATAACTTTTGAATATGAAAGTCTTTAATTGTTAAACAAAAATATATGACTAAAAAAACCATATATATCTTCAATGAAAATCCAATATATAAATTGTATTTACTTAACATGACAAATAATATTAGAAGAATAATCCATCCCATTGATACTTTCATATTATTTTCCATAGGCTATATCCCCTGTTTCGTAATATAATCCTTTTTGCGTATTTTTCTTATAAAAGAAAGAAGAAGTTTTTTTAGCTCATAATCATATAGGAATATGGCAGCTACTACAATTAGTATATTAAGAACAAGCGCAATTAAATGATATGTATGCAATATATATTGCACTCCAATAAAGGTTACACCAAAATAAATTGTATACGGTATTACAATTTGGAATACAATTTTTTTCTTCACTACACTTACCGCTATATATCCCACTAAAGCGACTATTTCAAATAAAACCATAGCGTATGCCGCTCCTATCACTCCACCAAGACTACTAAAGCTATAAAGCATAACCCCACCTATCACCAATGCTACACACTGCACAACAGTCCTCTTATTTTGACAACCACTCGTCGTTAAACCGTCAGCAATGGCAATATTTAAACTTTGTAGCACAATAAGAAATGATAATATTTGGAGTGGTTCTACTGCATTCCTCCATTCTTCATGAAAAAATATAGAAATAAAGTATGGTGCTAAATGATATAAACCGATCGTCATACATATTCCTACAATCGCCATTGATTTAATTTGAAGTAAATTTAATTTCGTATGCTCTTCTATATTATTCTGGTTATAATGCTTAAAGAGCACCGGAAAAAATGCACCTGCAATTACCCCTGGTACTTGATATAAAGCTGCCGGCATCCGGTACGCCACTGCAAAAACACCTACCATACTTAATGGCAATGTATAGTTAAGCAAGATAGGCGCTAATTGTGGCGTACTCATTATTAAAAAACCGCTAATAATAAAGGGAGTTAATTGCCAAAATAACGCTTTATGAATTACGACTTTCATATTCATTTTCGTCTTTCTTCTCATGATATATATACTGAATAAACCACCAATCATATACCCAAAAGCATATAAACGAGCTGTTACATACACCGGTAACTCTCCGAAAATACAAAAACATGTAATTATAATGACAACTGATGCTGATACAACTTTTATGAGCGCTATATACTTCATACGTTCCGTCAGTTGAAAATAGGCAATCCCTATGTTTTGCCAAGTTAATCCTATTAACATGAAAAACATTACGTTTATCATCATATAAATTAAATTTTTATCCGCATACATATAATGAATAGCAATATAACCGATGATAGAAATAAAAATAAGTAGAATCATCCTTATTTTTATATACGATGATAAAATCTTCTCTAAATCTGCTCCATCCTTTGCCCCTTCTCGAAGAAACGTATTACTAAGTCCTAAGTCTGTAAAAAATAACATAACAAACGTCACTGCTATGGCAACACTAAACATCCCATAATGTTGTGCGTTAAAAAAGTTTGCTAAAACAATTAAACTGACGGCCTGAAGAAGGTTAGCTAAAATCGTACTATAAAATAGATGGATAATATTGCTTAGAATAGATCTACCCATACAAGTTCTCCTTTGCAAGTAACCTACTTACATATGTTGTTTGTTTACATATATATTTATCTTGCACCATTACCGTTCAATACAATTAAAACGGTTTTACATAAAATACGGATGTCCATCCGAAATGTTTTCATTTCAATATACTCCATGTCCAGCCTCAACTTTTCCTTTGGATCAAGATTATACCCTCCATTTATTTGTGCCCATCCTGTTAGTCCTGGTTTTACTATTAAACGTTCCTTAAATTCTGGAATATACGCATCAAACTCATTATAAAAAAACTCTCTCTCTGGTCTAGGGCCTACAAAAGACATATCTCCTCTTAAAATGTTTAAGAGCTGTGGTAATTCATCAATTCTCGTTTTTCTTATAAACAATCCAACTTTTGTAATTCTTTGATCATGTTCTTTTGCCCATTGTGGTCCGTTCATTTCAGCATCCTTTACCATCGACCTTAATTTAAATACATTAAACTTCTTCCCGTTTATACCTAAACGTTCTTGAAAGTATATTGGAGCCCCTGATGTTTCTAAGGTAATCATAATACAAAAGAACAACATAATTGGTATTGTTAATAGTAACAATATGATTGAAAATATAATATCAAACAAGCGTTTTACACTTCGATTCAATATGCTAGGCTTTTCTTGAGCCGGAATCGTATACAACTTGGCTTGATTTGTTTCACGAATCATGGATCGTTACCCCCACATTCAAGAATATAAAATTATACCTATTAATTCACATTCTTTCCTATTTATATCCGCTATTACTTTTTGCACTGTACGTAATGAATCTTTTTGCTTTTTAACTGCTAAAACCACTCCATCGCATTTCCCTGCAATAATGTGCGTAGCAGGAAGTTCAAATACTTCAGAAGAATAAACGAAAATGTAATCAAAATCTTCTTTCCACTTAGCAATCGCATTATCAAATTCATCCATAGCAACTAAAGGCGTCCCTGTGTGTACTGTTTTTTTTGCAGGAATACAATATAAGTATTTAGACAAATTACTAGAAAAAGATTCATAATTGCAGGGGAAAGAGCTTATTATATCGTTTACGGTTATCATGTGATCACTTTGTAATAATACATGTAATTTAGGGTCAGAAAAATTCACATCAATAAGTAACACCTTTTTCTTCATTTCTGCAAACACTAGACTCATATTTACTATAAGTGAGGCAACAACCCCTCTGTCCTTCGTTGAACTAACTGTGAATAGTTGTTTTCTAGATTTTTTCAGCTCGTGATACACCGTATAAAACTGCTCTTTCATCAGATCATCATGCAAATCGAATGGCAGCTGTTTCTTTGTCCTAAACATCGACATGTTCACCTCGATATATAGATGATTGTTTATCAATCTCTGTAGATTTCTGTTTTCTATTCGGTTTCACATTTATGTGACCAATAACAGAGACTGTTGTTATTTTCTCTAAATCTTGTTCCGTGTATATACGTTCATCAAAATAATCTCGAAATACAGCTAAACCTATCCCAACAAAAAAACTAACAATTAAAGAAATAGGAATGATCAGTTGAAATTTCGGAAACAATTTTTCAGCCTGTTCCTGTAACTCAGGATCCGTCAACACTTTCACACCTTGTACATTTGTGTACTGTTGAAAACTTTGTTGTGATTGCTCTGCCAATGTCTTTACAATGTCTTTCACGACTTTCGGATTGGAATCTTTTACTGTAACAGTTACAATTTGTGAATTGTCCGTATTCACTACCGAGATTTTTTGTGCTAATTCATAACTTGATTGCTCTAATTTCAAAGTTTTTTTGACTGTTGAAATAATTAATGGGCTTTTTAAAATATCAACATACGATGTTACTAGTTGCTTATTTTCTTGTGTTTTATTTGTTGAATTTTCCTTATTAAACTCATCTAAATTCCCAACAAGAATTTGCGTTGAATATTGATATGACGGCTTTAAAACATACATAGAGATAAGAACTAAAGAAGCGGTTAAACAACACATCGTTAAAATAATCGTTACGAATCTTCTTTTCAATAATTGTTGAAAATCTTTTATACTCATTTCTTGCTTCAATTATTTCACCGCCCTTTTCTGAATAACATCCTGCAATTCACTCTTTACAGATAACCCTTTCTCTCTTCTATCCACTTGTTTTGTTACATACTTTCCGACTCCGAATGCAAATTTTTCTACATATACATACGAAAGCATTGCAAGTATAAACGAAAAAACAAGTGAAAAAATTAAAATAATAGGCAACGGTAATATTTCATGGAGCATGTATATAAGGGAAAACAACGATATAATATGGTATAAATAAAGACTGTAAGAAATCTTCCCCAAATATAACAAATATTTATTATGTAGCAAGGACGACAAAGTTGATATTGACAAACTTAATATGACAAATAGACTTGCACTTATCGCCACTACGTAGTCTCGAAATATAAAATTATTGAGCACTTTAATTTCTCCTATAAGCCCTTCATACATAAAAAGTAAAATCGCAAATAAAAACCATGCAATTTTTGTGTTTTTAGTACAATTACTATAAAAAACTATTAAATTATTTTTATACTTCGCAACTAGTGCTCCTAGTAAAAACAGCACCGTATAATGCAATGTTAATGCATAGCTTGTTAATGTTAAGCCCGAGCGAAACAAAAATAATATTACGACAGAACATATACTAAAACTAAACAATAATAGTAATGAACACCTTAACGTTTTTCGTAAGCAAATCATCAAAATTAACGGAAAAATTATTGATATTCGCATTTCATGGACAAGTGACCAAATCACACCGTTATATGCATCTGTATTATATTTCCCAACCAATAAAATATGTTGTGCGATTAAGCTTGAAGAACTTTCAATCGTCCATGAGCGATTAAACCATTCACTTAAATAAGAAATACCATATTCACTAATTGTAATCTGGCATACAATAGCTATAATTATTGCCACAATATAAGGAATATATATTCTGCATATACGTTTTAAAAGGTATGACCCATAGCTACTATAGTTTTTTTGAATAGATTCATACAAAACAAATCCGCTCAAAACAAAAAAGATAATAACTGATTCGTTACCACTACTAAAAATTAGACGAGCAGGCGTTTCTTTTAATAGATACACAACAAATGGTTTATTATCTTCATAACTGTAATTTTGAAATGCTGAAAAAATCATTAAATGATGACCAATCATTACTACTAATGAAGAAATCCCTCTTATAGAGTCCAATTCTTCGTATCTTTTCATCTTTTTACATCAACTCCTAATGAAATGATAATAATCATTTCAAAGCGACATCTTTATTCATATTCCTCTCCTTTCTTTTCATTCCAATTTTTCATATTAAAATGATTTTATAGTATAAATTTGAGTGTATTGTAACATTTTTTGTAATATTTTGAATAGAAAATCTCAAAAATTGGTATATACCAATTTCAACCTCGAAAAATGAGTAATATTGATAGAAAAACGCTATAAAAATATCTTGCATATTTACAAAATTAAAGAGCTGAATAGCGTTTTTTCAATATAAAATAAAAAAGATAGCCTACGTAGGCTATCTTTTTTATTTTATTTAATTACTGGCACCACTATATGCTACATGTCGTTTCTCAATTCTCTCTTCAATTTCTTTCATATTTTCTTTATTATTTAATAGTGATTGTTTATTTTCAATTAATAATTGTTTAAAAGATTTTCTCACTTTTTTTCTCATTTTCATTGTCCTCCTTGGGGGATGGTTTATATAAAAGATAAAGAATTATCTGTGTGTTCTTATAATAATTGATTGTTGTGAATTCTATTTGAACTTCATATGAAAATTCCGTTTATTTTCTGACAACTTTGTGAACACGAAAAAATGATTATCTAAAACTATGTTGAAATTAATTCACTTCATGATAAAAGTTATTATTTTCATCAACTTTTATCATTATATCTTGTCGAAATATTTATATATTTAAAATTGAGTTCGACATAATTTTATTTATTATAATACTGTTTATAAAAACAAAAAGAAGGTGTCACCAAGTCAAAGTTCGACTTATGCAACATCCCTCTTCCCAAACTATTTATAGCATATTTATTAATATTTCAGGTCTTCCCCAATTCATTTCTTCACAAACAAATCTAAGTTTTTCTTCATCCATTGTGTGTAATCCTTCTTCTAGTGAACATGAAATTGGAACTTCACAGTGAATTTGGGCTAATTGCAACGAAATATTTAAGTTCTCTAAATCACTTTCAATCTTCGTACGCTGCGCTTTTGTTAATGACTCTACATTTTCTAGTACAGCGGATACTGTTCCGTGCTCTTGAATAAGCTTATACGCTGTTTTTTCACCGATACCTTTTACCCCTGGATAATTATCACTTGTATCTCCCATGAAAGCTTTTGCATGGACGATTTGCCACGGCTCTACACCTTTTTCTTCCATGATTTTCTCCGGTGTGTAATATTCGTAATTTCCAATTCCTTTACGCAGAAGCATGACTGTAACGCTCTTATCAACAAGTTGAAGTAAATCCGTATCACCTGTTAAAATATAAACTTCAGCTTCATTGCAATATTGTTTTGCAAGCGTACCGATACAATCATCGGCTTCGTAGCCTTTCATACCGATAACTGGAATGGATAATTTTGCAGTCATTTCTTGCACTAAATCAAATTGAGGAATTAATTCTTCTGGTGGCGCTGCACGATTTGCTTTATAATTCGAGAACGATTCTGTTCTAAATGTCGTACTTCCCATATCCCAGCATGTAACGATATGTGTTGGTTCGATCGCTTGCGTAGCTGTTAATAAGTGTTTCATATAACCATGAATCCCGTTCGTAGGGGTTCCATCTTGTCGTTTCATAAATTGTCCGTAGACACTTGTTGCGTAAAAAGCACGAAATAATAGTGCCATACCATCAACTAATAATACTTTTTTCATAATTCCTCTCCTATTAAAAAAATAATAACCTTACGTTATCACGTAAGGTTATATAAATAGATTACCATTCTACGTTTTTGCTCAACTTTGTCTATTATACATTGTTTTTGTATATTTAGCATCATTAACACATTAAGACGTTCTACTACAACAAGTATGCAAGATGCCTGAATACGTATTTTTTCCAGTAGAAACAACGATAGCTTTTGCATTTCCACTAACAATATGCGAACCTTTAAAACATACATTTTCAAGCTCAAGTGGATTATAATCTTTCATCCGTTTTAATGGAATAAACCGTTTACGTTCAAGGTGATAGCAGCTCTCAAACTTCTCTATATTCGCTTCGTTTCCCGTTAACACAGACTCATTCACTAATAAATCATCTGCATAAATAATACGTACATCAGCTGGCACAGCATCTCCAGCCGAAAGAAAAATCATATCTCCAGGTACAAGTTCTTGCACAGGTATCTCCATCATTTTCAGTTCACTATTTAGCCCTGTACTACTAGAACATTCTACTCTAGATACAGTAATCGTTTCACGTTGTAATTCATCACACACACGTTGTTTTGAAAAACCTGGAATCATGCCACCTAGCTTCATCATTACTTCTGCAAGAAGTGCTCTTTTTGAAGTTAGTTCATTTCGGCCATATATTTGAATACGTTTTTGTGCCTCTTTCATTGATAGTCCATCTCTTGTTGTTTTAAAATATGCAAATACAGATTTTACATCTCTTGTTGCAATTTCAATTAATAAATCTTTATTTTTTTGGAGCATTGTTTGTTCTTTTATTGATTTTTTACTTAGTTTATATGACGTGTTACCCACAGTTTTGTTTGCATATAACATATTATCGTCTCCTCCTTTACAACATAGGAAGAAACGCTTTGTTTCTCAATTTATCCACTTTACTGTGAAAGTGTCTCGCGCTTTATAAACGCTATATTGTGATAAATATAGAGGGAGGAACAAATCGTTTCCTGCCTACATCATATATTTTTGATTTGAAGTATATGGGTAACGGAACCGAGTCAGAATTTGACATGCTCCTCACCTCCTCGTTTAATTTTATAGTTTATACTATGAAATTACTCATAGCTTGGTAACAAAAAAGACCCCTACCCTTAAGAGAGTAGCGGCCATTACATACACAAATAAACGATTTCTAATATAATTAGAAATCTACGGACCTCTCCCTCACCGAGTTTTAGCACTGTATAGCATAGGTACATTACCAGCTACGTTAAGAAAAACCTTAATTCGATCATTCCTGTTGACCCATTGGCGTCTCTCGACATTTTTGGGCAGTAGCATTTCTCTATACAGGAGCCTCACCTAACAGAGACTTATTTTCATTACATTGAAAATGTTACTCTTATTTAAAATAGATGTCAACCGTAGCCTACAATTTTTTCAAAAGGTATGGCAAACTAACATATATAAAGTGTAACTTTAATCAGTGGAGGTTTTGTTCATCCCCCACTGATTATTAGCCCTCACCAATCGGGCTTTTACGGGATAAAATAAAAAACTTTACGTTTAAACGTAAAGTTTTTAATAAGTTATACAACCAGCAATTACAATCCCAATTGAAATTGATAAAAACATAAGAAAAAGACCGACTGCTTGATTATCTTCTTCGAGACTTTTGTTTATATTAAAGCGTGGTGTAAGCCACTCAGCTAAATAAAAGACGATAATTTGAGCCAAAATCCCAACTGCTCCCCACGAAATCATATCAAGAAGTGAAATTGAATTAGCTGCTGTCGAATATAAAACAACAGCTAACCCAAGTAATCGTCCTCCAAGCACATAGCTTACCGCCTTATTTCCTTGAGCCATTAACTTAAATTCCTTTACTTTCGTTGTCACTTCCATCAAGAACAGACCTATACATAAAAGGCCGAGTGTTACTACTAAATATAATAAAAAATTAATCATTTTTCCCCCTCCTTTTTATACCTACCGGTAAATAGTACGATTCATTTCCTGTAATCTTTTCTCCCGCACGAATACCGATACTACTCGCTTTTCCAGCAATTAAAAACGAACCAAACACATATGACAGTTTCTCGATCCCTTTTTCTGTTTCCAAGGATACAACTGGCAGTTCGATATACTTTTGAAATATCGGCAGTGACGCTTTATATGTTTGGTGTGCATTTTGAAGCATAATATTTTCGTCTTTATCGCGAATCGTAATTGTATCTCCTTCTCTCCCAAATGAAGGTTTTTGAACGAAAGAACCTTTTCCTAAAAATAAATCTGGTTCTAAATATGTAGGTAACATATATTCTTTAATCCACTGTTGTTCCTCATTTGTATAAAAGGCCTCTTCTTCTGCTAACCCCCAAATAAGACACTGAATTGATTTTGGCTGAAGTAAAAATGCTGACAAAGGATTTATTATAAAAAGCTTTCCGGCTTTTACAAGTTGTAACAGTTCCACACCTACCAAATCTCCTGTTTCAGGATCTTGATCCTCAATTAAATCTTCTATCGGATATGTTTGGCGATATAAAACATCAATCTTCGCCCCATCTTTATCGACTAGAGCATCCTTTGTAATTCTAAGTTCTGACATTGGCACTACTTTATTTTCAACATGGCATAGCTGACTTAAATACATAGTGGTATTCCAATCCTCGATATGTTCATGATGTGCTGTAAAAACAACATTTGGATTATCTAATCCCTTTGTCGCTTCCATTACTGCTTTCGTTACACCAGAAGATAGCAATCGTTCTTGATCCGAGTTTGGATCATCATAGCCTAGATTTCCACATACTTTCCCATTCATTTGAAAACATTCCACAATAAAAGTTGGTGTATCACTATTAAACTCAAGCATTTTGATTTTGTTATCCTCTGTTACAGCAAAATCAAATCGCGAAATTACAGATTCAGGATAGAGCCCTTTCATTCTAATGAAAGATAAACTCGCGGATGGAAAGCCAAGATCTAGAAGCTGTTCGTCACTTAAATTACGCAGCAGTCTAGCAGTCTTAAAAAATATTTTCCCCATTCGTTCAGTCGCTAAGTGTAATTGGTCCAAAGTCTGATTTGTTATAGAAAAAACATGAAACAAACTATACTCACATTCATATAAATCCGACCAAAAATCCGGATATTTTAAATAAAATTCTTTTCGATCCCTTATGTATTGCGACATATTTTAGCCCCCAAATCCTCCCTTTGAACCGCTTCCAATTCCACCTTTAAATTCAGCAGACGATTGATACGATTTAAACGCCGATGAATTTTTAAAAGTGGATTTATTTTGATAGTATCGCCCACCATAGAAATAATGCCCACGATAACCTGAACTACTATCATCACACTGCCATACCCCAAGTTCATCATCCCAATCCCAATCAGAACAACTATTATCATTTGGTTTTGGGGGAAGATCTTGTGCGCAACCAAATAAAGTGCCAGTCATTAAAGACGTTACGACACCACCTACTAGCCATTTCGTTTTTGTCACCTTCGCACTCCCCTTTTTAAATTCTATTCCTATTATATAGGATGGCATGATAAAGTAGAAGAAAAAGGAAGAAGAGGGATTAAATGCGCTTAGAATATCGACTTAATGATGAAACGAAAGGGTATCCTGCTTTATGGAACTACGCCAATATTTCTAATTCTGAAATTATCGCACGCATGACTTGTGAATATTTTATTAAAGAGAAAAATACTTATGTTGTTACTGCAACTTCGGTTGATCCAGACGGAACAGTAGTTATTTATATTCAAAAAGAAGTTTTCGCAAATGACCCTTCAGACCCTACATACTCCTACATCGGTTTTGAAATTAGAGAACTAAGTGAAACGAGTTCAAACATAGTAGATAGTCAAGATGTATGGAACTATGAAGAAATTTTACCATCTCTTCATTCAGATATTATATATATTCAGCGAGACGGCATGTCTATGGAGTTCTCCTTAGATTCAAGAGAGATTGATGAAGACAGAAAGTGCTACATTTATTACGGAAACTTCACAGGTGAATCAAGATAATATTGATATATCTATGCAACAAAAAAACCTTACGTATAAAACGTAAGGTTTTTATATAGCCCCACATATGCCGTTCTCTCTAGATGTCCATAAACCTGCTCTCACAGGTGGATGCTCTCACAAATGTTTGTAACTTCCTTCTTAAAAAGATGGCATGTTAGCTACATTTAAATATTGAACTTCCATATTAAACTTATTGGTTTAAGACATGCATAAGCTACGTACACCGTAGGAATTTTATATAAGGTTAGTTGAAATAAGACCCCCGCACGTGCCGCTCCTCGTAAATGTCCAAAAACCCGCTACTCGCAGGTGGATGCCCTCACAGTTACCGTACATCTTCCTCCACAAGGAAGGCTTGATGATGGTCGCTAAATATTGAGCTTCCGTATAACTAACATCGGTTTTAGACATAAATAAGTTACGTACACCGCAGGATGTATTATTTACTTGTCGTTATATTATCACATTGTTTCCAATGTGTAAAATACAAAGTTTTTCGAGCAATCTCTTGCTTGTGACCTTATTTTAATACAAATTATTTTTGCATGCAAGTGATTAATCTTCTTCTTTTGCAATTTGATTTTCTGGATAAGAAATCCAATCACTCCAGCTACCTGCATACAATTTAACATTTTGGAATCCAGCTAATTTTAATGCAACGATATTTGGGCACGCTGTAACACCAGAACCACAATATACAATGGTTTCCTTATCTTTCGAAAGATTTTGGAAGCGTTCTTGTTGCCCAGCTCCATTCTTAAATTGTCCTGATTGCAACATTCCATCCTTCCAAAAATGGTTTACCGCTGTCGGAATATGACCTGCTTTATGATCGACAAGTTCCTCGACACCAGCATAACGCTTTGGCTCTCTAGAATCAATTAATGTAACATCCGCACCTGCACGGATATTCTCTCTGACCGTTTCCATCGTTACAAGCATATGATCTTGTATGTTTGTTTTGAATGTTTTTCGTATAACAACAGGAATTTCCGTTGTTGTCGGTAGTCCATTCTCTTTCCAAGCCGGGAAACCACCATCTAATATATATACTTTCTCATGTCCTACATAGTTACATAACCACCATAAACGAGCAGCATTTGCACCGGCTTGACTGTCATACGCAATTACTGTCGTATGCTCATCAATACCAGCCTCCGAAAGCTTGTCTGCAAACTCCTCAATATTTGGTAAAGGATGGCGGCCACCATGTTCTGCTATAGGACTTGATAAATCTAAATTCAAATCAAAATATAACGCATGAGGAATATGTCCTTCTTCATACTTTTCTCTACCCCAATTAGGATTCGCTAAATCAAAACGACAATCGATTATACGGACATTCTCATCTTCTATATGCTCACGTAACCATTCGACTGTAACTATCATCTTTAACGACCTTCTTTCTCTTTCAAACGACTTACATACTCCATAACCATTTCTTCTGTAACATATTTACGCTGCAAGGTAACACCATTTTTTGCAAGATCATTAATTTGCTTCGTTACAACATTAATGACATCAACCGAAAATTCTTTCCCATTTGACGCAAGAGATACGGCAGCTTCAATAGCTGCTTCACGCTGTGCATCTAATTGTAAACATGCTTTTACACTTTCATTTTGTTTACGAGAATGTGCTGTAATTGCTTTATGTACTTCCATCTTCTCTTCCCCCTAAATAGTTATACGTTTTTATTCAATTCCATTGCAAGCCGGATCATATCACGACATACAATCCCATTTTCAATAATCTCTTCTTCATAATGCTTCGAAAAGTAATCAAAATCAATAGAAAAAATACGAAATCCACATTTTTGATATAAAGCAAGTTGTGAAACACTAGAATTGCCTGTACCAACTTCAAGTTTTGACATACCATATCCTTTAGCAGTTTCTACAGCATGCCTTAATAGCTTCTTCCCAATCCCTTTTCCTTGTAAATGCTCTGCAACCGCAATATTCATGATTTCCATCGTCTTTGGCCTTGTTTCCAAAAGAACATATACACCGATAACGCTCCCCCCCTGCTTAGCTACGTATGTTAATCCTCTTTGTACATATGTAGCTATTTGCCGTTCACTTGGATCAGCAAGTAGCAATAAAGACTTCGGTATAGCCTCTTTTGGAATACGTTCTATTACAACAGACATAAAAAATTCCCCCTTCTCTATTGTTCTAAACCCTCCTTGTCTACCATAAGTAATAGAAAGGAGGGATTCACCATGGACAACAATGAGAAAAAATGCAACGTCATCTCTATTGATGGAAAGAAGAAGAAAAGCGACACGTATTCCTATCCAAAATTAGTAGTTGAAAACAAAACATATGAATTTTCTTCATTCGTCTTATGCGGTGAAACACCAGATGGCAGACGACTCGTTCTTACTCATATGATTTCTACCGATGAATTTGCTGGATTTGTAAAATCTTTAGATACTGTACTGCAAAAGAAAATTGAACGAATCTTTTTCTCATAACGACTATATAACATAAATTTCTTTTTCAATCTCTACTAACTGCTTTTGCAATTGTTCTTTACTTTGTTCATATAGAGATACATCGATCGTTTCAGCCAATGCAAACAATATACTTTCATAATAGTTCATCACATCTTGCTGCATCACTTTTTGGAATAAGTTCCACTTCATATCCCACTCTTGCTTATAATGATGAACAAATAAATCTTTTTCATCAGCTACATAGTTTGATACGAACGGTTCTAATACAGATTTAGCGTCTTCTTGCATAAAAGCTTTGTCATTCTTTTCAAAAAAGCTTTTCTCATTTTTAAAATGTGCCAGTGCTTTTTTGAAATCTTTTATTTCAACTGAAGGGAACGGTTCTTTATGTGTAATATCTTTATATTCATACTCCACTATTCCATTCATAGAAATTGATTCATTTTCTACTTTACAGTTCACTACAATTTCGTCCTTTGCACGCTTCATCGCTTCGTCTATCCATTTTTCAAGGCGTAATGATGTCGCACGCATTTCTTGCAATAAATCATGCTGAATAAATGCTACTAATTCCATAACACACTGTTGCAATTGTGTTTTCACATTTCCATCCGTTCGAAGTGACGCCGGATTAATAAATTCAGTAAACACATCGTTATAGCGCAGGAATAGACGCTGTTGCACGTAATAAAGCAACTCTTTCACTTCATTTTGCATCGCCTGTTCTTCAGCAAGTACACTATATGATGAAATGATATGAAGTAGTTGATCACGCTCTGCTTCATATTTTTTCGTTTGCTTCTCTTTCTCTTCATTCCCCTGTTTTGCACCCTTTATCATGTTTACTAAAAGCTGATCTGCCCCTTGCAAAGCACCATATAGAGCATGCACAGAAACAAGCATTAAATCTCTCATCATAAAGGACGTAAATGATTCCTCAAACTTCGTAATCCCAGAGTTTTGTAAAATACCATACTTCTCTTTTTCAACATTCTTTCCTTGTTTCTCTTCAAGCGCACATAAACTTGAAATTGCAAATAAACGCGGATTTCTAATACCGTATTGCAGCAGCTGATCTGCGATATAACCTTTTACCATTTCAAGTTCTTCTTCAGACTCTGCTAAATCCGCCGCATTAATTAAGAAGAACATTTTATCAAGGGCAAAAGTATCCTTTACACGACCAAGCTGAATTAAAAATTCACGGTCAGCACGAGAGAATACATGATTATAATATGTTACAAATAAAATAGCATCTGCGTTTTTAATATACTGGAATGCAACATCCGTATGGCGAGCATTAATAGAATCCGCTCCAGGTGTGTCTACAAGCGCTACTCCCTGCCTTGTTAAAGCACAATCATAATAAAGTTCCATATACTCAACGAAGCATGATTTCTCTTCATTCGCTACATAATCAGAGAACTCTTCTAATGTAACTTGTACTTGTTCTCCTAAATAAGTAGAAACTGCATCATATCCTTTTTGTACCGCTCGTAAAAAGCTAAATGTTGTTTTTTGCTTCCCAGTTGGTGAAGGATATTTCATAACTTTATCAATTTGTGCTAACGCTTCATCTAACGTAGCAATCTCATAATGAAACAGCTTATAAACAGCTTTCATATCTTCTAATAACGCTTGCTTTGATTTAAACTGAACAATTACTGTTCCGTGTGGTTTTTCCTCTGTAACCGGCAAAATTTGATTAATCGTTGCCGTCGTCGGGTTTGGTGATACAGGAAGTACTTTCTCACCGAGTAAGGCATTGGCAAATGATGATTTTCCAGCACTAAATGCCCCGAATAACGCTACTGTAAATTGTTTTGTTTCCACACGTCTTCTTTTCTCTATTACCTCTTGCTGTACATGTTTCAGCGCTGGCAATGGCTCTAATATCGTTTCAGCTTTTTTCACTTTCTCTAATATCCGCTGAATATTTAAAGCCGCCGTTCCTTTCAGCTCTTCTTCATGAACCGCTACGTTATCGCTTACGATTTCCTGCTCTTGTAGTGTAAATTTCTCACTAACAATTTGCTTTTCCCTTTGCAATATCTCATCTATTTGCAGCCCTTCAGGCGTAGCAACATGATCGTGCCAAACATTTCGTAAATAGTCTTCATATGCCTCCAAATTGTTACTGTATTGTAATTGTGTTTCTTTCGCCGTTTGCAACATCGTATATGTTTCAATCTCTTCTTCAATACGAGCAACTGCTTCCCTCACCTTTTGCTTTAAAACGACCGCACTTTTATCAAAAATTTGCTGTGCTTTTATAAAATAACGTTTCTTCAGTTCATTCGCTACATCCGCTGTATAAAGAAGTAAGTAATCACCTGTGAAACCTGCACCTTGTTTAATTACTTCGGCCAACATTTCTGGTCCGAAAGCAATTTCTAACCCATATATGTCTTTCCCAATTTCCTCCGTGAACAATCCTTCTTCTTTTAAGAAGGCTACAATAAATTCCTTCACATGAAAATCAAGCTGCGTTTCAACAGTCTTTTGAAGGGCAGAATAAAACGCCTCTACACGTCTTTGTTTTTCTTGCTCCGTCTTTCCTTTCGAAAATAGCAAACCGACCTTAAATTTTGTTAATTTCGTTTCTAAATATGCATTTGCCAATTCTCTCATTTCAAATGGCATTAAATAAGCGTTATCTAATATAGCTTGTAAACCTTTTATAAATTCGTTTCTCACATGAGATTCTTTACTTGCCTCACGATTTTTCGCTTCCGTTAACTCTTCCTTCTTTTCAACTACCTCTGAAATAGAAAGTGGTGATGCTAACTCTTCCTCATATTTCAAGAGAGCTTTTTCATTTTCAGAAACAATAAACGAGAAATGTTCTCCCATTAAATATTCTGTTTCTCGCTCCATTCCAGTCCTTACATACTGCTCTTTTTCTTTCATAATAGAAGTAATTAACGCTTCTAAGCTTCTAATTTCATTATGTGGATGGTTCATCATTCGTAATGACGTATAATAAACACCATCTACTTCAATATCCCAGTTAGAGAATGATTGTTTTACACTATCTTTATAATTCTCAAACGATAATTCATTTTCTTTATGTTTATCTATTTGATTTACAACGAGATAAACCGTTTTATTACGTTGTTTCAATTCTTTAACAAATTGTAAATTCACTTCCGATTGGACGTGATTATAATCCATCATATAAAAAATGACATCTGCCAGATGAAGTGTCGACTCTGTCGCTAATTGATGGGCATCATCTGTTGAATCAATCCCTGGTGTATCAACTAACATAACCCCTTCAGGAATCGGCGCGTCGTTTCGATAAATATGAACACCAATTACTTCATCGCCGTCTTTACAAATTTGTTTTAATTCTTCTGCTGAATATGCACCGTCATATTCGTACTGCTCTCCAGATTTAACCGTTACAACAACACGATCCATTCCTTTTTCAATTTTGACAACGTTAGCGCTTGTCGGAATTGGACTTGTCGGTAACAACTGCGCTTTATATAGATGATTCATCATCGTTGATTTCCCTGCAGAGAAGTGACCGCAGAACGCTATCATAAGCTGTTCTTGTTTATATTTTTGAATTACCTCAAACAACTTTAAACTATTCTCTGCATCGCCGTGTTTTTGCCACTCTTCATAAAAACAAACAAGTTTTTTCATACCGTTTGTCTGTACTATGTTTGTCATCCCCTTGTTCCCCTTTATCCAAGATGTATATACTTTTCCCCGCTATTTGCGAGCTCATAACCAGTGAGAGTTACACCTACTCATTGATTACAGTTTCACTTTACTATCATACTAAATTTTCAGCATATTCTCATTAAAAATAAAAAATCCCTTTCATTCTTTTTACAAATGAAAGGGATTTTATGTCATATCACTCATTTTGCTGTTCCTACTCCATTTAAAACATACTTCGCAATAACTGCATATACAGCGACTGTACCTGCTACTAATGCATATACCATACTTACGCACCAACCTTTTTTTGATAATGATTATCACTTTTGAATACAGTTTATCATTAAAGAGAATCATTATCAACACTTTTCATAAAGAAAGCTCCTTATAAGAAGGAGCTTTACTGCCTGTTTTGAAAAAGGTTAAAACTTGTTGTGCACTCTTATTATATCTCATCCTACATAACTTAACAGTTTAAAAAAATGGAAATATCCCCTATCCCCTCCACCTTACATTTCGTATAATAAAAGGGAATTACTTAACAAGGAGGAAAAAAATGACACAAAATCTCACACAAGGCGAGAGGATACACTCCATTGATATTATTAGAGGAATAGCTGTACTAGGTATTTTTCTTGTGAATTGGCCTGTTATCGCCGAGGTTGACTCACGTGATCTTTCAGGAATTTACGAAGGGATAGACAGCTACATTCGCCTATTTTACGATATGTTTATTCAAACGAAATTTTATACAATTTTTTCGTTTTTATTCGGATTAGGTTTTTATATTTTTATGAGTCGTGCTGAAGCGAAAACAGATCATCCAAAAATTTTATTTGTTCGCCGCTTACTTATTTTATTATTATTCGGTTTCTTACATTACGTTCTTTTATGGGACGGAGACATTTTACATACTTATGCGATTGCTGGATTTTTCTTATTTTTATTTTATAAGAGAGAACCTCGTACTATTTTAATATGGGCTATCGTTTTATTGAGTATTTTTCAATTCATTATGCTAATGGCTGGTATTACGGTTGCATTGGTACCAAAGGAAGAGCTAGGTTTTTCCTTACCTATCATGCCATTAGAAGACTGGCTGTCACAAATACAAAATCGTTTCCATGCATTTTACGCTGATGGAATTGGATTAAATTTACTTATGCTCCCAGAAACAGTTGGGCTGTTTTTACTTGGTTTATACGCCGGCAAAAAGGATATTTTCCGCCGCGCGAAAGAGTTAGATCCAAAGCTTAAAAAATGGCAAATTATTATGTTCCTTTTTACATTACCAATGTGGTTCTTCATGGTTCGTTACTTCTTATCAAAACCATTTTATGAACCAATTTATATGCAGGTCTTTACAATGTTTAGCGGAAAAACGTTATTCATATTCTACATTTTCACACTAATGCGTTTATTACAAAAAGAAAAATGGCAAACGTTATTACGTCCATTCCAATACGTTGGACGAATGGCATTAACAAATTACATCTCGCATACAATTGTTACATTACTTGTATTCGGGCTATTGTTTAAAAATGATTATCTGGCTCCACTATGGGTTGGACCACTATTCTGCATTAGTTTCTACACGTTACAAATCTTTATTAGCCGCTGGTGGCTTTCACATTACCAATACGGACCACTTGAGTACATTTGGCGTCTTGGTACTTACGGGAAAATGATGCCACTTAAAAAGAAAAGCAAGGTCTCATAACGAGACCTTGCTTTTTTACGCTTCTCTTACTGCACTTTGCATAGATACTGGCTCTTCTTCTACTTTCACTTTGCGCTGCGGCACCATATTAAATACGATATTTAAAAGTACTGCTGACGCACTTCCAAGTACAATTCCGTTATCTGTTAAAATACGAATGCTTTCTGGGAGTTGTGAAAATAATGTAGGAACGACTGTTACGCCAAGCCCAATTCCGACAGAACATGCAACGATTAATAAGTTTTCTTGTCTTCCGAAGTCAACGCTACTTAACATTTTAATACCATATGCCATAACCATACCGAACATCGCTAACATCGCACCGCCCAGTACTGATTTCGGAATAATTGTTGTAATAGCTGCGATTTTTGGAATGAAACCAAGTGCGATTAACATACCACCGCAAGTATAAATAATAACGCGATTTCTTACTCCAGTTAATTGAACAAGTCCTACGTTTTGAGAGTATGTTGTATATGGGAACGCGTTGAAAATGCCACCTAACACCATCGCTAATCCTTCTGCGCGATAGCCTTTTGTTAATTCTTTTTCACCGATTTTTTTATTGCAAATATCAGATAATGCAAAGTATACACCCGTTGCTTCTACAATCCCTACACAAGCAACGAGAATCATCGTAATAATTGGTGTTAATTCAAATGTTGGTGTACCAAAGTAAAATGGTTGAATACCGTGGAACCAATCCGCCTCTCCAACCGCTTGCAAACTTACTTTCCCCATAAACGCTGCAACGATAGTACCGAACAATAGACCTAGTAAAATAGAGATTGAACGAATAAATCCATCAAAGAAACGATACATAATGATGATAAATAATAACACACCAAATGCTAATGCTAAATTTTCAAGACTACCGAAATCCTTACTTCCTACTCCTCCAGCCATATCATTAATTGCTGCTGGAACAAGTGTAACTCCAATTACAGTAACAACAGATCCTGTTACAACAGGTGGAAACAGTTTTACAAGTTTTCCAAATAATTTCGCAAAAATAACAACGAATAACCCAGCAGCAATAATTGCTCCATAAATTGAAGACACACCGTATTGTTTTCCAATCGCAATCATCGGTCCAACGGCTGTAAATGTACAACCAAGTACAACGGGAAGTCCTATACCGAAAAAGCGATTTGATAATGCTTGTAAAATTGTCGCAACGCCGCACATTAATAAATCAATTGAGACTAAATATGTTAACTCTTTTTGATTTAAACCAAGTCCACCGCCCACAATAAGCGGAACGATAATTGCTCCAGCATACATTGCAAGCATATGCTGCATACCAAGCGATGCAATTTTAAATGGATGCTGCTTCATCGTTTATTTCACCTCCGCAGTTTCTTGCTGTACAAATGTAACTGTGCCGTTATCAAGTGATGCAATTTCTGCTAGTGATTCAACACGAACGCCTTGTTCACGAAGCTTCTTTCCTCCATCTTGAAATGCTTTTTCAATAACAATTCCAATTCCTGCAATACTCGCTCCAGCTTGCTCTACTAAACTCATTAAACCTAAAGCAGCCTGACCGTTTGCTAAAAAGTCATCGATGATTAATACACGATCATTTTCATCGATATGATTTCGAGATAATGAAATTTCATTTGTTTCTTGTTTTGTAAATGAATATACGTTTGCAACGTACATATTATCTTGTAACGTTAACGATTTACGTTTTCGTGCAAAAATTACTTTTACACCAAGCTCTAATGCAGCCATAACTGCTGGTGCAATGCCTGAAGATTCAATCGTCACGATTTTTGTAATGTTCTCTTCTTTAAAACGTTTAGCAAATTCTTTTCCGATTTCTTGCATAAGTACTGGATCAATTTGATGATTTAAAAAAGCATCTACCTTTAATACGTCACCAGATAAAACCTTTCCTTCGTTCAAAATCTTTTCTTGTAATACTTTCATGTTTGTTCCCCCTCTTATGCAATAAAAAAACTCCAAAAGCCGCCACCACTCGTTACAAGTGAGAGACGCGCTTTTGGAGTTTCGCAAAAAAAGAATGCTAAACAAGCAATTATATTCGTCCTCACTCATAGTCAAAGTATTTACGGTACTTCGGTAGAAACTTGCAGGCCATATCCCCGCGATTATATGAGTGTAGCTAACTATTTATTTTATAGAAGGATTATAACGTACTTTTTATGCTTTGAAAAGCATGTATCGAAAAAACACGTACAAATTTTTAAAAACTACTATTTTTGTTCGAGTTTTGCAAACTCTTTCATTCCCAATTACAACTTCGTTAAAATGATTGGCCCATCTTTTGTAATCGCAATTGTATGCTCATATTGAGCTGATAATTTCCCGTCCATCGTTCGTGCAGTCCACCCATTTAAATCTACTTTAGAATATCGCATACCTATATTTACAATCGGTTCAATTGTAATTACCATTCCTTCTTGTAACTGAGGTCCTTGTCCTTGTTTCCCAAAATGAAAAATTGCTGGTTCTTCATGAATCTCTTTACCGATTCCATGTCCCGTAAAGTCTCTTGCGACAGAAAAACCTTCATTTGTTACATAACTTTCAATTGCATAGCCAATGTCTCCTACATGATTACCAATTACCGCCTGATCAATTCCTTTATACAAAGCATTCTTAGCTACTAGCAACAACTTTTCTGCTTCATCAGAAACTTTTCCAACTCTATACGTCCAAGCAGAATCTGAAAGACCCCCATTTAAGTTTACTACCGTGTCAATTGTTACAATATCACCCTCAGTTAAAGGAACATCGGCCGGAAACGCATGACACATTTCATCGTTTACAGATGCACATATCGCATATGGATATCCGTTGTACCCTTTCTGCTCAGACGTTGCACCATGCTGTTCTAAATATGCTTCAACAAACGTATTAATTTCTTTTGTAGTAATACCTGGTTTCATCATCTTCGCAATTTCTCTATGACATGAAGCAAGTAATTTTCCAGATTCATGCATTAACTCTATTTCATTTTTCGTTTTAATTATACTCATGCTGTCTCTCCTTACTAAACTTGCTATTTACTATTAAACTTCAATCATACACATCCTCTTCCAAAATTTCAAAACTTCTAATTACAAAAAGTATGATTTATTTCTGCATAAAAAAACAGAAGGAGATTCTTCTGTTTTTTAATCATTTTTACATATATAATTCATTTTCAAAAACTCAAAACAACTACCATTTGTTTTCTGTATAAACGTTCCAACTACTTCAAACCCTGCCCTTTTATACACTTTAATCGCTCTCTCATTAAATATAGCTACTGATAGTGTTATATACTTGCATCCATATTTTTCTTTACTAAAAGCTAGTATAGCGTTTAAGAACTGTAAACCAAATCCGTTCCCAGTCATATTAGGTCTCATTCCAAGACCAATATCAACCGTTCCGTCATTTATTTTACAAACAGTAAAATAACCAATGAGAGTGCCATTTTCCTTCACAGAAAATGTATGATCCCCTCTACTTTCATCATGTAAAAATTCAGCTAAATCTTCTTCATCTGCCTCTATATCGTAAAAGGAATATTTCCCTTCATAATGCCAGTTGTATGCAATTTCTTCTGCTTCTTCTTGCGTCATTACTGTATATGTATAGTCCATTCTCCCATCCCCCTTTAAAAAAGAGCTGCAATTAAGCAGCTCTTTTTTTACAACTCATAAATCTCTTTATATTTCGCTTCTAAATAATCGGCTAAGTAGTTTGCATTTAAGCCTTCACCTGTTACATCTTCTAAAATTTCAAGTGGCTTTTTCGTTTTACCGTATTGGTGAATGTTTTCTGTTAACCATTCACGAATCGGTGTTACGTTTCCTTCTTCTAATAATGCATCAAAGTTCGGAATGTCTTTTAACATTCTTTGCTTAAATTGCGCTGCATACATGTAACCAAGCGCATAAGATGGGAAGTATCCAAATGAGCCACCAGCCCAGTGAACATCTTGCAATACACCTTGTGCATCATTTTCCGGACGAATTCCTAAATATGCTTCCATCTTATCATTCCAAGCTGCTGGTAAGTCCTTCACTTGTAATGTACCATCAAATAATTCTTTCTCTAATTCATAACGCACCATAACATGAAGCGGGTATGTAAGCTCATCTGCTTCTATACGAATGAATGACGGCTTCGATTCGTTAATTGCATCATAAAACTCATCGACTGACATATCATCAAATTGACCATCGCTATACTCTTTTAATAAATCATAATTTTTCTTCCAGAATGATTTATTACGGCCGATAAAGTTCTCAAAGAATAATGATTGTGATTCGTGAATACCCATAGATGTACCACTGCAAAGTGGTGTACCTTCAAATTGTTCTGCAATGTTTTGTTCATATACTGCATGACCACATTCATGAATTGTTCCAAATACAGCCATACGGAAATCTTTTTCATCATAGCGTGTCGTAATACGAACATCCCCTCTATTTAATGTAATTTCGAAAGGATGTACTGTTTCATCAAGACGACCTGCTTCAAAGTCATAATTCAATTGCTTTAATAGTTCTAATGTAAAGTTCTTTTGTTTTTCTTTTGAAAACTGTTCCGATAAAGCACTTGTTTTTAATCCTTTTTTAGACTCAGAGATTTCTTTTACAAGCGGCACGATGCGCTCACGAAGTTGACCAAATACGTGATCTAAAACTTCTACTGTAATACCTGGCTCATACATGTCTAATAATGTATTATATTTATATGTTTCATAACCCCAATATGTAATAAATTTCTTTTTAAATTCAACAATTTTTTCTAAGTACGGGCGGAACATTTCGAAATCAGATTTTTCGCGAGCTTCTTCCCACACACTCTCTGCTTTCGCTTCTAATTTCACATAAGCCTCATATTCAGCTTGTGGAATTTTTTTATTTCTATCATAT
Organism: Bacillus cereus group sp. Bce041; assembly: GCF_052646455.1. Lineage (NCBI taxonomy): Bacteria > Bacillati > Bacillota > Bacilli > Caryophanales > Bacillaceae > Bacillus > Bacillus cereus group sp. Bce041. The sequence goes on from NZ_JBQXON010000002.1 coordinate 337,902, forward strand.
TCTTTCCGACACTCTTCAACCATTTTCTTTGTCGTTTCAGAAAGTTTATCTTCACGTATTAAAGCTTCAAGTTCTGTTAAATAGTTTCCCATCTCATCTGAAGTCGACATAGCAAACACTTCTGACGAAAGCATACCAATTACTTCTGAACGCTGATCTACACCTTTTTTGGGTGCACCTGTTCTTAAATCCCAAAACATTAAACTTAATGCTTCTCCGTAATTTTGTATCTTCTTCACGTATGTTAAAAATTGTTTTTCTACTTCATATGTAGCAACTGTCATCGTATAAAAGCCTCCTTTTTCTACCTCAAATTTAATTCGACACAGAAACATAAATTCCTTTTATAATAGAAAAAAAGCTTGGCAAGCGCCAAGCTTTCTCCTTATAATTCTTTACCTTCTACTGGCAGTACATTTTTCACAGCTGCAACTACTTTCTCATCTTCTGAATCAGATAAGAAAATTGATATAGCACCTTTATCTTCACTTGTACGAATTAAACGCCCAATTCCTTGACGAAGTCGTAAAATCATATATGGTACATCTACATCCCAGAATGGATCATTTACGTGCTTACGTTTCGCTTCAAACACAGGATCGTTTGGAGGGAATGGTAAAGACCAAATAATAACGTGCGATAATGATGAACCAGGAATATCTAAACCTTCCCATAAATGAACCGCACAAAGTACAGTCTCTTCTTCATTTTGGAAACGAGAAACGAGCTGGCTAATTTCCTGATCTCCTTCATATAAGAACGGAACCGACATTTGCTCTTTACTTACATACTCTTTGAACGCTGCAAGCTCTTGCGTTGTACGGAATAATACAAGCGTACGTCCATTTGTTTTTTGTATATTTTCAAGTGTATATTGACACTTTCTTTCCCATTCATTTTCTTTCGTATGTGATAGTAAGTTTACTGTCATTTGCTCTTCGTAATCAAACGGTGAAGCAACTGAGAATGACAAGTAATCTTTTACCCCTAGGCTATTAGCTGTGAAAGCGAATGAATCGTTGTTCGATAATGTCGCAGAAGAGAAAATATACGGTATTTTCTTCGAGAATACTTTCTCTTGTAACACTTCTTCAACTGCACGTGGCATAATAACTAACGTGAAGGCACCATCACCTTCTTCACCCCAAGTAATTACATTTTTCTCGTGCATGAACAGACGAAGTGAATGTTCTAATACATCTAAATGCTCATCAACAATATTTAAATCATACGTGTTTACTGTATGCATTTCACTTTCGAATACTAATGCATCTCCAACTTCACCGATTTTTGCATAAAGTCGTTTCGCTTCAGCTGTTACTTTTTCTGTCACAGTAATTTCTAGACGATCAGAACCGGCAATTTCCTTTTTATTCTCTTGTAACACATCAAAGAATCGTTCAGTTTGCCAAATTGTTTCTTCTACTAAATGTGCAAACTCCTCACGAATATCGTTTTGTAGCAATCTCGTTAATAGTTGCTCCATCATCGTTTGCTTTAAACGGTATGTTAAAGCTTTTTGAGCTGCATATTCTACAAGATGTCCTTCATCGAATACAACGCAGCTACTTTCTGGTAATAATGGAATTTGCCCTTCACGCTTACGAGCATCGTACGTCCAAATATGATCCATATAGAAATCTTGAGAACAAATAATTAAATCTGCTGCTTTACGATAATGTTCACGAGAAAGAGTTTGTCCACAACGATGACGAGAATCACAAGTAAAGCAATCTTGGAAGTAATCCCAATTTACTTTTGACCATTCTTCGTCATTTAAAAGTGAAAATTCTTTTCTGTCACCATAGTGAGTAAAGTTTTGCATCGTACCATGATCGAATACAAACTGTGGTAACTCGTAATATACGTCTTCAATTACTTCTGGAGCTCGTCCACTCATAACATCTTCAAGTTTACGTAAGCATAAATAATTATCCATTGATTTTGCAAGCCTTACATCAACAGATAGCCCTAATGCTTCAGATAACTTAGCGATGTCCCCTTCTTCTTTCACAAGCTGCTCAATTAACGTTTCATCTGCACAAGCAATAATAGCTGGTTTCCCAGTATAACGCGCGTAACAAATTGCATATAGAAGATATACAATTGTTTTCCCTGTTCCTACACCAGCTTCTGCGAACATAACTTTCTTTTCTTGGAAAGCGCGTTCTAACTGAAACGCCATAAAAATTTGTTCATCACGCTCTTCAAAGCCTTTTTCCGGAAGGATGTCGTAAAACACATCTCCAATCCATTCATTCAACTTATCATAAAAATTATCTTGTTTTCCTACTTCAAATGGTAATCTCTTCTCAGTAAACATCCTTAGCCTCCAACCAAAAAGTTTTTCTATAAAAAGATAATAGCAACTGCTACGCATATGTGTGCAGCCACTTTCCCCTGTTGCAATACATAGAAATTCACGAAAAAAAATTTTCCTTTCGAAAAAGGAAAATTTTCTTCTATATTAATGACTTTAAATACCGTTTATCAATCGCTGTTTCATGTGAAAGAGCTGACAAATATTCTTCTTGTGCTTTTTGTATTTCATCTACAATCGTACCTTGACTATCCACTTCTTTTCCGAGCTCATCATACGTACGGTGAATAGCTTTTTGAATCATTGATAATTGAAAATTATCCATATGACTTCCTCCTTTACGCATTACATAATAGCCAGTATATGCGCGCTAGAGGAGTTTTATACTATGAATTACGCGGTGGACGTTTTCCGAAGTATTGGTAGTAATCTGTACGGATAAATCCGTTAAACAGCTTACGCTTCTTCGACGCATCTTTTCCGTAACACTTCTCAAATGCTTCGTAGCTTGTTAATACATACGCTGACCATGTATCTAATGGGCGGAATACTTGTCCCATTTCTTTATACAGTTGTTCAACGAGTGCTTTTTCACTTAAACGTTCTCCGTATGGAGGATTCGTTACAACGTAGCCATAATCCTCTTTTGTTGTGAAATCTTTTACTTGCATTTGTTTAAATGTAATTAAATCGCCTAAGCCTACTTCTTCTGCGTTATCTTGAGCAACTCGAATCATACGATGATCAATATCTGATCCAATGATTTGTAATCGTTGATCATAGTTCGCTAAATCTTCAGCTTCTTGACGAGCTTCACGCCAGTTTTGTTTACCTACCCAGCCCCACTCGTCAGATGCGAAACCACGGTTAAATCCTGGTGCAATGTTTTGTCCAATTAATGCTGCTTCAATCGGAATTGTACCTGATCCACAGAATGGATCAACAAATGGACGATCTGGCTTCCAGTTTGTTAATTTAATTAAAGACGCAGCTAATGTTTCTTTTAACGGAGCTTCCCCTTGATCCATACGGTATCCACGTTTATGAAGCCCAACACCGCTCGCATCAATTGTTAATGTTGCAATATCCTTGAGCATTGCAATCTCGATACGGAATAACGGACCATCTTCTTCAAACCAAGTTGTACGTTTATATGTTGTTTTTAATTTTTCAACGACAGCTTTTTTAACGATACGTTGGCAATCCGAAACACTGAATAATTCAGATTTTAAAGATTTACCGATAACAGGGAATTCACCATTCTCTGGAATATAATCTCCCCAGTTTAATGCTTTCGTTTTTTCAAATAGCTCATCAAATGTCGTTGCTTTAAATTCGCCAACTTTAATTTTTACACGGTCCGCAGTACGTAACCATAAGTTCGTACGACAAATCGCCTTTTCATCTGCTTCAAATGTTACTTTGCTGTTTTCTACTTGACATTCATAACCAAGATCGCGAACTTCTCGGGCAACTAACGCTTCAATACCCATTGCCGCTGTTGCAATTAAAGTAACTTTTCCCATTTGCATTCACCTCTTATGTATATTCAAACAATAATTAATAGCAATTGGTCCTATTAATTATTACATTTTACGAAAAATTTTCTCATTAACCATTTTAACTCATACTTTATAACTTCATACAAATAAAAAGCCCTCCTCTAACAAAGGAGAGCTGAGTTATTTCATAGTTGGTTCATAACGTTCTGTAAGCCATGTTCTGTTCCTTTGTACTACAAACGGCCCACGCCTCGTACTCCGGTGGCAATCATCTATCTACAGGTTATAAAACCTGTCCTTTCCCGTCGTTCATTTCCTTGGAAAAGATTCCCCTACCATTATTTGGGTTTCTCGCTCGTGGGGTTTACCTCGTTCCACTCCTATCATTTCTTCAAGGACTTCGTCACTGTGGCACTTTAAAGGTAGTCAAACCATATCCGAAAGGACTTAGGTTTTTTCCCTGCCGTTAAACCAGCCTTACAGCCAGAATACCCTAGCTTATGAATTGGCTAGGCACGAACACTACAGCCATCTCAGGCCGTGCGAGCATGGACTTTCCTCTACAACGTTGGCGTTGCAGCGATTACCCAAACGTTATGACATCCATTAGTATAGTGGAAACAAAAAGATTTTGCAACGTTTTTTTCTATGTAAAATGCTTAAACCTTTTCCCACCTTACATCATTCGTATAACTTACTTCCAAATACAGCTTTTTCTAAGTTAGATAAGCGTTTTAAAATATCCGTATTCGTGTTGTTATAAACCGGTTGTGCAACTGGTGTTTGTACAGGTTGTTGTGGAACTTGCGTTACTGCTAGTTTTTGTTCCTCTAATTCACGCTTTAAACGAGCATTTTGTTGCTTTAATTGCTCAAACTCTTTGTGGAAAGCTTCATAGTCTTTAATGATCATATCAAGAAACTTGTCTACTTCTTCTTGCTGATAACCTCTCATACCTGTTTTAAATTCTTTTTCTAAAATATCTTTCGCTGTTAATTTAATTTTATCCGAAATCATTTTCTTCACCTCAAATTTTTACCAAAACTTTCATTAACTAAATTTTTTCAGAAACAATGCTTTTTGTCAATCATATATACGAGTACTATATTACATATTACTCTGCATTATTCCACTGTTCCTCTTCTATTATATCTTGTAAATCAGAAAAAAGAATGAAATAACTGTGATAATTTTCTATTTCCCCTTTTTTCTTTGCTGATTCTACAATATATTTGGGACTTCCTGGTTTTTCTTCATCGTATACCGCTAAAAGCGCATCACTTTTTTCAATAAAAAATTGATTTTTTAATTTAAATTGCTCTGGGCTTTCATACTTCCGTTTCGTGATACTATCAACATGGTCTGCTTGAGAAAGAATAAATTCGTAATATTCACGATTATCTTCTTTCCAATTTTCTTCTTGTTCTAAAAACGGAGTGAATACCGCTAATTTTAAATCAGGATATTCTACTTGCATTTCAAAAACAACTTCAGCAGCCCATAATTCTACACCTAATTGGCCGCTTATTATAACCCATTCTAAACCATCTTCTACAAAAGTGATTAATTTACGGTGTAATGCTTTCTTTATACACTCCACTCCTGGATGATCATTTTTAAATATTCCAAGTTCAAATGGCTTATATCCTGTTACTGCAATAACTTTCATATCAACACTCCAATTACAAAAAAAGAACTAGCATTTCGCTAGTTCTAACATATCATTTACTTTTTAAATATTCCACCAACGTTTGGTCCGATATTTGGACCTACTGGTGATACATTGTTTGGTAAAAACGGTGATACATTTGGTCCTGGTCCAAACGGTGATACATTCGGTCCTGGCCCAAATGGAGATATTTGATGACCGTGGTGATGATGATGATGACCATGGCCACACGGTCCACATCCGCCACCGAATCCTGGGTCGATTGGGTCCACAACATTTACATTTGAATTTGTTTGCGGGAAGAAGTTTTGGTTTTTAATTTGTTGATGATGTACATGTGTTGTATGTGTTGGGAAAATGTGTGGCACCACCGTTGTTGAAAAAGAGTGTGTTACGCATTGTTTCGTCGGATGAATGACAGGAGCAGTCGTACAAATAGGTCCTGTAGGCTTATGCCCTCCAAAGCAAGGATGACAATGATGCATAGTTTTTTCTCTCCTCTCTCGTTAAAAAAATCTGATTACACTTTACAGTATGAGAAAAGAGAGAAAGCCGTTTGTTATATATACCCATTTATTACAAGGAAATTTGTCTAGTCCTTTATTTCATTTACATTGTTTTTATAGACAATTCTTCAACATCACTTACCAAAAAAGCCTCCAACTTGCTTTACAATACCTGTCACTTGATTCATCGCATTCATCATTTGTCCAGCTGTATTCATCATTTTATTTACATCATAGTTACCATCTGATGTTTTAAATTGAGAAACAAAACTAGAAAACTGACTTGGCTGTTGTTGCTTTTGCTTACCCTGCGTCGGGTACGGTTGTTTTGGTGGATAAAACATCGCTTGTTGATTAGCATACGGAGATGGTGGTGGCATATAATATTGCAAATTCATATAAGGCTGCTGCTGTGGTTGATTCATGTATGGTTGCTGAGCTTGTGATTGTTGAGCTTGATTCACATAAGGTTGCTGCTGTTGTGGTTGTTGAGCTTGATTCACATAAGGTTGCTGCTGTTGTGGTTGTTGAGCTTGATTCATAAAGGACACTTCAAACGGTTGATAATAATTTTGATTTCCATAATAAGGCTCGAAAGGATACATATTATACCGTAAATATGTATCCGTATTATATTGGTACATATTTTGCTGTGCATATGGATTCGTTTGCTGATATAAGTTAGGTTGTTGAAACATGCATTCTCTCCTCCTTCACATAAGTTTCTACATATATAATATGTACCTATAAAATAATATGTGTGATGGAGTATCTGTCTATTTTTGTCGGAAGTTTAAATTTTTAAAAAATTAAAAAAGAAAACCCTTCCATGCTATGATAATGAAGAAGAAGATTCTCATGGGGGAGGAATCAACATGGTATTAGGGGATTTAAAACAAGCGTTTTCTCAAAAAAAGGGGTATTGCACAGAGAATGCAAACGAATTATTAGACTTTGCGAGACATTGGTATCTCGAAGGAAAAATATGCATATCAGATTATCGAACATTAATAAAAGAATTAGAAATAAACGGCGCAACAAAACCTACAACAATGACAGAAGCATAAAAATAACAAGAGGGCTCTCCCTCTTGTTATTTACATTGCTCAACTATATTTTGCAAAGTATACGAAATGGCTTGGTGTGTTTCAAAGAATCGTTTACCTTTACCTTTATTTACAAAGCATTGCAACACATTCGTTTGTAAATTATCATATACTTGATCAATTTGCTGTACATGTATATATTTTGGCTTTTCTTCTTTAATCCACTTATAAGCTAATTCTTTCCACTTCTTTAATTCCTCATCTACCATATCTACAAACGGTTTCATATCCTTATAAAAGTCGTATTCGGTTAGTTCTCTCTTTTTTACATTCGCTTCATTATTATACTGCATGAGTTTTTCTGAAGACTGTATTAATGCTTCATTCTTCATTTCTTTCCCACCTTATTATGCACTCACTACGACGTTTTGAAATGTCTTTACCCAATTCCCTTTCTCTTCGTGATGCACTAATTTATTTTCCATATGTTCAATATGCATTTCTGTTATTTCTATCTTATTGCATATTTTTTCACTCGCATCCTTTAATGCATGATTCATTCTAATCCCTATATTCATTTCCAGCAAATCGAGAGAACTTAACATTTGATCCATTTTTTTCATTACATCTTCCTTCTGAACCATCGCCATATACAAAACGCCTCCTTCTTTGCTTTTCCTTTGTCATGTAATTTCGCCGAATGATTCACCACTCCTGCCCACATGACAAAACTAGTTGTTATTCGTCAAAGAAATCATTTCGTATGTCATTTATAGAAATGGTAACAATACAAAAAGGAGGTGTATTACAATGGCAAAGAACAAAAATGAAAAAAAGAAAAACCAAAACAAACAACAAAATAAACCCGAGACTGGCAATCCAAAGCTAGATGGTCCAAACTTCCCTGCTACATAAAGCGAGACTTTATTACGAACAGTTAAATTTCAAGTCACCCTTAATCTCCTACTAGCATTACGTTTTGAGATTAAAGTTGTAGCACACATAGCAGGATTGTTTCAAATTAAGAAGTCCCGTCTTCAAAATGGAAGACGGGACTTCTTTTTTATTATATCATGAACTCATCCATCCTTTTAGCAAAACGATTTGCGATAGATAGCCTATAGATTTGTTCTCTCTTTCTTCTATACCATTCTGTTATATTAACTTCCCCTTTAGGTTCTTCAGGTACAAATAGCACATTCATTTTCATATTTGCACAAAACCAATCTCTCATTTTTATTTCTTCATGTAAAATAACAGGATAAATATCTCTAAGTGTTGGCGTATAAGACTTTCGAGTTTCCTTTGCGTAAACTTCATAATCTTCCCTAGACCCAGTATGTGTAGTTTGCAATGCAAACTTATAAAACGAACCATTATAAATTGGATGAAACAATAACCATGCTAATTTTTTTCCTAGTTCTATACGCTGTTGTAACGTTTCAAATTGATAAACCGAAAATCCATACATTCTCCCTTCAATTGTTGGGAAGATAACTGCACTAATATGAAGTCTTTCTTGTACTTTAAAAAGTGCAGTATGGAATACATGTTTTTTAAAATATGTGTTCTCAATGACTGGTTTTTGAATTTTATTTTGTTCATTTATAATAAGCGCTGTCATAAGCCTATTCATATCTCTTCTTTCCCAGAAAAGTAACCATTCTTTTTCCATAAAAATTGATACGTTGAAATATTGCAACAAATGAAAGAGAGGTGCACGTCTCTTCTTACTTTCCTCATACAATAATAGCTGAGGAAATGCATCTAAAAAAATAATCCAATTAGCCTGTTCGTACAGAATAAATAAATGTTTTTTTACCGTTCTAGGTAAAACAGTAGCATAATATCTCCCTTCTAAATCAGTCATATTCCAGCCCGCATTTCTCGAAACCATACTCGCTAAAAAGGCCCACCTGATTTCACTATTTCTTAAATAATATTCTTGATAAGATTGTGTCCGAGAAATATTGTCCACATTAGCTATTTCTGTTTTCTTTTTAATATTGTGAATGATTGCTTTTTCTTCCTCTGTACAAAAATTTTTTTCTCGATTTTGTTTCATTTTCATATAATCATTCCATGTAAACATAAATAAGTCATCATACCTTTCATCAAAAAGGTCACATCTTTTTTCATTTTTTGATATAATCACCTTTGTAAGTAATTCTTAGCAAGTTGGGGGTGGACACACTATGACCATTCGTTACCCAAATGGAAAAAGGTATAATCAAGCTTCACAACCTCAAAAAACACCTATAAAAACACATACTTATAGTAATAGAGGTATGTCCCTTGAAGAGGAATTGAATGAAACAAATCAATATTACTTAACCCATAATATTGCATGTGTACATAAAAAGCCTACACCTCTTCAAATTGTAAAAGTAGATTACCCCGCTCGAAGTGCTGCAGTGGTAAAAGAAGCGTATTTTAAACAACCTTCTACAACAGATTACAACGGTGTATACAAAGGGAAATACATCGATTTTGAAGCAAAGGAAACAAAAAATAAAACTAGTTTCCCACTTCAAAACTTCCACCTTCATCAAATTGAACATATGAAGCAAGTGGTTGCTCATAATGGAATTGCATTTGTTATTATTAAATTTACACTTTTTGATGAATTTTATTTACTAGATGCAAAACATATTATTGCATTTTGGAATCGTCAAAATACTGGTGGACGCAAGTCGATTACGAAAGAAGAAATAGAAGAGCATGGATCCTTATTATCATGCGGTTATCACCCTCGGATTGACTATATCCGTGTACTAGACATGGTTTATTTTTCGTGATAGAGTCATCACTAAGGCTCTTTTTTCGACTTTTGGGGGAGAGAATGAAAGGTAGGAGAAAGTATAATGTCAGATAATTATCGTTCTCGTACAGAACGAAATCATGTGAAAAATCAAGAGAAAAAAACACATAAAGAAGAAAAACCAAAGAAAAAAGGCTCCTTTTTCAAGAAATTTCTTATAGGTTGTCTACTTCTTGGTATCGTTGGTCTTGTAGCCGGCGTTTCCGCTTTCTTTGTTATGGTAAAGGATGCTCCAAAATTAGACAAAGCCAAACTTGTTAATCCTTTATCAACAAAGTTTCTTGATAAAAACGGGAATTTCTTCTATGAATACGGTGCTGAAAAACGAACACACGTTACTTATGATCAAATTCCAAAAGTAGTTGAAAATGCATTCCTTGCAACTGAGGATTCGCGTTTCTATGATCATAATGGAATTGATTTTAAACGAACTACAAAAGCAGTTATGGAAAATGTCACTGGTGGTTTCGGTTCCCAAGGTGGTAGTACGATTACACAGCAAGTCGTTAAAAACTACTTTCTAACGATGGACAAAACTGCTAAAAGAAAAGTACAAGAATGGTACTTATCTTACAAATTAGAGCAACAATACTCTAAACATGAGATTTTAGAAATGTACTTAAATAAGATTAATTTAGGTAACCGTTCATACGGTATTGCGACAGCAGCGCAAAAATATTATGGTAAAGATTTAAAAGACTTGCAATTACATGAAGCTGCTATGCTCGCTGGTTTACCCCAAGGTCCAAACATTTATGATCCAACAAAAAAGGAAAATGTTGAACGAGCAACAAATCGTCGTAATGTCGTATTATCATTAATGAATCGACATGGTTATATAACAAAAGAAGAAATGAATAACGCCGTTAAGATCCCAGTAACTGAGGGCCTTCAACCGTCTTCAGAAGTAACTGAGATGAAGTATCAAGCATTTTTAGATGCGGTTGTAAAAGAAGTTGAAAAAGAATATCCTGATGTAAATATCGGTTCAGATGGTTTAACGATTCATACAACACTTGATCAAGATGCTCAAGATTACGCTGAAAAAATTATGGATGGTAATCTTATTAAGTATCCAAACGATCAATTCCAAGGATCATTCGTATTTATGGATACACAATCTGGAGAAGTTCGAGCAATTGGTGCTGGACGTAAAGAAAATAAGTCCACTTTCAAAGGTCATAATATGGCAACTGATTTAAAACGCCAAGTTGGTTCAACAATGAAACCAATTTTCGACTACGGTCCAGCGATTGAGAATCTTCAATGGTCTACTTACCATCAATTAAATGACTCTGAATATACTTATTCGGATGGCACAAAGATTAAAAATGCTACAGGGAGTTTTAAAGGTGACGTTTCACTTCGTGAAGCATTGAAGAAGTCATTAAACATCCCGGCTTTAAAGACAGCTCAAACAGTTGGACTTAATAAATCAAAAGAGTTTGCTGAAGGTTTAGGCATGACATTTGAAAATGGAGTACATGAATCTACTGCAATTGGTAGTAACGATAGTTCTCCATTAGCAGTAGCAGGTGCATATGCAACCTTCGGTAATAGTGGTAACTATAATAAACCACACTTCGTAAAAGAAGTAACCTTCCCGGACGGGAAAAAGAAAAGCTTTAAACCGAAAGAACAACGCGCTATGCAAGACTATACAGCTTACATGGTAACTGACGTTCTTCGTGACGTAGTAAAACCTGGTTCTGGTGGTACAGGACCAACAGCATATGTTTCAGGTGTTGACGTAGCGGGTAAAACTGGAACGCAAAACTTTGATGCAAAAGATTTAAAGAAATACGGCATTCCAGCTGATGCAAACAGGGATAGCTGGTTCGCTGGATATACACCACAATATACGATGGCTGTATGGACTGGTTACGTAAAGAATGGTCCAGAAAACTACATTAGTGATCGTTATACTAAAATTGCACAGCAAATGTTCCAAGTAATGATGAGCAAATTCGCTACAGATAAATCACGCTTTGAACGTCCTTCTTCTGTACAAGAAATAAACGGAGAGTTATACGTAAAAGGTGCGAAAAAAGATGCAATTAAACAAATTAAAGTAGATGCCCCTAGTGGTCTGAATGTCACTTTTGATGGCGCTAGCACAGTTACACTAAACTGGTCTGGACCAGCAGAAGTTGATGCATATGCAGCCAGCTATAAAGCAACTGACGGTTCAAGTGGTAGCCTATCAATAAGTGGTACGACAGCTACTCTTGGTGGTATTAAACCAGGTGTTACTTACAGCTTCTCTGTAGTAGCGAAAAAAGGTACTGGCACAAGCCCAGCAGTTGGTGCATCCTTCACTGCGCCTGGCGGAACTCCAGATGCAAAAAAAGCTGAAGAAGAGGCTAAGAAAAAGGCCGATGAAGAAGCTAAGAAAAAAGCTGATGAGGAAGCCCAGAAAAAGGCTAATGAAGATAAAGTAAAACAAGACGAAGCTAAGAAAAAGGCTGAAGAAGAGGCTAAGAAACAACAAGAACAACAGCAAGAACAACAACGTAAACAGCAAGAAGAAGCTCAAAAGAAAGCTGATGAGGAAGCTAGAAGGAAAGCTGAAGAAGAAGCTAAGAAAAAAGCTGAAGAAGAAGCTAAGAAGAAAGCTGAAGAAGAGGCCAAGAAAAAAGCTGAAGAAGAGGCTAAGAAACAACAAGAACAGCAAAATCCCGGAGGAGATACACCTCACGCAGACGGTGCTGTTGTTACAACAGAGTCCTAATATACAAAAAAAGAAGTCCGTTTCTCTTAACGAGAAGCGGACTTCTTTTTTGTTATCATTTTCTTTACATACAGCTTTTCTATTTCGATATACAACTGCGCTAATTGAATATAAGAATGATAATTACTCGGTTTCTTTATAATGAATGAATATCTTTCCATAAAATTAACAGGTTGCACTTTTAATTTATTCGTATTTATTTGCATTTCATTCAAACTATGAACAGGTTGTTCATTTAGCCAATAGACAACCGATAACAAGTGAGCTGCAAAAAGAATCATTGGTCCCTCAGCCTCTTGCTTATTTCTATTTCGAAACAGTATAGCAATGTCTTCATGCTTATTTTTCCATACATTCAACATCACTGGAATGCTGTTTTCAATTTCCTTCCATGGCTCATACTGTCTTTCAATATCAAATATAAAGTAAGTATTTTGTATTATCTCTTCAAAAGAATTGTCTGTATGATACTTAATTAAATTTACACTTTCTTTAAAAAATGGTAAACAGTGAAATTCTTTCGGTATTTCTATAACTCGTTCCATCCTTTATTTCACCTTCATTCGCTTCTTTCCTTCACGACATACTTCTAACAGTCTGCATTCCTCACATTGCGGTCGTTGTGCTTTACAATGATAACGTCCAAAGAAAATCATACGATGATGTGTAACTCCCCACTCATCCATTGGTACTTTCTTCATTAATGTTTTTTCTACTTCTAACACAGAGTCTTTCCATCTACACATAGCTAATCGTTTACTCACTCGCTCCACATGTGTATCAACAGCAATTGCCGGAATTCCAAACGCTACGGAAACTACAACATTCGCTGTTTTCCTTCCTACACCTGGTAATTTCGTAAGTTCATCTCGATCGTTCGGTACTTCTCCATTATAGTCATCTAATAACATTCGGCATAATTTTTGAATGTTTTTTGCTTTATTTCTATACAATCCGATAGAGCGTATATCTTGTTGTAATTCTTCTAGAGAAACACTTAAATAATCTTCTGGTGTTTTATATTTTTGAAATAAATTTCTTGTCACTTTATTTACAAGTACATCTGTACATTGTGCAGATAACGCCACCGCGATTACAAGTTCAAATGGATTATCATGAACCAATTCACAATGTGCTTCTGGATACATATCCGCCATTGTGTCTAAACAATAACGGATTTGCGTTTTGTTAAGCATATTTTTCCTCCTATATTACTGCTCCAACCAATTATAAAAAGGCACTTTTCCAGTAAATTTCGTCTCTTGTTTTGTCATTTGTTGTGCCCTTTGTTGATTCGCTCTAAATTTTTGACCTTGATTTTGAGCCTGATCTACCGTTTTAATTCCATTCTTTTTCCACTCAAATAAAATACGATCAATATATCGGAAATTTAGTTTTCCACTCATTACAGCTTCTCTAAGAGCCGCTTGAATTAAATTTGGATGATGTTGATCTTGGTCCTCCCACATCCCTAACGTTTCACATTCGAACGGCGAAAGTGGTCTTCCAAATTCTTTTTCAAATACTGTATATAAATTTACTTGTAGCTGTTTTTTTTCTTTTTGCTCTTCCTCTATTGATTCATCCATTAAGAAATGTAATATTTTTTCCCATAACGGTTGTAAAGAATAACTTTCGCACATCATCGCTTCTGATCTTTGTCCACCTTCTAGTGATAAAAAACCTTTTTGAATCAACGTCTGAATTACTTCCATACATTTCATTTCCGTTATCGTCATCCGTTCAGAAATCTCTGAAGGAGTCGGAAACGAATTACCTGATTCTAAAAATGTGTGTACATGAAGTACAACCATAAATTCCGTCTCATTTAAACCTAATTTTTTATAATGCATCATAAGTAATTTTGGAATTGCAATGCTTCCCTGCTCAAACCACTGTAACATCATTTTCTTTTTCATCACCAAACACCTCGCTCTCTAGTATAACACACCTTTAGCTATTTCTTTTTGCCACAATCCGTCAAAAAAACCTCCCCATTAATAGGGAGGTTTTTTATATTACATGAATGAAATATAAAATTAAGCTTGCACTTTACTTTTCATAAATGTATGGATGCGCTCTAATGCTTTCTCTACTTGTTCAAGAGATGTCGCATATGATAAACGAACATTATTTGGAGCACCAAATCCTGTACCTGGTACAAGAGCCACTTTTTCCTCTTCTAATAGAGCTTTTGCCCAATCATCAACTGTTGCATATCCTGATAAAGCTACAGCTTCTTTTACGTTAGGGAATAAGTAAAATGCCCCTTGCGGTTTAATACAAGTAAAGCCAGGGATTTGAATTAATTTATCATAAATGATGTTTAATCTCTCTTCAAAGGCTTGACGCATTGTTTCCACAGGTTCTTGTGAGCCTGCATATGCCGCAATTGCGCCGTATTGAGCGATTGAAGTAGGGTTTGACGTACTATGACTCGCTAAATTCGTCATTGCTTTAATAAGCTGCTTATTTCCTGCAGCATATCCAATACGCCATCCTGTCATAGAATGAGATTTAGATACACCATTAATAATAAGTGTTTGTTCTTTTAATGCATTAGAAAGCTGGGCAATTGAAGTATATTCTACGCCACCATAAATTAATTTTTCATAAATTTCATCAGAAACGATTAAAATATCATGTTCTAAACATACTTCTCCAAGCTGTTGTAATTCTTCTTTGCTATAAATCATTCCTGTTGGATTGCTCGGTGAATTAATAATAACTGCTTTCGTTTTCTCTGTAATTGCCTCACGCAGCTGCTTTGCTGTAATTTTGTACTCATTGTCTTCTAAACCTTCTACATAAACCGGCTTACCGCCAGCAAGCTTTACTTGCTCTGGATAGCTTACCCAGTAAGGAGTTGGGATGATAACTTCATCTCCCTCATCAAGTAATACTTGGAATAATGTATATAATGCATGCTTTGCACCATTACATACAATAATTTCAGATGGATCATACGCAATACCTTGATCGCGAGTAAATTTCTTCACAATTTCTTGTTTTAACGATTGTAATCCACCTGTTGGTGTATACTTCGTATGCCCTTCTAACATCGCTTTATGTGCAGCATCCATAATATGCTCTGGTGTATTAAAGTCAGGTTCCCCTGCCCCTAATCCAATTACATCATGACCCTCTGCTTTTAATGCTTGTGCCTTTGCTGTAATTTCTAAAGTTGAAGACGGTGTTAAAGCAGCTACTCGCTTTGCTAATTTCATTTGTAGTTCCCCCTACATCTATTTTTCAATGCTATATCGTCTTAAAAATTTTCCATCTTTAAATTCAAGATAGTAATAACTATAACGATTGTCATCATCAATATATGTAACTTCCCATAGTGGTACATCATTTTCAAAGCCTAATTTCACTTTCATAATCTCTTTCGGCTTACTTTTTGATTCCTTACTTTCATTGCCGACTTGCTCTATTGTTCTTTGTATAGCCTCTTTTTCAGAAATACCTTCGCTCTTTTTCCTTACTACAGTATCCCCTTTTTTCTCAGGCACCCAAACGATAAGTTGTTCTCCCTTTTCATCTGTACCTTGCACGACTATATATGCAGATTTTCCGTTGTAATAATCAACAGATTTCACCTTTGTAAGCTTTGCTTTTTCTTTAGCAATTTCTACAAATTTCGACTCTTTTGGAATTTTCTTTCCCATCGCTTTATTATAAACATACGCCCCATATATTCCGCTAGCAACGATAACAATAATGATTGCAAAGATCCACTTTTTCATTGTATCACTACGTTCTGTAAATCGTAAATACAGCTGTTTCTTTATCTTTTTCGTCTAATGCTAGTCCGAACATGAGGTCCTGCTCTTTTAACGTACGATTTAAACTATCAACAATTTTATACAAATCCGACGAATACTTAATACGCGTCGTTGATAGTACTTCGATTTTCTTATCCATGAAAAAACTCCTCCGTTACACAAAAATTTCTAATTATAGAAGAACGCAATGCGGTTACAATAAGAGTACATTCTTTACAACCCCTGCTTCATCACCCATCTATTATAGCAGGACATGTACAGCAAAAAAAGGTTTCAAGTCGAAAACCAACACATTTTGTATACAAGAAGTAAGAAAAATAAAATTCCTCCTACCCACATTTTTTACGCCTGAAGTTTATAAGTACTTCAGGCGTATTTTTCTTCCATTTTTATTCATTTGATGGTTCTTCTAATTGTACTAACAATTCTTCTAATGGTCCTTCATAAAGAGGTACGTTAGGAATCGATTGTAGAAATCGTTTTCCATAGGAAGAACTCGTCAAACGACGATCTAACACTACTACCGTTCCTGTATCTGTATTCGTTCGAATTAAGCGGCCGAATCCTTGTTTGAAACGTAATATTGCTTGTGGGAGCGCTAATTTAGCGAATACATCTTCACCTTGATTTTTTAGCCACTCACCTTTCGCTTCCATCATCGGCTGATGAGGAGGTGTAAATGGTAGACGGACTATAACAAGACAACTTAAGGCATCTCCAGGAATATCTATTCCTTCCCAGAAACTGCTCGTCCCTAATAAAATTGATTTGTCGAACTCTTGAAACTTTCGAATTAAGCGGCTTCGACTTCTATTATTCACACTTTGGGTGAGTAATAAATAACCCTCTAATTCATCATTATTTTTTAAATTCGCATACGCTTCTTTTAACATTTCATACGAAGTGAATAAAACGAGCATTCTGCCTTTTGTGGCTTTCGCTATCTTTGCAATATGTTCCGATATAGATTCAATATATCGCTCATTACTTACTTGCTTAATAAAAGGTACATCCGTTGACACCATTAATTTCATCTGTTCATCATAACGAAATGGCGACGGAACCTTTAAAGTATTTGGAGCGAAATCATGTAAACCAAGTTCCTCTTTTATATAATCAAACGTATCGTTAACTGTTAGTGTTGCGGATGTAAAAATAACACTCTTTTTTTCTGTTAAAAATTCATCAGCAAATCTTTCACCAATATGAACAGGCTGTGCATATAGAACTGTTGAATGAATCGTCCCTTTCGTTTCAGTCTCCATCCAAGTTACATACGAATTCGTTTCTAATACGAGTAACTGTAATGATTCTGCCATCTTTCTCAGCAACTCAATTAAATGCATAAATTCACCTGTTACAACATGCATCTCCCATTCTAACTTACTTTGCAATATATCCACTTGCTTCTCAAGAGCAGTTACTACCCTTCTTAATTCATATATAAAACGATTTGTTAATTCGACGATACTATCCCACAACTTACCTTTTTCTAGTTCTGCGTTATACCTATAGATGAGCGGCATATTATTCGTTCCTTGCTCTTGCTTTGTTTGTTTAAATATAAAAGTACGTAACATTTGGAAGAGTTCATCCGCATCAAACTTAAGTTCCTTCAAACTATAACTTATCATACGGAAAGTTGAACGAGATGCTTGCTCTGATTTTTTCATCATTTTATATACTTTGGAGAGTACATCTTCTGTTTCTAGTGTCCCAAGACGAGATATAACCAATTGAAAATACATACAAGAGAACTGTTCACCCAATGTTCTACTCGCGGCTTCTTCAATATGGTGAGCTTCATCAAAAATAATATGTTCGCATGAAGCAAACAACGGTTCTTCACTTGAAAAATCTTGAAATAATAACGCATGATTTGTAATAACGATATCTGCAAATAAAGCTTTATTCTTCGCTCGCTGGTAAAAACAACGACTAAACCAATTACTTTGCATACCGCCTGGACTATACGCATCGCTACAAATACGATTCCAAAGTAACTTTCCGCCCTCAGGAATATTTAATTCGTCTCGATCACCTGTTTCAGTTTGCAATAGCCAAACTAAAATCTTCGCCTTTGTAAGTGCCATATCATAATTTTTTTCTTCCTCTTGCAAAGCATACTCAAATTTATGTAAGCATAAATAATGCTTTCTTCCTTTTAGAAGAGCTACCTCAAATGAAAATGGCATTATTTTTTGTAATAACGGAATTTCTTTTTCTAATATTTGTTGTTGGAGTTGTACCGTTTGTGTACTTATAATGACAGGTTCTTCTTTTCTCTTTGCAAAATAAAGACTAGGAAGCAAATAAGCGAGAGTCTTTCCTGTTCCTGTACCGGCTTCAATTAGTGAAAAACGAGAATCTCTTAACGCCGTATATATCTCTTTCATCATCAGTTGTTGACTTTCTCTTCTTTCAAACTTTGGCATATGTGATTCCAATTTATCCATCGTTTTATTCAAGAAAGCATCAAACTTTGATGAACACGTTTCTCCAAGGTTTAAGGAATAGTTCCGCTTTTTCAGCGCAATATTTCGATGTATTTCATACTCCGCTATATCTTCTTTACCGTGCATTACTTTCTTTAAAATATTTTCAGAAAGCACATCAGCTATATCGCTTTGGAACACATCACTTAATTCATAAAGCGATTGCAACGTGACAAGTGGTAACTTTTCAATTTCATTTAAAAATTGTAAAAATAATTCCGCTGTTGCAAGAGCATCACTATCCGCACGATGTGGTTGATCGTGCTCTAGTTCATGCTTCTTAGCTAAATCACGTAATTTATAACTATCGGCTGTCGGCAAAAGAATTTGAGCCAATTCAACCGTGTCGATTTTCGGACAATGTATTTCTGTATATCCAGCTTGCCTTAATTCTTCATTTAAAAAATTCCAATCAAAGTGAACATTATGCGCAACGAAAGCCGCACCTTGTAATAGCTCAACAATCATCGGGGCTACATCTTGAAATAACGGGGCTTGTTTTACAAGACTTTCATCAATCCCTGTTAATTCTGTAATAAATGGTGGGATCTCTCTCTTTGGATTAACAAAAGACGAAAAAATCTCCAATATCTCTCCATCTTCTACTACAACAGCTGCAATTTGGGTAATTTTATCCTTCCCATCTTTCCAGGAGTTCCCTGTCGTCTCTAAATCAACAACGACATAACGCTTACTCATATATGTAACACCTCAATTTCTTACCTTTCAAACAACAATAATTTATATAATGTTACTATACCACGTTTTATCTCATCTTAATGAAAAGATGCACAAAAAAGCTATCTCCGCAATGGAGATAGCCTTTCTACTTATAATATCGTACCCGCTTTTTCAGCACCTAACATTTCAATAATTTGATTATTATCGTCTAGTACTGCAATTTTTGGTTCTTGTGTATGAATCTCTTCTTCCGTAACTAGCCCATAACAAATAATAATTACTTTGTCCCCTGGTTGTACAAGTCTTGCCGCAGCACCGTTTAAACAAACAACACCACTACCGCGTTCCCCTTTAATAACGTATGTCTCTAAGCGAGCACCATTATTATTATTTACAATTTGGACTTTTTCGTTTTCTACAATATTTACTGCATCCATTAAGTCTTCATCAATTGTAATACTACCTACATAATTTAAATTTGCCTCCGTTACAGTTGCACGATGTAACTTTGCTCTCATCATTGTGCGAAACATAGATGCTCCCCCTTATTTAACCGTTAATGTTATATTGTCCATTAATCTTACATTTTCAAACTTAACTGCAATAGCTAAAATGATTCTTCCTTCGACTTTCTCTACCATTGTTAATGACGGATATGCATATAAATCCGCATAATCTACAGTGCCTTTCGTATGCGTCTCAATATAATCTTTCACAAGATTTGTAATGATTTCCGGATTACGTTCACCTGCCTCAATTCTTTCTTTCGCTATACATAGGCTGCGGTATAAATGAAGAGCTTCTTCACGTTCATCTTGTGATAGGTACACGTTACGAGAACTTTTCGCTAAACCATCTTCTTCCCTTACAATATCAACTGGTACGATTGTAACTGGAATATTGAAATCAGTTACAAATCCTTCAATTACTGCAACTTGTTGAGCATCTTTCATACCGAAATAAGCACGCGTTGGCACCGTAATATTAAATAGTTTCATCAGTACAGTTGCAACACCAGCGAAATGACCAGGTCTTTGTTGACCGCATAATACGCCCGTGCGCTTCACAACTTCTACTGTTGTTGTTTGTTCTGCTGGATACATTTCTTCTACACTCGGATAAAATAAATAATCTACACCGTTTTCTTTTGCTACATTTTCATCTCTATCAATATCACGAGGGTATCGATCTAAATCTTCATTTGGGCCGAATTGTAGCGGGTTTACAAATACACTTAAAACTACAATTTTATTTTCTTCTCTTGCCTTACGTAATAAAGTAGCATGGCCTTCATGTAAATAACCCATTGTTGGAACAAAACCAATACTCTTTCCACTTGCACGAAGTTCGCTTGTAATTTGCTGCATCTCTTGCACTGTAGTTACGATTTTCATTATTGTTTTCCTCCGTATAACGCTAAGCATTCTTCCTCTTTCATTGTGAACGAATGTTTTTCTTCAGGAAATTGCCTTGTCTTTACTTCAGTAACATATTGTGAAATCCCACGCACAATCTCCTCTTGAACAGACGTATATTGCTTCACAAATTTCGGAACACGATTTACGCCGTATGAGATAAGATCATGATAAACAAGCACTTGTCCATCTACTTTTTGTCCTGCACCAATCCCAATTGTTGGTATTGTTAGTTGCTCTGAAATAAGTTCTGCTAACTGCATTGGTACACATTCTAACACAAGCGCTATTGCACCAGCTTCTTCACATTTCTTTGCATCTTCTATTAATTTTTTTGCACTCTCCGCATCTTTTCCTTGCACTTTATATCCACCCAACACTCCTACCGATTGAGGGGTTAAACCTAAATGCGCTACAACAGGAATTCCTGCGTTCGTCAAATATTGAATCGTCGATATAACTTCTCCAGCACCTTCTACCTTCAGTGCGTGTGCCCCGCTCTCTTGAACGATGCGACGTGCATTCACCATCGTTTCTTGTAATGATACGTGATACGACATAAATGGCATATCAGTTACAATAAACGTCTCTTTCGCTCCACGGCGTACAGCTTTCGTATGATGAATCATATCCTCTACTGTTACAGGTACTGTTGAATCGTATCCGAGTACAACCATTCCAAGAGAATCTCCAACTAGAATCATATCAACTTCAGCTTCTTCTGCTAATTTAGCAGATGGATAATCATACGCCGTTAGCATTGTAATCGGCTCACCTTGCTCTTTCATCTTCAAAAAATCTGTTTTTGTTTTCAAAAACTACTCCTCCTTTATGCAGGAGAGAGGAGATGGCCGAAATCATATAAAAAACCCCTCTGACCATAAAAGGGCAGAAGGGTTGTGTGTTAGTCGGCATTATTCATCCCTCTGTCCCAGTCCGTTATTGGATCAAGGCAGAATCCAAGTTATTATTTTTCGTATGACTTCGAATCATGGTGCAGTTCGCTCTGATACTGCCCACATTCGAACTAATTATAGCAAACTACAAAAAGGAATTACTACATTTTTTTGAAAAAATAATTTTTTATTCTTATTACGGTATATGAAATTTAACACGAGAGTATATATGCTATACAGTTTTTATGGAGAATTCTATCCTGAAAAGATACATGTTTTTTCAACGCATGCTAAAAAAGTCCAAGTTAATTTTTTCTGTAATCCATTTAACTGTATAGTATAACTCTTAAACTAATGATGCAGGTTAATTGAGGAAAGTACTTAACAAAGGAGAATTGCAGATGTCTATGAACAGGTGGTTATTTCGATTCAGCAGTTTGCTTGTAATGATTGTATGGTGGATGTCTTTAGGATCCTCCCATGTATTTGCCTCAGTTACTGTCGTAACACCCCCCACCGATTTAACGAAAGTGATTGAGGTTGAACTAAATGATGATTACTTTAATCCAAATGTTATCACGATTCCGCTTGCAGGATCAACAACATTACTATTGAAAAATAAAGGTAAAAACGAGCACACCTTTACAGTGAAAAAACTCGGCATTGACGTCGTAATCGAGTCAGGAAAAGAAAAGAATATTACCGTGAAACCTAAAAATACTGGTACATATGAATTAATATGTCGATACCATCTTCTTAAAGGAATGGCAGGCAAAGTAATCGTCAAATAACATGCCCTGCCAATTAGGCGGAAGATATTTTGAAATGAACTTTAAATATGAAAAAAATTTATTATCATGTTACAAATTCAACTCAAAACTATTGAAATAAAAAGAAGTTCCAAAAGAGGAACTTCTTTTACTTAATTTCAATATCTGCAGAATGAATATGATGTACTTTCCCCTCATGATCCTCCAGAAGTAATACACCATCCTCTGTGATTCCTTTTGCTAACCCCGTAATTGTCTCTCTCATCGTTCGAGCGGTAATTTCTTTCCCGATGCTCACAGCGTAACTTTCCCAAAGAATTTTAATGACAGAGAAACCATTTTGTAAATACTCTTCATATAATTTTTCTAGTTGTAAATAGATTTGTTGCATAAGTTCTGCACGAACAATCGGCTTACCTGATTCAATCGCTAATGAAGTAGCAATGTGCTGAATTTCTTCATCAAAATGTTCTTGCTTTTGATTCGCATTAATACCGATGCCCATAATGACAGCATTAATTTTATCAGGATCCGCTTGCATTTCTGTTAATATACCTACAGCCTTTTTACCTTGAATTAAAATATCATTTGGCCATTTTATTCCTACGTTTACACCCGTGCATTTTTCAATTGCCTGTGCAACACTAACGGCCGCTAACAAAGTAAGTTGCGGTGCATGATGAACTGGGATTGATGGGCGTAAAATAATACTCATCCAAATCCCTGTTCCTTTTGGTGAATGCCATTTTCTGCTTAAACGACCTCTTCCCGCTGTTTGTTCTTCTGCTACAACGACTGTTCCTTCTTCTGCACCTTCATAAGCAAGTTTTGCTGCAATGTGCTGCGTTGATTCAACAGTTTCTTCAAAATACACTGTTCTACCAATCCGCTTCGTTTGTAGCCCTAACTGAATTTCATTAGCGGTCACTTTGTCTGGCTTACTTGCAATTCGGTAACCTAATCGACGCACAGCTTCAAGTTCATATCCCTCACTCCGCAGATCCTCCATATGTTTCCACACAGCAGTTCTTGAACAACCAAGTTTATCACTAATTGTTTGGCCGGATACAAACTCGCCATCCGCTTCAGAAAAAACTTGCAATAACTGCTTTCTTATAGTAGATTGCATCCTTGTAGCCACTCCCTTATACGCTCTTTCTCATTAACTACGTTTCCTTGTACGATTGCTTCTTCGATTTTCTGAAGCATCTCAGCAACCCACGGACCAGGCTTTTTGTTTGCCCAGTTTAATAAATCATTACCAGTCACATTCATTTCTTGACGCTCCTGGATTGGCAATGCATGAAACATTGATTGTACTCGTTCAACAGATGTAGGGTCATAGCGTTCAATCATCGCTTCATATACTCTCTCTGCCATTTCAGCGATATGAATTCCCGTTTTATAAAGAAGGACTGTATCCCAATCCTTCTCCTTTCTAGTACGGATTGTCAATAAAACTGCAACAATATCTTTTATTTTTTTATTCGAAAACTTCCATTGACGTAAAAAGACAGATGGATGTTCTTCTCCGATACAATATAAGAAAAATGCCCACGCCTCAATATCCGTTTCGAAAGAATCCCATTTATACTGCGTAGCTTTTAACAGTCTCTCTTCTGACATTTGTAAATATGGCAAATGAGAAAATAGCTTCGTCTCTACTAATTCTTTGAGACCTTTCACACAATATGTACCAGTTAACAGTTTCTCAAACTCTACTGTAATACGCTCAATTGCTATATGTTCTAGCAAATGCCCATACGTTTCAATCGCTTGCTTCGTTTTCATTTCTAATGAAAAACCTAACGTGCTTACAAACCGAATACCACGCATCATTCGCAGGGCATCTTCTTGAAAACGATCCGCAGCATTTCCAACTGTCACAATTTTTCTCTGTTGAATGGCTTCCTGTCCAGCAAATAAATCGACCATTTTGCCTTCTTCTGTCATAGCAATTGCATTCATCGTGAAATCACGACGTTTTAAATCCTCTTCTAATGAACGAACAAATTGAACACTACTAGGTCTTCGAAAATCTTCATATTCGCTTTCTGTTCGAAAAGTAGTTACCTCATAGGGCTCACCATTTTCTACAACAATTACAGTTCCATGCTCAAGACCAACAGGAACATTTCTTGGGAATATAGCCATCACTTCTTCTGGTAGAGCAGATGTCGCAATATCAATATCTCCAATCGGCCTATCGATAATAAGATCTCGTACGCTCCCACCAACAAAGTAAGCCTCATGTCCTTGTTGCTTTAATGTCTCAATAATAGAACTAGCTTTTTTAAATCTTTCCATTTTTGTCATCCCTTAGTACGTCATAGTAAATCGTTTCATATTGTGAAACAATTTTTTCTGAGCGAAATTGCTCATAAACACTTTCTCTTGCTCGTTCTCCCATATTACGGTGAAGTTCCTCGTCCTTTAATAGCTGAATAGCTTGATTTGCCACTCCTGTTGTATCGCCAACTTCACATAAATATCCTGTTTCCCCGTGTTGAATAACCTCTGGAATACCTCCAACCCGTGTTCCGATACAAGGTACACCACACGCCATTGCTTCTAATAAAACAAGACCAAAACTTTCCTTCTCTGATAGAAGCAACATTAAATCACTCATCGCAAGTAGTTCTGCAACATTATCTTGCTTCCCTAGGAATAAAACGCGATCTTCAATATGTAAATTCTTCACTATCTGTAAAATCGTACAGAATTCTGGTCCGTCTCCAACAAGAAGCAACTTCGCATCTACTTCTTTAACAATTTTAGCAAATGCCTGAACAACATCCTGCACACGTTTCACTTTACGGAAATTCGAAATATGAATAAGTACTTTTTCACTCTCACTTATACCATATTCTTTCTTTAATTGAGACATATTACGCTTGAAATATACACGTTCGTCTATAAAGTTATATACCGTTTGAATTTCTTTACTTGGTTTTACAAGCTCATGTGTTTCGTTAATTAATGAATGCGAGACAGCAGTAACAACATCCGATTGCTCAATACCAAAACGAATTAAATTATTTAACGAAGGGTCGGAACCTAACACAGTAATATCTGTTCCATGTAAGGTTGTAACAATTTTAATACGCTCTCCGATCATTTGTTTTGCTAAATATGCACAAATTGCATGTGGTATTGCGTAATGCACATGTAAAATGTCTAAGTTTTCTCTTTGTGCAACCTCGGCCATTTTACTTGCTAACGCTAAATCGTATGGTGGATATTGAAATACAGAGTATTGATTTACCGTCACTTCATGAAAATAAATGTTTGGATATACTTTATTTAACCGGAATGGTAAACCCGATGTAATAAAGTGAATTTCATGCCCACGTTCCGCCAATTGCTTTCCTAATTCTGTTCCAACAACTCCAGAACCACCTACAGAAGGATAACATGTAATACCTATTTTTAATTTCATTTACATCCCCCTAATAAATCAGCATGTAATAAAACCGGTTTCTTACTCATAAATCCCTCGGCATACAAGACTCCAACTTCTTTTCCAAACATCTTCTCACGAGCAATCACAGTTTCAACGTAACCTTCTGTTAACGGTGTCTTAACACCATCACTCCCTGTTGAAAACTGACTTTCATACGCTTCTAATGCTTCCACCTTTATAGAGAGGTACTCACTTATATCTATACAAAAATTCGGTTTATGAAAACCATTAATCATATAATTATAAAAAGACTCCACACGATGTGGTGAAAGTTCCGGCATATATTTACGGATTCCTGCTGAAAAAATAGCCTCTTCCACAAGCTTTGCACAATTTGCATGATCTGGATGGCGATCTTCATAGTACGGCGCAAAAACTAGTTTTGGTTTATATGTACGGATCACCTTGACAATTTCACGTATATACTCTTCTTTCATATACAAACCACGGTCTGGCATCGCTAAATTCAGCCTCGTTTTTACTCCCATTATACGAGCTGCGACCTTCGCTTCTTCTTTTCTCAACTCTATCGTTCCATTTGAAGAAAGATCAGCTTCTGTTAAATCACAAATACCTACTTCATACCCTTGCTTTGTATATTTAGCGATGGTACCAGCCATGCCGATTTCAACATCATCGGCATGAGCACCAAACGCTAATATATGTAATCCACTCATAATTGTTCCCCTCATTTTCTTAACTTACGATAATCTAAATCTCCTCGCTCTAATGCGTGCATTAACATTTCAGCACTTGCCATATTCGTTGCAAGTGGAATCGCATATACATCACATAAACGAAGTAATGCATTCACATCCGGTTCATGCGGCTGTGCTGTTAATGGATCGCGGAAGAAAATCACCATATCTAAATCGTTCTTTGCAATCATTGCACCAATTTCTTGATCTCCACCAAGAGGGCCAGATTGATATCTTGTTACAACTAATCCAGTCGCTTCCATAATGCGAAGCCCTGTCGTTCCTGTTGCAAATAATTCATGTTGTTCAAAAATTGGTTTATATGCGTATGCAAACGAAACCATATCATTTTTCTTTTTGTCATGTGCGATTAAGGCAATTTTCATCCGTTGTCTCCCCTTTAGTCGATAATATTTTCTAAACCGTACACAAGATGATCAAGGTTCATTACTGTCTCAATTGATAGTTTTACACCTGACATAAATGATGCACGATTGAATGAATCATGACGAACTGTTAACATTTGTCCATCTCCACCAAACATTACTTCTTGGTGTGCAATAAGCCCTGGCAAACGTACACTATGAATGTGAATACCGTCTACATTTGCACCTCGTGCACCTGCTAGTTGCTCTACTTCATTTGGATGACCTTGCTGCTTTGATTCACGATTTTGGCGAATTAACTCTACCGTTTTTACAGCTGTACCAGATGGTGCGTCTAATTTTTGATCATGATGTAATTCAATTACCTCAACATCTTGGAAATATTTCGCTGCCATTTGTGAGAATTTCATCATAAGAACTGCACCAATTGCAAAGTTTGGAGCAATAATTGTTCCTACTGCTTTTTCTTTTGCATTCTCTGTTAAACGTGTCAATTCTTCTTCTGTAAATCCAGTTGTACCAATAACCGAACGAAGTCCACGCTCAACTGCAAGTGTAACGTGTTGTTTCCCCACTTCTGGTGTTGTTAAATCTAACAACACATCTGCTTCTACTTCATCTAAACAAGTATGTAAATCAGCGTAAATCGGCGCATGTAATGCTGGCATGCCAGGTAAATCAGAAATCTTCTCACCACCATGCTTATAATCCACTGCTGCTACTAAATTAAAATGTTCCGTTCTTTCCATAAGAAGGACTGCTTCATGTCCCATACGTCCTCTTGGTCCGGCGATAATTACTTTAATTTCTTTCATTATTCTTTCTCTCCCTCATCAATACGTGTCCAGCGATCTTTATCACGTGTATTAAATTTATTCATTACAATGTTATGTGCTGTCTCTAAATCAATATTTAAACTATTTGCCATACAAATCATAACAAATAATACATCTCCAAGCTCTTCTTCAATACTTCTTTCTTTTTCAGTTGTTTTCTTCGGTTTCTCACCATAATAATGATTTACCTCTCTTGCAAGCTCTCCCATTTCTTCCGTTAAACGAGCCATCATTGCAAGCGGACTGAAATAACCTTCTTTAAACTGACCAATATATGCATCTACTTCTTTCTGCATATCTTTCATCGTTTTTGCTTCCATACTATTCACCTCTAATCCTTCCTCTTTCATGTTAGCCAATTCATCGCGATTTGACAAATATTATTCCCCGCCAAACACCTATTTGCGACCCATTTTTGGATAGACTATAATAAAGTGAAACTTCTTTTGTGATTTTTTTGCAAAAGATTAGTTGAACTAATCGGGTTCCTACGGCTGGTTTGCCTTTCTTCAGAGGTTTATCTCCTACCAGCCGTTGGTACGGGGTAAAGTGAAACTTCTTTTGCGATTTTTGCAAAAGATCAGCCCACACCAATCGGGTTCCTACGGCTGGTTTGCCCCTCTTCTTTGCTTCATCTCCTATCAGCCTTTAGAGCGGGATAAAGTGAAACTTTCTTTTGCACTTTTCACAAAAAATCAGCCCACATCAATCAGGTTCTTACTATTTTCACTAGCAACTAGAAATTACTTATTATTATGTTTTACCGTTTCAGCGGAGCAATGCAATCATTACATAATTAGGGGGATTTCTATATGACATCAAAATTGAAGATGCGAAATATTATTTTTATTTTAATTGGTTCCGCTATATTTTCTTTCGGTATTGTCAATATCAATATTGAAAACCACCTTGCAGAGGGTGGGTTTACTGGTATTACACTATTATTGTATTTTTTATTTAAGTTTGATCCTTCCTACTCAAACTTAATTTTAAATATCCCTATATTTTTTATTGGCTGGAGGTTACTTGGCAGAACGACATTTTTATATACATTAATTGGAACCTTTAGCGTATCTTTATTTCTATGGATTTTCCAGCGTTACGAAGTACTCAACTTACATTTAAACTTGCAAAATGATATGACACTCGCAGCTTTATTCGCCGGGGCATTTATCGGTATCGGCCTTGGAATAATATTTAAATATGGCGGGACTACTGGCGGTGTAGATATTATCGCACGACTAGCGCACAAATATGTTGGCTGGAGTATGGGGAAAACAATGTTTATGTTTGATGCTGTCGTTATCGTCGTCTCTATTCTTACCTATTTATCATACCGTGAGGGCATGTATACGCTAGTTGCTGTTTTTATCGGTGCTAAAGTCATTGATTTTATGCAAGAAGGAGCTTATGCTGCCAAAGGAGCGACTATTATCTCAGAGAAAAACGATGAAATTGCTGCCAAAATTTTATCTGAAATGGAGCGCGGAGCAACCTTTTTAAAAGCTGTTGGATCGTATACAAAAGTGGAACGTAATGTATTGTATTGCGTTGTTGCTAAAAATGAAATCGTGAAATTAAAGAATATCATTACTTCTGTAGATCCTCATGCTTTTGTCGCTGTAAGTGATGTACATGATGTAGTTGGTGAAGGGTTTACGTTAGATGAAAATAAAAACCCTTTACATAATTAAATATAACTAGAAAAGCGCCTTAGCTTTTCTAGTTTTTTATTACAAGTCTTTTAAGCTTCTCAAAATCCTCATGAATAAGCTCCAATAAACTCCGATTATAAAAAATGGAAGCTGGATGAAAAGTCGGAAAAACATGATATTCTTTCTCTGACCATGTAAACTCTGCACTTTGCATATCCTTTAATTTTTGAATGGGCTGTTTTAATAATTGCCCGTGTACATCTGTGATTTTTTTATTTTTTCCTGTTAAACGTTGAAGACCGATATTTCCAAGCGTGACGATAAGCTTCGGATGTATTTTCTCTAATTCATAATCTAACAAAGGCGCATGGGCAACTATTTCTCCCTGATTTGGCGTTCTATTATACTTTTTTTGTATGATTTCACCATTTCGTTCTTTTTTCTCTCGCCATTTATAAGGTCTACTCCGAACAGCGCTCGTAATATATACTTCTTCCCTTGTAACGTGGATACGCTCTAAAAAAACCATTAATTGTTTTCCCGCCCTCCCGCTAAACGGAATCCCATTATGAATTTCTGTTTCACCAGGTGCTTCTCCTAACAACATAAATTTGGGATTTTCAGGACCTTGTCCACTTAAAAAACCTTCTAGTTGATAAGGAGCACTACGCTTTTGCACTTGTTTTACTAAATGGTCTGGATATTTCATTTCCCCCACCACCTTTCCGCATTACTTCTATTATTTCTATTTGCAATACATTATATAATTCAATCCACACAACAAAAAAAGACTATCAAAATTGATAGTCTTTAGTCGTCGCTACGCTGCATACCAGTATACATTAATACGAGACGTAATAATTCAAATACCGCTACAGCTGCAGCTGCTACATATGTTAATGCTGCCGCATTTAATACTTTACGAGCTTGCCCATATTCATCTGTTGATACAATACCTAACGCTTCAATTTGTTGCATTGCGCGCTTTGACGCATCAAACTCAACTGGCAATGTAACGAGCTGGAACACAACACCTGCTGCCATTAAAATGATACCTAATAACAATAGTTTTGACATTGTCGCAAATATACCAATCATAATAAATACCCATGATATATTCGATCCAAAATTAGCCACAGGAACTAACGAATGACGAATACGCATAAAGTTATAATCTTGTGCATCTTGAATTGCGTGTCCTACTTCGTGTGCTGCAACTGCTGTACCAGCAACTGAATGTCCATAATAGTTATCTGTTGATAATCGAACCGTCTTAGCGGTTGGATCATAATGGTCTGATAAATGACCTGGTGTTTCTTCTACAGCTACGTTGTATAATCCATTTTCATCTAAAATTTTTCGAGCCACTTCCGCTCCTGTCATACCTGATGTTGAATAAACTTGTGAATACTTGCTATAGGCACTACGTACTCTTGACTGTGCATACAACGGTATGATCATTATGATCGCGAAGTAAATTAAATAAAACATCATGAACCTCCATTGAAGTTTTAATTATAGTACTTCTCATTCTATTTTCTTCTGCCACTATTGTCAATGAATAAACCTTACAATCCATATCTTTATTTATTGCATTATCTATTTTTAGAATGTACATTACTTTTTCTTTTTTCTCTCTCTCCTTTATACTTTCTCCATCCAACATAAGTTAATGTGAATAAAATAAGTCCCCCAGTAATTGTCATAAACCAAATGAGAGAGGGTGCAATTTCATCTTTTTTTACTGTGTGAAATATCTTTTGCAAATCCCCTTTAATAATCCCTAATTGCATTTGGCCGCCTTTCGTTTTTAACATAACGTTACGAAATTCATCTAAATAAGATAAATGAACATTTACACGCTGGACCTCGTTTTCTGGCAAAGCAATCATTAAGCTTGGATAAATAATATTGAATTCATTTAAAAACGTATTTAACGTTTGTTGAAACTGCCCAGCATCTTCTTTTTCCATCGCTTTTTCCATTTGAGAAAAGGCATCCATTACTTTCCTTTCTCTTTCCATCCAAAGTGGTTGATATTTCGATACTTGTGCATCAACAGCAAGTTGTAATGCCAGCACATTATCAATTTTAGCTTGCTTACCTAAACCTTCTTCAGAGAGCGATTGTTGCGCCTTATCGTAAGCTAAAGAAATAACTCTAACTTGATCTGGTGTTACTTCCTGCTTCTTTTCATTCCCCTTTATTAAAAACTGCTCCGAGAAATGTTGTAATACTTGTACCGCTTTTTCATCTTCATTACGCTTCACTAACTGTAACGAGTCGTCTAACAACCCTGTTAGCTCATTCCACTCTTCAGCATATATACGTAACGGAAACATTATAATTAGAAATGCTATCAATCCAATTAATGTTCTCTTCATCCCGGTCCCCCCTTAACTACTAGTACAAAATATGTTAATTTGGACAAGAATAGAACAGAACTAGACCGAAAAATATATTATCGTTTTACAAAGAAAAAAATTCTCTTTAAGCAGAGAATTTTTTCTGTGACATCCTTTTCTTTTTTACGAGATATCTATATAAGCTGTAACAAAGTATACTCCCACCTAAAATGAATAATAAAATAGCACACGCAGCATGCATAAAGAACTCTTCTGGTAACATTAATATAATTGGATCCTTTTCAGGATCAAAAACCCAATAATCATTACTAAATAAAAGTTTATGGAATAATACAAAACTCTTTTCAAAATTAATAGCAATTGGTAACATAAGCGCTATCGGAAAAATGATTGTTAAAATCGATCCGTGCAGTAAAAACTTTTCATTTTTCTTTTTTAATAAATAAATTCCGCCTATCACTGCAATCATAATTGTCGCATACATCACATATTGAATCTTTACTAAAATATTTTTAACATCTACAAAATGAATACGGCCATTTGTGGACATATCTAATGTGGGCAAATGTAATGCTCCGTCATAAAACGGGGATAAATATGTAATAAGCACATCGTAATTTCTTTTAATTTCATCCTTCGTCATATCCGCTAAATCAGGAATATTTAAAAAATCAATTTCAAAATAATACAACCATTTTCCATATACAACTGCCATTGTTGCGAGTGCAAAAATAGAAAATGCTATGCTATATGAAACAACTAAAGTAATCAATCGATCCAATATTTTTGTACCACTCTTATTTTTCTCCATGTTCTCCCCCTAAATGTTCTAACCATCATAAAGAAAATTGTTTTCTTTGCTCACGTAAGCAACAATAATATGTAATACATAGTACAGCAATACTTAACCAAAACGTAAAATAACCAATTTCCTCTACAAACAAATGCATAATTCCATATCGCGGCATTTGCCAAAATAAATAATCAATTGCATCGTTATGCAACGTCCACACAGCTGCTACTATAAAATGCCATTTTTTTATACGATAGAATGGAGCATATAAAAATCCTTGTATTGCCATCGCGAAGTGCGAAAGCATTAACATGTAGCCCATAAGGCCTATAGGCCCTTTTACGTAAATCATAATCGCGTTTACAACAACAGCCCAAATACCATATTTTATTAAAGTTACAATCGCTAACGCTTCTATTAATCCCCAGTTTCTCTTTGCCAAAAAAGCAATTAAAACAAAGACAAAAAAGAGAGTCGCCATAGGACTATCTGGTACAAACGGCCAAAATATAGGTGACGTTTCTTTCAATTGATTTCCGTACCATATAAATCCATAAATTGTACCTAATAAGTTAACAATTAATAAAAATAATAATACCGAGCGTTGTCTTAACATTGCATACAAGTACACCAATCCGTATGTCCAACACCTTTCAAGCAAAGTAATTCATTCACTAAATCCTACTCTATTATAACAAACTTCATCCAACTAAATAGAAAAGCTGACTACAAATTTTGTAGTCAGCTTTTTTATTATTTTTTATTATACTTTGCAACGAATTCCGAAAGCTTCTTCAGTTCCTCATCCGTACCTTTAAATACACCTTTAGGCATTGAACCTTTTCCCTCTTTCGCAATTTTAGCAATTTCTTCTGGCTTTAAAGTTAAGTTTTGCAGTGCCGGTGCTGCTGCCCCGCCTTGTAAATTGTCACCATGACATGTTAAACAAGTATTTTTTTGCATTAATTTATAGCCATCATCATTTTTATCAACTGGCGCTGTTTTTACAATTGCTCCTTGTTTTTTTGCAGCTTCCCAGTCGTGGTGTGCTACAGATTCCCAAGTTAAAAAGATAATCGATGCAATTGCTAAAAGCATAAATCCAGTTGCCACAGGACGCTTCA
Source organism: Bacillus cereus group sp. Bce041 (assembly GCF_052646455.1). Lineage (NCBI taxonomy): Bacteria > Bacillati > Bacillota > Bacilli > Caryophanales > Bacillaceae > Bacillus > Bacillus cereus group sp. Bce041. The sequence continues at coordinate 371,863 of NZ_JBQXON010000002.1, forward strand.
ATGGACGTCTTTCTGGACCTCGATCAAGAAATGGAGCTAACAGTAATGCTCCAAACGCAATCCCTGGCATAATAAATGCTCCAATTACAGTAAATGAACCGGAAGCATACGAATACTTTAATAACTGATACAAGAATAAGAAATACCAATCTGGAAGTGGTATATATCCAGCATCTGTTGGGTCCGCCATTCTCTCAAGCGGCGACGGATGCGCCACTGTTAAACATAAATAACCGATTAAAAAAACTGCACCAACCATCCATTCTTTTAACAAGAAGTTCGGCCAAAATGCTTCTGTTTTCCCTGGGTATTCAGAATAGTCTTTTGGAATATTTGGTTTCCGAGCTACTGGTACCCGAGAATCTCCTACAAACTTCATCCCTTTGCCGCGATGCATAATCTCCCTCCTTTAGTTCTTTCCCCTTTAATTTAGCAATCTCTTATAGTGGACCGGAAATACCTTGTTTGCGAATCATGATGAAGTGGAAGGCCATTAAACCTAGAAGTGCTGCTGGTAAGAAGAAGACGTGAATAGCAAAGAAGCGAGTTAATGTTTGAGCGCCAACAATTTCGGAATGACCAGCGAGTAATGTTTTAATATAAGGACCAATGAGCGGTGTTTGCTCTGCAATTTGAATCCCTACTTTTGTAGCAAATAAAGCTTTCATATCCCACGGTAATAAATATCCAGTAAAACCAAGACCTAACATAACAAAGAAAATAAGAACACCAACAATCCAGTTTAACTCACGGGGCTTTTTATACGCACCTTGGAAGAAAACTCTGAGTGTATGTAAAAACATCATTACAATTACGAGACTAGCACCCCAGTGGTGCATACCACGAACAATTTGCCCATAAGCAACTTCATTTTGTAAATAGTAAACTGATTCCCAAGCATTTTTAATATCAGGCACATAATACATCGTCAAAAACATTCCAGATAAAATTTGAATTACAGTAACGAAAAAGGTAAGTCCTCCAAAGCAATAGACGAATGCAGAAAAGTGATGTGCCGGGTTTACATGTTCAGGTACTTCATGATCAGCGATATCACGCCATATTGGTGTAATATCTAATCTTTCATCCACCCAATCATAAATTTTATTTAACATCTACTTTGCACCCCCTCTTGGCTTCGCTTTTCCTAGATACAGCGTTCCATCTTTCACTTTAGACTCGTACACATCAAGCGGAGCAAGGGGTGGCGTACCTTTAATGTTAATCCCATCTTTTGTATAACGACCCCCGTGACATGGGCAAAAGAATTGATTCGGATGTGCTTTGTCCGAATTCCAGTTAACTGTACATCCTAAATGTTTACATACTGGAGAGAACGCAACAATGTCTCCGCTTTCATCTTTATGAACCCAAGCTGATTTTGGTTCTTCAGACTTGTACCAACCATCAACCTGCTTCACTTTAAAATCGAAACGCTTCGGCTCTGTTGTAATATCCTTTACTTGCGCAACAGCAACCATATCCGTTCCCGCTTCTTTTCTTAACACCGGATCAAGCGCAAATCGCGTCATCGGCATTAAAATACCGGCAGCCATAAAGCCTCCTACCCCTGTGAGTGTGTAATTTAAAAATTGTCTTCTTGACACGCGATGTTCTTTCTCGCTCACGAAAATTTCCCCCCTCTATCAGAAATTGTCCCCTCGTGATAAATTATATAAAAAATAAAAACTAGGACACTATCATGATATAATACGCTCATGCACAGGTCAATATCATACTACTCATAATAATAAGAACTTTCTGTTTATTATGAGTTTCCCCATTTCTCTTCCAACATCACCATTATATTTTTTATATGTGCATGAATAACTTCTCTTTTTGCTTGATCACTAAATTGTTCTAATGCTAATGAAGGAAACCAAAACAAATCTCCCTGTAACTCTTGCATATCCTCTTTCCATGAAAAATCACTTGTAACATAAGCAATATGCTTAAAACCTTCACTTCGTAAATGATTTGTCCATTCTTGCAAACGACCTTTTTCATTCTTTTGACTTTCTACCAAATACGTAAACGCAGGCAGTAAAAGCACTCTTCCCTTATACTCTCTTTCCAATTCCGTGCTCAACAATTCGATAAATTCACCTTGTTCTACAACCATTTTCATTTCTTTTGCTGCCGAAATTGATAACAGCGGTATTACTCCTGTATCAACATACTCTCTTGCTTGCTCAAACTGTTCCACATCTTTTACAATCCACTTCAAATTCCTTCCCTCCTTCACTTACAAATGACAGAACTTTCACTTTATATATATTAAACCATACTAAAAGAGGTAAAAAAAGAAAAACTACCCAATATAGGTAGTTTTTCTTGATGAAAGTCTGAAATTTGTAAAAATTTATTAATCCAAATAAATTCTATAAAGTTTTTAACTCTGCCGTTAATCTATGAAACGCTTCCTTATCTTGCTTATCTAACGCTTCATCAATTTGTTTCAAAAGGCGTTCTCTCCTAAACGAAAATACACTTTCTTCCAAAAACCTTTCTGCAAGTAAACGATCTTTTTCATTTACTTCAATATGCTTTGGTAGATATGGGTTTTCTTCTAATACAGCTACATAATTCGCATTTTGAAACGATGATTTAAAGTTGAGTTGAATATAAATATCCTCATCTCGATTTAAACGAATATCATGAAACGATTTTTCAGCATCTGTTGTCATAACATTTTGTTTAAAAAAGTGAAACGGTGTGTCTTTCACACAATTCGCTGACATCACTAAGCCACGCGGACAATATTTTGCATGCTCTACGAAGTGGACTTTATGCATCAATTGGTCGTGACTCATTAAATAATTCAGAATCCATACACATTCACGCTGTTTCAGTTGGTAATTATTCAAAAACCATTTTACAAAATCCTTCTTCTCGTTTACAGAAACAGGGGTATTCATAGCAATTAAGTCCCTCCTCTGTCTTTCTCTTTTCTTTTTAGATTCAAGAAGCGGCATTCAGTTTCCTTCCAACTTATGAAAAATCCTCTAAATTATATAACAACTCTTCAATATGAATTTGTGTCGGGTCTAGTTGTAATAACTGGGTAAATACTTCTTTCGCCTCTTTTCGTTTTCCTTCTTCCAATAAGAAATAACCGTACTCTTCTAAGAAGTCTGGATGATTCTTAAAAGAAGTATATGCACTTTCATAGTGTTTTAATGCATCCGAATACATTTCTAATTGTTTTTTTGCATACGCAAGATCCCAAAGTAGTTGTGTATCTGGTTCTCCACTATCAATAGCACGCTCTACAATTGCAATTAACTCTTCGTACTTTTCTTGTTCTTTTAAGATATATGCATATTTTAATGTTGCACCTAAATGCCCTGGATCTAACTCAAGCGCTTTTTGAAGAACTTCCTCTGCTTCTACTATTTTTCCTAATTTCGCCGCAATGTTCGCTAACTCTACATAAAATGGAACTGAAAGCTCATCTACTTTAATTCCTTCATGAAGCGTTTCATAGCTTTCTTGAAGCATTCCTTCTTTTTCATAGCTTTTCGCTAAATACATGTACAGTGATGCGTACTCAGGGTCTAATTCTTTTAATTCCTGCCAAGCACCAATTGCTCTCTGATATTCTTCACCTTGGTATAATGTGAAGGCATATCCAAATAATGAGTGAATATCTTTTTGTTCCTCTAGGCCTGCTTCATAATAAGAAATCGCTTCTTCCCAGTTTCCGATCGCGCTTAACGTTTCTGCGAGGCGAAGTGCGATCACAACACCACCCATTACTTTATGTTCCGCTAATAGCGATTCATAATAAGTAATTGCCTTTTGTTCTTCACCTTTACTACTATATAATTCTGCTAACCCAAACGTAATAACAGGTTCATCAGGCATCATTTCTTTCGCCTTTAATAGTTTTTGCTCTGCTACATCATCAAAACCTTGCATTTGGAATAAATCTGCAACAAGTAATAACGATTGAACATATAAATCGTCATTTTCTGGAATATCATGAAGCACTTCAATCGCTTCATCTTCTTTATCTAGATCAATATATAATTCTGCTAAAAATACAGTGAATTCACTTTCTTCTGGATACAGTAAACGTAAGTCTTCAGTAATTGCTAATGCCTCATCTGTAAATCCAAGTGTATGATAGTAACGAGCGATATCATACTTCTCTTCATCATTCGCAATTTTTAATTGTTCTTTTAATAATTGTAATCCTTTTTCTGCTTCACCATTTTCAATATATGAAACAGCTTGTTCAAACTTTTGCATAAACGTCTCCTTTAATTCTAAAAAATATTCTTTTCTGTTCATTTATCATAAGCAACTCACTGTTAGAACGCAACCTTTAGAATGAGCATGCTTCTTCTTATACTTCTTCCTACAGAGTAGTTAATTGTTCAAAAGGTTCGGATATGACACCGATACCTTATCATCATCTTCTATTGTACCGCTTTCTTTTATGACCGTGCAAATAACTTCTCTCACTAATTATCAAGCCATACAAACCGTGGTTTACAGAATAACTTAATTAGCAGTCTTCAACCTTTATTTTGAATGCGATAAAAAAGGCTCCTATAATAGGAGCCTTCACAATCTCTTAAGAATATGTTTCTTCTTTCTGTACTTGCTCATTTACAAGCTCTTTCAGTAACTCTATAATTTCATCATTTTCTTCCTTCAAACCGACAGTAATACGAATACCATCATCGATACCAAATGCAGCACCAGAACGAACGATATATCCTTTTTTCATTAATCGTTCGAAAGCTTCATTACCTGGTATACCGAGTTTTAAGAAAATGAAATTTGTTTGAGATGGATAATAGAATACGTTATATTCTTTACAAAATGCATAATACTGATTTAAACCTTCAGCATTCTTTTGCACACAATCTTGTAAAAAAGCTTGATCTTCTAATGCAGCGAGTGCTACAGATTGGGCTACAGTTGATGTATTGAATGGTAACCTAGCTACTTCTAGCTGTCCGATTAACTTCGCATCCCCAATCGCATATCCGATACGAAAAGCAGCTAAACCATATGCTTTTGAAAACGTGCGTAAAACCATAAGATTTTCATACTTTTCAAGAAGTGGTAATGTTTGCGGATAGTCTTCTGCTTCCGCGTATTCATAATATGCTTCGTCCATAATAACGAGAGCCGACTTAGGAACTGATTCTAAAAATGAAAGTAATTTTTGTTTCTCAACATATGTACCTGTTGGATTATTCGGATTACAAATCCATACAATTTTCGTTTTCTCATCTACTTGCTCTAGCATTGCATCTAAATCGTGAATACCATCTTTAAGTGATACTTCACGAACTTCTGCTCCTTCAATAACAGCATGGTGATGATATTGTGAAAACGTAGGATTCGCCATTACAACGTTTGTTCCTTCATGTAGTAACGCTCGGCTAATCATTTGAATGACTTCATCTAATCCACTACCAAATAGTAGTTGTTCTGCTTTTACACCTAAATGTTCCGCTATTTTTGTCCGAAGTTCAAAGGCATATCCATCTGGATAAAGGGCATATTGGCTCGCTAAAGAAGTTAATGCTTCTGTCACACGTGCTGAGCAACCGAATGGATTTTCGTTGGATGCTAATTTCACAATTTTTGATAAACCATATTCTCGTTTTACTTCTTCAATGTTTTTCCCAGGCACATACGCTCTCAAAGTTAACAATTGCTCTTTCACTCTCATTTTTCTTCCCCCAGTCATTTCATTCAATTTGATTACAATACGGTTATAGCCCCTTACTGTAATCTTTTGTCACAACCGTCACTATTACGAGAATACCTCTAAATGAGCACTTCACAGCACTTCGCTATCATTTTAAACCATATCTTTTTGAAATGCCTCTAACGCAATATGAACAGTCTCATCTGAAATAGATACGACATTCACTACCCCATATTCCTGCATAAGCACCATATGAATTGCTCCTGCATTTGCTTTCTTATCTTGTTTCATCAATTGAACGAGGCGCTCTACATTCAAATCTCCTGGCATTTTTGGATAGCCGTATTTCAAGAACCACTGCTTCATATCTTCATAAGCAAGATCAACCTTGTACACTTGCTCACTTAAAAATATGGCGAATAACATTCCAACCGCTACACCGTCACCGTGAGTAATATTTCCATACCCTAGCTCTTTTTCAAGAGCATGTCCTAACGTATGTCCAAAATTCAAATGAGCACGTACACCCTTCTCTGTTTCATCTTGTGACACAACATTTGCCTTTACAGGAATCGCCTTCGTTAATATATGGATTAACTTCTCATCATGAAGATCCGCTAATGTTTGCACTTCTTCTTTTAACCAATGGTATAGCTCCACATCACCGATAAGAGCATGCTTTATCACCTCTGCATAACCTGAACGCCACTCTTTTTCAGGAAGAGACTGTAAAAACGGTGTATGATATACAACTGCTTCTGGCTGATGGAATGCACCAATCATATTTTTACCTAACGGATGGTTAATCGCTACTTTCCCACCCACTGCGCTATCGTGCGCTAATAAAGTTGTCGGAACCTGCACAAAGCGAATACCACGCATAAACGATGCAGCAACAAAACCAGCTAAATCTCCAATCATTCCGCCTCCAAGTGCAAGAATTAAAGAATTTCTATCTAATTTATTTTCAAGAGCTGACGTATGAGCCGCATAGAAATTTTCGAAAGACTTCTCTTTTTCGCCACTTGGTACAACAAACGAAAACACGTGCTGCTCTACTTGTAATGCATCGATAACTGTCTGTAAATGTAGTGATGCAACAGCTTCATCTGAAATAATCATTACGTTAGATACCGCTGGCTGCATATTCTGAACGATCGTTGTTAAGTTTGACAACACTTCTTTACCAACATGTACATCATATTCTTTTGATTTCGTTTGAATATGTATGTTTCCCATTAAAATCCCCTCGCATATTCATTATGTTTCTCAATATTTTCACGAATTAGTTCCATACGATCTAATCCGAATTGTTCTATTAAAGCTGTCGCTAATTCCCAAGCCACAACCGCTTCTGCAACGACACTAGCTGCTGGCACTGCACAACTATCTGAACGTTCAATGCTCGCTGTAAAAGGCTCTTTCGTATCAATATCTACACTTTGAAGAGGTTTATAAAGTGTAGGTATCGGTTTCATCACACCGCGCACAACAATTGGCATTCCAGTCGTCATACCGCCTTCTAATCCACCTGCATTATTTGTTCTTCGTGTATATCCATGCTCCTCATTCCACAGAATTTCATCATGAACTTCACTTCCTGGTCTATGCGCTGCTTCAAAACCAATTCCAATCTCGACACCTTTAAAAGCATTAATACTCATAATTGCAGCTGCTAATTTCGCATCCAGTTTTCGATCATAATGCACGTAGCTACCTACTCCAATTGGCATCCCTTCCACAATTACTTCAACGATTCCACCAATTGAATCACCATTTGCTTTCGCATCATCAATCGCTTTCATCATTTGGTTACCAGCTTCGTCATCTAAGCAACGTACAGGAGATGCTTCGGTAATACTCTTTAATTCTTCAATTGAACTATACGTAATCTCCTTAGCTTGTACACCGCCAATTTCAATTACATGGCCCGCTACTTTAATACCAAGTTCTGCTAACACCTTTTTAGCAACCGCACCAGCAGCAACACGCACCGTCGTTTCGCGCGCTGACGAACGTTCCAGTACATTCCTCATATCTCTATGACCATATTTAATCGCACCATTTAAATCAGCATGCCCAGGCCTTGGTTTTGTCACTTTCCTTTTCATCTCTTTTTCTTCTTGCTCAGTTAAAGGCTCCGTCCCCATAATTTTTGTCCAGTGTGCAAAATCACGATTTTCAACAACAAGTGCAATAGGGGAACCTAATGTTTCTCCATGTCTAACACCACTTAAAATTTGCACTTGATCCGTTTCAATTTGCATGCGTCTACCGCGCCCATATCCCTTTTGCCTTCTAGCTAACTCTTCGTTTATATCATCTGCTACTAAAGACAATCCTGCCGGAACACCTTCTATAATCGTTGTAAGTTGTGGACCATGAGATTCACCAGCTGTAATATATCGCATACGTTATTCCTCTTTTCGTATATGTATTTATCTCACTATATTAACTTTTATCATTCTAAAAATATTAAAGAAATTATATCATAAATCGACCATTTTCTTATTCTATATTTCCGATAGTCCTAATTTAAATATCAACATATCATAACAGTTCAAACTTCGTAACTAACTGAAAATAAAAAAAGTGCAAGAAGAATACCCCTATTCTCCTTGCACTTTTTACTATTATCACAGTGATTAAAGCGTTTACAAATTATTTCAAAATAATTAGTAAATCCATTCATTCATTAATTTTGAGTAGTCAACTAATTCTTCTTCTTTAAAGAAAATAGCAATCTCGCGCTCTGCGCTTTCTAAAGAATCAGAACCATGGATAATATTTTTCGCAACAGTTACACCGAAATCTCCACGAATTGTTCCAGGAGCTGCTTCATGTGGTCTTGTTTTCCCCATCATGTTACGAGCTGTATCTACTACACCTTCACCTTGCCATACCATTGCGAATACAGGTCCAGATGTAATAAAGTCTACTAACTCACCAAAGAAAGGTTTTTCCTTATGCTCAGCGTAGTGTTGTCCAGCAATTTCTGGAGTGACTTGCATTAATTTTGCACCAACTAATTGAAAGCCTTTTTTCTCAAAACGAGCTACAATTTCCCCAATGAAGGCACGTTGTACACCGTCTGGTTTTACCATTAGAAATGTTTTTTCCATAAAAAATCTCTCCACTTCTGAATTATGTATGTAATTGTATATCCCCACACACATATTATCACCCTTATCACAATTGTGCAATAGTTTTGAAATAGAGAGATTATTTTATTTTTTAGAATAAACCTTAAAATTTTCGTTTTCCAATATACTTTGCAACATTTTGTAATGCGTACTTTGCTTTTCCACGTGGGAGTGGTTTTATTATTTCTAAAGCTTTATGTAAATAACGTTCACTAAACGCAAATGCTTGATCAATTGCTGTACTATTTTTTACAGCATCAATAATTTCTTGCATTTCACTTGCTGTTGAATTTTCATGTACAGATGTGATTTTCTGACGAAGTACGGGATCTTCCATCGCATATAAAGCAGGAAGTGTAATATTCCCTTGTAGTAAATCCCCACCAGCAGGTTTTCCAAGTTTCTCTTCTGTAGAAACGAAGTCTAAAATGTCATCAATAATTTGATAAGACATTCCTACAAAATACCCATACCAAAATAGACGATTTACCGTATCACGATTAGCACCAGCAGCAATCGCTCCCAATTGACAACTCGCGGCAATTAATAATGCTGTTTTTCGCTTTATTCTTCTTAAATACGTTCTTAAATTTTGGTCATAATTGTATTTATCTTTAATTTGTTCAATTTCACCTTTACAGACTTCTAAAATAGTATGTGATAACGCTTGATGTGCCTCTGGAATTTCGATATTGGTTATACATTCAAGAGACTTAGCGAACAGATAGTCCCCTGTATACATCGCAATACGATCTCCCCATTTCGCATTCACAGTCGCACTGCCGCGTCGTAAAAATGCAGCATCAATAACATCATCGTGAACAAGAGAAGCCATATGAATAAGTTCTAACGCAACAGCAACATGCTTAATCGCATCTAACTTATAATCTCCAAATTTCCCTGCAAGCAACACAAATACAGGACGAATTCGTTTCCCACCAGCTTCAATAAGCTGTAATGCTGCCTCTTCTACTAATGGCTGTTCAGAAGCGACTGTCTTTTTTAATTCTTTTTCTATCACATTAATATCCGATCGTAAAAAAGAGTACATAAGTTGTAACTTCATATTGTTCACCTTAACCTAAAACTTCTTTTTTCTATTTTGATTCTGGTTTAATTCCTAAATGCATTGCTGCTACCCCAAAAGTAAATGGTTTCACTTGCACACGTTCAAGTCCAGCTTGCTCAAACATTTGAGCCAATTCTTTCATCCCTGGGAACGTACTAGCAGATTCTTGAAGCCATGAATATTCTTTATAACTTTTCGCAAACATCTTTCCAAATAACGGCATGATATATTTAAAGTATAAAATATACCCTTGTCGAAAACCAATCATTGTTGGTTGAGATGTTTCTAAACAGATTACTTTTCCACCTGGTTTTACTACACGCGTCATTTCTTTTAATACGTGCATATAATCCGGTACGTTACGTAAACCAAACCCAATCGTCACATAATCAAACGTATTATCTTCAAACGGAAGTTCCATTGCATTCCCATGTAGAAGTTCTACTTGTTTTAATTGTAACGCCTCTACCTTTTGCTTACCAACAGATAACATATTTTCACTGAAGTCTAAGCCAACAACCTTTCCTTGCTCACCTACGGCTCCAGCTAGCGCAATTGTCCAATCTGCGGTTCCACAGCATACATCAAGCGCTTGACTGCCTGGTTGTACATCCATAATTCGCATCGTTTCTTTCCGCCACGCTTTATGTCTTTGAAAACTAATTACAGAATTCATCACATCGTATTTATCAGAAATCTTTTCAAATACGTCATGTACTCTTTCTTCTTTTGATTGTTGCATGCTCGTACCTTCTTCCAATGTAAAATTGCTTATGTCTTCTATTTATTCCTTAACACAGAATTTATTTCATTTATGTCTGTGTGATTTTCTAAAAATTGTTTTTCTTTCTTTCTCAATTCCTTCATCCAACCATTAATCACTACTTCTGCTTTATCCCCTAAAGCATCTTGCATAGCTTGAAAAACAGGTGAATGTTGCTTATCAGCATACAATTGAATTTCTTTTTGAAGGCGATTTCCACCTAATACGTATGTGATAAATGGCTTCCAATGTGATAACTGAAAATGATCACATGTTTTTTGAAGGAGCGCAGACTCAATCGTTACTATGCTTTTCATTATGTCATCCGTCGTTTCATGCGCTTTTTGGTATAACATAATTTTGTGTTCATTTATCTCTTTAATTCCTTCAGCAAGTGCACGAATTAAAACAATATCACGATTCATAGACAATAAATAATAATATAGTCCACTATAGTAATCGCCTGCAAGTACTGTTAATTGACGACATTTATGGAATTCAATCTCTTCCTCGCCTGCTTTATTTGATACCCTTTCATGCGTATCAAGCGCAATTTGTACAAGCATAATTGTTACTACGTAATGCTCAATTTGTTCTATATGTAAGTTTGCACTCTTTAAAGCACCATATAACAATGCTATCTTTTCTTCATCAATAAATGGTTCTTCAATATAGTTTATAAAATAAGGATGGCGTAATTTCTCCATCAATTTTTCTTTTATACCCGCATACCCTCCGTAGATGTCACACACAAAAAATCACCCTTGTTTTCTAATTCATAAAACTTATTATAACACATACACTCTATTTTCTATAACCAAAACTTGGCTACACCTACCATTCATGTAAGCAATCTTTCTAATCTCACTCTGTCTAGTTAAAACTATATCATTTATTTACTAAAAAAAAAAAGAAAAGCAGTTTCCCGCTTTTCTTTACTTCGTTTTAATAAACGATAAAATTTCACTGCGCGCTGCAGCATCATTTTCAAGCACACCACGCACTGCTGTCGTTACTGTTTTCGCACCTGGTTTTTTCACACCACGCATCGTCATACACATATGTTCTGCTTCTACTACTACCATTACACCATGAGGCTCTAGTACTTCCATAATAGAGTTCGCTACTGTTGATGTAATACGTTCTTGCAGTTGTGGACGACGTGCAATTGTATCTACGGTACGAGCTAATTTACTTAACCCTGTTACCTTTCCACCTTGCGGAATATATGCAACGTGAGCAACTCCATAGAATGGTACTAAATGATGCTCACACATCGAATAAAATGGTATATCTTTTACTAGTACAAGCTCTTCGTGATCTTCTCCGAATACTTTATGCAAATGCTCTTTCGGATCTTCATGCATACCTGAGAACACTTCTGCGTACATTTTTGCAACACGCTTTGGTGTATCAAGTACTCCCTCACGATTTGGGTCATCCCCAATCGCCTCTAAAATAAGGCGTACTGCATGTTCAATTTGTTCTAAATTAACTTTTGCCATCCGCTAGCCCTCCCGAAAACCTAAAAGTGATACGAACACATTCTAGCATATTTATGTTTTTAAAAGCAAAAAGAAGAGTTCCCAAAAAGGAAACTCTTCTTCCCTGTTAATATGTAAGGATTATTTAACCGCATCTTTTAACGCTTTACCAGGTTTGAATGCAGGTACTTTACTTGCAGCGATTTCAATCTCCTCACCTGTTTGTGGGTTACGACCTTTACGAGCCGCACGCTCACGAACTTCGAAGTTACCGAATCCGATCAGTTGTACTTTATCACCTTGTTTTAAAGCTTCTAAGATAGAATCAAAAACAGCGTCTACTGCTTTTGTTGCGTCCTTTTTAGAAAGGGAACTTGCTTCTGCAACAGCATTGATTAAATCTGTCTTGTTCATGCCATTCACCTCCTCCCAAAGATAAGACTGTATAATGATCATAAAATGAGTCTTACTTTCATTTGTAGGCAATTTTTGCAAATTCTATACTACAAAGATGTAGATAAATCATTATCAACGCCTATATTATACGATTCTCCTTTATAATTCAATATTTTTAAGGAAATTGTTACTCTTAAAATGTGAAAATCTGATGAAACTTGACAATTTACAACAATGTATTAGATAATGACTGTTTATTTTTCTATTTTATAATCAAAAAAAACAAAAAATCCCTCTACAATGAGAGGGATTTTTTCTTATAGTATAATCGCAATTAATCCGCCAGATCCTTCATTAATAATTCTTTCTAGCGTTTCTTTTAATTTATATCTAGCATTTTCTGGCATTAAAGATAATTTCGCCTGAATTCCTTCTCGAACAATCGAGCTAAGTGAACGTCCAAATATATCAGAATTCCAAATTGATAACGGGTCATCTTCAAAATCTTGCATTAAATAACGAACTAATTCTTCACTTTGCTTTTCAGTACCAATAATCGGCTCAAACGTTGACTCTACATCTACTTTAATCATATGAATAGATGGCGCTACCGCTTTTAACTTCACACCAAACCTTGAACCGTGACGAATAATTTCTGGCTCATCTAAGCTCATATCCGCTAATGCAGGTGCTGCTACACCATATCCTGTTTGCTTAACCATACGCAGTGCATCCGCCACTTGATCGTACTCTATTTTCGCATGAGATAAATCGAGCATAAGCTTTAACAAATGATCTTTCCCTCGAATTTCTACTCCTACTACTTCTTTTAAAATCTGATCATATAATTCATCTGGCGCATATAAATCAATCTCCGCCACACCTTGCCCCATATCAATGCCAGCTAGGCTCGCTCGATCAATAAATTCATATTGACTAAACTGCCAAACAACGCGATCCACATCACGAAGACGTTTTATATCCTTCACAGTTTCTTGAACTGCTTCTTGATAACTTTGACGCAACCAATGCCCTTCATTTAGCACCATTACCCAACTCGGAAGGTTCACATTCACTTCTAATACAGGGAATTCAAATAGCGCTTCACGAAGTACATTATATACATCTGTTTCTCTTAAACTCTCCACACTCATTGCAATAACCGGGATATCATATTCTTCTGATAAACTTTGGCGTAATTGCTCTGTATCTGGATGATACGGCTGTACCGTATTAATTATCATAATGAAAGGTTTTCCTACTTCTTTCAACTCATTTACAACGCGTTCTTCTGCCTCTATATAATCTCTTCTTGGAATTTCACCAATTGTTCCATCTGTTGTAATTACAACACCAATTGTTGAATGTTCTTGAATTACTTTACGCGTGCCGATTTCTGCAGCTTCATGGAATGGAATAGGTTCTTCATACCAAGGGGTATTAATCATACGCGGGCCATTCTCATCTTCATAGCCCTTCGCTCCAGGAACCGTATATCCAACACAATCTACTAATCGAATATTCACTTCAAGTCCTTCATCTACTTCGATAGAAACCGCTTGGTTTGGAACAAACTTCGGTTCCGTCGTCATAATTGTACGACCAGCAGCACTTTGAGGCAATTCATCCTGCGCTCTTTGACGGTCAGACTCATTCTCAATATTTGGAATAACTACAAGTTCCATAAATTTTTTAATGAATGTTGATTTCCCTGTTCGAACAGCTCCTACAACTCCAAAATAAATATCACCGCCTGTTCGTTCTGCAATATCTTTAAAAATATCTACCTTTTCCAAGTGATTCCCTCCCTCAAAATTTTTGGGAATAATTCCGCGTTTATAGTCAACTAATACCTTCTCTAACGTTGCCTATAATATCTGATATAATATAATGGTATTCTAGAAGTTCGGACAATATATCATATAATTTTGTCCAATTTCATATGACTATTAAAAAATATCTTTTGTTTGCATCGTAAGTTGTATAACATAAAAAACCTTTCTTCTAGAACTTATTCACTAAAAGAAAGGTTCATGACTTATCATTTTAAAAAAATTGGTTCTCCGTCCTTTACTGTGTACGGTAAAGAATAAGCTGGTACAAACGGGGAACCTTTCGAAAGTATATTTCGAATATCTTCTCCCTCTGTAAACTGCCCTTCATTTTTTTTCAAAGCGTCATATAGGTCGATTCTATAATCAACAAAAACTTCTCCTTTTTCATTAATTACAAAAGGAAGTCCTTTACCAGAATATGGACTTGTCACTTGTGGCACATCTTTATATCCTAGTTTTTTGAAATCCAATTCATATACACCATCTGAAATTACTTTTTTAAAAGGTGGATATTGATGTTCATCACGATACATCCTAAGCTTTAAAGATAGTTCCTGAATTTGTTCAGCCATCCTAACATCAATTAACTTTACTGTCGGATTTGTTTCAACGTCTATTAATACGTATTGATATACTCCTCCACTTTCATACGCATTCCCTGGCGCTTCTTGTATGTAACGCGGGGCAATCTGTTGAAAATCGATTGGATACTTTTGATAAATAGGTGTACTCATATCCCTCGTCTTAATTGGCAATATCCCATCATTTTTCTCCTTAAATGTCACAACAGCTTTTTGAACAACCTGTAGCTGATCTTCATAAGGAACCGCATTTTGCTTCATATTTTCTTTCGGATACAGACACCCCGTTAAAAGGCTCATACAACAAAATATTAAAATAATATGGAATTTTTTCACTAGCATCACCTTTTCATACTAATCTAATTTGCTCCGTATGTAGTATTTTCGAGACCATTCCATTTACTGCTGTACAGGTCCACTAAATACAACAAGAAAAATAACAATTCCTGACACAATCATAAGGGTGTACGCTACTAACGCTGTAATCCCTTTCAAAAATTTATTCTTTATTCTATGTCTACTTAATAAAATAAAACTTACTGCAAAAAACATAAATCCAATTGCCCCTAAAGCCAGCCACATTTTCATAAGCCCTTCTGACATATACACACCCCTTTTTATTAATCTATTTTTATACTATTTTAACAAATTAAAATCTTTAAACAAATACAAAAAGAACATTTTACTACAAATCGCGAGTATGTAACTTTAATCAATAGGTTTTCCAGCATTTCTCACCAATCTAGGCAAAAATAAAACCGAAGCGATTGTATCTCTCGCTTCGGTTGACCAAATATGCCCAAAAACAGCTCTATTCCCATTCTTTCATGGCTATCATATGCAATCTCCAAACTCTTTGTTTCTCATAATTTATTTTTTAAACATTTTGCTTAACGAACCAAAATCTGTTGGCATATTATTATTAATAATCGCTTTTACAATTTGATCCTCTTGCTCTTTCGGCACTTCACGTCCCGCCATAAGAGCCACTTGATGAATTAATTGACGAAGTACAGTTTCATCACGTAAATTCGCATTTTGCACGGATGATGCTAATTTAAAAATATCCTCTTTATTTACTTTCGCTTCCTTCTCAATATTATTAAAAATATTATTATCCATTCTTTTCACCCTCTCCTCAAGTTACTCTTCATCCTATGCAAAAATGAAAAAATGGTGAAAAGACCCAAAAAATAAAAAAGCGACAGAAGTACAAATGTACTTCTGTCGCTTTTCTTTACAGTAAATCAGGTATAGCTTCCACTTCATGTTTTCGAACACGTCCCATCAATGAGCCTACTGCATCTTTTACGTTATTCCCATTGAACAGCACGTCATATAAAGCAGCTGTAATCGGCATTTCAACTTCCATTTTCTCTGCCAATTCATGAGCAGCTTTCGTTGTTCTTACACCTTCCACAACCATACCCATGCTTTCTAACACTTCTTCTAAAGAGTGTCCTTTTCCAAGCATATTTCCAGCGCGCCAATTTCGGCTATGAACACTTGTACAAGTTACAATTAAGTCTCCCATACCAGTTAGACCAGCAAACGTTAACGGATTCCCGCCCATTTTTCTTCCTAAACGAGCAATCTCTGTTAAACCCCGTGTCATCAATGCCGCCTTTGCATTATCACCTAATCCAAGACCATCAGTTATACCAGCAGCTAATGCGATAATATTTTTTAACGCACCACCAAGTTCAACTCCAACGATATCTGGATTTGTGTATACACGAAAATAACTATTCATAAATAAATCTTGTACTTCCTCAGCCGCTTCCATACGCTTTGCTGCAGACGTAACTGTTGTCGCTTGTCGTAAACCGACTTCTTCAGCATGACTCGGTCCAGACAGTACAACAACATCTTTAATTAAGTGCTCTGGAATTTCTTCCTCAATCACTTCCGAAATACGTTTTGACGTACCAGGTTCAATTCCTTTGCTCGCATGAATCCAAGTAATTGGTTCAGTAACAATTTCTTTCATCTCTTGTAATACATCTCTGTACGCTTTCGTTGGTACTACTAGCAGTACTGTATTTACATCTACTAATGCTTCTTCTAAAGAAGAGTAGGCTACGATTGTGCTTGGCAATGTAATGCCTGGGAGATATCGACTATTCTCATGTTTCGTATTAATTTCATCCATAAGTTCTGGGCGATTTCCCCAAATACGTACATCATGTCCATTGTCAGCTAATACCATCGCTAACGCTGTTCCCCAGCTACCTGCTCCTACTACTGTGATTTTTGTCATAAAATCACATCCTCTCCATTAGTCTCTTGCTCTAGCGATAATGTGAATCGGCGTTCCTACGAAGCCAAATGATTCACGTAAGCGATTCTTTAAGAAACGCTCATATGAGAAGTGCAATAATTCTGGATCGTTTACAAACACAACAAATGTCGGTGGTTTTACCGCAACTTGTGTTGCATAGAAAATTTTCAGACGGCTACCATTATGAGTTGGCGTCGGATTCATCGCTACCGCATCCATAATTACATCGTTTAATACGTTCGTTTGAATACGGATACTATGACTTTCATTTACCTCATCGATAACCGGTATTAATGTTTGTGTACGTTTTCTCGTTTTTGCAGATAAGAAAACAATTGGTGCGTATTCTAAGAATTGGAAATGAGCACGGATATTTTCTTCAAATGCTTTCATTGTTTTTTCGTCTTTTTTCACTGCATCCCATTTATTTACAACGATAACAACAGCTCGCCCTGAATCATGAGCATATCCAGCGATTTTTTTATCTTGCTCAATAATTCCTTCTTCACCATCTAAAACGACTAAAACAACGTCAGAACGTTCAATCGCTCTTAGCGCACGAAGTACACTATATTTTTCTGTACTTTCATACACTTTTCCTTTTTTACGCATACCAGCTGTATCAATAATTACATAATCTTTTCCATCTTTACTATATGGTGTATCGACAGCATCACGAGTTGTTCCTGCTACATTACTAACAATTACACGCTCTTGACCAAGAAGAGCATTTACAAGTGATGATTTCCCTACGTTTGGACGTCCAATTAAAGAGAAACGAATTGTGTCTTCATCATATCCGTCTTCTTCAATCTTTGGAAAATGTTGTGCAGCTTCGTCTAGTAAGTCACCTAACCCTAATCCGTGTGTACCTGAAATTGGGAATGGTTCGCCAAATCCTAATGCATAAAAGTCATAAATGTCACTGCGCATTTCCGGATTGTCCACTTTATTTACTGCAAGTACAACCGGTTTATTTGAACGATATAAAATTTTTGCAACTTCTTCATCAGCTGCTGTTACACCGTCACGACCGTTTGTCATAAAAATGATAACATCCGCTTCATCAATTGCTACTTCAGCTTGTTGACGAATTTGTGTCAAAAACGGCTCGTCTCCAATATCAATTCCGCCCGTATCAATAATATTAAATTCATGATTTAACCATTCTCCAGCGCTATAAATACGATCGCGCGTTACACCTGGAATATCTTCTACGATTGAAACTCTTTCTCCAACAATTCTATTGAAAATAGTAGATTTCCCTACGTTCGGGCGACCTACTATCGCTATTACTGGTTTCGGCATATACTTTCATCCTTTCAACTTGCTTCTGTTTATTATGTAAAAAACCCTTCTTTGTGCAAGAAGGGATTTGCATTCCAGAATATTTCTCAACGTATCAAAACACCTCACATTATAACACACGTTGCTAATGTTTCACAATAATATATACATTCTCTTGTAAGCGATGTGCAATACCATCTAAAATTGCTTCTAAATTATTTGCAACAAATTCTAGTTCCTCCGTCGATTCGCAAACGAATAAAGGAGCACCACCTGCAAATTTTTCTGGAGTCGTTGTTATAACTGCCAGAATAACACTTTCTAACATCATCTCTTATCTCCCCTTCCTTTTGGGGCTTCCGATGACATATGGACAGCACTTTCTAACGTTGGTACATTTCCTATGACACCTATCGCTTTCTCTGCATCTTGATCTTGCGGCAGGACAAAAATCCCAACCCTGCCATCCTCTAAATCACGCTTTGCTAACGGTACAAGCGCTGGTGTACCAGAATCTCTATAAATCCCTAACGCTACTGAAACATCGTGTAAAATAGCTTGTCGTTGCCCTAAATTTGAGATTGTAACCATCGCATCAATTGATTTCGGCTTTAAAATAAAACCCATACCATATTTCATAATTTCTTCTTGTCTTGCTGGCAATCCAATATTCATAATGTAAATATTGTCAATATAAAGCCCTGCTCCTTCAAAACGAAGCGGAACGTGCTCAATTTCAACAAGATCATGTAGCCTTTTACCAGACATTAATTTTTTCGCGATAAAAAATGCGATTATAGCCATAATTACTCCTGCAATCCATGAACGGAATCCTATATACGCAAACGTCGTTGCAAACGACGTTAACATTGCCAAATAGTTGCGACTTTCAAAAACCAATGCAATTCCTTCAATGTATGTATTTCCACGCGGTACGAGCTCATACCCATCTAATTGTTGAAGCGTATTTCTTTCCATATTACGTACATCACGAAATTGTGTCGCTGCTAATGTAAGAAATGTAATGGCAGAAAAATCTTTTTTCAAAATAGACGGGATTGCAATCGCTCCTAAAGCAGCTGCAATTAACCCCATTGCAATATGAATAATTTTCCCATGTAGCCTCGTCGGATATTGCCGCGTATCCGTCCGAAGCATTAGCACCCTTGTAACTGTCCCCGCTATTACGCCGCATAAAATGGCTGGTGTATATTCAGTCATGTATTACCCTCGCCTTTCTTTTACGTGTTTTTCTCTTAAACCGTTCCATGTATACTGATGCTTTTGCAATCCAAAACAATATTGCCATGAATAATGTAGAAATGGCGACGATATCAAAAAATGCTAAACTACCGTAATCATATGGAAAATTCAATTTCCTAAAAATAAATGTCACTAGCAGCTCTCCTTGTAACATCCCTACATATAGAGAACATAATCGTAATATGCGATCCCCATGCAATAACACCGATGCATACACAAGAGCACTACTTAGCAGAAACACTCTATCCACCACAATCCAAATCGGATCATATATTTCTAACAGATGAAAACTTGTATATAACATTGCAATAATAAGTGCCGAAAGTAAGCTATACAATTTTTTCCAGACGGAATATAGCGTGATCCCTATAAAAGAAATAATACAAAGTAAAAGAGCATTTACTGATACCACGAATGAGGCAATCGTTACATGTAACGGAGAGCAAATTATAAAAATCAGTATACAAGCGCCTAACTTCCATCGGATAGGGTCCTTTTTCATAAAAAAGGTTACAATGATCCACCCTATCCAAGCTACAAAATAAAAAGTACTTCCATCCATCAACTTCACCTCCTATGTTTTCCATTATGGGAACTTTTTATGAAAGTTAATCCACTTTATTTACGCATAGTTTTTTCTTATAACAGCAACACTTTTAACAAGGAGGTGTTATTCATTATGGGTAAAGATCGCCAAGAACGAAAACTACGAGAATCACGCCGCGTTGAATCCGATCGTGATCAATCACTACAATATCCAGGTGCAACTGGACTTGATACACCAGAACAGGCTCGAAAACAAAACCAGCACTAATTAATACAAAAAGACGGTTTCTATATTGTACGAAACCGTCTTTTACATAATCAGTTTAATGATTTCTATTTATATCGAAATAATATTTCGCATACTATATCCTCCCATTACTTCTTTTTACCTTCACCTATTCCCATTAAAAATTAAGTTCTCTCCAGTAATTCGACAACACACCATCTACATTTTTCAACCCTTTTTCAATTACAATTTTTACGAAATGATATTTTTATATAATACTAATTCCATTCTCCACTTTATATTACGAAAAAGAATAGAACAAAAAAAAATCAACCGAATGGTTGATTTTTTATCTCCTACTATAATGCGCAGTATCAATACCACGCTGCATTAACCAATGATATGTTTCACCCTTTACAACAAGAGGTACAGATTGCAACTCTTCTATCGTCTTCGCACCAAGAGCTGTCATTATAAATTTCAAATCTGTATGTAGAAGCTCAATTTCATCTACTAACTTCTCGATACCATCTTGCATTAAAATACGTAAAAAATAACCAGCAAACGCAGTTGTATTCGCCCCTAATGCGATTGCTTTCGCTACGTCAAGCGCTGTTTGTATACCCCCAGATGCAATAAAAGAGAGGTTATTATTTGTAGAGGTTGCTTCAATAATCGAGGTTGCTGTTTGTATGCCCCAGTTATTAAAATAAGAAAGCATTCGCTGTCTTCTTTCGTTTTCAACAGCAGCAAAATTCGTACCACCTTGCCCACCAATATCAATTGCTGTTACACCTACGTTCACTAACTGTTGCATTGTTTCCTTACTCATCCCAAATCCAACTTCTTTTACAATGATAGGAACTTTACTATTTAAAACAATTTTCTCAATGCGCTGAAGTACTCCAGTAAAATCACGGTCTCCTTCTGGCATCGTTAACTCTTGTATGACATTTAAATGAATTTGTAATGCATTCGCTTCAATCATATCAACGGCGCGCTCTGCCTGCTCGATAGTTGCCTCACTACCTAAATTAGCAAAGAAAATACCATTTGGGTTTACCTTTCTAATCACCTTATAAGAAGCAGCTTCACTTTCATCTTTTAACGCCGCCATTTGCGAACCTACAGCCATAGCAAGGTTATGATGTTTCGCTACATATGCTAATTGCTCATTAATATGTAACGTTTTCTCTCCTCCACCACCAGTCATCGCATTGATAAAAATCGGCGAACTTAGTGAAAGTTCGCCGATTTTTGTTTCACATGTTATTGTGTCATAATTTGAATTTGGCAAGCTTTGATGCACAAAATCAATATCATGAAAGCCATGCGTACGAGACTGACCAGTAGAAAGAGCGTATTCAATATGATCTAATTTACGTTTTGCCCTTACCACTTGTACCCCTCATTATTTCTTTAATTTTTTCAGTTGTTCACCAATAATATCACTTAATTGGAAAGTAGCAGAATCAGCATTTGGCTCATACTGACTATAATCTTCAGTTACATTATTTTCCTCAAGCGCTTCTTTTATACTTAAAGAAATACGTTTCTCTGCTACGTGAACTTCAAGTACTTTCACTTTTACTTCTTGTCCCATTTCCAATACTTCATTCGGATTTTTCACGTGACGATTTGCAATTTGAGATACGTGTACAAGCCCTTCAACGCCCGGTAAAATCTCAACGAATGCACCAAATGTAACAAGGCGTTTTACTACTCCCTCACGAATATCTCCAGCTTTTATTTCGCCAGCAACGTTTTCCCAAGGTCCTGGTTGAGCTGCTTTAATTGATAAAGAAATACGTTGTGTATCAGCATCAACAGATAACACCTTTACCTTAACCTTTTGACCTTGCTCTAACACTTCAGAAGGTTGCTCTACACGTTCGTGTGAAATTTGTGAAATGTGAACTAAACCGTCCACTCCACCAACGTTAACGAATGCGCCAAAGTCAGTTAATCGTTGTACTGTTCCTTCAACAACGTCCCCTTCTTTTAATGAAGAAATTGCTTCTTTTTTCTTAGAATCTAGTTCTAATTCTACTACCGCTTTATGCGAAAGGATTACACGATTTTTTTCACGGTCTAATTCAACAATTTTCACCGCTAATGTTTTACCTTTATAGTCAGTAAAGTCTTCTACATAATGTACTTCTACAAGTGAAGCTGGAATAAAACCGCGAACACCAAGGTCCACAACTAATCCGCCATTCACAATATCTTTTACAGTAACATCAAATACATGACCAGAAGTAAATTTCTCTTGTAGTTCTACCCATGCTTTTTCTGCATCAACAGCACGTTTAGATAAGACAAGATCATCTTCTTCTAATTTAATAATTTTCAACTCTAGTGTTTGATCTAATTCTACAACATCGCTTGCTTTTTCAATATGAACGTTAGCTAATTCACTAATTGGAATTACGCCATCTGTTTTGTATCCAACATTTACAAGCACTTGTTTCTCTTCAACCTTCGTTACAGAACCTGTAACAACGTCACCAACTTGTAATTCTTTTGAATCCATAACTTCTTCATTCATTTTCTCTACCATGGAAATACCTCCCTACAGAATTGACAAAGCATTTTTTATGTATATACGAAATGAAAACAAAGTTTTCATTTGCATGTTTAAGAATTTCTCATCACATACTCTTTTTCAATAACATTCACAAGAAAATATATTAAACCTATATAAATAGTATACAGCAAAACCAGCTTGAAAAAAGTATGTTTTGAAATATAATAGCGAATATATTCTGACAGTTTTATTCCTCTTTAACTAACTTCTTACAAATCAGCTCATTTGTCAAGGAAAGAGACTCACAATTCACGTATCCTTTACATTTCTATTTAAACAAAAAAAGAAAGAGGACTATCCCCTTTCTTTATTTCGCAAACACTCCAGAAACAATGCTCATAATTTTTTGGACAACTTCTTCAATTGATAAAGAAGTCGTATCTAATTCCAATGCATCATCAGCCTTTTTTAGTGGAGAAACTTCGCGTTCTGAATCTAATTTATCACGCTGAGCAATTTCTTCTTTTAGCTGCTCTAAATTAGAATCGAAACCTTTATTTAAATTTTCTAAATGTCTTCTTTCCGCTCTTTCTTCAACAGAAGCAAGCATAAAGATTTTCACTTCAGCATCCGGTAATACATGTGTACCAATATCACGGCCGTCCATTACAACGCCGCCTTTTTTCGCTAACTCTTGCTGACGACGTACCATTTCTTCACGAACAAGGCGATGTTTCGCTACAATAGATACTCGATTCGTCACATCAGGTGTACGAATTACTTCAGAAACATCTTGTCCATTTAAAAATACAAGCTGTGTATTTTCTCCTTGCTGAAACTCAATATTTACATTCTTTACAACTTCCATTAACTGCTCTTCATTTTCAATGTCTACTTTTTGTTCAAGGGCTGCATATGTAAGCGTACGGTACATTGCGCCTGTATCAATATAAACGTAAGAAAGTTCCTTCGCAACAACTTTTGCCACTGTACTTTTCCCAGCAGCTGCTGGACCATCTATAGCAATTGAAATTCGTTTATCCATTGTAACACCTCATTTTTTCACTTATAAAACAAAACGAAAAGCAGGTGTTCACCCTGCTTCTTCTCATTTGCTTCACGTCATTAAATCCTCAATTATTGTAGCATAATCCTTCATAGAAGAAAATGAAAACTACCTATTCACCTGCAAGATTTCCACTTTGTTTTTTACCATGACACCCTCATAATAAACAATTTTAGATAAATATTTCACTGATGACTTATGTATAAATAACAATTGCACAACAGAAAGACAAATGAATTGTATTATTAATATACGAATAAAAATTCTCTCCATCTTTTTCACCGGAATTCTTCCCTCCTATACTATATTTGCACATTTCGTTTCATGATTTTATACATCGTACATATAGCAGTTAATTTTATTGTCATTTTCGAGGCATACTTTTATACATTTCCATTGTCGAATTTACTCAAAACATGTTATGTTCTAAATGTATTTTTTTACTTGAAAGGGGTATAAGCATTGAAAAGAATCCTAGTTTTACACACAGGTGGAACAATTGCAATGGAGGAAGATAAAGAAACTGGGGTCGTACAACCAGGTGAAAAAAATCCTCTTTTAAAATTCATTCCTGATTTAGAAGGCGATGTTGATTTAATCGTTGAAGATGTGTTCCACCTACCATCTCCTCATATGACACCGAGCGAAATGTTACAATTACAAGTCATCATTGATGAAAGAGTAAAACAAGACAACATTCATGGCGTAGTCATTACGCATGGCACGGATACATTAGAAGAAACAGCTTATTTCTTAGATTTAACAGTACAAGCAACTATTCCGATCGTAGTGACAGGTGCAATGCGCTCTAGCAATGAGTTAGGTGCTGATGGTCTATATAACTTCTTATCAGCTGTAAAAGTTGCTAGTTGTGATGAAGCTGCAGAAAAAGGTGTTTTAGTCGTATTAAACGACGAAATTCATTGCGCTACAAATGTAACGAAAACACATACAAGTAATGTTGCAACATTCCAAAGCCCACAATACGGACCAATTGGAATGGTAACAAAACGCGGCGTTGTCTTCCATCACGCTTTAGTACATCACGAAACATATACGATAAACAAAGTGTCTAAAAATGTAGTTGTTCTAAAAGCATATGCTGGCATGGATGATACATTATTAGCAGCAATCGAAAATCTTCCTGTAGACGGCATTGTTATCGAAGCTCTTGGACAAGGTAATCTCCCTCCAAGAACACTACCTAGTCTAGAAAGATTATTAAATAGAGGTATTCCTGTCGTATTAGTTTCTCGCTGTTTCAACGGTATCGTTCAAGACGTATATTCGTATGAAGGTGGCGGTAAACACTTAAAAGATATGGGCATTGTATTCACATACGGCTTAAATGCACAAAAAGC
The DNA here is from genome assembly GCF_052646455.1 of Bacillus cereus group sp. Bce041. Classification (NCBI taxonomy): domain Bacteria; kingdom Bacillati; phylum Bacillota; class Bacilli; order Caryophanales; family Bacillaceae; genus Bacillus; species Bacillus cereus group sp. Bce041. Next base: position 397,365 of record NZ_JBQXON010000002.1, read on the forward strand.
ACGCATTAAATTACTTGTTGCATTAGAGAATACAAATTCTCATGAATCCATTCAAAATATGTTTATGCACGAATAAAAAGGAGCTGTCGAGGTTTTCCCGACAGCTCCTTTTTATTTTTCTCTTGATGCAATGGTTTGCGCAATCGCATCTCCATGAAATCTTCCGTTCTCGATAAATATTTCATTTGCATTATTTCCAGCAGCAATGACACCTGCAATGAAAATATTTTCAGCATTCGTTTCCATTCTATCCTCTGTATAAATTGGACGTCCTGTTTCTTCATCAATCTGAACACCCATCTTCGTTAAGAAGCTATGATCAGGATGATAACCAGTCATCGCAAATACAAAATCGTTTTTGATTGTAAGAGCTTCACCATCAACTGTAAACGTTAATGTATGCTCAGTAATTTCTTTCACATGAGCCCCAAAATGCATTTGAATTGTACCATTTCGTACTAACGCCTCAAATTCCGGCAAAATCCAAGGCTTTATGCTTGGTGAATACTCACTTCCACGATACAGTACCGTTACACGTGCACCAGATTTAACAAGTTCTAACGCGGCATCTACACTCGAGTTTTTCCCACCTATAACTACTACATCTCGATCAAAATAAGGATGCCCCTCTTTAAAATAGTGAGCTACTTTCTTCAATTCCTCACCTGGAACATTCATATAATTTGGATTATCATAATATCCAGTTGCTACAACAATATATTTCGCTATATATATTTCCTTACTTCCGTCACGCTTTGTCGTCTCAACCTGAAAAGCTTCTCCATCTTTTTGAACTTTCTCCACTCGCTCAAAAGCATTTACACGTACAGATTTACGTCTTACTACTTCACGATAATACGCAAGCGCTTGATTTCGAACTGGCTTACGATTTTCTGTAATAAAAGCTACATCACCAATTTCTAATTTTTCACTAGAAGAGAAAAATGTTTGATGAGTTGGATAATTATAAATGGCATTTACAATGTTTCCTTTTTCAATTACTAACGGATTTATCCCTACCTTTTGCAACGAAATTGCAGCCGCTAATCCGCACGGACCGCCTCCGATTATAATAACTGTTTCTTTCTGCATACTCGTCCACTCCTAGTCTTCTACCAATACACTATTTATAAAAACAAGAAAAAACCTACTTACAGCAGTAGGCACCTATCTTTATTGTATTCATTTTTCATATATTTGTCATCTAAACGAAACGTACATCCGATAGACATCTGCTAAAAACTGCTGAAATTTAATACCTTGTTTCCCTAATACATTCTCAGGATCAATCTTTCTAGCTGGATCAAGCGTTTTATGTGACACGATATCTTTTTTCGGATTTAAGCCAAAGTTTTGGCATAAATACGCATGATACCATGTAAAACGATTATATGCTTCCCAAAAGTTAACATCACCACCATAACAAAGTTCCACTCCAATGGCCGCCTTATTCGCGTCATAGCCATATAAGTCATTATCCGTCGGCACACCATATCGAACATGATACGCAACTTCATTTATAGGAATAATCTCCAATATTGTTTTATCATCTATAAATGTATGCGCCGAAGCTTTCGGTTGTAATTCATTAAAGTAATCTCGATTCCCTATCGCATTGCTTCCAGGATTCCCCGTATCATGGCTTACAATAAATCTCACTTTAGTCAGAGGAATCCCCGGTCGTGAACTTCCATATCCAATATAGTTGCGCTCTATAGGAAACATCGCCATTGCTACCAACTCCCGCTCTAGAAGATTACCTTACTTCCTTATATATGTATTCGGTAGCAATGTCCTTATCGCATATTTCTTACGCGAAGAGAAAATCGAAAATATTTGAAGTGAACACCATAAACAACAAGATACTTACAGCCACTCCATAAAAACCGTAAAACCAAACACAATCTTCTTTCGTATCTAAACCGAAAAATTTATTTACCGATTGTAATAATGTGCCACGCTTGCTTTGTTTGTTTCGTAATACTTCCACTCGCTCTACAACATCTGCTGGCATCATAAATCTTTGGTCTACTGTCATTTTCATCATTTATCTCTCCTTAAAATCATTTCCGTTTTGTTTATCTAAGGAGAGTATAGCACGTTTGTTCGTATAGAACAAGCGTTCTTTTTATTTTTATTTTATTTTTCAGCAAGCCAAGTAAAAATCGAGATTACAACGGCAATAATCGGCCCTACTACAACCACACCAAATACCAAAAACAGTAACCCTTCCCCGAACATCCGAACGGTACTTATTTTTCGAGCTTTCATCGTTCTTGCAAGTTCTCCCTCTAACCTCTTAACCTTCTCTTCTAATTGTTCTACTCGTTCCAGCATTTCATTCTCCATATACAACACCTCATTTAATACTTCAACAAAAAAACGTGATTCCCTCGAAAGGAAATCACGTTTTCTCAAGATATAATATTTTATACCCAACCTCTGAAGCGGCTTGCTTCAGCCATTTTACGAACACCAACCATGTACGCCGCTAAGCGCATGTTCACTTTACGAACTTGTGCTGTTTCATAAATAGAATCAAATGATCTTACCATTACTTTTTCTAAACGTTGTTCTACTTCTTCTTCAGTCCAGTAGTAACCTTGGTTGTTTTGTACCCACTCAAAGTAAGATACTGTTACACCACCAGCACTTGCTAACACGTCTGGAACAAGCAAAATTCCGCGATCTGTTAAAATTTTAGTCGCTTCTAATGTTGTTGGACCATTTGCAGCTTCAACAACGATTTTCGCTTTAATATCATTAGCATTTTCTTCTGTAATTTGGTTCTCAATTGCAGCTGGTACTAAAATATCGCAATCAAGTTCTAACAATTCTTTGTTTGAAATTGTATTGTTAAATAGCTTTGTTACTGTACCGAAGCTATCACGACGGTCTAATAAATAATCAATATCTAATCCGTTTGGATCATGTAACGCGCCGTAAGCATCTGAGATTGCAATAACTTTCGCACCTGCATCATGCATAAATTTAGCTAAGAAGCTACCAGCATTACCGAATCCTTGAACAACAACGCGTGCACCCTTAATATCAATGCCACGTTTTTTAGCAGCTTCGCGAATACAAATTGTTACACCTTTCGCTGTTGCTGTTTCACGTCCATGTGATCCACCTAATACAAGCGGTTTACCTGTAATAAATCCTGGTGAATTAAATTCATCAATACGGCTATACTCATCCATCATCCACGCCATAATTTGAGAGTTTGTGAATACATCTGGAGCTGGAATATCTTTCGTCGGACCTACGATTTGGCTAATTGCTCGTACATAACCGCGGCTTAATCTTTCTAACTCACGGAATGACATTTCACGTGGATCACAGATAATTCCACCCTTACCTCCACCATATGGTAAATCAACAATACCACATTTTAAACTCATCCAGATTGAAAGTGCTTTCACTTCATTTTCTGTTACATTCGGATGGAAGCGAATTCCACCTTTCGTTGGACCAACAGCATCATTATGTTGCGCACGATATCCTGTAAATATTTTAACAGTCCCGTCATCCATACGAACTGGTATTTTCACTGTCATCATACGAATTGGTTCTTTTAATAATTCATATACTTCGTTTGGATAACCCAATTTTTCTAACGCTTCACTAATAACAATTTGTGTTGAATTCAATAGTTCAAAATGTTGTTCCCTTTGTTGTTGTGTTTTTGTTTGAGTTCCCTTTTCGGCTACCATAGTAAGTAAACCCCCTGTAATTTCACTTGTTTAGTAAACCTTCATTGCCTAGTATACACCCTTAAATTTGGAATGCAATAGAAAACGCTAACAAATATATACAAACTATTTTCTGTTGCAAGCGTTTTCACTATTATTATAGTCCTTTTATTACTTTTAGAAAAGTAAAATACTTAAATATTTAAATATTTTTTATTTTCATCAACCACCCTCCCATAAAACTGCATATTTTATTTTCAAAAAGTATGTTCGAGTATTTACAATCATCCCTTCCCTTCTCCAAATAAAAACAAAACCTCAGCTATGTTGTATTAGCTGAGGTTTTGTTTTTTCACAAAGTAATTGTGTATTTGTTCTATCGCGTTAACATCCATTAATTCTTTACCGTACTCCATGATGCGATAAATGGTTGCTGTAGACGGATTACCGTATTCCGCTAAAATAGCTATAAAATCCGCCTTTAACAATTGAATTTGTTCCTCTTCTTCCACCCAAAGATAGAAGCGCTCATCCCACGTATATAGCTTTCCGCCAGTTACACCAAGGTTATATAAGCGATTCGACAGGTTAATTACGTCATCTAGCGTAGCAAACTCATATAATATATGCTCACTTTCATCTAGAGTCACTTGCATTTCAATAAACTCGTCACGGAACTCATCATCTGTATCCATTTCTTGATTTTCTTTCGTTACAATTACAACCATCCCTTGTGCTTGTAGAGAAAACACTTCAACTGCAATCGGACCATCTGCTTCAAACCCTAATTCCTTATTTGCTTCTTGCATCATATCACGAAATAATTGCTGTACTTTCGGTGCATTTCTCCATAAATCTTCTTTCGTTAATCCTCGTTCAGATAAATCATCAAATGTTAGAAAAATTTTTATCTTATTGTAATTTAATCGTTCCAGCCTCATCTCATACCCTCCCTACGTAACCAATGCATCTAATTTTTATTATATGAAATAGAAAATAGATGGTTCTTTTCGAACAACTATTCCGACATTTTTAACCATCCATCCCATTCTTCTTTCGTATCACCAATTAAGATTGTTTCAATGTCCAACTGGTTTAGAACGCCTAGCTTTCCGATAAATCCAACAGAAAGAGATTCCCTTTTTTCTTGTAATAAATTTATAAAGTTCATCGTCTTTTTCATTTCTTGTTCGTCAGCAAAAGATATAAATACATATTTCGGCTGTATTTCCTCTACCGCTGATAACATACCATCTTCAGCTAAGCTTGTCCTAATATATATCGCCTCATATCCTTTTAAGCGTAAATAAGTTGAAAAAATAAATCCTTTCAATGCATCCTTTTCTAACACAATAACTTTGTGTAAAGAGGAAAACATTGAGGCATTGTGATACACCATCCCTAGACGCGTTTGTAAAAATGATAGTGCATATTGAAATTGCACCATTGAAATCTCATTATTATTTTTTGACGTTAATAATTTGTCTGTCACTCGAAGAACGATACTGGCAACAACCTTTTCTGTTGAATATATACTAAAAGCTTCGTTTAATAATGCAGCAATTGTAATTTCATCAAATTTTAACAAAGCTTGTAGCAAATCGTCCACTAAAACAACTTCTTTATCGAAATGTATCTCTTTTTGAACTGTACTCTGCAAACGATTCTCTTCTAATAACTGAACTGCTTGTCCAATCATCATACCGGAAGAAACTTTTTCCATTAACCATTTTAAAATTTGAATATGCTCTTCTGTATATAAGCGATGCCCAGCTTGATTCCGCTTTGGGGCAATAATTTGATATCGTCTTTCCCATGCACGAAGCGTACTCGGCTGAACTCCAATTATATTCGAAACGGCTTTTATATTATATTTCCCACTAAGAGTTGGCATCATTTCCCTCCGCACAATGTAATGATATGTGTTTGAGCAGGTGCTCGGAAACGAAGTGGTATCAATGTTGTTCCATACCCATTACTAACAAAGAGAATCGTATTCAAATGGTTATATACGCCACCTTTTAAATATTTTTTAGATGGGAATAATCGGATTTGTCCTCCATGCGTATGTCCACTTAACACAAGTGAAATCTGTTCATTTCCAGACATTTTTTTTATTATATCAGGGTTGTGACTAACTAGGATACGAAAACCATCTTCTTTACAATCCGCCAATGCCAAATCTAGACGATCACGGTGCAATCCAACATCATCTATACCGAGCAAACAAATTTTCTCTCCTAATTCAGACTCAAATACCACTCTTGTATTATCTAAAACTTTTACGTTATTTTCTAATAATAACGCATCTAATTCATGATATTCTATCTCATAATCATTGTTTCCCCACACAAAATATACAGGACCTATCTCTCTTAACTTTTGAATATTCGCAGAGATTTTTGATAAAGAGACACCTTTCTCTGCTAAATCTCCTCCGATAATTACGAGATCTACTTTTCCTTTTACTTGTTCAATTAACAAATTCGAAATGACCCTTCTATGAATATCAGAAATAAAAAACACATTTACTTTTTGAAAACTTTTCGGAAATTCTTTAAATACTAAAGTATGTTCCAACACCGTATTACGCATCGCTTCTTTATACATCACAAAAAGTAATAAAATCCCCATGCCTATGAGAGTACTGAATAATATAATCCATATCATATTTTTGACTCCCTCCTCATAAAGATAATCCTAGGCTTTTATAACAAACTGTGATCGCTTAACTCGCTAGCTTTCTTGCTTTGTGGACTTATCTTTTATCGGAATTTTTAATTCTTGACCTGCACTCACTTCATCTTCCTGCAAGTTATTATACTTTTTAATTACTTCAATTCCATTTCCATCTGAAAAATATTGCTTCGCTATACTTTCTAAAGTTTCTCCCTCTTTCACAGTATGCGTTATTACTTTTTCAGAATGTTTCTGCGACTCAGATTTAGCTGAATCAAAGAAGATTACTTCAAACGCACTTTTTCCAGCATTATTACTATCACCCTTCACCTGAATATATTTATCCGTGTACCACAAAATACTAATCGGCAGAAGAATGAATAGAAATGTTAAAACCCGGACGAAAATGTGATTTATTTTAAACTTTTGTTTTTTCTCTTTATTTCTATGAATTTCACTACGCGGCGGTAAACTTTCTTTTTCTTCCACTCGCTCAACTTCTAATTCCTCTTCAAAATCAGGAATTCGTTTCCTCATGTTGTTCACCACCACCTTCCATTTATTTTCTTAATTGGAGTCCCATTATAAAATCAACAAGAAAGTGTGCAAAGATTGTTATAAACAAATTTCCTGTCCATTCAAATACATAACCAAAGACAAAACTAATAAAACAGACGAAACAAAATAAAAATGGCTTTGTTATATAACGAATATGTAACACTGCAAATACGAAGCTCGCAATTACAATTCCAAAATGAGTCTGTACTACACCTCTAAATAAAAATTCTTCTGCAAAACCAATCAAGAACGTAATAACGAGTAAGTGTAGAACGGACATTCCTCGAAACATCTTATCGTTAATACCACCATCATCAAACCATGACTCCGGAAACACTCGCATTGCAACATAATCTAATAACACAATACCAATCGCTAACAAACCACCTATAATAAGTATAGATACTGGTTCCCATTTCCATAAATTAAAGACTTCTTTTACATCTTGAAATAATATATATGCCAGTAAACAGCCAATACCGATAATAATTAACTGTGTTATATATAGATTCAGCCTTATTTCCTGCGGACTCATATCTTCAACATTATGCCTTTGAATATTCATCATTCCTCCATCTTTTCTAGGCCGAAAAGCTTTTGTAACTCTGTTTCCCAATTATAGTCGAAATCCGATTGTTGCGCTCGTCTTTTTTTATAATCTTCTTTGGTAATACCGCAATAATCGCAGCAATTAATTAACTCTTGCTCTTTCCTATAACCGAACTGTTGCAGCACATATTCACGTCTACACCCTTTAACTTGTATCCATGACTTCATATTTTCTAGCTCACTATATTTATTACGCAACCTTATTTCTACTTCAGCTATTAATCGGTTCATGATTTCATCTGACAAACCTTCTAATAATAATCTTCGTTGTTGTATAATTCCAACCTGTTCGAGATGATAACGAACGAAACGCCAATATTGCTCATTAAATCTTGCTGCATTATAACAAATTTCTTCTACATCTTCTATTGGTAATTCCTTCGTTTGAAATATTCTTTCTTGTAGTAAAGAAAATAAAAATTTTATTTGTGACTTACTTGGCAATTCATCCTCAATGATTGAAATTGGTAAATCATGATCCAACGGACTACATAATAAAATAGCTATACTCGGTTCGCCATCTCTTCCAGCTCTTCCGATTTCTTGTAAGTAAGAGGCTATATTAGTTGGATAATGAAAATGAATAATATATCGCGTATTCGCCTTATTTACCCCCATACCAAATGCACTTGTGCATATTACAAGTTGCAATTGATCGTTCATAAACTGCTGTTGAATTAACATACGCTCTTCATGTTCCATACCACCATGATAAAAAGCTACACCAGTAACACCTTTCCCTCTCAAGTATTCCGTTAACCTTTCTGTCCACGCTCTACTTGAGCAATATACAATCCCCGGCCCTTGTAAATACATCACCTGCTCTAAAAGCGCCTCTTTCTTTTCTTCTATCGTCTCTACAAATTGCACATCCATTGCAATATTAGGACGATCAATAGAGTATACATGTTCCGCGGCACCCTTTAAATTTAAACTATCTGCGATATCCTGCAGTACCCCTTTTGTCGCTGTGGCTGTCAATGCTAATACTGTAGGAGAACCAATATTTTCAATAACTACATTTAGTTTTTTATAGTCCGGTCTAAAATCATAACCCCATTGAGAAATACAATGAGCCTCATCAACAACAAATAATGAAATATGAATTTTCTTCAATTCCCTAATTAATAACTCCGACTGCAACATCTCTGGTGAAACAAAAATAAATTTATATGAAGATAATTTTTTCATCGCTTCTCTTTTTTCATTTAATGTCCGAAAACTATTAAATGCTATCACTCGGTTTTTCACAACATACTTTAATTGTGTCACTTGATCTTCCATTAAAGATAATAACGGTGATACAACAAGCACTGTTCCTTCTCGCATAAGCCCCGGAAACTGATAGCACATAGATTTCCCTCTTCCAGTCGGAAGCATTGCTATCACATCTTTTCCTTCTAATAAATCTGTAATTACTCCTTTTTGACCTGGACGAAATTCAGAATATCCAAACCACTTATATAAATATTCTTCAAGTTTCATTTACACCCTCCATCCGCGCTAATACAAGACGAACTTCAAAATAAGAGATATCTTCTCCAACCGCTTGTTTCAAAACACGTAACTTCCGCGTTTGCAATGCTTCAATTACTTTTATTACTTTGTCTATCTTTTCTTTTTCCATAAACATTTCAATAGAAAAATCTTTTTCTCGCAAAGCAATTTCAACAAAATGATCTTCTATCGTTGCAACCTTTAAATTCCGAATCGCCGCTATTTCTTCTAAAGAACGTCCTTGTCTCCAAAAATTATATGTTTTTTTCGTGGATAAACTAAATAATTCAGCTCTCTCATTTGGATAAGATATAATTTCAGCTAATAGTGGAAATTCATTTTCTTTATCACGAACTTCTTGTATAAAGAAATGTATTGTACCCCAAAATAAAAAATACACCCTGAATATATCTTGTTTCGTAATTTCTGCTAATTGTTGCAATGTACAACCAATGCGTTCATAACCCGTTAATCGATATGTTACAATCGTCGCTTCTATCGCATTACTCTTTTCTAAAAGATTATGTACTTCCGTCCATAGTTTTCTCGCCAACTCACTTCTCTTATATGGCCTTCCTGTTAGAAAACATTTCACCCACATCATTATTTCTGTATCTTGCTGAATTGGAATAAATCTCGTATTATTCTGTTGTAAATTTGATATGGTTTGAATAATTAATGATAATCTTTTCCAAAATGTTTCACCTAATTCACCATAATGTAAACCATGCAAATGCGCCGGAAAAGCATAAACTTCCTCCCATTTATGTAACTGCATTTTACCCGTAGGTGTTAACACATATGTATTTTCATGTATTTCTTGAATAAAATCCGCTTGCAACAACTTTGCAACTTCACCATCATAGTCATTTCTATTTAATAATTTATATATTCCGAACAAAAAAGAAACTCGGAACATATTTCCATCTTGTAAAGTTTGCGAAGAACGTTTGCCCTTTAGTAAATAATAAATAGAAGAAACGGTTCTTTCACCATTCAATTGTTTTAAACAATGCAACAAAGTATATTGTATTTGCATGACCGCTTCCACCTTCCAATCTTAACTTCATTCTTTTCAGTACAATTACACTATCTACTGTCGCTCATTAAACTTATCATATAAGAACTATATACTTGTATATATTCTATTGTATCAAACGAAATCATATTTACGTATTTTGAAAATCTTATGACATAATTCAAAAATAAGTTGACACTCTAATTGATAAGCATTATCATTATAATTTTATGTTGAAAAGTTTTACAAACCGTTTTACAATAAGGTTATAATTTTTATGGCGAGCTTTTCACATACATATTATCAGGAGGGAAAAAAGATGGCAAAATATACAATCGTTGATAAAGATACTTGTATTGCATGTGGTGCTTGTGGCGCTGCTGCACCAGACATTTATGACTATGATGATGAAGGTATTGCATTTGTAACATTAGATGATAACCAAGGTATCGTTGAAATTCCAGATGTATTAATTGAAGATATGATGGATGCATTCGAAGGCTGTCCAACTGACTCAATTAAAGTTGCTGACGAATCATTCGACGGAGACGCTTTAAAATTCGAATAGTCTTTTATTAACTTCAAAAAACGCCCCTCCTATTGATGAGGGGCGTTTTTTGTATCTAAATTTTATTTTCCTTAATAAAAAACCATTAGTAGTTTCACACTACTAATGGTTTTAGTATATATTATGCATTTTTCATTTTTGCAAACACCCATACTTTCAGGCGTGAGAATAATGCTACAAATACAATTGTTACAACAATCCCTTTAATTAAATTAAATGGTAAGATTGCCGTTACAACCGTTGTTTTTATAGCTTCGCTAGACATAGCTGGTGAATTTAAAAACCAAGTGTACGCCGGGAATATGATGATGTAGTTTAATACACTCATAATAAGTGCCATTGTAATTGTCCCTAGCATTAATCCTGTAGTTAAACTCTTCACAGTACGATACTTTCTAAATAAGAAAGCTGCTGGCCCAATAAATAAACATCCTGCAATAAAGTTTGCAATTTCTCCAACTGGTACTCCCGTTAAACTTCCTTGAATCCCGTAATGTAAAATGTTCTTTATCGCCTCTACAATCACTCCTGCTACTGGTCCAAAGATAATTGCCGCAATTAGAGCTGGTACATCACTAAAATCAATTTTCAAAAATGGCGGAAGCCCTGGGAACGGGAAATCCAACATCATTAGTAAATATGCAATACTACTTAGCATCGCTACACTCACCATCTGCACTACACTGTTTTTTTGTTTCATCTTTCTCTCTCCTTTTCCATCGATCATCTCATGGAAAGTGGAAAGGTTCTGCTATGCCTATTTTTTCATAGAACGAAAAAACCCTTTGTGTTTTACACAAAGGGAGAATTTAAGGCACATCAAACAGACGTTCAAATCCATATCTTTTTTGAACGCTTGAACCTCCATCTTCTCCCATCCAGACTATACTGTCGGCTTTGGAATCACACCAAATCCTGCCTTAACGGCTCGCGGGCTTAGAACAAAATCATAAATAGTTCATCACCGCCGGTCGGGATTTTCACCCTGCCCCGAAGATAGACCGATATTCTATTTTCCCCTTCATTATACAACAACCTCATAACATTGTGAACTAAAAAATTGTAACTTATTTAAAATTAGTTATTTATTTTTCGTAACAACAAATAAATTGGAGATATTTTACAATACAATCCATATTTTTTATTATTCGGCATTTCTCTTTTGAATTACCTAGTCATATATAATTAAAAGTGATAAGATATTGAATTGTTAAGATAAGAACATTTTCTGAGTTATGGAGGAAATGTCATGAAAAAAGACAAGAGACATTCTATTCGAGAAGCAATGAAAAAAAACTTAAGAAAAGAATACTTTTACTTAAAAAAAGAATTACTTTTCTACTGCCCAATTGATTTAGGCACATTCTCAAACGAGACATACTATGCTACTTTCGATGAAGATGGCATCAGTATTTATCAGTATGATAAAAAAACAGAAAGTAAATTAAAATTGTGTGAGCGTCATCCGTGGAAGAGTTGGAATAAAGTGAAGATTGATCACTATTTGACAACTTCTCAATTTATTTTTCAGGGTGAGCGAAATTGGATCTTATCTCTTTTTCAAAAAGGAAAAGAAGCTCAAAAAATTATTGAAGAGCATACATCTTTACAAACAGAAGTTGTTTCCCGCTCTTTCTTAAAAAAACTTCCTGGTTTTCGTTCTAATACACCACTGAATAAATACATCGGTAGTATTTGTTACACTGCACTTATTGCATTTTTATTAAAATGGATGATTCCATTTCAAGCACCACAAATCGCCCTGTATTCTATCTCGATTGGTTGTATGCTTCTTGGCCTACTTTGTTTGACAATCGGTTTAATTGAACCGACTATCGTACTGTTTCGAACAAAAGAGAAAACAAGAACAAAAGTTTTTTACTTATATAGCTATTTAGCTATTTCTGGATTTATATGTGTCTTTATTTTTTGGTAAAAGAAGCCGTCCCAAAATAAATTTTGGGACGGTTTTCTTTTAGATATAGATGCTCTGATTCACTCAATAGTTCTAGCAAAAGCGCCCATATAATTTCATTTACATTGAATCTTATTTAAGAAGAACATAAATTTGTTCAAAGTTTAATTTTTGAAGCGTTTCCTTTACTTAACATATAATTGTTGATTAGGATAAATTAGCTCTTGCTGCAATCCATTTTTTTCTTTAATTTCCTTAAGTGTCATACTAAATTTCCGTGCAATACTAACTAAAGTATCCCCTTTTTGTACGACATATAATGACGAAGAAACAACTTCATTTCTTTGTTCACTTAAAACAAGCAATGGGTTCATCGCATTCTTTTTCGCCATCGTCCATCTTCCTTGATGAAGTTCTAGATGTAAGTGCGCACCTCGCGATTCTCCCGTGTTCCCTACTTCTCCAATTTTTTCTCCTTTGGAAATATAATCTCCTTGATCCACATATCTCTTATTTAAATGTGCATATACAGCTTCATATTCTCCGTGTTTAATAAATACAACATTTCCATAACTACTTGAATAATAAGACCTCGTTACCTTACCATCTTGGATAGCTGCCACAGGCGTTCCAATCGGCGCAGCTACATCAATACCATAGTGTTTTCCATGCCTTGTCCCAAAATAATCACTTATCTGACCTTCAACAGGCCATGTCCATCGATTTTCTTCTGCATAAACATGTAATTGAGATACAAACAGTATACTCAATAACATGACACCGCATTTTAAAACTTTCATATACATCCTCCGTTTTCTAATTACCACCATACCTTCTCTATTTTGGTATATTACAGAAAAAAGTATACAAAAAAAGAAAGTGAATTACTCCACTTCCTTCTCTTTCTTATCACGAAAAACTACTGCACTACGGTTATACTCCACATCTTTCACTTGTAATCGGGCATTTATTACTCGAGCTATCGCAAACAAATAATCAGATAATCTATTTACATACTTTAATACAACTTCATTTATTTTCACTTCTTTTTGCAATGATACTATAGAGCGTTCTGCTCTCCTTACAACAGTACGTGCAATATGAATAGTAGCCGCTGCCTCGCTACCACCTGGCAAAATAAAGCGTTCTAGTGGCGGGGCTTCTTCTATATATAAATCAATCTTTCTTTCTAAACTTTCAACCATCACAATTGTCACTTTATAAGGAATTTTTTGTTCCACTATTGCCAAGTCTCCTCCGCAATCAAATAGTTCATGTTGAATATTTTCGAGCTCATTGTAAATATCTATAAAAGCCCCGCCTTGAAGCTTAGTCATTGCATATCCAATATGAGAATTTGCCTCGTCTATTGTTCCATACGCTTCCACACGGATATCATCTTTATCAACCCTGCCACCTATTACACTTGTCGTTCCTTTATCTCCTGTTTTTGTATATAATTTCATTTCTTCACAGCACCTCTCTTGTTATTCTTTATTCGAGCAACATAGAAAAAAGTTCTACCATTCTTTATTTAATTGAGTTTACAAAAAAATAAAAAACAGCAGAACTTTATTCATTATCAACTTTAAAAACGCATATCTAAATTATACGATTCGGTAAATATACAGAGAATGTAGTTCCTTCTCCAACAACACTTGATACAGAAATTTTACCATCATGGCCTTGAACAATATTTTTCGCAATCGCAAGCCCGAGTCCTGTTCCACCCTTTTTCCCACGTGTTCTTGCTTTATCAGCTTTATAGAAACGATCAAATAAAAATGGAATATCTTCTTCTGGAATGCCTGCACCCGAATCTTGTACTTCAAAAATAAGACCGTTATTTTTCGTATCAATTACAAGCGTTACATGTCCGCCTGCATTCGTATGACGTATTGCGTTATCAATTAAATTCGTCAATACTTGTTCCATACGATCTGCATCAAACGGGTATTGTTCAATTGGACCTTTGAAATCAACCGTTAACGCGACCTCTTTATCCTTTGCAATCCCTTGGAATTTACGACCAATTTTTTCAACAAACGGATGTATATCCACTTCACCAATATGTAACTCTACATGACCGCTTTCCATACGAGCTAAATCTAACAATTCATTTACAAGTTTACCTAAACGAACAGATTCATCATAAATAATTTGAACAAACTCATCTATTTCCTCTTTCGTTTGCACAATATCATCTAAAATCGCTTCACTATACCCTTGCAGCATGACCATTGGTGTACGAAGTTCATGTGATACATTCGCAATAAAATCTTGACGCATCTTTTCAAGACGACGTTCTTCCGTCATATCTCGCAGCACTGCTACAGCTCCACGAATTTTCGTTTGATTGTAAAGCGGCGTCATAAGAACTACATAGTTCCCTTTTTGTAAATTAATTTCAACAACTTGTTGTTGTTCGCTTTCTACAACGAGATGGAATAATTCCACAAGTTCAGAAGGTAGTTTTTTACTGAGCTCTATCTCTTTTTCTTCTTGCCAAACTTGTAAGAAATGTTCGGCCGGCGGATTGATTACAACGACTTCACCTTCTTGATTTAACGTAATAACCCCATCTGCCATACTACTCAAAATACTTGCTAACTGCTCTTTTTCTTGTTGCAAGGCGTTCATATTAAACTTCAACTGTTTTCCCATTTGATTTAAGGCCGTTGCAAGCTCACCAATCTCATCCTGAGATACCATAGGAGCCTTTGCATCAAACTTCCCACGTGACACTTCAAAAGCAACCTCACGCATTTTACGAAGCGGTGCTGTAATCCGAGTAGATAAGAAGAACGCAAAGAAAGTTGTTAATATAATCGCAATTCCAGCCGATAAGAAAATAAAATCAGTTGTTCTTTCCATACCTTGTATCGGTACTTGTAAAGATTCATATACGAACACTGCACTTTGATTTTTTGATTGCACTGGTTTTCCGACGATCATAATATCATTTTCGGTGTTTTTATTCTTCCTACTATTAGACGCTTTTCTAATATTATTCTTAATTTCTTTTTTGTCTGTAAACACAGCCGCTAATTCTTTATCTTCTTTTAAGTCATCCATTGTAAGAGTGACTAACCCTTCTTGTTTCGGTGAAGAAGAGATTTCTTTACCATCTTCTACAATAATAATCCTTGAAAGTGGGTCAGAGAATTTGTAAGCGATATTCTCAATCGTTTTTACATCGGCACCTTCTTCAATTAACTCTGAAACACTTGTTGCAACTTTTTGAAGCCTAGCTTCACTCATATCAACATAATACGTTCTAAAAAACTGTGAAAGTAAAATCGCAACAAATCCAAGAACAAACGAAACGAGAAGTAATATGGTCATCCATAACTTCCCTACTACACTTCTCCAAAGCATCAGTCGTTCACAACCTCAAATTTGTAACCTACACCCCAAACAGTAACGATCATTTTCGCTGCATCTGGTGATTTTTTGCTTAACTTCTCACGTAAACGCTTTACATGTGTATCAACTGTACGTAAATCTCCGAAGAATTCATATTGCCATACTTCTTTTAACAGTTGCTCACGATCGAATACTTTATCAGGAGCTTTCGCTAAAAATAATAGTAACTCATATTCTTTCGGCGTTAAGTTTACTTCATTACCATCTGCAGTAACACGGTGTGCATCGTTATCAATTGTTAAGTGCGGGAATACAGTAACATCTTTTGTCGTTGTATCTTGTGTAAAGAATGTTGTTGGTACAGCACGACGTAATACCGCTTTCACACGTAGTACGACCTCACGTGGACTAAATGGCTTTACAATATAATCATCTGTTCCAACTTCAAATCCTTGTACTCTATTTACTTCTTCACCTTTTGCTGTCAGCATAATAATTGGTGTCGCTTTCTTCTCACGAACCCCTTTACATACTTCAATGCCATCTTTACCAGGCATCATAAGATCTAATAAGATTAAATCGTAATCATTTTGCAACGCCATTTCTAAAGCTGTATCACCATTATCTGCTTCTTCAATCGTATATTGTTCTCTTTCTAAGTACATTTTCAATAAACGACGAATACGATCCTCATCATCTACAATTAAAATTCTTGATTCATTTTCCATCTCTACCCGCTGCGCACTCTCACCTCAGCGGTTCACACCTACCCTTCTTTAACTATTATGTTGCGCTATTCTCGTTTATTTAAGCAATCTTCTAAATGTTTCACTTCCCATATTATGCTTCACAAGAATAATAAATTTTGTTCAATTTTTTTCCAAAACTATGTATTTTTTTTGAACAGCATATAATGTCCTCGACATCATTTTACAAAATCAACCGCTACTTTGTCATGTTTTTCTCAAAAAAGAAGAAAAGTTGACAAAAATAAAATAGGAAAGTGACATGCACTCCCCTATTTTATTTCTCTATGCATATGAATGTAAACCGGCAATAATTAAGTTTACTACAATAAAGTTAAACATAATGATTGCAAAACCAATTACTGCAAGCCAAGCTGACTTCTCTCCATGCCATCCTTTTGATAGGCGTAAATGTAATACTGCCGCATAAAAGAGCCAAGTGATAAGTGCCCAAACCTCTTTTGGATCCCAGCCCCAAAAACGTGTCCACGCTATTTGTGCCCAAATCATCGCAAAAATTAATGCACCTAATGTGAACACTGGGAATCCAATTGCAATAGATCGATATCCGATTTCATCTAGTAAATCACTATTCGTATTCTTTACTAACGGCTGAAGTGCCGCCGATACTCGCTTCCGTAAAACAAGTCTTAATACAATATACAGTAATGTTCCAACTAACACTGACCAAATAACAGTATTTAATTTTTTCGCATTTACAATCGCTGGAACTTCAACTGCCGGTTCTAATTTATTTTCTGTCAGTAACTTCCCTTCGTGCGGTCCAACTAAAGCCGGAAGATTGTATTTCATTTCCACTTGTTGTTCATTTTTATCAATCCATTGAAACTTCGCTTCATATTTCATACTAGAAAATACCGTTGTTACTCCAATAAATCCAACTGTACAAACAAGTGTAAATACTACCGTCTCTAGCCAAAATGTACGTTTACTTCTCGTCGATTGATCTACATTTTTCAATAAATACATAACACCTGTAATAAAACTAATCGCTAAAATGGCTTGTCCTGCTGCTGCCGTCGTCACGTGAATATGTAACCAATTACTTTTTAAAGATGGAATAAGCGGAGATATTTCCCTCGGAAACATACTTGCATAGGCAATTAATAAAAGCGCAACTGGTAATGCAAATAGTCCGATTATGCTTACACGGTACATAAAATACATGACAATAAATGCTCCTACAAGCATCATGCCGAAAAATGTACCGAATTCAAAAAAGTTACTAACTGGCGCATGTCCTGATGCAATCCACCTTGTAACAAAATATACTGTTTGTGCAATAAACCCTAAAATTGTAATCGTTATTCCTACATTTGCCCATTTATGACCCTTTTCTTTAATTGCTCCCCCGAAAAATAGAGTGGCAATTAAATATAAAATAAATGCGGTAAAGAGAAAGTTACTACTTATTTGCACCATATCGTTTCCCCACCTTAACTAATTTTTTTATCAATTACTTTATCATTTGGCTGTGGAATTGCTGTACCTTCTAGTACTCTTTCAATATCTTTCTTTAAACCGAACCAATTTTTATTTGTATGCCCTGCAATCCACCATTCATCATTAACACGTTGTATCCAAATACGGCGATGATTCCAATACATACCTTGAATGACACCAACCATAAATATAAATCCTCCAATGCCGAGAATCCAAAGCGTTAAATCTTTTCTTACAGTAAGTGCTGTGGCATTTTGCATTTCAACACCTGCAAACGACATTTTATATTTGTTGTTTCCATCTGGTTCTATATTTTGCTGAATACCAACAAAACTCACTTCACCATCTGGTGTTTCAGGTGTAAACATTTTAAATACAAATGCAGGATTGTTTGGTAATTTCGTTTTTGTATTTGGTTTTCCATTCTCATCAAAATAAAAATCAGGAAAATAGCTTAATAGTTCTAGAGAATAACCATTTCCTAAATCATATTTTTCCTTAGGATTCGTTAAATCTACTTTAATTGGTCCCCACTTTTGATTATTTTCTTTATTTTGCAAGTTAAAGGACATACTTTTAAATTCACTTTCTTTATAAGAAACTTGATACACTGCAAATTGATCAAATTTCAGTGGTTCATTCACTCGAATTTCCGCTTCTTTTACTTTTTCTAATTTCGGTTTTTGTCCTGCTATATTTTCTCCTACTGCTTTATATAATACGGCATTCGTTTGGAAGTTTTTCGCAATCATTTTATCGCCTACACGATCAATCGCTTCATCAAAAACTTCCTTGTCCTTACTTTTATCATAAACTTCTTTTATAAATTTCTCGTTTTTTAAGTAGTATTGTCCATCCGTCCCTGGTATTTCTTTCGTTTCACCGTCACGTAACCAAAGTGCTTCGTCTACGTACATACTCGGTAAAAAACGAAGCATCGCACCGAATAAAAAGATAATAAGACCGATATGATTTACATATGGACCCCAACGCGAGAAGCGTCCCTTTTCTGCTAAAACGTTTCCGTCTTCCACTTTCACGTTATAGTTTCTTTTCTTTAAATTCTCTTGCACTCTTTCCAGGTCACCTTCTTGCGGTGTACCAGTCCCATATAATCTCTGTCTCTTTAAAAAACTAGGATGTCTTTTTACGCCTTGCTTTTTTAAAGCTTTATAAAGTGGAATAACGCGGTCTAAACTACATATCACAAGTGAAATACCGATAGAAGCAATCAAAATCATATACCACCATGAACCGTATAAATTATTAAACCCTAATTGATAGTATAATTGTCCTAAAAATCCATATTCTTGTTTATAATATTCAGCTGGTGCAATACCTGGAGTTATGTACATTTCTTGCGGAAATATAGTTCCTATCGCTGATGCAGCTAAAGTTATTACGATTAGCCATACACCTACTTTTACAGAAGAGAAAAAGCTCCAAATTTTATCGACTATCGTTTTTGTCTGCGTGAGAGATCTCCGTGCACTCCCCTCATAGCGCATATCCAATAGTTTTGCATTTTCATTGCTTTCAAATGGTTTCCCGCAAGCTTCACAAAAAACGGTTCCTATCGGATTAACATGTCCACATTCACATTTAATTTCTTTCAACACTCTCACCGCCCCTGTATCTATATGTACTATTGTATATTCTAACCTCAAGTTACCGCAATACTCAGAATTTTTAAACCAGAGGCACTATAAACACGCACCCCTTATGTAAAGGCTTTCTTTATTACGGAGTAATTTTCTTTAAATACCCTTCTAACTGTTCTTTCGTTTGTTCCCCTATAATTTGCTCCACTACTTTTCCATCTTTATCAATCAAAAAGCTTGTCGGTAAAGGACCTACTCCATATGTTCCTATAATCTTTTGTCCTTTATCAATGGCAACTGGGAATTTCAAACCATATTGGTTCACAAAGTTCTTTACTGCAATATCCGTTTCATCTGCATCTAACGCTATGATTTCAACGCCTTTTTCTTTATACTTTGGATATAATTCATTCATATAAGGCATTTCTTTTTCACAAGGTTTACACCACGTGCCCCAAAAGTTTAAAAATACACCTTTTCCCTTTAAATCTTTTAGTTCAATTTTCTTTCCTTCTAAATCCGTCACAATAAAGTTAGGTGCTTCTTTTCCGATTTGCATTTTCTCTTTATTAGCAAAGAATCCTTGATAAAGGGTAAATCCTACAGCACCACATAAAATGAGTAGAATAATAACGCGAAATAATAAGCGATTTTTCTTCATATTACCTCTCCTCTCCTCGGTAAATGTTATGTATTATCTTCTGTAAATGTTGTATTGAATAAATCACCAGCAGAGCACTCCACTGGTGAATTTTTAACTCTATAGCTTATCTTGGCTTTGTAGAAGCAAGCGCGCGTAATTGTTTCACCTCATGTGGTGTCAATTCTCTCGCATCACCAGGTCGCAGGCTTCCTACTTCTAAGAAAGCATAACGTTCACGTTTTAATTTCACTACTTTACAGTCTAACGCTTCAAACATACGACGTACTTGACGATTACGTCCTTCATGAATTGTTAATTGTACAATAGCCATCTCTTTACGCTTGTCCCAAGAAATAATTTTCACACGTGCTGGTGCTGTTTTACCGTCTTCTAACGTAACACCGCGTTCTAACATGCGAATTTTCTCACCTGTTAATGGCCCTTTTATTTTTGCAACATATGTTTTTTCAACTTTATATCTAGGATGCATTAATACGTTTGCGAAGTCCCCATCGTTTGTCATTAATAATACGCCAGACGTATCATAATCTAAGCGTCCGATTGGGAATAAACGTTGTGTAATTTCCGGGAAAAAGTCCGTTACAACACTTCTTCCTTTATCGTCTGATACACTTGAAATTACGCCAGTTGGTTTATATAGTAAAAAATAAACAGGTTCTTCTTTTTCAAGAGGGATATTATTTACTTCTACTTTATCTTGAGGAGTTACTTTTGTCCCTAACTCTTTCACTATTTTTCCATTAACTTTCACTTTTCCTTGCTGAATTAATTCCTCAGCCTTTCTTCTCGATGCAATACCTGCTTGCGCAATCACTTTTTGTAATCGTTCCATTTCTTTTTTTCACCTCGAATTTATCTTACCTTACATTAGAAAGACTTGGCAACCGCATACGCTTTACGGCTATTCGCTTCATCTTACTTAAACAACATAGCGATGATAATAAACATATAAAGGTCAAATCATGTTTTTACCCTTTATTATTGTCCATATTTTTCATATTTCTCACAATAAAAGTTCATCATTTTGTCAAAAATACCACATAAAAAAACCACTATTAAGCTACACCTTAATAGTGGTCGTATACGTATTATAAGCGAAATAGCGTAAAAAATGAATAGTATTACTGAAACAATAAAGAAACGAACACAATTGAGCATATAATCCCGATTAAATCTGCAAAAAGTCCTACTTTTAGTGCATCCCCCATTTTTCTAATCCCAACCGCTCCAAAATATACAGTTAAAATATAGAAAGTCGTATCTGTGCTCCCTTGCATCGTAGAAGCCAATCTCCCAATAAACGAATCTGGCCCATATGTTGCAATTAAATCGGTCGTAATACTTAAACCAGCAGAGCCTGAAATAGGGCGTATAAGTGCTAAGGGTACAATTTCTGCTGGAACATGGATCAAATCTAACATTGGCTTCATTACCGATATCATTGCATCTAACGCACCTGAAGACCGGAATATAGAAATAGACACAAGCATTCCAACCATAAACGGTAAGATGGAAATTGCAATTTGAATCCCTTCTTTTCCTCCCTCAACGAACGATTCATACGTCGGCACTTTCTTTATTGTGCCATATAAAAGGATAAAACCAATTACACAAGGGATTACCCATAAGGAAATTGTATTTACAATGCTCATTTTTTCCGCCCCTTTCTACTCCTTCTTCGGTAAAAATAGCGGTCAATCCAAATTGCCCCAATCATAGAAAGTACTTGTGCAATAAATGTTACCCCAACAATTTCAGTAGGATTCGCTGATTCATACGTCATTCGAATGGAAATGACTGTCGTAGGAATTAATGTAATAGCTGATGTATTTAATGCTAGAAACGTCACCATAGAACGGCTCGCCGAATCCTTTCCTCCATTTAACTCTTTCAGTTGTTCCATCGCTTTAATACCAAGAGGGGTCGCTGCATTACCTAGACCAAAAAAGTTTGCCATCATATTTGATAGAATAAATCCCATAGACGGATGATCCTTTGGTATTTCTGGAAACAACCTTTTTACTATCGGCATAAAAAGTGTAACTAATTTTTTTAACAATCCGGCTTCCTCTGCAATTTTCATTAAACCGAGCCAAAATACTAAAACACTAATAAGTCCTATACAAATCGTTACCGCATCTTTTGCTCCGTCAAATACAGCTTTATTCACTTCTTCCATCGTTCCATTTATCATGGCGTATACAATCCCAATGACAGCCATCGCTACCCATACGAGATTAACCATCGTTCCCAACACCTATCATGTAAGAAAAAATTTCTTTCACATTATTCCAGTAAAGTCCCGTTGTAGCTACTAACTTTCGTTTACTATAAAATAAATTCCGTTCTCCAACTTTTTCATTACCAACATAAATGTCTGTCTTCCCAACCTTTACTCCATCCGTAAGTTTTGTACTTTTATCGAGTTCAACTTTTAATACTACGTTCTTTTTTTCTTCTTCAGTTAACGGTACCGAAAAACTATTTTTCGTATAAACATGGTTGGCATACTTCTTTTCATTTATTTCAGCAATTGCTCCTTGTCCTAAAACTTTCGTTTGTTTGAAACGGTCAAAACCTTTATCAAACAAATTCATATGATCATCCCAATCACTAGAGGCACTCAAAGTTACGACAATTAAATCTAGTCCACCTTTTGATGCCGTTGTAACAAGCGTTCGCCCAGCTTTCTTCGTAAAGCCTGTTTTTCCCCCTGTTGCAAATTCATAATAAGACGTTACCAGCTTATGTTTATTTTTCCACGGGTAATCCCAAGAATCTGATTTATATGTTTTGGTTCCAAAGATTTTCTTAAATGTCTCGTTTCCCATTGCATATTTCGTTAATAATGCCATATCGTAAGCCGACGAATAATGTGATCCATCTCCATCTAAGCCATGAGGGTTTGAGAAGTGCGTATCTTTCATTCCAATTTCTTTCGCTTTTTGATTCATTAAATATACGAATCCATCTATACTCCCACCCACACTTTCAGCAATTACTTGCGCTGCGTCATTACCAGATCTAAGCATGAGTCCGTATACTAAATCTTCTAACTTCACTTTTTGTCCAGGCTTTAAATAGATTGCCGATCCTTCCACCCTCACCGCTTCATTACTAACTGATACCATTTCTTTCATCTTCCCTGATTCAGCAGCTAATAAGGCGGTCATAATTTTTGTTATACTAGCAATTTTTTGAGGCTCATGTTCTGCCTTTCCGTATAATACACGACCAGACTGTTGCTCCATTAATACAGCATTTCGAGCACTAACATTGCTGTTCATCTTTGCATATGTAGGAATCGGCATAACGCTTGCATACATCATAAGAAGCGTAATGATTACACAAATTCGTCTCATATTTCCCCCCACGTCCTTTTGGCACTTTTTGTACAAGTGTATGCTTGGCCTTTTAAAATATGAACGAAATCTTCCTTCTACTTCCATTAAAAAAGACGCAGAGAATTTGCGTCTAATATGGTGTCCATTCAATTTGTTTCGCAGTTTCAAACCTTTTTTCTACATCAGGCCAATTTACAACATTCCACCAGTTTTTAATATATTCATCTTTTCGATTTTGGTATTGTAAATAATACGCATGTTCCCAGACATCTAGTACAAGGAGCGGTATCGTATCCCATTGTGTAAATAATTGATGAAGTGTACTTTGCAAAATTTCTAACCTTCCAGACCGGGGTACCCAAACGAGAATTGCCCAGCCTGAACCTTCTACTTTAGAGGCTGCTTCTGTAAAATGTTTTTGGAAACGTAAAAAGCTCCCAAAATCTTGTTCAATTTGTTGTGAAAAAGTTCCTCTTGGACTTCCACCACCGTCTTTTTTCATGTTATTCCAAAATATCGTGTGTAAGTAATGACCTGACCCATGAAAAGCCGCTTCCCTTTCCCAATGCTTAATTAAATCAAATTTATTTGTTTTTCTCGCTTCTTCCATCATCTTCTCTGCTTTATTTAATCCTTCCACGTAACTCCGATGATGTTTATCATGATGTAACATCATAATTTCTTTAGAAATATACGGTTCTAACGCATTATATGGATAAGGTAATGGCGGGAGTGTATGTCCTCCAATTGGGACAGCTCGTTCACTATCCCCTCTTTCATATAATTCATATTCCTCTTCTTCTTGCATAAATACTTCCTGCAAGTGATGCTGAATATGTTCTACATCATCGCTTATTTCATACATAAACTCTGCATCTGTTTCATACTCATGCTCTTTCATACGCTCTAATAACGTCTGAATTTTATACGCAAGCATATGGACATCATACACTTCCATTGCGCGACTATCTAATACGTGAAGAACACTTTCACACCAATTTTCTACTTCATGAAAGTAATCTGTAAATACACCTTGCTGATTCATGTTGCACCTCCCTAATGCTATCCACTTAACTATATTCAATGAAAATCCCTTATATAACTGTACAAAAGGAAAAGAAGCTAAGTCACCTTAGCTTCTTTTCCTCAATCAATATTTGTGTAACATCTTTGTCTGATAATCCGTCTCATAATATTCTAGTTCTTCACGCATCAATTGAAATTTACCTTCTAAACTCTTCATCACTTGCTCTAAAGATGCAGGTGGTGTTTGTTGAAAAACGATAGAATTTTTCCCTGTATATGCAGACCGACTATTTTCATACCAATGATCACTCTTCGGTGAAAAAAACTCTGCAATTACTTGATGGTAAATCTTATATAAAATTTTTTCAGCTGCTGTTTTTCGAAATGGCTGGCTATTCAACAAAACAAAACATGCATCCTGTCCTTCTTCGCAAAAAACGAGAAGTCGTCTCATTGATGCTAATAACCCTTTATAATATCGCTCATTCCCTGCTGGTGTTTCCTCTAATAAAGAAGGTAACGTATGATAATTTACATAATTGGTTATCAAATTAATAGCATCTTCTAAAAATATAGAAACTTGTTCTGTTTGATTTTCAACCATCAAATTAGACATTTTTTTCTCTCTCCTTTGCCATTTCACGCTATTTCTACTCTTTTATTTTTATGTAATTCAGCCAATATTTCTT
Source organism: Bacillus cereus group sp. Bce041 (assembly GCF_052646455.1). Classification (NCBI taxonomy): domain Bacteria; kingdom Bacillati; phylum Bacillota; class Bacilli; order Caryophanales; family Bacillaceae; genus Bacillus; species Bacillus cereus group sp. Bce041. The sequence continues at coordinate 422,804 of NZ_JBQXON010000002.1, forward strand.
GTACTTTCGACACCGTTCCCTCATCAAAATATTGTTGAAATTCTTCCATATTATTTAAATACAAACGTTTTTGCCCACGAAGCTCCTTATCTTTCATTAAACAACATATCGCTACAATATCGCGCAAATATATGTTTTGTTCTTCTACTTTATACACTGGATTTCCTTCAAAAGGAGTAATTTCTTGTAAAACTTCTTCAAAATATCGAACGTATAAAACCGAAAAAGTTTTCTCTTTACCATTTAATATATATGTCACTTCAGATCTGTTAAAAAAATCTTCTGATGTATTAGGTTTCTCTTTTTCTAATTCATATCCTACGTAACCTTTTATAATCATATACTCCCCCCTCACCCTTCTTTCACCTTATTCTAACTTAATTTTCTGATAAACTAAATATTCTTTTAAATATACCTATATAAAAAATAGCTCCCCTATACAGGAAATTACCTTTTTATTTTTCTTGAAGTTTGTCATAATAATATTATTGTCTCAGTTTTCTTATACAAGGAGAGTTGTATTTATGTCGTTTTCATGGAAACGTTTCTTACAAATCGGGAAAATTATCTTCCCATTTGTTGTATTAACAATTGTATTCTTTCAAGCAAAAAAAGAATTAGCGGGCATTTCTTTTTTAGAAGCGATTGATACAATTAAAAACATTCCAACTGGAGGAGTCTTTTTAGCAATTACACTTGGTGCATTCGCTGTATCAACAATGTTCTTTTATGACTATGTTATGCTTCGTTACTTAAAAGCTGATATTCCTGTCCAAAAGATTTTCCGTATCTCGTGGATTGCTAATACTTTAAATGGATTTATCGGGTTTGGTGGTCTTGTTGGAGCCGGCGTACGCACAATGCTTTATCGTCCATATATAAAAGAAAATGGAAAACTTATTAAAAGTATCGCTTGGATGACAACTGCCTTTATTAATGGATTAGCCATTCTTTCATTTCTTGGTCTTATCGGAATATTAGACACGAGATTTATTTTGCATGAAAAACCATGGCTATGGCCTGTTCTTATCTTCTTCGCTCTTTTCGTCCCTATATATATCGGATTTTCTAAATTAAAAAATAGAAAAGCAACGCAAACAGAGGAACAAGAAGAAGAGGAGAAAAACCCAACTGTTTTATACTCATTAGTTTCATTAGTCGAATGGGTATCTGCTGGTATTGTTATGTACGTCATATTACTATTATTTGGCATTGAAATCGAATTCCAAAAGTTTTTAGGCGTATATGTTATTGCTGCTTTAGCTGGTGTCGTTAGCCTTGTTCCTGGTGGCCTTGGATCATTTGATCTTGTCTTCTTAACTGGGCTTGGGCAATACGGTATCGATACAGGTGTTTTACTCCCTGCTATGTTATTATATCGTCTCGTCTATTACATCTTGCCCTTCTGCCTTGGTCTCATTTTTGCAGCTTTTGAAATGACAGGAGTAGCCATTAAAAAGTTTGAAGATAAACCTTTTATTGCGCCTGCATTAGAGACAACTGGTGTTATATGGACTTTGCAGCGTGACTTTCTAGGAAAGTTAGGTTCTTGGGCATCTGCTGCTTTAACAGTATTTGCTGGCTTAATGGTTATTTTATCAACCATTCTACCGACAAGTATAAATCGGGCACACGCCTTACATATTCTAGCTCCAAAACATCTTATTCAATTTTCTTTTAGCTTATCCCTAACATTCGGTATTCTCCTCCTCATTCTTTCGCGGGGGATATATTACGGAACAAAACGTTCTTATTATATGACGATTGTTTCTTTAATTGGAGCGGCTATTTTTAACACACTAAAAGGAATTGATGTTGAAGAAACTTTTATTTTATTAATCGTACTCGCTGTATTGTATATGCTTCGTAAAAGGTTTGTACGTGAGAAAATGGAAGTCTCACTTTCCGATATCGTAAAAGTTTTTATATTCCTACTTGTAACGTTATATTTATATAAAAACTTAGGTATTTTATTTGCAGGTGCAAAAGAAGCTTTCAAACCTGATTTTGTCGTTCGTAATATTACACAAGTGAAACGAAGTGCATTAGCAGCTGCCTTTTTTGTTCCTACTTTTTTACTAATTGGTTCACTCATTGCAAATCGTTATCGAAATGAATTTCCCGGGCAACCAGCTAATGATAAACGATTACAAAACTTCTTAGATGAACATGGCGGAAATGTACTTAGTCATTTAGGTTTTTTAGGAGATAAACAGTTCTTTTTCAGTAGTGATGGAAAAGCACTCATTCTCTTCTCAATAACTGGAAAACGACTTATTGTACTGGGTGATCCAATTGGGGACCCTTCCTCCTATCGTACTGTATTGCAAGAGTTTTTAGCTGAGGCTGATCGATTTGGATACATTTGTGTATTCTATCAAATTGAAAGTAAATGGATGAGTTTATACCACGATTTTGGTTATAACTTCTTTAAGCTTGGTGAAGAAGCTGTTGTTGATTTAAATACCTTTACAATAACAGGAAAGAAACGCGCTGGCATGCGAGCTACTTTCAACCGTTTTGAAAGAGAAGGCTATACATTCTCTATTCATGAGCCACCTTTCTCCGACGAATTATATGAAGAGTTAAGAAAAGTTTCAGATGCATGGCTTGGTGGAAAAAAAGAGAAAGGTTTTTCACTCGGATACTTCGATCGTGAATATATTAGTCGCGCTCCTATCGCAACATTATCTGATGCGGATGGAAAAATTATTGCATTCACAACATTCATGCCTGTATATCAAAACGGATTATTATCTGTCGATTTAATGCGATATTATCCAGATGCGCCTAGCGGCATTATGGACGCAATTTTCATCCACTTATTCCAGTGGGCAAAAGAAAATGAATACCACTCCTTTAATATCGGTATGGCACCACTTTCAAATGTTGGTTTATCCACACAGTCTTTCTGGTCTGAACGAGTGGCTGCTGCAATCTTTAATAACGTTCGTTATACGTATAGTTTCAGCGGATTACGACATTTTAAAGAAAAATATAAACCAGCATGGAGCGGTAAATATTTAGCATTTAGGAAGAATCATTCTTTACCAATTACAATGCTCTCTGTAACAAAATTAATAGGAAAAAGAAAAAACAGCTAAATTCTTAGCTGTTTTTTCTTTTTTGAACTTGTACAATAAATTCTTTTTCATACTTCTTACCATTTATATAGAAATTCCCCCACATTTTATACGTGCCCTCGGCAGGAAATGTAATTCGGTATTGTAATTGCTCATCCGTATCTACAGGCATAGCGTATAAAAAATTCTCCTTCGTTTCATCCACTATATAGAGTGACTCTACTTCTCCTCTCTCTGAATGCAATTTCAATTTTTCACCCTTTTTCGCTTGAAACTGAAATGTTAACGTAACTGGTTCATTCGGATGTAATGCGCCAAATAAAAGAGAAACTTCATACTCTCCTATTTTTTTTGTAAGTACACTGTCGATTGGAAATTTCACTTTTTTCTTATTGTTCTCCTCTTTCGTTCTACCAAAATTCTTCCTAGCGAATGACTCTACGGACTTATTTTTGTCTTCGTATAAAAATATTGTATATTCTTCGTCTTTCGCTATTTTGGAAGATAACTTATATGACCCGTTCCCTGCAAATGTGGGTTTAATTTGTTGTATGTTTTTTAACTGTCCATCTACAATCACTGCCCGCATTTGATCATTTACACCACGAATTTCATTATTCTTGTTGTTTAACAACTGAAATACAATATCTACTTTCTCATTTCCCTTTCCATTTGAAACATCCCACTTTACTTCCTGAACATCTCCTACAGTCTCTTCGTTTTCTTGATATTTTTTTATGTAAAATCCTCCTGCCACAATAAGTACTAACGCAATAAGCCCAATGACAAGATTTTTCAAAACATCACCTACCATTTTTATTGTCTCTATTCATACAAAACTTCTTAAGATATATATTCTAGATTATGATTTATGAAATCCTCCTATTTTGTACATATTACAAATAATAAAAAGATTTTAATTGAAAGGATTCGTAGTGTATAATGCAAATGATATTGATTTCTATCAATACATTATAAGGAGGACTTTTTTATGAGTGTACATATCGAAGCAAAACAAGGCGAAATCGCTGAATCTATTCTATTACCTGGTGATCCATTACGTGCAAAATATATCGCTGAAACATTTCTAGAGGACGTTACTTGCTATAATAATGTGCGTGGTATGTTAGGTTTCACTGGAACTTATAAAGGAAAACGTGTATCTGTTCAAGGTACAGGTATGGGTGTTCCTTCTATTTCTATTTATGTAAACGAATTAATCCAAAGCTACGGAGTTAAAAATTTAATTCGCGTTGGAACTTGCGGTGCAATTCAAAAAGATGTAAAAGTTCGTGATGTTATTATCGCAATGACGGCTTGTACTGATTCTAATATGAACCGTTTAACATTCCCAGGATTTGATTTTGCACCAGCTGCAAACTTTGACCTTTTAAAGAAAGCTTATGATGCTGGAACTGAAAAAGGATTACACGTTCGTGTCGGTAACGTTTTAACAGCAGATGTGTTTTATCGTGAAAGCATGGACATGGTTAAAAAACTTGGAGATTACGGTGTATTAGCAGTAGAAATGGAAACAACTGCTCTTTACACATTAGCAGCGAAATACGGTGTAAATGCATTATCTGTATTAACAGTTAGCGATCACATCTTCACTGGCGAAGAAACAACATCTGAAGAGCGTCAAACTACATTTAACGAAATGATTGAAATCGCTTTAGATGCAGCAATTCAACAATAATACACTAAAGAACTTGTCATACGTCTGGCGAGTTCTTTTTATGTGACTTTTTATAAATAACTACTTTATAAAGAGACAGATTTCTCCCCTCTACTTTCTTGTAACGTTTGTTATAATGAAGTGAAACTTTAATCAGTGGAGGTTTTTTCCATCCCCCACTGATTATTAGTTGAACCAATCGGATTTTACGGACAATTGATCTCCCTCCTAACTCCCTTGTATTCGCCGAATTTTGAAGTGGGAGTCTTATTGCCCGTTAAAGCGGGATAAAGAAATCATTTACAGTATTTCTCATAAGAGGTGACGCAGTGAAAAACAGAAGTATCGTCTTTAAACTATTTTTATTAACATCCACTTTATTTACAATCATATTCCTACTTTTTTTCCTAGGACAATCTCTATTTTTAGAGAAATTTTATATTAATAAGAAAGTAAAAACAGTCCAAACTGCTTTTGAAAAATTCGTAGATAATTATGATAAAAGTGATAAAAGTTATGAGCAGGTTAGAAAACTAAAACAAGAATTTCATGATAAAACAAATGCCGATATGCAGTTTTTGGATTCTAACGGTATTATTAAAAGTGATAACAATTACTATATCGATGTATTTAATCCCAACAATAATAAACAGTATTCCATTCCACTCAATAATCTTTTAACACCAGAAGAATATAATAAATTCGAAAATTTAGGTTTAAAAAAAGATGTAATAATCAATGTTGATGGAGTCGTACAAGAGAATAATATAATCACACCACAAAAATTAGGAACGAATTATAATCAATGGCAGAACGAACATTTCTATTCGGATTTTCAGTCAATTAATGGTAACCCTTCTAAGAACAGACTTGCAAGCCGATACAAATCTACAACTCGAATTGTCTTTACAGGTGTTATAACTAAGTTACAGCTCCCATCCAAAGCGGAGGTTCGTCTTGCAAATGATATTGAAACATTACAAGCCGTTCAATATTTTGCAGATATGATTAGAGAGGGAACTTCTAACTCGAACCAATTAAGTACTTTCATATTAGATGGCGGAGAAAATATAAAAAATAGTATCTTTGTAAAACCGATTATAGAAAATGGAAGGATTACAGAATACGCTTTTGCGATAGCATCTTTGCAGCCTGTTAATGAAGCGATGCTCGTTTTAAAAGATTATTATGTCTATGCCTTAATCATCGTGTTTCTCGTAATTATTTTGTTATCCTTCTACTACTCAAAAATCATTGTTAAGCCATTAATTAAAATAAATCGTGTTACAAAAAAAATGGCTAATTTTGATTTCAGCGAGAAATTACCTGTTACAGCTGACGATGAAATTGGCGGGCTTTCTGGCAGTATCAATACATTATCTGTAAATTTAAAAGATCGAATCGATCGATTAAATGTTGCTAATACAAAGTTACAACAAGATATTGAACGTGAACGTCAATTAGAAAAAACAAGAAAAGAATTCATTTCTGGCGTATCACACGAATTAAAAACACCGCTAAGTGTAATTAGAAGTTTTGCAGAAGGAATTAAAGATGGTGTTAGTAAGGATACTTCGTATTATACTGATGTTATTTTAGAAGAAACAGAAAATATGAACAGGCTGATTGTTGAAATGTTAGAATTAGCAAAGTTGGAATCTGGTACTTACAAACTAGATATGACGACGTTCTCAATCGGTGAATTAACGCAACAAGTCTACACAAAATTATTATTTAGCATGGAAGAAAAACATTTACAAGTGAACATCGATGCAGACTCTTCTATACTTGTTAAAGCAAATCGCAGTCGCATTGAGCAAGTAGTTGTGAACTTACTAAGTAATGCAATCCGTTATACGCCAGAGGGAGAAAAAATACAAGTCTCCATTATAGAAGCAGAAGATACCGTAAAAGTCGAAATCGAGAATACAGGAAACCCTATCCCTGAAGAAAGTCTTGAAAAAATTTGGGATCGCTTCTATCGTCTAGATGCATCGCGTAGCCGTCACACTGGAGGTACCGGTCTCGGATTATCTATTGTAAAAAACATTTTAGACCTCCATCATGCCGAGTATGGTGTGTATAATACGACTAACAGTGTTGTATTCTATTTCAATTTACAAAAAGTAAAAGAAGTCAAATAATTTGTCTTAATTTCACTAGGAGTTCACATGAAATTCACACTCTCCCTTTATAGTAAGAAACAAGTTAATCCTTTCCTTTACACATATAAAAGAGGAGAGTGCGTGAAATGAAACAAGCAGGACAACCTATTCAAAATGAAAAACAATTAGAAACTATCAAAAATATACTTTTACAATCTTCGAAACGTGATGGCTTATTATTCGTATTAGCTGTAAATTCTGGCTTAAAAGTAAGTGAAATCTTACAATTAAAAGTTAGTGATGTAATCGATGAAAATGAAAATGTACGCCATTCCATTTTATTTTACAATGAAAAAGTGAAGAAACATAAATGGTTTGCTGTAAATGAAGACTTACAGCACGCAATCGAAGACTACATGAAAGAACGTAAAACTTGGAAACGTAATGAACCATTGTTAAAATCTCAAAAAGGAACAAAATCTATTACGAGACAACATGCATGGTACATTTTAAACAAAGCCGCAAAAGAAGTTGGATTAGAAGGGATTAGCTCACATACACTTCGAAAGACTTGGGGATATTGTGCATACAAATCAGGTGTTGATATCGCATTTTTACAACACTTCTTTGATCATAGTACTCCATCAAAAACTTTAAAGTATATCGGTATTGCTTAATAACTCTTATACATAAAAAAGGTTACCATTTATAAATGGTAACCTTTTTTATGTTTCACATTCTCTTTTCTTGTCTCTCCTATATTGTAGTGGTACTCTAATAGTAAGGGGGAGAAATTATGAACACTTTAACAATTGAATTACCGAAAGAAACGGCTGAAAAACTTGATTTATTAAAACAAGCTTACGAAAAGAAAACAGGTGCTTCTATTTCTGAGAGTACTCTTGTTCAAACACTTATCTCAAAAGAATTTATCCAAGCGATAACTCCTTTTGATTTACAACAATTCATCACTGGAAAAGAACAGCATTAATTGCTGTTCTTTTTTTATCTCTATTTAAAATATAAAAAGTTTTTTATTTATTTTTCGGAAAACCATTGACAATGATAATGATAACCATTATCATTTATTACGAAGCCAACAATTGATGAATCAACCAAACGCTCAGTAACATTGTTACCCCTCTTTTTCATATAGAAAGGCAATGTACATTCCCCCTGTTTGTACATTGCCTTTCTTGTTTATTATCACTCAAACAAATTTAATTGCTCAGGCTTTGGCTCACCATATGTAATGTTCATCATTTTCATAAGCTGTTTCGCATTATCAGCTGCATCGCCGCCCGAATTATTGTTAAATAGTACGTATATGTCCTTTGTCTTCTTTTTTAATTGTTCTAGTCTTTCTACCCATTCTTCTAATTCTTTATTGTTGTAGCGATATAAGCAACGCACCGCTCTCCAATTTTCCCCTTTATCAAGCCAGCCATGAACATTCCGGCCATGAAAACGTATTAACACCATCTCTGCATTCGTTACTTCTAATACAAGCGGTACTGAACCCATCCCTGCCTGTGGCTCATCACAAATTGTATGAATCCATTTCTCCTGCTCTAGGAACTGTAACGTCTTATCTCTCATTTTTGGATAAAACCATGTTTGATTTCGAAATTCTATCGCACACGGCAAACCTTCCATTTTTTCTTTTGTATATCGGAGAAAATCTACATTTTTCTTTTTACAATCAAACCATGGTGGATATTGAAATAAAATCGTTTTTAATTTACCAGCTTCAATTAAAGGAAGAATAGATTGTTTATATACATCAAACATCTCATCGAACGTAGAAAAAGGAATTTCACCTTTCATATGTCCTGTCATTCCTTGATATGCTTTTACGATAAAAGAAAAATCTTTCGGTGTTTCCATTGCCCATTTTGTATAGTTTCGTGCAGGTTGCATCGCATAAAATGAGCTATCCACTTCTACTATAGGAAAATACTCGCTGTATGTTCGTAATTTATTTCTATTTTCATAGGGATTTATGTATAAAGAATCATGATCTCCCCATCCTGTCACTCCAATAAACAGCACATATACCCCTCCCTTTTTAACTTCATCTTCTATTCACTTTCCAAACACTTTGCATCATGTAGCCTTTTCTTTAAGAGTATCCTTATAAAAATATGATATACTATATGGAAGAATTTTTAAAATGAGGGGTTATTTATTTATGCTTCCAAACGATGCTACTGTATCTCATGAAAAACGAATTGAAGAACTAGAAAATAAAGTACGTTTTTATGAAGAACTTGTGAATCAATTACCACATCATTTCACATACAAAAATCCACATATTGGTTTACGAATAAAGAAAACTAGAACAACCCATTCCATTCAAGAAATACCAAAAGAAAATAAAGAGGCTCATTTTCAACTTACTTGTGATTCATTATTTTTATTTGAACAACTCGAAAAACACTTTGTACATATTTTTGATGCCTTTTCACATCATGTAACCTTTGTCGATAGTAAAGGGAATATTACTTTATGTAATCAAGTTGCTGCAGATGATTTCGGTGTAATACGAAATGATATTATCGGAAAACCGATTCAACAATTACTAAACTTGCCGGAAGAAAAAATTAAAGCGATTGAAACATTAAAAACGGGAACAGAAATATATAATGAAGAAGTTTTAGACAAAAACTATGGCATTATAAATAACCGAATTATTCGTGATTATAACGGGGAGATTTTTAGAGTTATTAGTGTCTTTCATTATTTAAATACAGAACGTGATGCAGAGAAGTTTTCGTTAGCAGGGCGAATCGCAGCTGGAATTGCACACGAAGTACGAAATCCTCTTACAACAGTACGAGGATATTTACAATTTTTACAAGAAAGTGTTTCTCCATCTAATAAAGAACTATTTAAAAATTTACTTATTCCTGAATTAGATCGAGCAAATAGTATCATTACAAAATTTTTATCTCTTTCAAAAACACGTGAATTTAAAAGAGAACCCTTTCCCATTAATACATTTTTACGTGAGTATATTCAACAGTTACTAGTTAGTGAAGTTTCCTTGCATAATATTTCAATTGATTATAACTTCTCTAATGAATTAGATGATATTTTAGTCAATATTGATCGACATGAACTTGTTCAAGTGTTTTTAAATCTATTTCAAAATGCCGTCGATGCTCAAGGCGACGAACCTCTTTCTATTCAAATTACTAGTTATCGCCTTGATAACTTCGTTCGGATTACTTTCACAGATAATGGAATTGGTATTCCTCCAGCTATTCAAGAATATATCTTTGATCCATTCTTCTCAACGAAGGATTCGGGAACAGGACTAGGCTTGTCAGTAACAAAAAAAATCATCCAAAATCATAACGGCACGCTCAAAATGACTAGTGCTTCAAACGGTACAACTTTCACTATTTCTATTCCAATCTTACCTAAAACAACCCTTGAAAAATTAAATCAATGTAAATAAAGGACTAATGCACGAACTACATGCCAATTGTTAAACACTCCCAACAATTAGCATGTAGTTTTTTATGTTGCACTTTTCTTCTTTACATTATATAAACCTTTCTCTATATCTTACTTATTTCTTTCTAGGTGGGCCAATTTCTTATTTTTTTAGAAATGGTAGTTTGTCCATCACGAATTTAGTATAAATTTCATTTTAATATATAGTAATGACTAATGATTCTATGAAAGAAAAGAATGAAAAGATGAACAATAAAAATAAAGGAAAAGTATTTTATGGTAATGATTGTTGTGAAGTCAGAACTTGCAGTCACATTAACATCCCTAAGTCAGAACTTACAGAATTTGTTAGACTTCTTCAAACTCTTGGTCAAGCTATTCTAGTTCAATATGGATCTGGTTGCCTAGGCGGAGGAACTACGGGGACTACTGGTGCTCAAGGGCCTCAACAAGGACCTGCGGGCGATACAACTGCGACACTATCTGTCTTCCGAATTTACTAACCACAATTTCCGAAAATATTTTGGGAGGACTAGGCACATTTATAAGTAATAGATGTGATTTTGATTGACTATTAAATCTCTCTTTTAATAAAAAGGAGCACTTGTTTGGGAGGATAAGTGCTCCTTCTTTACGTTTCTTTACCTCAAATTTACTCTATCTTAATCCTCATTTTGTATGATAAATAATGAAGTCAAAGATATGAAAGAGGGATGAAAAATGAGAGTTATGTCACCGATACGCATTTGGTTTGCTCTTATGGTATGCATTATTTTATGTGTAGGATTTTTTTTAACTCTAAAATATTCCACTATATCAAAAGCAGAGAGAAAAACTGTTCCATACAAACTTTTGTATACAAAACAAAGCAACATCCCTTATTCCAATGCAACAAATAATGAAAAAAAAGTTATAAAAGGAATGCTTATTACGAAAGCTTCTAGTTCCGAGGCGTTACTCCAAATCGCTGAAACGATTAAAGATCAGTATACAAATAAAAAAATCGATGAAATTACACTTTCTATCCACAATGAAAATAATGGTAATTACGAAGAAGAATTGCCTTACGAACCTATTAGTAAAGGCAAAATAATCGTCACATACGATTCCGAATCCTTTGGCAGTACGAATATTGTACTTAATGAGTAATATCATGTATCTCAACGGATATGGATTAATAGCTAATTAAGATAGACAAAAATCTCTACCGATTAAAATTTTATTTTGTTTTCATACAAAAAAAGAGGCGAATTTTTTTATTCGCCTCTTTCTTTTACCAAAATGAAGGAATCCATTCTTTCACTTTATCAAGCCACTCTTGTTGCTCTTGTTTTCGTTGTTGTTCCTCTTCTTTCCTTCTCTTCTCTTCTTCTTTTCTTCGTTTTTCCTCTTCTATTGTAGTCAATTGTTTTTTATAATCAGCCTCAGATATGAGCGATAACTGGAATGCTTTTTGAGCTGGATTTGCGTTTGCTTTTTTCATAATATCCCGGAACATTGTCGTCGTAATTTGACTACCACCCGGAACATAATGATCGCTATCTGTTTTATCATATCCTACCCAAATCGCACCTACCAAATCTGGCGTGTATCCAACAAACCATGAATCCTTTGCACCGGTGCTCGGGCCATTTACAATTTGAGTAGTTCCTGTCTTACCTGCCGTATCAACATTATTAACTTTCGCCTTTTCGCCCGTTCCCTTTTCGACAACACCTTTTAATAAATATGTCATCTTTTGAGAGACTTTCTCGCTCGTCACTCGTGTCTCTTTCTTATACCACTTTCCAAGCGTTTCACCTTCAGCATTTTGTACCTCCCTAATTGCATGAGCTTCCACTTGGACTCCATCATTTGCAAATGTACTGTATGCTTGAGCCATTACAAATGGAGATGTCCCCACATGCATACCGCCTAAAGCAATCGGATACGTACGATCTTCTGGCACTAATGGGATACCAAATCGCTCTAAAGATTTCAATCCTTTATCTAATCCAATTTGTTCTAATAGCCACACAGCTGAAACATTGTACGACTTTGCCACAGCTTCATACATTGTCACATCACCGTGAAAAGTATGATCGCTATTTTGTGGTTTATATTCTTTAATGTTAAATGGTTCATCTTTTAATATATCGTATACTTCATATCCTTGTTCTAACGCTGGTACATATACAGCCAAAGGCTTTAACGTTGAGCCAGGTTGTCTTTTTAATTGGGTTGCATGGTTAAACTGTAAAAACTGATACGGCCCTCTGCCTCCAACTAGAGCTGGTACACCACCTGTTTTGGGGTTCATAAGAACTACACCCGTTTGCATAAGTTGGTCTGAGCCACTATCTTTGAAATAACTATCATTATTCACAACGTCTTCTACAGCCTGTTGTTTTTTCGGGTCAAGCTCTGTATAAATATGATAACCACCCGCTAAAATTTCATTTTGTGTTAATTCGTACTTTTCCATCGCTTCTCTAACAATATAGTCTACATATTGAGAGTATTTTCCCTTGTATTTATCATCAACGCCACGTTTTAACACAAGTCCGCTCTCTTTTTCTTTATTATACTGTTCGTCAGAAATATACCCTTGCTCTTTCATTAAACTTAATACGACATTACGTCTTTCAATTGACTTGTTAAAGTTTTTATAAGGTGAATACGCAGATGGTGCTTTAATCAAGCCCGCAATCGTTGCAGCTTCTGAAATTGTTAAATCTTTTACATCTTTATCAAAATAAGATTTAGCTGCCCTTTTTATACCCCAAGCACCTTCACCAAAATAAATTTGGTTCATATACATTTCAATGATTTCATCTTTCGTATACGTGCGCTCTATTTTTTTCGTTAAAAAATATTCCTTTATTTTTCGGGAGTATGTGCGGTCTTGTGTCAGAAATACATTTTTCGCAAGTTGTTGTGTTATTGTACTTCCCCCTGCTACAACTTCTCCTGCTGTAATATTTTTAAAAACCGCACTTATAATTCCACTATAATAAATACCATGATGGTTAAAAAATTCCTTATCTTCTACTGCAACAATTGCCTGAACCATAATATCAGGAATATCTTTTCTTTTAACGCCTTCTGTTTTCGAAGAAGCTAATTTAGTTGCGACCTCATTATTTGCATCATAAATTAAAGTCGGTTGTGGAACAGCTTGTTTTAATTCAGATATGTCTTGAATGGAAATTATTATATTTACAGCAATAAATAGAGTAACGAATACACCTCCCAATACAATTAATGAATTACGAAGTTTCTTCCTCTTATTGAACCACTCAAGCATTTTTTTAAAATGAGTGTTCTTCAATTTCATTCGTTCACTTCCTTCATTTATTTACACTCTTCTTTTTAAAAGGAAGAATATACCGCCTTTTAAATTTATTATAATAACGTAGTCATTCCTATAGTGTAAAGCTTTTCTTTTGCATTCATACTTTTTGCAAGAAAAGGACATTCTACAAGTAAGATATTCACTATTGGATATTAATATTATTAATAGAACAACGAGAGTTATGTTAAGTTTTTGTAAACTTTTCGATAAAATGTTTTAAAAAACGACAGTTTTTTGTTAGAATTGATTAGCCAATATATTTTACATATATTACTTTTGTGGGGGTAACAATAATGGTCTTTAAATCAAAAAAAGATAAATTTTCTGAAATGTTAATGAATGTTTCCGAAAATTTAAAAGAAGGCGCGCAGTTTTTCGTGGAGTATAAAATTAAAAATGCTAGCGATTTAAAAGAATTTTCTATGCGCATGAAAGAGTATGAGTCAAAAGGTGACTCATTTATTCACGAAATCATTATGGAGTTAAACAAAGCGTTTATCACTCCGATTGAGCGTGAGGACATCCTACAACTTGCAATGAGTATGGATGATGTATTAGACGGATTAGATCACAGTGCTGGTCTGTTCGAAATGTATTCTATTACAGAAGCTGATGAATACATGATTAAATTCGTAGAAGCAATTAATCAATGTGCGATTGAGATTGCAAACTCTGTTGAATTAATGTCTAACAAAAAATTAGTCGACATTCGTACAAATGCGATTAAAATTAAGGATTATGAATCACAGTGTGATGATATTCGCCGTCATGCGATTAAGAACTTATTCTCTCGTGAAAAAGATCCGATTAAGATTATTCAATTTAAAGAGATTTACGAAGAGCTTGAAGAAGTAGCTGATAGCTGTCAAAGCGTTGCAAACGTATTAGAAACAATTATTATGAAGAACGCGTAAGGAGTTTGATCATGGATACACTCTTGATACTGACCGTTTTAGTAGTCATTTGCGCTTTAGCTTTTGACTTTATCAATGGATTTCACGATACAGCAAACGCTATTGCAACGGCTGTTTCAACGAAAGCTCTAAAGCCTAGACATGCCATTATTATGGCGGCTATTATGAACTTTTTAGGCGCAATGACATTTACAGGTGTAGCAAAAACGATTACAAAAGATATCGTTGATCCATTCGCCTTACAAAATGGTTCTCTTGTAATTTTAGCTGCTTTGCTTGCGGCGATAGCTTGGAACTTAATTACTTGGTACTACGGTATTCCAAGTAGTTCTTCGCATGCAATTATCGGCTCAATCGCAGGTGCAGCAATTGCGGCCGCTGGGATTAGCTCGCTAAATCTTAAAGGATTTATTAAAATTATTGAAGCTTTAATCATTTCACCGATTATCGCTTTCGTTATTGGTTATACCGTATACAGTATTTTTAAAGTAGTATTTAAAAACTTTAACTTAACAAAAACGAATAAGAACTTCCGTATATTCCAGATTTTCACTGCAGCATTACAAGCCTACACACACGGTACGAATGATGCACAAAAAGCAATGGGAATCATTACGATGGCTCTTATGGCTAATAACTATCATACTTCTAGCGATATCCCGTTCTGGGTACAATTATCTTGTGCTATCGCAATGGGGCTTGGTACTTCTGTCGGCGGATGGAAAATTATTAAAACTGTCGGTGGACAAATTATGAAAATTCGTCCTGTAAATGGTGTAGCTGCCGATTTATCATCATCACTTGTTATTTTCGGTGCAACATTCATTCACTTACCGGTTAGTACGACGCACGTTATCTCTTCTTCTATTTTAGGGGTTGGTGCTTCTCACCGTGTGAAAGGGGTAAAATGGGGAACTGCAAAACGCATGTTAATTACATGGGTTATTACACTTCCTATTTCAGCTTCTTTAGCTGCTCTGTTTTACTACCTATTACATTTTGTTTTCTAATCAAAAGTCGTCTTCCTTATTTTTCTAGGAAGACGACTTTTTTGTGAACAAGCCTATTTCTCATTAAAAAGCGTGTATAATAATTGGTGGATAAGTTATTTAGAGGAGTTGGCAATTTTGGAATACATCATGTTACTTTTCATCGGACTAATCGCCGGAACAGTCGGCAGCCTAGTTGGGCTTGGAGGCGGAATTATTATTGTTCCGTTATTAATTGGATTACACAGTTTATCACCACAACTTGCAGTAGGGACTTCTATGGTAACAGTCGTTTTCACAGGACTATCTTCCACCCTTACTTACATGAAGCATAAGCGAGTAGATTATAAAAGTGGACTTATTTTATTTATCGGAAGCGGCCCTGGTGGTATTATCGGATCATGGGCAAATAAATTTTTAAACCAAGACACATTTTCTTTATACTTTGGGATTTTCCTTATATTCGTCTCAATTCTACTTATGCTTCGAGACAAATTAAAACCTCTTTCCCTCTCAAATACGTCTGTAATTAAGCGTTCTTTTACAGATAATGATGGAAATACTGTACACTACCAATTCCCACCGTTTCTTGCTATCTTTATCGCCTTTATAGTTGGGTTTATATCTGGATTATTTGGAATTGGTGGCGGTGCCTTACTTGTTCCAGCAATGATGCTTCTTTTTGCATTCCCAGCACATATTGCAGTAGCAACTTCAATGTTCATCGTATTTCTATCAGCAATTGTAAGTTCTGCAACTCACATCTCACTTGGAAATGTCAGCTGGATTTATGCATTAATCCTGATTCCGGGTGCATGGATTGGCGGAAAAATCGGGGCTTACATTAATACAAAACTAAGTGGTAACGCCGTAATTAATTTATTACGTATTACGTTGATTATTCTTGGAACTAGATTAATCATTATTTCCCTTTTATAACGTATTCTTTTTAGAATGCGTTTTTCTTATACACATGAATATAAAAATCCTCCGAGGAGAACAAATAAAATTAAACAAACACATAATAACATATAATTTGAAATATGTACTTTCTTCAAGTTGACCACTCCTATAACTGCGACTGTTATCTTTATGATAGCGAAAAAATAGTTCACTTGCAGTTACAGAGTGCTAACAATGCAAAATCAATTATTACAAATTTTATCCTTATATTTCATTTCTTTGTATATTCTATCGATTTAATAAAAAAAGATGTCATATTGACATCTTTTTTAATGAAGAAGTGACCACCCCATGAAGTCTTCATGTACTTGGCACGCCCTCTTATCGTTTCGATCATATAATTCAGCATAGCTATCTGTTTCTTCATCATAAGCCATCGTATAAATAATTTGGCCGTCTACTTCAACGGATAAAACGACTCCACCTTTCATTTCTTCTACATGAATGATAGCATTCGCCGGAATTCTCATATCCGTCATTCTCATCGCATCTAACAATATACTAAACCCCCTACAGCGTATTCATTGCTAGTACTATTACACACTAAATAGTATACTACTGTAATAGCATACATTTCGTCAATGAAATTGCTGTTGAAATAGCATATTGTCTATATACATATACGCTAAAATAGAAGAAATAGAAACATATTAATGGGGGGCTAACATTGATTCTACACAAAGGAGATGTACTATTCCGTCAAGGCGAGGACGGTCCTTTATACTTTATAAAAACAGGCTTATTAAAAGTAGTTCGGCTAGAAGAAGACGGAACACCATTTTTATTCAACATTATCGTTCCAGGTGAAACGATACCTCATCATTCTTTAATTTCACCGAAAGAATATCACGGTACAGCTATCGCTTTAATAAAAACAGAAGTGGAACCGATCACTAGTAGTGAATGGTACGAGAGACTTCAAGCAAATCCCGAATCGTATGCTAACATCGCTATGCAATTGCAATCTAAATTAAGAATGATGCAACAACGAATTGATCAATTGACAACCGTCTCTCCGAAAGAACGTCTTCATCGTTTACAAGAATGGTTCACCCTATATTTAGGTGACATTCCTATATATGAAATATTAACACAAACCGAAATTGGTCAACTGATAGGTATACGTCGTGAAACAGTAAACCGTTTATTACGAGAACAAATAAAAAACGAGGTAAAATAAATACCTCGTTTTTTTGCTTATTGTAAGCCTGTTGCTGGGCCGAAAAATTCATAATGAATATGCTCTTGTTTCACACTTAAATCAGTTAGTGCAGCATTTATATGCTTCATAAATGCTACTGGACCACAGAAATAAAACTCTGCTTCAGTTGTCGGAATAATAGTTTTTAACCATTCACTTTCAATGAAACCTTCTTTATCAAAGTTCTTCATTTCTAAATCTTTTTCAGTCGGTGCAGAATAACAAGTATATGCTTTAACTTGTTCATATTCATTTTCTACTGTCTTAACGTGTTCTTTCATTGCATGTGTATTACTATTTATTGCTGCATGAACAAAATATACATTACGTTTTGAATCTTGTTCAATTAACGTATTTAACATACTCATCATCGGTGTAATCCCTACTCCACCACTAATTAGTACAACTGGTAATGTTGAATCCATATTTAACACGAAATCTCCCGCTGGTGCACTTACTGGTAAAACATCTCCTTCTTTTACATGTTCATGTAAGTAATTAGACACTTTACCGTCTGGTGTATCTACACCTTTTTCTTTTTTTACACTAATACGATAATATTCTTTCCCAGGAGCATCGGATAAACTATATTGACGATTATGTGTATATGTCTCACCTTCAATATTGATTTGAATCGTTACATATTGACCTGGGATGAATGAAGAAACTTTCCCTCCATCTTCAGGTTTCAAATAAAATGACGTAATAACATCGCTTTCCTTCACTTTTTTAACAATCACAAAGTTGCGGAAGTCTTTCCATCCACCTTCTTTATGTGCAGCTTCTTCATACATCTCTGCTTCAATGCTAATGAATGCATCAGCAATGACACCATATGCTTCTCCCCATGCATTTAAAACTTCATCAGGTGCACCTGCGATCTCTTTAATGGCACGTAGTAAACATGTACCTACAATCGGGTAATGCTCTGCTTTAATACCTAAACTTCTATGCTTATGACCAATTTGTTTTACAACTGGAATAATAGCTTCTAAATTATCAATGTACGTTGCAGCTGCATAAACAGCATTCGCTAACGCTTGTTGTTGTCTTCCCTTTTTCTGATTTGTATGGTTGAAAATATTCAATAACTCCGGATGTTCCGAAAATAAAATTTCATAAAATCTCGTTGTAATTTCAACGCCTTTTTCTTGTAATAATGGTACTGTTGACTTTACGATTTCAATTGTTTTTGCACTTAACATTGTATCCCACTCCTCTATTTCCTTAACTGTTTTTAGTTTAACTGAATCTTATAATGCAGATTGTGATTTTAATCACTATTAACACGGTGTTTTTGTGAATAATATATGAACATTATATTTACAAAAGAAAATAAGCTAACTAGAATTCTAGCTAGCTTATTATTTTGTTTGTATAGCTTGTTCAATTACTTTTATATCTTTCCCATCGCCAAACTCCGTATATCCCCAGATATTCGTTTCACCTCTATATTTATTTACGATAATATCCAAGTCATGATATACACGGTGGGCATACACTACATACTCAATATTTTGAAGTTCCACACCTTTTTTTACAATTTCATAGCTTCTATTTACATCGCGTTTTATTTTTTCATTCTTTATTTCTGTATGTATATTTTTTAACGATGATTCTTGTTGTTGAAACCATTGCTTAAATTGATTCCAATCCCCGTCTGTATAATTCTCTGCTTTACCGTAATTTAAGAAATTATTATAGCTTTCATGTGTCATTCGAATAAAATTTAGCACTTTTGTCTCTTCTTGCACATCTTCTATTTGAGCTATTGTATTTACCTCAGCAGGCTTATTCGCATAATGTAACAGCACTTTCATAAGACTATAACTCGCAATGATCATCACGATAATAATCCCGAATACACTTAACAATTTCTTCATATACAGAACTCCTTCTCTACTAAAAATATTACAATGTATGACTATACTTGTAACTTTCTCTCGTAGAAATATAATTCCTGTATAAATTCTTCCTATCATTTCGACAATATTTTTCTATACATTTCTCGTTGGCAAATGTTCTTGTAAAACAATATATCCTTCATAAGCTGTGTAACCGAGTATAGCCATTAATCCGATATAACAAGCAAATACTGTCCATTTCGTTTTCGCATCCACTTTATAATAGTTTTCTTGTTGTTCCTTTTCTGTTTTCCATTCATTTAATTTTCTTTCTGACGCTTCAAATGCTTCCCTTATGTGAATTGTATACTCATCTTTTTCATCTTCATATGGAACATAATCTAACCGTTCGAACTTCGGTAAAAGATACTCTAACACTTCCATTTTTTGAAGTTCACCTATTTGTAACTCTTTTTCCCGTTCTCTTTGTCTTAATGCATTCATCTCATGATGCATCACGTATATAGTCCGATGTACAGCACCCGTTTCTTTTAATTCCTCTTCAAGCCTAGTAACATATTCTTTCATCCCATCAATTTTATGCCCTAATTCCTTAATCGGCTCATCTCTCTTTATTACTCTATATAACTCCATACAACCGATAATAACAATAAATCCTCCCAAAATACTTTTAAAGTAAATTGAATAGCCAAGTAATAAAATAAGGCCTGCTCCCCAAATTTTAGTACTGACAACTGAAATAATTCTCCCACCATCTAGCGGCGAAACGGGAATTAAATTAAAGAAATTAATCATACTTCCAAGCAAAATAACAAGCGCCCAAAATGGCTCTTTCGTCATTATATAAAGCGGTATCGCCGGTAAAAATGACAGAAGTCCGAAAAGCGGCCCCATATAGGCAATGTAAGCTTCATCTTTCGCATTTTTCGGCACCTCTTTCATTCCAATAAGGGCCCCCATAAATGGAATAAAGATTGCTGGCGATGTCGGGATCCCCTTTCTTTTCGCAGCCCATAAATGGCCCATTTCATGAACAAACAACAAATAAATGAGCGCCACTCCAAATTTCCAACCATATAGAACTGCGTATGCGCCAAGCGATAGAAACATACTAAATACCGTTGAAAACTTTGCTAATTTAAAAATTGCAAATACCCACTTTAACTTAGACAGTAAAAATAGACCTATCGCAACAATAATTCCCCATAATCCTTTTTTATTATTTTTCATATTCCTCTCCTTTATCTCTCATTAATGAATCATATCATTCATCAAAGCTTGTTCTTTTCTCTATTATGACATATTTTTTTCTATTGTTAGAAATAATGTTTATATAATCCATTTTCAGCCAAAAATATAAATAAAAGGAGGTGTACACAAATGAATTTACAATCTCTTATAATAGGTGCTCTATCGTTTTTAGCTTCAACTCTTATTTTTTATACCGTTAGTTACGTATTATTATTAGATTTGTTGCCCAATCACGTATTTATTGCCCTTGTCATCCTTTCCGCTCTTATGATTTCTTTTCTTATTACACGAAAATCAATGAATGAGCCATCTACAAAAGCAAAGTAATAGAGAGGGGTGCTTTCCCCTCTCTATTATCATTTCCTAGGAAAGGTCATATAGATTTGACGAGTTTACATTCATTCCAATCCGTAAGGGCTAATTAAAGTCTCACTTTATCTTTGAAAATTCATTTTTTCACCATAATCTTTAACAATCTGAATTATATTTTGAAACACACCTATTTTTTCTTTTTCACTGTTTAATATTTTCAAATCATAATTTTCGTAATATGTTTCTAATGATTTTAATTGTGATTCTGAAGCGCTTTTTATCGGAACAGTAGCATGTAATTCATATTGCTTATACCCTTCCTTTACTTTTTCACCTAAAATCATTTCACTCTCTTTTGCTCCAATTAATTTTTGAACTTTTTCTGGAAAATTGAGTTGCAAATAATATTCTTGCTCCTTCACTAACTTATTGTATAGTGATTGTGAAATCGTATACCGTACCGTATAATTCACGTTTTGATCGCCTGTTTTAATATGAAACGCGGTAATCTGCAAATCTTTTTTTGTTACTTCCGTTAAAGGGCTTACCTGCATCTCATCTTCTTTTTGTTCTGAGACATTTGGAAATATATCCAAAAGCTTTTCCGTATCTTTTTCATTCAACATATACATAGCTTTCTTATATTGCACCCATCCTCGTCTATCTTCTCCCCTTAACCATGCATAATAAGTTTCTTTTTTCCCATCTCTACTAATTTGTATTTCATATTCAGGTTCACCGAAGCTTCCTGTTATTTCTTGTTTCTCAGCTTTATTCAAAATGTCTATTACTAACTTCGCTTCTGATTCCTGCAACTTTTTCTCTTTATGTTTTTTTTGTATAACGGTTACCCCTATTGTTTCTTTCACTTCATTCACCGTCTCTTCTACTTTTTTTGTTTCTTTTTTCGGCTCAACTTGACCACAAGCTGCTAGTAACATAACAAACAACAACACCAATACATATTTCCCTTTCAAATTAATCCTCCTCTTACGATAAGAAATCCTTATAATCTTCATACATAAAACAAAAACGTGACATCCTATTAAATACGCTATACTAATCATTGAAAGGAGGTCTTTATCATGTCCATTAATTTTCATGATGAAAATAATAAGTACACATATGCAACAAGAAACGCTCATATTTCTTGGGCTGAAATGGTAAAAAACATTACAGAAATACAAAACAAGCAAATAATTGATATCGGCTGTGGTGGTGGGATTTATACGAAAGAACTCGCTCTTATGGGAGCCAAAAATGTTGTGGGACTTGATTTTTCAAAAGAAATATTACAAGCTGCAAAAGAAAATTGTAACAACTTTTCAAACATTTCATTCATCCACGGTGATGCACATAATATCCCATACCCTAATGAAACATTCGACATAGTTATTTCGCGTGCAGTTATTCATCATTTACAAGACATTCCTACATTTTTACGTGAAGCTTCTCGTATATTAAATAAAAACGGTGTACTTATTTTACAAGATCGAACAATTGAAGATTGTACAATTCCAGGAAGTCCCGAACACATTCGCGGATATTTTTTCTCTCTATTTCCAAAACTTATTGAAATAGAGTCAAAAAGACGTCCAAAAACCAACACTATACAGACAGAATTACAAAAACATTCTCTTCATGTACTTCCCGCACAAACACAATGGGAAATACGAAAAATACATGATTCTGTAGAAGCATTATTGCAAGATTTATCTCCTCGAACAGGTCGATCCATTCTATATGAGTTAACAGATGATGAACTTTCTCAACTTCTACAACATATACAGACCGCATTACAAAACGTCTCTCCTATTATTGAAAGAGATCGATGGACAATTTGGAGCGCCATGAAGTTGTAAGGAAGGAAGCCTCACAAAATAATGTGAGGCTTCCTTTCTTTCATAATCTAATTTTGCAACACTCTTGATATCCTCCACTTCTGGCCTGTGCACTTCCACACTTCGGACATACTAAATATCTAGACTGATTTGTCAATAAACTACCTTTTTGAAAGAGTAAAACTTCTGCTTGTTTAAACGAACGCGAATAATATAACCACATAAAACCAATTATAGCAATAATGCCAAATAATACTCCCATCGCAAGCATTTCAGTCACCTCTTTTGGTTTGTTCTTTCCAGCAAGTGGATTGTTGTATTATTCTCTGTAAATTCAAACAATCCCTTCTTTACTCTTATAAATATCAACTTTCTCTATGAATTTTACAATTCTCCGCAAATTTTTACTCCTATTTTACAATTCATTATTCCTTTTGCAACAACGAATATCACTTTCGATATTTCCGTATATAAATATATCTTTCAAAAAACATATTGACTTTCTAAAAAAAACATGCAACAATACTGTCAGAATACTTGAATAAAAATTCATTGACGAGAACGAGTACGTTATAGAACTGTTCCCCAGAGAGTTGGCGATTTGCTGAAAGCCAACGTTCAGTGCGTAACCGAAAATCATCTCCGAGAAGTAGAACCGAATGTTACAGTAAGTTCTTACCGGCCGTCCCCCGTTACAAGGAACACGTATCATGTTGTACGTTGCAAAGCCGTATACATATAGATTTATTTCTACATGTGTAAATTAGGGTGGTATCGCGGGTAAATATAACTCGTCCCTTTCTTTAGGGACGAGTTTTTTGTGTTCTTACAAATGAATGAAAAAGGAGGAAAAACAATGAACACTGTATCAAAAAAACATATTTTTTTCACGGGTCTTATGCTATTTTCTTTATTTTTTGGGGCAGGTAATTTAATTTTCCCTCCCATGCTTGGGCAAAACGCAGGTGAAAACTTTTGGCCAGCAATGATTGGATTTTTACTAACAGGAGTTGGCTTACCACTACTTACTGTTATCGCAATTTCTCTATCAGGAAATGGAATGCAGCAACTTGCAAGTCATGTCCATCCATTATTCGGAATTTTCTTTACAGTAGTTGTATACATTGCCATCGGTCCATCCATGGGCATCCCACGTGTTGCAAATGTCGCTTATGAAATGGGGGTTAGTTCTTTCTTGCCAGAAACAATCCGCTCTAGCAGCCTAGTGCTATTTGTATATACAATCATCTTCTTTACTATCGTATTTTGGCTGAGTTTGAATCCATCTAAACTTGTTGATCGTATTGGAAATGTATTAACACCTATTTTATTACTCTCTATTTTCTTATTATTTGTTAAAAGTGTATTTACACCACTTGGGCAATCAGGACCAGCGATGCAAGAGTATCAAACTTCTCCAATCTTCAAAGGCTTTATGGAAGGCTACTTAACAATGGACACTATTTCAGCACTTGCATTCGGAATTATCGTTGTAAATGCAATTCGCTCTAAAGGTGTGAATGATCGTAAGTCCATTGCCATCGCCACAGCAAAAGCAGGGCTTATTGCCGCTACAGGGCTCGTACTTGTATACGGTGCACTCGGCTGGCTTGGGGTAACTAGCGTCTCGCTCGGATATGCAAAAAATGGCGGACAGCTACTTACTGTTATCGTACAACAATTATTCGGTCCATACGGTTTGCTCCTATTATCTCTTATCGTTACACTCGCTTGTTTAACGACATGCGTTGGACTCGTATCTGCGTGCAGCCAATATTTTTCAACATTATTGACTACATTTTCATACAAAACGTTCGCGAGTATCATTTGCGCATTAGGATTACTAGTTGCCAACTTAGGTTTAACGAAAATTATCGCAATATCTGTTCCAATTCTACTTGTTGTGTATCCAATTGCGATTGTACTCGTACTACTATCATTACTTCATAAATACTTCGGTGGATATCGCTCTGTTTATGTAGGTGCTTTAATTGGAGCAGCTGTAGTGAGCGTATTTGATGGATTAAAACAAGGTGGTATTTCAGTTTCATTTATCACACTATATTTTGAATTTATCCCTTTATATAATGAAGGAATCGGCTGGCTAATACCAGCATTAGTAGGAGGTCTTATTGGTCTTGCAACGGCTAAGTTAAGCGGTACGAAAAAAGTTCCATTAGTAACCGAATCTCACGAAGTAAAAGCCTCCTAAAAAAACTCCCAAAAGGGAGTTTTTTTACATTTGATACGCAGCATGATTAAAACTGCTTATTTTATAAGCCTTCGTATAATATTCAATATTCGTATCAACTGTTTCTACCTTGACAACATCATAGCGCTCTTCTTGCTTTACTAAAAATAAATAGTATTCCTCTGTTGCCTCAATAATCGCAATTTTATCTGTTTCAACATTATATTGTTCACAAAGCGCTTGTAATGCGTTCACATAATCCCCTAATTTTTTAGACTTATCCATTCCGAATATAGTTTGAACTAACATATACATTCTCCCCTTTATATGTACTGTTAACACCTCAATGATAACGCTTACATTATTTGTCGTCAATAAAAACATTCAATTGTTTTAACGCCAAATCTATATTGTATCGAGCCAATAATCAGCGAGGAATTCCCCGCCAATTAAAGTTTCACTTTATCACTTCGTTAATTGATGCCTAAATGCATAAATAACCGCCTGAGTACGGTCACTTACATTCAATTTATTTAATATATTACTCACATGTGTCTTTACCGTTTTCAGTGCAATAAATAACTCGTCCGCAATCTCTTGATTACTTTTTCCCTCTGCAATTAATAACAAAATCTCAAACTCTCTTTCCGTTAAATCATCATGCAAAGGTTGCTCTTTCTTTTGACGCATACGGGACATCATTTTCCCGGTAACTTTCGGCTCTAATACTGTTTCTCCATCATAAGTAGCTCGTACAGCATCAGCAATATCACTTGCTCTTGATGTTTTTAATAAGTAACTGGTCGCCCCAGCCTCAATAACAGGATACAATTTTTCGTCATCTAAAAAGCTTGTTACAACTACAATTTTTGCTTCTGGCCATTCTTGAATAATAGCACGTGTTGCTTCGACACCATCCATCTCATCCATAACAAGGTCCATTAAAATAATATCCGGCCTTAATTGCAATGCTAATTCTGATCCTTTTCTTCCATTCTCAGCTTCCCCTACTACTTCAATATCTGGCTGTGTCGATAAATATGCCGATACACCCATACGAACCATTTCATGATCATCGACAAGCAATACTTTTATCATACTTCTCCCCCTCTCTCAATCATAATCGGTACTTTTACTTCTATTTGTGTACCTTTGGCCGGGAAACTAAGTACCTTAAGTGTCCCACCAATTTCATGAACACGCTCTTGCATCGATCTTAGGCCATATGAACCAGCCTTATTAACCCCTACTTCAAACCCAACGCCGTCATCAATGATTTTTAAAATCGCATATTGATCAATTTTTCGAAGGCGCACTTCTGTTTTCTTTGCCTTCGCGTGTCGCAACGTGTTTGATAGCGCTTCTTGCACAATACGGAATAAATGATCTTCTACACCTTTTTTTAATTCTATTGGCTCAATAAGCCATTCAATTTTCATATGTTGTTTTCGCGATAATTCCGTTAATAATTCCTCTATACCTTCTGTCAGTTTCTTACCTTCCAATTGTACAGGACGTAAATGAAGGAGCAATGCTCTCATTTCTGATTGAGCATTTACAACCATATTTTCAACAAGTTGCAATTGTTTTTTTGTCACATCTGGAAATTCAGTTATTTGTTCATTAATCGCTGACATCATCATCGACATTGCGAAAAGCTGCTGACTTACTGAATCATGCAACTCCCTTGCTAAACGATGCCTTTCTTGAGAAATCGCTTCTTGTCTCATCTCTTCATTCCAATGAGCTCGTTCATTCGTTACTTTTTGAAAGAGTCCAGCTTGCTCCTCTAATCGACGAGCCAGAACGATTACTTTTCGTTCCACTTCATGAAATTCATCATCTGCAGTAAACGAAACATCGCTCGGAAAATTCCCTCGCTCTACTTCAAATAGAAAAGTATTTAATCCTTGTATACGCTGCTCTATATAATAACCGATTGCATATCCTACAATTCCCCCGATAAGTAAACTTGTAGTCATAATAAACAAGCCAATTGGAACAGAAGCGATGGATTCCTTCCATAATAAATCATACACTTGTTGCTCGCTTTTCCATACATATACAATTGTACAAATGAGTGCGATACTAACTGAGGACAACATAGAATAACGAATATACATCCACGAAATATTTTTTTGTTTCTTCATTATACT
This sequence comes from Bacillus cereus group sp. Bce041, assembly GCF_052646455.1. NCBI lineage: Bacteria > Bacillati > Bacillota > Bacilli > Caryophanales > Bacillaceae > Bacillus > Bacillus cereus group sp. Bce041. The sequence continues at coordinate 450,149 of NZ_JBQXON010000002.1, forward strand.
TTCCTCACTTCCGTGTCGCCTACGACAAGCGAAGAAATAATTTTAATACGACGAGGAGCCTCTTTATACTGCTCTGTTCTAAATGTAACATTGCGGTTAAACCCTGTCTCTTCATGACCTGGCAAGAGCACACGTCCGACAATAACAGAATGATTTAAAGAAAGTTCAATATCATATGGCACATATAAACGAATATTACCAACGACACCCCGAATAACAATTACCGTTTCCCCTTCTGGAATCATAGCATTTGTTAAATCTATTTCCACATCACAAGCACCATATTGAACATTAATATCCTCAAGTTCATAAATATGATCCATCATTCGCACATTGCCTACAAACATATTTTTCAAATATGTTTCTGTACGATATATTTGCTTCTCTTCGTCTATAATCCCTTTTTCTTTAATTTCAACCTTCATTGCTTTTTGCTGATGCCCTTGTTGAATCAATTGATAACCAATTAAAGCTAAACAAGCAAATACGACAAGAACAAATGCTGCTGATGAAAATAAGAAAAATAAAAATACGATACCACCAACAAATAAAAATACATTTCCCCGTACATAACGATTCTTTTTACGATAATGCCTTCCAAACATAAGCATAATAAATGCAAAAATGAGACCACCTGGTTCAAAATGTCCAAGTATCATATCAAGAAAAAGACCGAATCCAAATATGATGAGGAGCATCCCCATTAATTGTGTCTTTGAAAAATGTTTCTTCATTTCAGCTCCCCCCTTCTTGTCACATATACATAGAAGAAAAGGCATTGCTTTCCAACACCTTTTCTCCTATCACTATATCATAAGCCTGTTTTATAATATACTACTATTATTTTGTTAACTCTTTCGTTAACGATACATCATTCTTTTCTTTCATTTCACGCTCAAGTTTTGCAATTTTCATATCAAACGTGTCACGCTCATGCTCTTCATTCATACGAGTTTCTAAGTCACGAATATGATCTTCAATCTCTTCAAATCGTAAGAACGGATTATTTTCATCCATTTTATGCATCGCAGTATTCATACGACGATTTGCATGTGCCATATTTTCACGTGCCATTAGTTCCATGCGCTTTGCGTGCATTTCTTTTAATTTATTTTTCATTTCAGAAAGACGACGCTCTAACTCATCAATTTGCTCTACAACACCTGCATACATTTCTTCTAATCGAGTTACTTGCCCTTCATAATAAGCTACCTCTTCTAACGCACGTTCGTGCAATTGTAATTCGTCTGCTTCTTGAGCAATGATAGCTTGCTTTGATCTTTTATTAACGAAATAACGTGCTTGCTCAAGCTCACGAGCAAAATTAGATTTTAATGTTTTATGACGCTCAATTAACTTCTCAATTTTTGTTATTTCACGCTCACTATCACGTAAATATTGGTTTAACATCGCAATTGGATTTTTTCTTTCCTTCTCATCTAACACGTTATGAAAATCAGCTAAAATTGCATCGCGTACACGTCCGAATAAAGATTGTTTCATTATAAATCTTCCTCTCTTCTACTTTATTTATAATTTGATTTATTGTTTTAGTTTTTCATTAATTTGTTCCACTCATCTTCAAAGTTGCTATATGGTTTAGAACTTTCTGGAGCAGATTCAACAACTACATCTTTTTCTTTTTTCCACTCACGGTATCCGTAGTATAAAACCACTAAAGCAGCGATACCGATTAATGCTGGCGAATGAGAAAGTGCAATGGATAAACCGATTAAACCAACAATACCCCAAGCTAACTTTCCAAAAAATGATTTAGCTCGCACAAATGATTTATAGCTCCAATATACAACTCCTGCTCCGATTGCAAATCCTACAATACCAGCAAGACTACCAAGAGCAATTAAAGCCAAAATACCGGCTGCGATAAACGCTAGAAATTGTTTCATCTTGTGCTTGCCTCCCTTCGATTTGATACTCTTATCTTAACTATTTTTTCATCTTTCCATAACGAGCTTAAGAACCGTTTTTAACTCAGACTTAAGACCGAGTCATATTCAGCCCTTTACGCAAAAAAACGTGCAGAGTCTATTCTCTGCACGTTTTTTAATTACTAACATTCATATTAAATTAAGCTGTTTTATGATACTCTTTTTTCTCAGCTACTTTCGAAAACCTTGGAAACCCAATTAAAATAGAAACAATACCACATACTCCAACTAAGATTGGATAAAATGCATATGGCAACAATTCAACCGGAGATAACGCTGCAAATCCTGCTGCCGTTAACATTTGGGCACCGTACGGAATTAATCCTTGCACACAACATGAGAAAAGATCTAATACACTCGCTGATTTACGAGGATCTATTTCATATTGATCTGCAATATTTTTTGCAAGCGGGCCTGTAAAGATAATTGAAATCGTATTATTCGCTGTACACATATTCGTCATACTCACTAAACCAGCAATACCAAATTCCGCTCCTTTTTTCGAACGAATATTACGTGTTAATACATTCATTAAATATTGAATACCACCATTATATTGGATTAATTCAACCATACCGCCAATTAATATAGCAAGTAATACTAACTCCATCATACCGCCCATTCCAGTCGTTACACTTTTAAAGAAACTTTCTAACGTGTAACTTCCATCTATAAGACCGATAACACCAGATAGTACAGTTCCACCAGTTAATACAATAAGTACATTCCAGCCAAGTAACGCTGTAATAAGTACTCCTGCGTACGGTAAAATCTTTATCCAATCAAAGCTATGTGCTTTAATCTGCGTGTCACTTCCTGAAGTAACTATTACTAATAGTACAATTGTAATAATAGCCGCTGGTAACACAATTAAAAAGTTCGTTTTAAACTTATCTTTCATTTCTGTTCCTTGTGAACGAACAGCTGCGATTGTTGTATCTGAAATAAATGATAAATTATCACCAAACATCGCTCCGCCAACAACAGTAGCCATTGCAAGCGCAATTGAGATATCAGTTTGACCACTAATACCTACAGCAATCGGCGCTAATGCTGCAATTGTTCCCATTGAAGTTCCCATCGCTAATGAAATAAATGCACCAATAACAAAGATTCCAGCTACGATAAATCCTGGCGGTAAAATAGTTAACGCTAAATTAACAGTTGAGTCTACTCCGCCCATTCCTTTAGCAGTTTCAGAAAATGCACCTGCAAGCACAAAAATTAATACCATAATCATGATATCCGGATTTCCTGCACCTTTAGCGAACCGCTCTACTTTCACATTAAAACTTTCTTTACGATTCATCACTAAAGCGACTCCTACAGCAATTGAAATCGCTACAAGTATTGGCAATTTATAGAAATCACCTGTAATAATTCCAGAACCAATAAATAGCGCCAAAAATATCCCAAGTGGTAATAAAGCTAAACCATTTCCTCTCGTTTCTTTCAAAGTACCATCTCTCCCTAGTTTCAACCTTTTTCTAATGAATAACAAAAGACCTCTTCCGATGAGAAGAGGTCTTATACATCTATAAGAAACGCTCTTCTCATCTTTCAAGCACATGCTTGCTGGATTTGGCACAGCACTCTGAAATCGAGTCCGCTGCCGAGGCATCGTAGGGCCAGTCCCTCCGCCTCTCTTTATAAGAAGGTTTCATATTTATTTTTTAATAATAATTTCTTCCCTAACTTTACTCGCTTACAAAACAAAAGTCAATTATTTTTTGTATAGATTTTTTTGGTAATTATACAAAAATTTGAATACAACAATCATTTTAACTTTTCGATTTCTTCTTCCAATATTGAAATCCAATAAAATTCACTATTTTTTATTGTTGCTAATATCCATTTCGTAGTGTACCAAGCTAGCTCATACTCTTCCTTCGTGACATCACCACTTTTATAAGCATCCTCTAGCTCCTCTTCATCTAATACATACACCTTACCGCTAGATAATAATACTACATCTAAATATAAATCATCAAAATACGGTAAACCACGATCGTCTATTTTATATTCTTTCGCCACATCGATATAATATTGCACTAATTTTTTCTGATCATCTAACATAGCGGTAATCGCAAAGTTTTTCCCGTCTATGAAATATTGAATCCACGTATACTGATCCGCTGCAATACAAAGTTCTTCACCATCATATTCTTTACAACTAGGCTCTCTCACCTTTTTTATATCCAGTATTCCGAGCATTCCCTCTTCCATTTGCTTAACCGTATAACTCTTTTCTATTAGTCTCTTCCACGAAGAACCGTCACCATATTTACGTTTCATTATGTCTACTCCTCTTCTATATACAGAAAAGCTCCCACATATTATGTGAGAGCTTGTTCATATTATAATTAAGCCGCTTGACCCTTTTCAGAAATCTCTTTTAAATAAGCTTGTCCTTTTTCAGCGTCATATTGACCTTCCCACTTAGACATAACTACAGCTGCTAAAGAGTTTCCTACAACGTTAACTGCTGTACGAGCCATATCTAAAATACGGTCAATACCAGCAATGAACGCTAAGCCTTCAGGTGGAATACCTACTGTACCAAGTGTCGCTAATAATACAACGAATGATACGCCCGGTACACCTGCGATACCTTTTGATGTAACCATTAATACAAGCAACAATGTAATTTGTTGTGTAATAGATAAATCAATACCGTACATTTGCGCTAAGAAAATAGCCGCAATTGCTTGATATAAAGTTGATCCATCTAAGTTAAATGAGTAACCTGTCGGAATAACGAAAGATGTAATTGCTTTCGGGCAACCAAATTTCTCCATTTTCTCCATGATTTTTGGTAAAACTGTTTCTGAGCTTGCTGTAGAATACGCTAAGATCAGCTCGTCTTTTAAAATCTTAAAGAATTGGAAAATGTTAATTCCAAATATTTTCGCTGTAAGTCCTAAGACAACTACGACGAAGAAAATCATTGCTCCATATACGACAATTAGTAATTTCCCTAATGGAATTAATGAAGCAAGACCAAATGTAGAAACTGTAACACCAATTAGTGCAAACACACCAAATGGTGCAAATTTCATAACTTGGTTTGTTACGTAAAACATTGCATCAGCTACACCTTGGAAAAATTGAAGAACTGGTCTTCCTCTTTCACCAATTGCTGCTACACCTAAACCAAATAGTACAGAGAAGAAGATAATAGCAAGCATATCTCCGTCAGCTAACGACTTCATAATGTTCGTTGGAACAATATTTACAAATGTATCTGCAAATGAATGACTTTGTACTTGCTCTGTCGTATGTGTATATTTCGAAATATCTGTCTTTGTTAACTGCTCCATATTTACGCCTTTTCCTGGTTGGAAAATATTCGCTATTAATAGACCAACAATAATTGCAATTGTTGTAATAATTTCAAAGTAAAGAATTGTTTTTCCGCCTAGTCGACCTAGTTTTTTAACATCGCCAACACCAGCAACCCCAACAACAATACTTGCTACAACAATCGGTACAACGATCATTTTAATTAATCGGATGAAAATATCACCAATTGGTTGTAAGTACTTCACAACAGCTGGATTATCAAAGAAAATCGCACCAACCGCAATACCAAGCGCAAGTCCTATTAATATTTGCCATGCAAGTCCTATTCTTTTCATATTTGTTGTAACCCCCTCTTCGATGTGTCACTCTATCTCTCATTCTATCTCTATAAAACTAAGAAATTAAGAGTATTACATATTATTCGACAATTCACTACATTTTGTCCCTGTTAAAAATCATAAATCAAAAATTTAAATCTGACAACAAAATAACTTTGCCCGAATACAAATAATTTTCTTGACAAAAAGCAGACCCATGTCAGAAAACCTAACATGAGAACGATTCCTCACTAGTGTTTTATTAGCTTTCCAAGTAATATTTCACCTCATAAAAACGATTACTTTCCTCCTTCATTTTACAGATAAATCCCAAAATATACCTTTGTTACACATATGAATAAAATGTAAGCACTATGACAATTACAGTTGAAAAATGATAAATTCCGACAAAACTTAGCAATTTTATAAAATTTTCTTTACATTATGATTACAACGATAGACACCCTTCTTCTTATGATATATAACATTCATAGGGAAAGGAGTCAGACAACAATGAAAAAGAAATTTGCAGCGTTTAGCGTTTTAGCAGCAGGAACGATTTTTGCTTCCCCGTTACTTTCACCCGTATACGCTGAAACGAATCAAGATAAATTATCTAACATTCAATCTGAATTAGAAGGCAAACAAAGTGACTTACAAAATAAATCAGTCGAGAAAGAACAAATAGAAAAAGAAATTCAAGAATTACAGAAGAAAATCGATGAATTAACTACTTCCATTAATAAAAATGAGACTGAATTAAACGATACAAAAAAAGAAATTAGCAAAACACAACAAGTAATTACTGACAAAAAGAAACATATAGAACAATTACAAACAAACATAGATACACGTCAGGAAGTTATTAAACAACGATTACAATCTATGCAAGAAAAACCGCGTACAAATATCATTACAGAAGTATTAACAAACTCTACAAACATTGCTGATCTTGTTGATAATATGTACTCCGTAAGTTTAATATTAAACAACGATACAGATATTGTAAAAAAACAAACATCTGATCAAAATGCTGTAACGACAGAAAAAGAGGCTGTTGAGAAAAAAGAACAACAACTGAAAGACTCTGAACAAAAACTAGAACAAAAACAGCAAGAATTACAAAATAACCAACAGCAGCAACAAACTCTTATTAACGATCTACATACGAAAGTAGCAAAAGTAGATTCAGAGATTGAAGGATTAGAAGAATCCAAAGGCATTTTAGAAAATCAACGTCAAGCTGTTCAAAAAGCAATTGAAGAAGAAAAACGGGCCGAAGAAGCTCGTAAAGCGGAAGAAGCCCGCCAGGCAGAAGAGGCTCGCAAACAACAAGCTACTAAATCTGCTCAAGCGGCCCCAACACCACATGATACAAATATCGGTGGTTTTATCAAACCAGCAGCTGGATCAAAAACTTCCGGATTTGGTGTACGTTCTTTAGATAACCATAAAGGAATTGACATCGCTGCTTCGGGAACGGTTCCAATTATCGCTGCTGCAGATGGCGTTGTTATTCGCTCAGAATTATCATCTAGTTACGGAAACGTAGTGTATTTATCTCACCGTATAAACGGAAAAACATATACGACAGTATATGCTCATATGAATAGCCGTTCTGTATCGAATGGACAAACTGTAAAACAAGGCGATCAGCTTGGATTTATGGGGAATACGGGCCAATCATACGGACAACATTTACACTTCGAACTTCATCTTGGAGAATGGAATGTCGGCAAGACAAACGCAGTTGACCCATCTCCTTATATCGGATTATAAAAAAACCTCGGTGCCTACCGAGGTTTTTTATTTACACTTCACACAATATAGGCATTCTACATAGACTATAACTAAATGCCTATAGTTTACGAGGTGATCCATATGAATACGCAATTACAACAAAAAATAGAAGAAGCTAGAGAAACGTATATTGGCCGGATATTTACATTTGGCGGCTCAGTTTTATTTTTAATCGGTTCATTCCTCGCAGTCACCACAGCCTATAAAGCGTATAATCGTCTATTACATTCATCACCATAAAAAAAGACGGGAGATCCCCGCCTTTTTTTATGCAAACATTTTAAATACACTTATCGCATTTAAAAATACAATTATTACAGTTACCGGAATAACATAACGAAGTAAGAAGAACCAAATGTTAAATAACGTTTTCCCTTTCGTTTCCGTCACTTCTAATTCTTTCATCAACAATTCTTTACTCATTTTATTTGGTACAAATAATGAAATAGCTAGTACTCCTAACGGTAGCAATACGTTACTTACTGAAAAGTCGACTAAATCAAAGAACGTTTTCCCAAATATTTTCACGTCACTCATAATCCCAAATGATAACGCTGATGGAATACCGACTGCAAAAATAAGAATACCAATTAATAATGATGCTGAAGGACGCTTCTTCTCATTACCTTTCGCAACAGATGCTACTACAATTTCAAGCATTGAAATTGCTGATGTTAAAGTCGCAAAGAAGAATAAAATTAAAAACATAATAAAGAAAAATTGACCAAATGGTATTTTTGCAAATACTGCCGGAAGGACGATAAACAGTAATCCTGGTCCTTCAGTCGGTTTAACTCCTAATGCGAAAATCGCTGGGAAAATTGCTAATCCTGCAAGTACTGTAACAAAAACAGTTAAACTTACAATAGATGTTGCTGATTTCGTTAAATGTTCCTCTTTCTTTAAATACGAACTATACGTTACCATTACTGAGGCACCTACTGTTAGCGAGAAGAAAGATTGTCCCATTGCATATAAAATCGTATCTGCTGTAAGCTTTGAAAAATCTGGCTTTAAGAAGAACTCTACTCCAGCAAAAGCACCATCGAGTGTTAACGCACGAACAATAATCGCAATAAATAAAATAAATAATAGCGGCATCATGTACTTACTTGCCTTTTCTATCCCTTTCTCTACACCTTTACTTACAACAAAAATCGTACAAAGCATAAAGATAAATTGTGCTCCAATCGCACTTAATGGATTTGAAATCGTTTCACCGAACAATTGTCCATAATCAGCTGCACCATTCCAGAAACTTCCTGTCACACTATAATATAAATAAAGTAAAATCCATCCACCTACAACACTATAAAAAGATAGTACACTAAAACAAGTAACAACTCCCATACGACCAATCCAAGGATATAATTTGCTATTTGGCACTAGTACTTTATAAGCTGTAACCGCCTCTTTTTGCGTGCTACGTCCAATAACAAACTCCGCTATTAGAAGAGGCATACCTATAAATAAAGTTAATAGTAAAAATACAAGGAAGAATGCGCCTCCCCCTCCATTACCTGCAACATATGGAAATTTCCATATCGCACCAAGACCTACTGCGGCTCCGGCTGCTGCGAGTACAAAGCCTATTTTCGACGTCCATTGCTGTGTTTCTTTCATCATAAATTCTCCTTTTCTGAATATTTAAACTTTTGTTAATTATACACTTTCATTTCATACTCGCACACCTCCTTTAGAAAATAAAAAAGTCCCCTACACGCAAATATGCATGTAGAGGACGATATATGTAATGTAAATACCGTGGTACCACCTCAATTGGATTGATAAATCCCACTTGTTCAAGTACAGGAATAATTCCGATACTCTATCCTTTTAACGGCGGAACCCGGGTTGCCTACTACAATGTTCAACATACCTCTCGCAAGCCCATTCTGTATATTTTATCGTACCGGGCTCCCACCTAACCCCAGCTCTCTGAACGCATCAAATATACGTACTCTTCTTGCTCATCGATTTCATCTATTGAAGTTACTTGTGATTATAAATTATATTTTTATATTTGTAAAGCGCACTTTATCTTTTATTATTTTAAAACCTTTTCCTCTAATTCTCGTAAAAAACTTTCTCTTTTCCCCTCATTTTGCACATATACTGATTTCAACACTTCTTGGAGCAATATATTTCGTTCCCTCTTTTCTAACTGTAAATCTTTTAACTTCAACCTTACTTCATATAAAAAATCTAAATACGATTCATATGTCTCATCATATTTATTTGCAATATCATCTCGAATTTTTTTTGCGAGCTTCGGGCTCGCTCCCCCAGTAGAAACTGCTATATTAAGTAAACCACGATGAATCGCTGCCGGAAAATGAACATTACCACTTTCCGGATTTGTAATAACATTTACTAATTGATTCTCAGCGGCATCTTCAGCAACTTGTTCATTTAATATTGAATCACTACTCGCTGCAACAACTAAAAAAGCACTTTTAATATCACTTTTTTCATATTCTCTTTGATACCAACGAATTTTCTTTTCTTCCACAAGTTTTACTAAATTCGCATCTAATTCTGGACTTATCACAACTATATCCGCACCCTGTTTGAGTAAAGGAATAATTTTAAATCCTGCAACTTTTCCCCCGCCAATAACAACAACGCGTTTCTCATTAACTCGCACTGTAAGTGGATACATACTGATCTCCTTTCAATAACTCCGTCGTTTTCTGAATTAACATATCTTGAAACGCTTCACTCTTCCCTAAATATGGACTGATTTTTATCTCTTCCACTTCATATTGGCGCACTTCTTTTTCAATATGTTTCATAAGTAAACCTGTAAATAACAAGTAAGGCAGTACAACGATGTTCTTTTCTTTTCGTTCTACAACTTCCTTTAACTTCTCCTCAAATTTTGGCTCTGCAGCCGCTAAATAACAAACTTCTACTTTTTTAACCTTCTCTTTTGTTTGAAATAAAGAAGCAATCCAGTTTATATCTCTTAATACTTCAGGATCACTGCTCCCTCTTGCAACAAGAAGTAACGTCACTTCATTTTTATCTTCCTGTTCGATGCCACTTCCGCTATACACCGATTTAACAAGTGTTTCTGATACACCAAACGGATTACCATAGGTCACTTTAACATCCGAAAATTGATTAGTTAACTTTTCCAATTCAAAAGGGATATCTTTTTTTACATGACCTGCCGCTAATAAAAAAACAGGGATAGCAATAATCTCAGTGGCCCCACGCTTCACACATGTACGAAAACCATCTTCAATAGAAGGATTCGCTAACTCTAAAAAACAAACTTCTTGAATAGTCGCTTCTATACGGCTCATGCACGATGTAATAAATTGAATCGCCTCTTCTTTCGCTGTCTTCAAACGACTTCCATGACATATATATAAGACGGCTTTCATTTTACAACACTCCACTTACTTGATAAGCATTTTCTGTCTGCTTCTCAAACCAATGAATTTTTTCTCTAAAACGGACAACCTCTCCAATTACAATCATACTCGGATTTTGAATTTGCTCTTTTTTCGCAACATCTACAATTGTCCCTAACGTTCCAACAACTGTGCGTTGCATAGACGTCGTCCCCTGCTCAATAATAGCAGCTGGCGTACTTTTATCTTTTCCATGCTTCATAAGTTGCTCACATATGTAGGGCAAATTACTAACCCCCATATATACCGCTAAAGTCTCTACACCTTTCGCTAAACTTTCCCATTTCACTTCTTCTTCAGCACCTTCTTTCCTATGCCCAGTCACAATAGCAAAACTTGCACTTGCATCACGGTGCGTCACTGGAATGCCCGCATAAGCAGGAGCAGCTATTCCAGCTGAAATACCAGGAATGATTTCAAATGGTACACCTTGCTTTGCTAATGCTTCAGCTTCTTCTCCCCCTCTACCAAACACAAATGGATCGCCGCCCTTAAGCCTCGTTACAACTTTTCCTTTTTTCGCATACTTAATAAGAAACGTGTTAATTGTCTCTTGCTTCATCGTGTGATAATTCGGGAGTTTTCCGCAATAAATTAAATCCGCGTCAGGCTTTGCGTATGAAAGCAGCTCTTTATTCACAAGTCGGTCGTATAAAATAACATCTGCCTTCTCAATACATTTCAACCCTTTAACAGTAATTAAATCTGGATCGCCAGGACCCGCTCCAACAATATAAACCTTTCCCATCATCTCTCCTCATTTCTTCTATTAAAATGAAACTTCCATTCGTATATAAGAATGGAAGTTTTTATTTTTTCGTATTACTGATCTCTACTCATGGATAACAAATGCCCCACCTTTTCGAATCTTCTTTTTTTCAAACAAAGAAATCTCTTTTACCTCTGGCAACGGTAAAAAATGCTTTTCAAGCTCAATCTCCGCAAGCTTAAATGCCTGTTCTTCACTTTGAGCAACAACAACAATCGGAACAATACTATTTACTAACACAGCTTCAAATCGATATAAATCCATATCGTCCCTCCTAAGACGCTATTACTTCTTCTAGCACGTTATTTAACGCTATTTGTAATGTATCTACACCAACACGACCTACAAAATCATAAAATGTTTCGGCTGGTAATTTATTCTCTTTGAAATAACTTATAAATGATGCGAGTACATCAGGTAGATCCTCACCATCTATTTTTCCTTTTAACTTTTGATTGTAGGCACCGCCATCTAACAATGTTCCACCAACGTATATTTCAAACGCTTCAACAATGCCTTTTTCCTTCGTTTTCATTTTCACCCCTTGTAACCCAATGTCAGCAATTTGACGTTGACCACATGAATTCGGGCAGCCTACCATATGAATTCGAACTGGAACATCGAGTGCAATTTGTGTATCTAAGTATTCTGCAATTTTTCGTAATCTTTCTTTCGTTTCTACTAGTGCAAGATTACAATATTCAATACCGGTACATGAAACCGCATGACCAATAAATGATTTCGGGCTAGCAGATATCGCTTCAAACAGCGGTTCACTAAGTAATCCTTTTACATTTTCCGGAGGAACGTTCGGAATAATGAAGTTTTGCGAGTTACATGTACGAATTTGTCCATTTCCATATTGCTTTGCGATTCTTGCAATCTCAAACATTTCTTCTGCATGTAAACGACCTACCGGTACATTAAAACCTACATATTTTAATCCCTTTTGTTTTTGGTCTTGAACACCATAAAAATAGCCTGCATTCCATCCTTTGAGTGCACTTTCCCCTTTACTTTGTAAAGGCCCTGTATACTCTATTAGTTTCTCTTTAAATTTCTCTGCTCCCCAGTCCGCAACAAGAAATTTCAACCGAGCTAAATGACGTTTTTCACGATATCCAAAATCACGGAATATAGTAGCAATCGCAATCGCCACCGCCTTCACTTCTTCTGGTAAAACGAATACATCTAATTCATCAGCTAAATACGGTCGAGCTGATAATCCTCCACCTACTTTTATATGAAAACCAACTTTTTTCTCACCATCTATTTCTTTCGTTGCAGGCGTAAATGCAACACAGTTAATTTCTGCGTTGGCTGAATTATAAATATTAGAACTAATAGACATTTTAAATTTACGTGGCAAGTTAGAAAACTCTTCATTATGTTGGAAGTAATCATATACTTCTTTCACAATATGCGTTGTATCGAATAGTTCATTTGCATCAATGCCAGCAAGCGGATTACCTGTAATATTCCGCGTTATATCACCACAAGCCCCCGCTGAAGATAACCCAACTCTTGCTAATCTTTTAAAAATATCTGGAATTTGCTGAATTTCTAACCAGTGAAACTGAATCGCCTGTCTCGTCGTAATATCTATTACATCACGTCCATAATCTTCAGCGATAGAAGCAAGTACTTCTGCCTGTGCATTTGTAATAATCCCTGACGGAATATTTACCCGCATCATAAAATAACCAGCTTCTTTCGGTCTTTGTAAATACAAGCCTGCCCATTTAAAGGCATCCCACTCTTCTTTCGGAATAGATTCGAAACCATTTTCCGCATAGTAAGGAATATCATTAAAAATTTCTAAGCCATCTTTTTCTAATTTATTTTTCTCGGTCTGATTTAATTTTTCATTGTTAGCCCATACTTTTTCATAACTCATTGTTTATCCCCCTATATAAAACTACGCTCTTGTAAGTACTTCACGATTTGTTCTGCACATTCTTCAATAGAATATTTGTGCGTTTCTACAATTAATTCCGCTTGCTCTGGCTCTTCATAAGGCGAATCAATACCTGTGAAATCCTTAATATCACCTTTTCTTGCCTTTTTATAAAGTCCCTTCGGATCACGTTTCTCACACTCTTCAATCGGACACTTCACAAAAATTTCAATAAATTCATCTGCCGCTAATAAATCTCTTACTTGTTTGCGGTCTACTCGAAATGGTGAAATAAATGCTGTAAGGACAACTGCTCCTTGGTCTACAAATAACTTTGCCACTTCGCCAATACGTCTTATATTTTCCATGCGATCACTTTCAGAAAATCCTAAGTCTTTATTTAAACCGTGGCGAATGTTATCCCCATCCAGCACATAATTTCCAATATTCTTTTCAAACAGTTTACGAGCGACCGCATTCGCTACTGTAGATTTACCCGAAGCTGATAAACCAGTAAACCAAATTACAAAACTATGATGTCCATTCTTCACTCTTCTCTCATCTTTTGAAACCGAAGCTGTATGCCAAGTAATATTCGTATCCATCTCGTTCTCTCCCTATTCTGTTACTACTTCTTTTTTCAAGCCTTTAATTAGCACTTCCACTACTTCTTTACGACTAAATGTACTTGGTGGAATCTCACCGTTTCTTAATAATTCTCTTACTTTCGTACCCGATAAAATAACATGATCTTCTTTTCCGTGCGGACATGTTTTCGTTGAAGCCATCGCTTCACATTTCGTGCAGTAAAAACTATGTTCAAAGAATAGTGGTGTAATTCCTAACTCTTCTATCGTAAAATTTGTGAAGATTTCTTGCGCTTCATACGTTCCGTAATAATCTCCTACTCCAGCATGATCACGCCCTACTATAAAGTGGGTACATCCAAAATTCTTTCTTACTAACGCATGAAATATCGCTTCCCTTGGTCCTGCGTAACGCATGGCAGCAGGAAATACACTTAAAAAGACACGATTTTTCGGATAATAGTTTTGAAGAAGTACTTCATAGCTTTCCATTCTTACATCAGCAGGAATATCATCCGATTTCGTTTCTCCGACGAGCGGATTTAAAAAGAGACCATCTACAATTTCAAGAGCAGATTTTTGAATATACTCATGGGCACGATGTACCGGGTTTCTCGTTTGAAATCCGACCACTGTTTTCCACCCACGTTTTTTAAATGCTTCCCTCGTTTCAATTGGGTCTAAATGATAAGAAGGAAATTGATTATTTTCAAAGCGTTTTGTTAGAATAATAGTTCCTCCAACGTAAACGTTTGGTCGTTCATATAATTTTTTCACTCCTGGATGAGCCTCATCCGTTGTTTTATATACAAGTAACGCTTCTTTTTCTTTATCTGGTACAAAAATATCTTCTATTTGAATGACACCGTATATATTTCCATTGCTGACAAGCTTTACTTCCTCTCCAGCCTTCAGGCTTTCTGCGACTTTTTCTGTTACCGGTAATGTAATCGGTATACTCCACACACTACCATTTGCTAAACGAAGCGTTTCTACAACAGAATCATAATCTTCCTTCCCTAAAAAACCAGTAAGGGGGCTATATCCACCTGTCGCCAATAGTTCTAAATCACTTAACGCAATATTGTCTAATTTAATTTCTTTTTCAATTTGTGATACGTCATATGTCTCATCTATACGGTTTACTAATTCGTTTACTATGCTCATTTTTCTATATCCTCTCTTAGCTTTATTTCAAGATTCATCTTATTGGTAATGAAGACCACATTCAGTTTTCACTTTTCCAGCCCATCTACCATCTCTTGAATCGCCACCATCCCCTACAGGTAACGTACATTTCTCACACCCAATACTTGGATAGCCAACATCATGCAACGGGTTATACGGCAAGCTATGTTTGTATACATATCGCCAAACTTCTTTCCACGTCCAATGAATGAGTGGACAAACTTTAATAGATTGAAAACGATGATCTTGATTTATAAACTTTGTATGCTTACGTGTTTCTGATTGTTCCCTTCTTAAGCCCGATATCCATGCTTTTTCCACGACTAATGATTTTTCTAAAGGTAAAATTTTTCTAATCTTACAACAAAGATTCGGATTGCTCTCCCACAGTTTTTCACCATGCAACTTCGCCTGTTCATCAAGTGTAAGTTCTGGCTGTTTTTCTATAATATTCAATGAAGGAAATCGTTCCCGCACTTTTTGAATTAATTCATACGTTTCTTGAAAATGAACATTTGTATCCAAAAATACAACTTTAGCAGATGGATTTACTTGGTTTATAATGTGCAGCAATACCATACCTTCCACCCCAAAGCTACATGCGTAGACAACCTCATCTTTATATTCTTTATAAGCCCAATTTAATACTGATAACGCACCTTTTGTTTCATCTTCTTCCGAAAACGAAACAACATTTTCTTCCCACGTTTCATACGTCAACATGTTTTTTCCCCCTGTAAAAGCAAAAAGACGGTTTTAACCTAATGAAAATAGGTTAAAACCGCCTCTAGTTTTTCTAGTCAGCGCTTTTCACTTTAAACGTACTTTTTCACTTTTCTCTAACTGAATTACTTTTCCATCTTGCACAACAATTGTAATTGAACCATATTTCATATCAGCAAGCATCGCTTCAATCTTCTCGGATACTTCATCAAAATGTTCCCGTACACTCACGCGAACAGCCCCCCTTTTTATTCATAAAAAAAATCTTTCCCATTTCGAAAAGACTGTTCGGTAATATATTTTACCTTATCTTTCAAAATGGATCCCATTTTGCTGGATTTAGCACCTTGCTTTCTATAAGCAGGTTGCCGAGCTTCTTCGGGCCAGTTCCCTCCGCTTCTCTTGATAAGCTTTGTATTTGTATTTTATCACAATTCTGATTTTTTTCAATCCTAGTTTTCCGATATATTTTAATTATTTTATTTTATAAAAAAGGAATTGTCCATTCGAACAACTCCTTTTCCTATTTAGACAAGCTCTTTAATACGTATGCGATCGTTCCCAATAATATTTTCATATGTTTCGCGTTCCACAACTACTTGCGATGTTCCGCCTTTTGCAAAGACAACGGCTGGTCTTCGAATCCGATTGTAATTATTCGCCATCGAGTACCCGTATGCTCCTGTACAGGAAACTGCTAGTAAATCAGAAGCAGCGACTTTCGGTAAATGAATATCCCAAATCAACATGTCTCCACTCTCACAGCATTTCCCAGCAATCGAAACGAGTTCCTCATTCTCATCATTCCCTCGATTCGCTAACATCGCTTCATAACGCGCACTATATAAAGCAGGTCTTAAATTATCTGTCATTCCACCATCGACTGATACATATTTCCGAATACCAGGAATATCTTTCACAGATCCAACTGTATAAATTGTTGTCCCAGCATCACCTACAATGCTACGGCCTGGCTCAATCCATATTTCTGGCAATGGATATTCACATACAGTAAATTGTTCTCTCACTGCACTTGTTACAGCTCGCACATATGTCTCAAGAGTTAATGGTGTATCTGACTCTGTGTAACGTATTCCAAATCCCCCGCCTACATTTAACACTTTTACTACATAGTTTGTTTGCTCTCTCACTTCTTCTAAAAATTGGCGAAGAACTTCAATTGCTCGAACAAAACCAGCTGTTTCAAATATTTGCGACCCAATATGTGAATGGATCCCTAGCACATTATAATTTGATTTTTGTAAAGCAAATCCAATTGCCTGCATCGCTTGACCGTTTGAAACACCAAATCCAAATTTCGAATCATCTTGACCTGTTGTAATATATTCATGTGTGTGCGCCTCTACTCCAGGCGTTACACGAATTAATATGTTCACAAATTTCCCATGTTGCATCGCTAAATCGTGTAAAACTTCTAATTCAAAGAAATTATCTACGACAAAACAACCGATATTCGCCTGAAGAGCCATCACTATTTCTTCTTCTGTTTTATTATTTCCATGAAAATGAATACGTGATGCCGGAAATCCTGCTTGGAGCGCAGTATATAATTCTCCCCCAGAAACAACGTCTAATGACATACTCTCTTCACGAGCTACTCGGCACATCTCCATGCACAAGAACGCCTTGCTTGCATATGCTACTTGATAAGAGAAACCACTTTCTTTAAAAGCACGATGAAATGCTCGGCATTTTCCTCGAATAGACTCTTCATCGTATACATAAAGTGGTGTTCCGTATTGCTTTGCTAGCTGCGTCGTATCGCACCCTCCAATTTCTAAGTGTCCTTGCCCATTAATTCGGCTTGTGCCGTGTAAATACATTTAAATTCCTCCCTTATTTCCTCTAAAACTCATAACCCCAATCTTCTATTCATTGCAGCACGCTTTTAGATAGACAAAAAACGCGCGGAACAATGTTCACACGCGTTTCTTATTAGGAAAAATATATATTGAAAAAATAAACGAGTTGTTATCTCCTCAAAATAAGAAACCGCATCAACATCTCCAAATAGCTCTCCATAAAATAAATCTTATGACAGTACTACATTTATTCAATGCAGTCCCAATATATGAATAAGATGGTTATTCTTATATTTCGGCAATAGTCCCTTTCAACCTATGATCACAGATTCCATTAAATCTCCCATAGCTTACTCTTTCCTATCGCGGCCTCTACCTTTGAGAGTAGATGAGGTAAGTCTATTTAATTTTCAAACATCTAATTGTTGCTATTAACAATACCAAAGGACCATTTTATTTGTCAAACAATTTTTTATATTGTTTTTTTACAGTTTAGTTTCGTATCATTTGGTAAGCGCTTTACTGAAATCTTTGTCACTTCCCATTCGCCTTCTTCGTTATTAAATGTAATCGTTACCTTCTCAAATGGTGGAGCAATTTTCCCAGCAACACGTTCATACTTTGTCACTTCAATACTTGCTTGAAATAAATATGTACCGCTATACACTTTTTTTAAACTAATAATTTTAGGACATTGATAAGGTTTCAAACTTCCATATTGTTTTTCAATTGCTTTATTTATTTTTGGAAATAAAACAGAATAAAGTGCATCTTCCATAAGAGGTGCATCATATTGGGCTACCGACACACTCGGTGAAGTAAAAAGTATAACACTACTGCATGCTATAAAATATAATAATTTTCGCATTATAACCTCCGTATTATCACGCGATTCTTTCTGCGTACGATAATTATCATACATAGAAATTCTGTTTTATTGTCTCCCACCACTCTTTTTCTACTCGATTATTATAAAAAAGCCCACAACCTTCTTTTATTTTCGTATAATGATACTCATAGTATAATAATCATAATAACAAAGGACTGTTCGTATATATAAAATGAGTCGTTAAGCAAACTGACTCACAAGAACTGTCATGCTTTTTAGGAGAGGAGTATATTATGCTACAACATCTGTTTCCAAAACTGCGATTTGCACTCGTTGCAGTCGTTTTACTATGGATTAAAACATATATTGTGTACAAGCTAGCATTTGATATTAAAATTGATAATTTCTTTGAAGAATTCATGCTTTTTATCAATCCACTAGCTGCGTTACTTTTATTTTTCGGCTTAGCTTTACTTGCATCTAAGCACCGAAACCGAATTATAATTGGAATCAGTTTTATACTGTCATTTATTTTATTTGGAAACGCAATGTTTTATGGGTTCTATAACGATTTCGTTACTTTCCCGGTTTTATTCCAAACAAACAATATGGCTGATTTAGGGACAAGTATAAAAGAACTCTTTACGTACAAAACATTACTTTTATTTGCAGATGCAATTATTTTAATGTTTATTTCACGTAAATTCCCATCATTTGGCGACAAAACACCACTTTCCCGCTCAGAGAAGCGAACTTTCTTTAGCGGTGTAACAGCTTTATTAGCACTACAAATTGTTGTATCAGTTATTTATAAACCACAAATGTTCTCGCGCTCATTTGACCGTCAAACTGTCGTGAAGAATTTAGGTTTATACACATACCATCTATTTGATATTACGCTTCAATCCAAGTCTTCAGCTGAGCGTGTATTTGCAAGTGGGGATGGGTTTTCTGAAATTAAAAACTATACAGACTCAAAAGACAAACAAGTTGATAAAAACTTATTTGGAGCTGCAAAAGGTAAAAATGTAATTTTAATTTCAATGGAATCTACACAAAACTTTGTTATTAATAAAAAAATAAATGGAAAAGAAATTACACCATTTTTAAATGAATTTATTAAGGATAGTTTCTATTTCGATAACTTCTATCATCAAACTGGACAAGGCAAAACTTCTGATGCTGAATTTATCGTTGAAAACTCACTTTATCCGCTAGATCGTGGTTCTGTATTCTTTACTCATGCAACAAATGAATACACAGCGACACCAGAACAATTAAAGAAATACGGATATTCTTCTGCCGTCTTCCATTCAAACGATAAAACGTTTTGGAATCGGGATGTAATGTATCCTGCGCTTGGATATGATCGTTATTTTAATTTAAATGATTACGCAGGAACGGAGCAAATGTCTGTCGGTTGGGGATTAAAAGATAAAGAGTTCTTTGAACAATCTATTCCAAAGTTAAAATCTTTACCGCAACCGTTCTATACAAAATTTATTACATTAACAAATCATTTTCCGTTTCTTCTAAATCCGGAAGATCAATATGTTGATGAATTCAACTCGGAAAGTGGTGTTGTAAACCGCTACTTCCCAACTGTTCGTTACACAGATGAAGCTCTTAAATTATTTATTCAACAATTAAAAGAAGAAGGATTATATGATAATTCCGTTATTGTCATTTATGGTGATCATTACGGTATTTCCGAAAACCATAACGCAGCTATGGCACAGTTCCTAGGAAAAGATACTATTACACCATTCGATTCTATGCAATTACAACGAGTCCCTCTTATTATTCATGTGCCTGGCCAAGAAGGAAAAGTTGTTTCTAAAGTATCCGGTCAAATTGATATTAAGCCAACGCTCCTTCATTTACTTGGTATTAAAACAAATAAATCCGTTGAATTTGGAACTGACTTATTTATTAAAGAGAAAGACCCGCTTATGGTAATGCGTGATGGTAGCTTTGTTTCTGAAGAGTATGTTTATACAAAAAATATGTGCTACAAAAGAAGTACGGGTGAAGAAGCTGACATGACGCTATGTCAGCCGTATATTGAAAAAGCAAAAACAGAATTAAAATTCTCCGACAAATTAATTTATGGAGATTTATTACGCTTCGATCCTAATAATCGATATAAAACTGGAACGATGACAACGAAATTTGAATAGTAAAGGAAGCAACTTTATACAAGTTGCTTCCTCTTTTTATTTTCACTTAATTTTCAAACCATCCTTCTATGAAATCTTTCACAAATTGGTAATTTCTTTCGTATGAGGAATAAATTTATGGTATGATAAAATAAGTAAACTTTCATACACTAATTAAGAATTTATTACAGAAAGCAAGGGATCAGATTTTGTATAGAGCAGCTATTCCAAACTTATTTACGCTCGGAAATTTATATAGCGGATTTTTATCAATCGGCTATGCATCTTTAGGATATTATAAATCAGCTGCTATTTTAGTACTTATCGGGATGATGTTAGATAGTCTTGATGGTCGTGTTGCTCGTTTATTACGTGTTGATTCACAAATGGGAAAAGAGCTCGACTCGCTTGCAGATGTCGTAACATTTGGTGCAGCACCAGCTGTTTTAATGTATTACACATCTTTCTCAAACTACGGAATCATCGGATTATACATAGCGGGATTATTCCCTCTTTTCGGAGCATATCGTTTAGCACGATTTAATGTAACACCATCTTCTACTTCAATGAAATATTTCACTGGAGTACCGATTACAGCAGCGGGAGGGCTTGTTGCTTTCTTAACATTATTTTCACATACCATTCCAAAAATCGTTCTTATTACCGTATTTGTAACGTTCGCATTTTTAATGGTGAGCCGCATTCGTATCCCAAGTTTAAAAGATGTACCAATTCCACGATATAGCATCATTATTACACTATTTTTAGTTGGAATCATTATTACAATGTATCAAACAGGATTTGGAAATTTTTCTGTTTTCTTATTCATTGCCATTCCACTATATATTTTGTACATGTTATCTCAATTCATTAGACAAAGACCGTCTAAAAAAGCGAATAAAGAAAAATAAGAAAACCTTCCGAGTCCGGAAGGTTTCTTTTTATTTTGTAACTAATACCTTTTGATTTACAGGTGTTACTGGCTCTTCGCCGTTTAATACAGCTAAAATATTTCTGACAGCCATTTCAGCCATCGCATCACGAGTTTCAAATGTTGCATTCCCTACATGTGGAGCAAGTACTACATTCTTTAATTCTTTTAGCTCTTCTGTAATTTTCGGTTCAAATTCAAACACGTCAAGAGCTGCTCCTTCAATTTCATTTGTTTTTAATGCATGAGCAAGTGCTGCTTCATTCATAATTGGTCCACGTGAAGCATTTACAATATACGCTGTTTTCTTCATCATTTTAAACTGCTCTTCATCAATCATATGATGTAATTTTGGATTATAAGCACAGTTAATTGTAATAAAGTCTGCTGTTTGTAATAATTCTTCCAACGTCACATACGTTGCTCCCAGTTCACTTTCAGCTTCAAGCTTACGATTTGGCCCTGTATATAAAACATCCATTCCAAATGCTTTCGCACGTTTTGCAACAGCCTTCCCAATTTCTCCAAGACCTATAATTCCGATTGTCTTACCATGAACTTCTCGTCCTAAGAAAAATAACGGTGCCCATCCGTTAAATCCAGTCGTACGACATAACGTATCCCCTTCAGGAATTCTACGCGCCGCTGCTAAAAGAAGTGCAAATGTTAATTCTGCAGTCGCTTCCGTTGATACTTTCGGTGTATTCGTAACTGCAATTCCTTTTTCGCCCGCATACGTGTAATCAATATTGTCGTAACCAGCACCATAGTTTGCAACAATCTTTAAATGAGGCGCTGCATCAATAACTTCTTTTGGCACCTTTGTCGAAAGTAAACTTAACAATGCATCTTTATCTTTTACACGCTCTGTTAATTCATCTATAGAAATTAACTCCTCTTTATTGTACATTTCTACATTATGATCTTTTAATAGTTCTAATCCAATTTCCGGAATTTTTCCCGCTACTAATATTTTTGCCACTACTAACACCTCTTCTATAGAAAATAAGACATCTCTTATATTTCATTGTAAGAAATCCACATATAAAAACCAAGGAATTTGATTATAGTTTTGAAAATCGACACTTTTCCATGAAAAAAGAGGAGATGCAACTCTCCCCTTTTCTTACGCTTTTTCCTGCGATTCTTTTCCGAGCTTCACATCAATAGTTCCTTCTGCAACCGTATCGCTAATTTGCTCCTCAATAACCGATTGAGATGCAGCATTCGTTTCAGAAGTATAAGCTTGTTGCTGTGCACCTTGTACATTTTGTTTATTTTGTTGTTTCGCCATTTCTTACCCTCCTTTTCATTCTTTCTTATTTTGAACAAAAAGAACAGTTTTCATCAAAAAATTGCGTTTCATTTTGAATTTGTTACTTCTTCTTCAAGCGACCTCATTACTCTTGCTCGCTTCGTAAATGTTGCAACCTGAGTAACACCGTGAGCTCGTAATGTTTGTACATTTTCTTGTACATAATTCCCTAAATCATTTGGGTAATGGGCATCCGAAGAAATCGTAATTGGAACACCATACTTAGCTAATACTTGTAAATATAGTGGACTTGGGCACATTTCACGAACAGGATAACGATAGTATAATCCTGCATTTATTTCTGTTGCCGTATTCGTTTCTACTAATGCACAGGCAATTTCCTCATAATAAGAAAGCTGTTCATTCTCATCCAATCGATAATTAAATACCTTTATATTATCAAGATGAGCGATAATATCAAATAACTCGATACGAATCGCACTCTCAACTGTTTTAAAAAACATATCATATAATGCGCGTAGGTCATGCACCTCAAAATATTCTTTCGTATCTGGATTATCAAATCCCCAGCCATTTAGAAAATGAACGGAACCAATTACATAATCAAAGTCTCCTAGCGCTAATAATTCTTTTAACTCTCCTTCACAACCAATAAAATAATCCGCTTCAATTCCAAGTTTAAGTGTGACACCTCTTTTCCCCCATCGTTCTTTCGCCTCTTCAATTGCCTTTGTAAAATCATACAGTGAAACTACCCTTACTTGATCTAACCATTCCTTCTGTATACGACCGAGCTTAGAATCACTAATATCTACATATTTTTCATAATATCCTTTTGCTTCATGAAAACGATATAGATGATCAACAATTCCCACTTCTTTTATTCCTTTTCGCACAGCTTCTTCTAAATATAGATCTATCCATTCTGTTGTAAATGGCCCTTCCTTCACACGCTTTTGCAAACGCTCTTGTGTTTTCATAAGCCAATCAATAGAATGCCTTTCTTGAAGCGGTTCATAACATTCCAATGCTTCATTTATTTTAGCAAGCCATCCTATTGAATACGGTCCTTCTTCTAAGTGAAGATGATAATCTACTTTCATATACATTTCCCCTTATAATGTATCTATTTCCCTTCTATCCCCAACTTTCGAAAGCTTTCCATTTCGTTCTTTCACCTCTCGCATGACATCTTCCAATGCAATATTTTTTTCAGCTAATAAAACGAAACAGTGATAAAATACATCAACCATTTCTTTCACTACTTCTTCTTTATCATTATTTTTACATGCGATAATTACTTCAGCACACTCTTCACCAATCTTCTTTAAAATTTTATCTTCTCCTTTTGAAAATAAATAATTTGTATACGATTCAGGAAGTGGGCTTTCCTTTCGTTCTTCAATTGTTTTATACAGCAACTTAAAGGCATTTTCCATATGTATCCCCCTATATAATTTGATAGTGAAAACATGTCTTCTCTCCCGTATGACAAGCAGGTCCTACTTGTTTCACATTCACAACAATTGAATCTTGATCACAATCTAAATATAAAGATTGTACATATTGAACATTCCCTGATGTTTCCCCCTTATTCCATAACGACTGCCTAGAACGAGAATAAAACCATGTTCTTTTCGTCTCTAACGTTTTTTCATATGCTTCTTCATTCATATAAGCTAGCATTAAAACGTCTTTCGTACCTTCTTCGATGACAATTGCCGGTATTAATCCTTTTGAAAAATTAGGTTTCATAACCGCACCTCAATATTTGCATCTCTTAATTTTCGCTTTACACTATGCACTGTCGCCTCACCATAATGAAAGATGGATGCCGCTAACGCTGCATCAACTGTTGTCTTTTGAAAAACTTCTATAATATGATCCGTATGACCACAGCCCCCTGATGCGATGACTGGAATAGAAACACTTTTTGAAATTTCTTCTGTTAAACGAAGGTCATATCCGCTTTTCGTTCCATCTGCATCCATACTCGTTAACAAAATTTCACCTGCCCCAAGTTTAACAACACGCTTCGCCCATTCTATGGCATCCATTCCTGTGTCAACTCTTCCGCCGTTGACATATACGTTCCATTTACCTTCTGCTACTTTTCTAGCATCAATTGCCACGACAATACATTGTGATCCAAAGTGTTCTGCCCCTTCTTCTATTAACTTCGGGTTTCGCACTGCCGCTGAGTTTATTGAAACTTTGTCTGCCCCAGCTCTTAGTAAATTGTACATATCTTTCACACTTGATATCCCCCCGCCAACCGTAAGAGGAATAAATACTTTTGCTGCTGTTTTTTCTACAACATCTATAATCGTTTTTCTTCCTTCATGAGTCGCCGTAATATCTAAAAATACGATTTCATCTGCCCCTGCCTCGTTATATGCTTCAGCTATTTCAACCGGATCACCGACATCTTGTAATCCTATAAAATTTACACCCTTTACGACTCGCCCTTCTTTCACATCTAGACATGGAATAATTCGTTTCGCTAACATAACTTCGTTACCTGTAATACTTCTTCTAAATCAATCGTTTTCTCGTAAAGCGCCTTTCCAATTATGACACCATATATATTCATATCATTTAACTTTTTCACATCTTGAATAGATGCCACCCCTCCAGAGGCGATGAGACGAATGCCCACACTTTTTTGAAGTATCGCTAATTGTTCAAAATTTGGACCTGCAAGCGTCCCGTCTTTCGAAATGTCTGTAAACACAATCGTTTGAACACCTAAACTTTCCATTTGTTTCGCTAAACTAACGTAAGAAATTTCAGATAGATCAAGCCAACCTCTCGTTGCTACGAAACCATTTTTTGCATCAATTCCAACAATGATTTTCTCTTTATATAGACGAACTGCTTCCTCTAAAAATGACTTATCATAAAGAGCTGCTGTTCCTAAAATCACTTTTTCTACACCTGCTGACAATAACTTCTCCACCGTTACAAGTGAACGAATTCCTCCTCCCACTTGCACAGGAATACGTACCGCCTTGCAGATTTTTTCAATGACGGGCAAATTTAAAGACTCGCCAGCAATTGCACCGTCTAAATCAACAATGTGTAGTATTTCCGCTCCAAGCTTTTCAAATATGATCGCCTGCGCTACTGGATCTTCATTCATCACCGTTTCTTTACTAAACTCTCCTTGATAAAGTCTAACGCATCGTCCTTCTTTTAAATCGATAGCTGGGAAGATTTCCATGCTTCTACCACCCCTTGAAAATTTTTTAATATTTGCATGCCAATTTCGCCACTTTTTTCTGGATGAAACTGTGCACCAAATACATTTCCTTTCGCGACAAACCCTGGTACTTGCATTCCATAATCACTTACTCCGCATACAATTTCATCTGGACAATCCGCGTAATATGAGTGAACATAATACACGAAAGAACCATCCACTAATCCATTCCAAAGCGGAAATTCTCTTTCCTTCCTTAATTCATTCCATCCCATATGAGGAATTTTATACGAAACTTTTAACTTACGAATTTCCCCTGGTAGTAAACCTAACCCTCTACAATCTTTTAGTTCCTCACTTCGTTCAAATAAAAGTTGCATACCCAAACATATACCGAGGAGTGGTTTTCCTATGTCACAAACTTCTTTTAGTACACACACTAAATCTCTTTCTTCTAATACGTCCATCGCTTTCGGAAATGCACCTACTCCCGGTAAAATCACGCCATCGCTTCTCAATATCTCTTTTTTATCACTCGTTACAATGTACTCTGCGCCAATATATTTTAATGCTTGCTCTACACTGCGAATATTCCCCATTCCATAATCTATAATGGCAATCAATTACAACATTCCTTTCGTTGAATTTACACCAGTAATGTTGGCATTTTTTTCGACCGCTTCTCTAAGCGCTCTACCAAAAGCTTTAAATAATGCTTCAATTTTGTGATGTGTATTACTTCCGTACAGAACGCGCGCATGTAATGTAATATTGGCAGCATGTGCAACTGCTCTAAAAAATTCTTCCGTCAATTCTGTATCAAAATCCCCGAGCTTCGGATTTGTTAATTCCCCTTGAAATACACAATATGAGCGTCCACTTATATCAATTGCGACAAATCCTAAAGATTCATCCATCGGTACATACGCAGAACCGTAACGATTAATTCCCTCTTTGTTTTGCAATGCTTCTTTCAAGCAATTTCCGAGTACAATTCCAACATCTTCAACGGTGTGATGTGCATCGACAAATACATCACCTTCTGCTTCAACTTGCAATCCAAATCTTCCATGTCTAGCAAATAAAGTAAGCATATGATCGAAAAAACCAACCCTCGTTTGAATAGATACATTTGTACTTTCATCAAGCTGCAAACTTAATTTAATTTTTGTTTCTGTCGTCTCACGTACTTGACTGGACTGACGCATTATTGTTCCTCCTCAAACCTTATTTGGATTGCTCTCGCATGTGCATGTAACCCTTCTTTATTTGCAAGCTCTACAATATGATGCTGTACATTTTTTAATGCTTCCTCCGTATAAGAAATAAAACTTGATTTTTTCACGAAATCATCGACTGATAACGGAGAAAAAAATCTTGCCGTTCCGCTCGTTGGTAATACATGATTCGGTCCCGCTAAATAATCCCCGAGCGGTTCAGGTGAATATGGCCCAAGGAAAATAGAGCCTGCATGTTTCACATAATCTAGAGCATTCATTGGTTCTTTTATATGTAACTCTAAATGTTCTGGAGCAATTTCATTTGATAACTTTAGTGCCTCCTCTAAAGAAGGAACGATAAAGATGGCTCCATTTCTATTTATTGATTCACGTGCAATTTCACTTCTTGGTAACGTTTCCAACTGTCTTTCTACCTCTTTTTCTACTTCTTTAGCTAGTTCTATATTCGTTGTAATACAAATCGCCGTTGCTCTCTCATCATGCTCTGCTTGCGATAATAAATCCGCTGCGATATATTTTGCATTACCTGTTTCATCCGCGACAACTACAATTTCTGATGGACCAGCAATCATATCGATATTTACTATTCCGTATACTTCTCGTTTCGCTAGAGCGACGTACAAATTTCCCGGTCCAACTATTTTATCCACTTTCGGAATCGATTCCGTCCCGTATGCTAAAGCAGCAATTGCTTGTGCGCCACCTATCGTATAAATTTCATCTACTCCCGCAAGATCTGCAGCAGCTAATATATGCGGATCAATTCCTCCTTTCCTCGGCGGTGTTACCATTACAATCTTTTTCACACCTGCGAGTTTCGCCGGCAATACATTCATTAATACTGAAGAAGGATATGAGGCTGTCCCACCCGGTACATATACACCTACATTTTCTAACGGCCGAATGAGTTGCCCTCTAATTATCCCTTTACTTTCACAATCGAATATTGAGTGCTTCTTTTGCTTTTCGTGATACGAAACAACGTTTTTCTTCGCCTCTTTTAAAGCTTCTAAAAATGAATTCTCTACAAACATACTCGCTTGCTGTATTTCTTCTTCACTTACACGAAAATCTTTCATCTCTACACCATCAAACTTTTTTGTATAGAAAGATAAAGCCTCATCTTTCCCTTCCCTTACATGTCTAATGATTTCTCTTACACTTCTTTGAACAGTTTCTTCTATTATATTAGCGTTTTCTCTTAGCACTTTTATTTTAGATAATGCCTCCTTAAATTCTTCATAAATGATTTCCATTTTAAATCCTCCTATTTCCCTGATAAGATTTCTTGCTCCATCATATTTATAATGCTGAATATTTCGTCTTTTTTAGTTTTTAAGGCTGCCTTATTTACAATCATCCGAGCCGATATAAAGTACATTTCCTCAAATACAATGAGTCCATTCTCTTGTAATGTTTTTCCTGTTTCAACAATATCTACAATCGCATCTGCCAATCCAAGAAGAGGAGCGATTTCTACAGAACCTTCTATCTTAATAATTTCTACATCCTCTCCCTTATCATGATAATAAGTAGAAGTAATATGGGGGTATTTCGTAGCGATTCTTTTCTTCCGGTAACTCTTCGGATTATACGTAGGAATAGAAGCAACACAAAACTTACAAATCCCCACTCCTAAATCCAGCATTTCATAAATATCTTTCTCGTTTTCCATTAAAATATCTTTTCCAACGATGCCAATATCAGCTACCCCATGTTCTACATAAGTAGCAACATCAATCGCTTTTACTAAAATAAATGAAACATTTGTATTTTTACTTTGAAATACAAGCTTCCGACCTTTATTTTTGAGCTCGGAACAATCAATTCCAATCTGCTCAAAAAGTGGAATGACATGTTTTTCTAATCTTCCTTTCGTTAACGCAATTTGAATGTTACGCATGAAGCCTCTCCTTCTTTCTGGACTACCCATTTCTCATTCCATACATATTCCACTAAGTATTCATTCTTTGCCTCAACGACCGTTCCTATTTTATTTTTTCTTGCAAATTGAAAGGTATCGCTTAAATTAGAGAATAGAGATAACCAAGCATTTTTCCCATCCTTTCGAAGTAAATTTCGTAGCCTTTCTGCTTCCGCTAATCTATTTAACTCATAATGAATCACAATATCAATTTGATTTCGTTCATATGGTTCTTGCTGCTCTTGCAGCGCCTTCACAATTTGATTTACTTGTACCGCGAGTCCAACAGCTGGCAGCATTTCTCCAAAATTCCCAATTAGCTCATCGTACCTTCCGCCACTAACGATTTCTTCTCCAATTTCATATATATATCCTTTGAAAATAACACCCGTATAGTAATCTAAGTGTTGAATCATGCCCAAATCAATTGATATGTAAGAACCATATCCTAACATTTCAATTGTTTCATACATTTCTTTTACTCTTGCAATTGCCATTTTCATTTCATTACTTGAAGCAAGCTTTTCTGCTTCCTCAATAACTTCTAAATTTCCAAATAGCCTTGGCAATTTCTCAAGTAATCTTACTGTCTCATCGCATCGATCTAATTTCTTTTCTCCGATAAAATTTGAGAGGGCTGCATAATTTTTACTTTCTATATACGTTCTAAGTACCCTTTCTTCTTCATCCTGGATGGAGAGTTTTTTTACAATACATTTATATAACTGTACTTGCCCAATCTCAATTGTAAAAGATTGCACCTTCAACTTTTGAAGTGCTTGAATGACACTTATTACACATTCAATTTCAGCTCTTACATTATCAATCCCGATAACTTCAATACCACTTTGTACGATTTCATTATATTTTCCAGAATGGGATTCATTCGCTCGAAATACATTCCCGCTATACGTCACTTTAAGTGGCGTATCCCATCTCTGTGTTCCAATAACTCTCGCTAAAGGAATTGTCATATCTGGACGTAAAACGATAATCCTTCCCTTTTCATCAAAAAATTTATACATCTTCTCTTCATCTATCGGTCTATTTTGAAATGCAAAAACATCATAAAATTCAATTGTAGGTGTTCTTATTTCCTCATAACCTCTCTCTAAAAAAGTAAGCCTTAATTTTTGTTCTACTTCTTCAATTAACGTACATTCTTCGAATAAATAATCTCTCGTTCCATTCGGGTTTGCTCGTTTCCATTTTGTCATCTAAATTTTCACACCTTTCCCCTTCTAATGTATGCCTATTTCATTCCCCTAAGCCGAAAATAAAAAGAGCCTTGTAGACAAAATACCTACAAGGCTCTTCAGTAGAGTGTAGGTACAACGGGAATAACCCTTGTACCTACACGTTTTCACGCTAGGTTCAAGGGTTTCATGTATGATGATGTAGTTGTGTAAGCATTGTAATAGATTGCACGATATTCATAATACTTACTCCCTTTCTCCTCTGATTTTCACATAGTATATAACAGTTAATTTTGAATGTAAATACATTTTTAATATTCCGTCATTTTTTTTTAATGTAAAGCCACTTTTCTTTCATACTCTTTTATTTCTTGTTCATATTGCATTGTAATACTAATTTCATCTAAACCATTTAATAACTTCTCTTTCCACATTTTCTCGATCGTAAAATGGAATCTATGCGTATTCGTTGTCATTATTTCATTTTCTAAATCAACTGTAATTTGTTCCCTCGCATCTGTTTTAGCAAGTTGTTCACGCATATCTTTATCCATTACAATCGGTAACATGCCATTCTTCATACAATTCATATAAAAGATATCGGCAAATCCTCCAGCGATAATAACGCGGAAACCATAATCAGCAAGTGCCCATGGAGCATGTTCTCTTGACGAGCCACATCCAAAATTATCACCTGTGATTAATATGCTGGCTCCTTTTCTTTCTTGTGCATTAAGCGGGAAATTAGGGTTTTCTTGGCGTTTATTATCATATCGCCACTCATCAAATAAAAACTTCCCAAACCCAGTTCTTTCAATTCTCTTTAAATATTGCTTCGGAATAATTTGATCTGTATCAATGTTATCATTCATCAGTACTGCGGCAGTACCTTTATGAATACGAAATGGCTCCATCATAACTCTCCTTTCTAATATCAACAAAATGACCATATAACGCAGCCGCTGCCGCCATTGCCGGGCTAACTAAATGCGTTCGTGCTCCCTTTCCTTGTCTTCCTTCAAAATTGCGATTGGACGTAGAGGCACAATGTTCTCCTTCAGGCACTTGATCTGGATTCATACCTAGACACATTGAGCATCCGGGCTCTCTCCATTCAAATCCAGCTTCTTCAAATATGCGATGTAATCCTTTATGCATCGCTGCTTCTCTTACCCTTTGAGATCCAGGTACAACAAGTGCTCGCACACCTTCTTTTACTTTTTTACCTTTCACGACAGATGCAGCAATTTCTAAGTCAGAAAGCCTGGAATTTGTACAAGATCCAATGAAAACATGTTGAACTGGAATGTCATACGTACTTTGTCCGGGACTCAATCCCATATAAGAAAACGCTCTTTCATCATTTGCATCATGCTTTTCTGGCAATTTCTCATCGATCCGAACACCCATACTAGGATTTGTTCCCCACGTAACGTACGGCGCTAAATCCGTAACATCTACTAGAATATGTAAATCATAAACTGCATCTAAATCTGTATAAAGTTCTGACCATTTTTTCTTAATAGATTCATAGTCTTTCGGTGCATATTTACGCCCTTTTACGTAAGCAAACGTTTTTTCATCTGGTGCAATAATGCCAGCCTTTGCTCCCCCTTCAATTGCCATATTGCAAAGCGTCATCCTCTCTTCCATATCCATAGCATGAATGGCCTCTCCGTAAAATTCCATTACGTAACCTGTTCCAACTGCTACTCCGTACTTTGAAAGAAGGTGTAAAATAATATCTTTCGCATAGACACCTTGCGGTAACTTTCCTTTTAACTCAATGCCCATCGCTTTCGGCTTTCGTTGCCATAACGTTTGCGTTGCCAATACATGTTCCACTTCACTCGTACCAATACCAAACGCTAGTGCGCCAAAAGCACCGTGTGTTGCTGTATGACTATCACCACAAACAATCGTTTTTCCTGGCTGTGTGAGTCCAAGTTCTGGTCCTATTACATGAACGATCCCTTGCTCTTCATCTCCGATATCCGCTAATGGCACCTGAAATTGTTTACAGTTTTGCCGAAGTGTATCTAGTTGCTGCTTCGCAATGCGGTCGGTAATATTCCAAACATCTTTCGTTGGAATATTATGATCCATCGTTGCAAATGTTAAATCTGGTCTGCGGACTGTTCGATTTGTAAGCCGCAAGCCTTCAAAGGCTTGCGGTGACGTTACTTCATGAACAAGATGTAGATCGATATATAATAAATCCAATCCATTTTCATTAGTCGCAACTACATGTCTTTCCCAAAGCTTATCTAGTAACCTTTTTCCCATTATCTCCCTCTCCCTACTAACGCTTGCTCTTCCATTTCTTGAATAACTGCCTTTGTAAATGAAGTTGTCGTTTCAGTTCCCCCGATATCTGCTGTACATTTCCCTGATTTAAGGACTGCAGAAACTGCTTCTTCAATTGCATATCCTTCTCTCGTTAATCCGAACGATTGCCCAAGCATCATTGCAACAGAACGCATCATCGCAATTGGATTCGCCTTATTTTTCCCCGCAATATCCGGTGCTGATCCGTGAATAGGCTCGTATAATGAAGGTCCCTTTTCAGCGTGACTTGCTGATGGAAGCATTCCTAATGATCCAGCTAATACTGAAGCCTCATCACTTAAAATATCACCAAATAAATTTTCCGTTACAATAACGTCAAATCTTCCTGGATTCCGAATTAATTCCATAGCTGCTGCATCTACTAAAATGTGTTCTACTTCCACATTTGGGTAGCGAAGTGCTACTTCTTCTGTCACGGTTCTCCATAATTTACTAGACTCTAAAACATTCGCTTTATCAATAGATGTTACTTTTTTCTTCCGCTTATTTGCTAATTGAAAAGCATACGAAACGATACGTTCAATTTCATGGCGATGATACGTAAGTGTATCTGTCGCCACTTCTTCCGTTCGCTCTTTCGGATAAGAAAAATAAATTCCGCCTGTTAATTCACGAACGACAACGAAATCAATTTCATCAGCGTTTTTTAATGGTGATAAATGTGCAGTTGCACTTTCTACCGTTACAGGGCGAACATTCGCAAATACACCGAGTCCTTTTCTTAATGCTAATAATCCTTTCTCAGGCCTTTCTTTCGCACTATCCCACCTTGGTCCACCTACTGCTCCAAGTAAAACCGCATCACTCGCTAAACAGGCGGCAAGTGTTCGCTGTGGTAATGGTTGCCCAGTTAAATCGATAGCAACACCACCAAAGTACTCATCTTGCAAATGAAAATGATGTCCATATAGCCTTTCTACCATATGCAATACTTCCTTCGCACTCTCCATTACTTCTGGACCGACACCATCACCAGCTAAACAAACGATACGTTTTTCCATTTTTAACACTCCTTTTAACTGAATTTTCAGAACTTTAATTTGATAGGTGAGGAAAGCTTCTCTCACCTATCAATTATTTATTTCACAAGCGCTATAAGAGATTTTAATTTCCCTGCTGCATGGACATAAGCTCTCGCCGACGCTTCCAATACGTCTTGCGCAACTCCGAAACCTGATATTTGGTGACTACCTTCTTTTAATTCAACATGAACGTGAGCAAGTGCATCTTGACCTTGTGTAATAGATTGTATGCGATAATCTGCCAATTCACATTCTAATCCTAAAATTCTTTGAATCGCATTGTATATCGCTTCAATACTACCAGAACCAGTGGCTGCATCTTCATATACATTTCCTTCCTCATCCTTCAGCACAACAGTTGCGCATTGTGTACTATTTGATACGAAATGCACTTGTAATTGCGTAATGTTATATTGCTGAGCTGCAAATGCTGCTTCACCAAGCATAAGTGCGCGTAAATCTTCTTCAGTAATTTCCTTTTTACGATCAGCCAATTTTTTAAATGCTTCGAATGCCGCATCTCGCTCTTCATTTGTAAATTCATAACCAAGCTCTTTCATTTTTTCCGTAAACGCATGACGGCCAGAGTGTTTCCCAAGTACAAAGAGATTTTGAGATTCTCCTATAAGCGCTGGTTCGATAATTTCATAAGTTGTTACTTCTTTTAAAACCCCGTCTTGGTGGATGCCCGATTCATGAGCAAATGCATTCGCTCCAACGATTGCTTTATTTTTCGGTACAACCATACCCGTTAACCTGCTTACTAATATACTCGTCGCCTTAATTTCTTTTAAAGTCATCGAAGGCTCTGCTTTATAAAAATCTTTTCTAATATGAAGAGCTACCGCAACTTCTTCTAACGCTGCATTCCCTGCTCTTTCTCCAATGCCATTAATCGTTCCTTCTACTTGCAATGCTCCCCCTTCAACCGCAGCTAACGAATTTGCTACTGCCATACCAAGATCATCGTGACAATGACAAGAAAAAATCGCTTTTTCATATGATGGAACGGATTCTTGTAAGTATTTAAAAAGAGAATAATACTCTTCCGGATTTGTATATCCAACTGTATCCGGAATATTAATTACATTCGCTCCTGCTCGAATCGCAATTTCTACTGCTTCAGCTAAAAATGCTCTCGATGTTCTTGTCGCATCTTCTGCAGAAAATTGTACTGTCGGAAATAATGATTTTCCGAGCGTAACCGAGCGATGAATACTATTTAACACATCTTCTTTTGACATACAAAGTTTATATTTCATATGAATATCACTCGTAGCTAGAAATACGTGTAGACGAGGAGATACAGCGCCTTTCACAGCTTCATATGCTCTTCGAATGTCACTTTCTTTCGCTCTAGCTAAACTCATAACCGTAGCATTTTGAATTGTATTCGCAATACGTTTTACCGATTGGAAGTCGCCTTCGGAAGCTGCCGCGAATCCAGCTTCCATTACATGAATACCAAGCCTCTCTAATTGCCTAGCAATTTGTAATTTCTCTTGTTCATTTAAATTTACTCCTGGTGATTGTTCGCCATCACGAAGCGTTGTATCCATGAACAAAACCTGCTTCATATTATTTAACCCCTACCTTTACTCGCGGCTGTACGAAAGGCATCATTTCACGTAATTTACGTCCAACTACTTCGATTTCATGTTTATTCTCTTTCTCATTTGTCGCATGGAAATTTGGTCTTCCTGCTTTATGTTCTGCAATCCACCCTCTTGCAAATGTACCATCTTGAATTTCTGCTAATACTGCCCCCATCGCTTTCTTCGTATCTTCAGTCACAACGCGTGGTCCTGATACGAAGTCTCCCCACTGCGCTGTATCTGAAACTGAATATCTCATATTTTCAAGTCCACCTTCGTACATAAGGTCAACGATTAGCTTCAGTTCATGTAAACATTCAAAATATGCAAGTTCAGGCTGATATCCCGCATCAACTAACGTTTCAAACCCTGCTTTTACAAGTGCAGTCACTCCGCCGCAAAGTACAGCTTGCTCTCCAAACAAATCTGTTTCTGTTTCTTCTTTAAACGTCGTTTCTAGTACACCAGCTCTCGTTGCTCCAATTCCGTCAGCATAAGAAAGTGCTTTTTCAGTCGCAACTCCTGTTGCATCTTGATATACTGCAAATAATGCAGGAACAGCCCCGCCCTCGGCGAACGTACGGCGTACGAGATGCCCTGGTCCTTTTGGCGCTACTAGAAATACATCTACATTAGCTGGTGGTTTTACTTGATCAAAGTGAACATTAAATCCATGTGCGAACACGAGAGAGTTTCCAGCCTGTAAATTTGGTGCAATTTCAGCTTCATATACTTCTGGTTGTAATTCATCAGGCAATAGAATCATTACTACATCAGCTTTTTCCGCAGCTTCTGCTACTGTATATACAGAAAACCCATCTTCATTCGCTTTATCCCAAGACTTACCTTTTCTTAAACCTACTACTACATCAAATCCGTTATCACGTAAATTTTGCGCATGCGCATGACCTTGCGAGCCATATCCGATGATTGCTACTTTCTTTTCCTTTAATACATTTACTGTTACATCTTTCTCATAATAAACTTTTGCCATTTTCATTTCCCCCTATATTTAAATGATTATTGAATTAACATAACTTGCTTATCTTGTTTTTTCATACTACGTGTAAATGCTGTTACACCTGTTCTAGCAATTTCTTTCAAACCGTATGGACGAAGTAATTCAATTAACGCTTCTACTTTGTCTTGCGTACCTGTTACTTGCACAACTATGGAATCCTTCCCAACATCTATTACAGCGGCTCGAAACGGTTCAATTAAACTATATAATTCTGCCCTCGCTACAGAAGTTGCTACTTTAATAAGAGCAAGCTCTCTAGCAATCATCGCTTCTTCTGTAATATCTGATACTTTCAGAACATCAATTTGCTTATGCAGTTGTTTAATTAACTGCTCCACTTGCTGTTCACTTTCAACGTGTACAACAATCGTCATTCGCGATATATCTGATGATTCTGTATGACCTACTGAAATACTTTCAATATTAAAATGTCTTCGTGTCATAACCCCTGTAATTCGGTTTAACACACCACTTTGATTTCGAACTGTCGCTGTAACAATTCTCTTCACCCTTTTTCCACTCCCTCCATTTGGTGAACACCTTTTCCTGGCGCAACCATCGGCATAACCTTCTCTGATTGAAGTACACGACAATCAATTACGACTGGCTCTTGTAATTCGATCGCATGCTGGATTTGCTTCTTTGCAAGAAGTGGATCGTCAATACGAACACCTTTTATGCCATATGCATTTGCAAGAGCGACGAAATCTGGTTGGCATGGTAATAAAGAATGTGAATATCTTTGATTGTAAAATTCATCTTGCCATTGTCTTACCATTCCTAAAGCTTCATTATTTAAAATAAATACTTTAACGGGTAAAGCGTGTTCTTTTAATACACTTAATTCTTGCAGAGTCATTTGAAACCCAGCATCACCAACAATTGCAATAACTAATTCTTCAGGCTTTGCAATTTGCGCACCGATTGCTGCTGGAAATCCGAACCCCATCGTTCCTAATCCACCAGAAGTTACCCATTTATCTGGATTTTTCAGTGGATAATATTGCGCTGCCCACATTTGGTGTTGCCCAACGTCTGTTGTTACAATCGCTTCTCCCTTCGTAATTTCATATAGCATATCAATCGCATATTGAGGTTTAATACTTTCAGAATTTCTTTTATAAGAGAATGGATATTTTTCTTTTCTATTCTTTAATAAAAAGAGCCATTCATGATGATTTTCTTTCTTTCCTTCTGATTGAAGCAATACTTCTAACGCCTGCTTAGCACTTGCAACAATAGGAATCTCTGTTGGCACATTTTTCCCGATTTCTGCTGGATCAATATCGATATGTGCAACAGTCGCCCCTTTAGCAAAAAAAGCTAAATTTCCAGTAAGACGATCATCAAATCTCGCGCCTATATTAATGAGTAAGTCGCATTCATATAATGCCATATTGGCTGTATAAGAACCGTGCATTCCCCCCATCCCTAGAAATAGTTCATCATCTGGTGGAAAACCACCAAGTCCAAGTAATGTATGCACAACAGGGATTTCATATTTACGAGCAAAACTTGTCAATTCTTTCGAAGCTTTCGCATGCAATATACCCGCTCCAGCTAAAATTAACGGTTTTTTTGCGGTTTCAATTACTTTGAGTAATTTGTTTATTTGAAGTAGATTCGGTTCATAATTAGGGTTATATCCTGGTAAATCCATTTGTACATTGCTACATCGCTCACCTTTCTCGACTACCATATCTTTCGGAAGGTCAATAACGACTGGTCCTGGTCTTCCTGTTTTAGCAATATGAAATGCTTCTTTAATAATTCGAGGTAAATCTGAGGCCTTTCGCACTTGATAGTTATGTTTTGTCACTGGCATCGTAAGTCCCATAATATCTGCCTCTTGAAAAGCATCGCTCCCAATTAACGTTGTTGCTACTTGGCCTGTAAATACTACAAGTGGCAATGAATCAATCATCGCATCAGCTAGACCCGTAATTACATTTGTAGCACCTGGTCCACTCGTTGCAATTACAACCCCTGGATTCCCTGTAATTCTGGCATACCCTTCAGCAGCGTGAATTGCCCCTTGCTCATGCCTTGTTAAAATATGCGGAATTTCACAATCATACAATGCATCATAGAGAGGTAAAACGGCACCACCCGGATAACCGAAAATCACTTCTACGCCTTCCTTTTCTAGCGCTTCTAACAATAGCTGTGCACCAGTTTCCAGTTTCTCTTCCGTTTTTGAAGACATTGTTCTTATAAGCCCCCTTTTTCAACCTTTTATACAATAAAAAAATCCTACGTCCACACTCCAGCTATGTGCTGAAGGGACGAAAGATTTCGCGGTACCACCCTTCTTTGCAAGAATACTCTTGCCTCAGTGATCCATAAATGGATCTAGCTAATAACGGAGCTACCGTCTAAGCCTAGACAAATGCTTTAGCTTAGCACTCAAGGGCGATGTTCGTCGACGTGAACCATCGGTTTTCAGCAACCACCGACTCTCTGTGAGGCTTCACAATCAACTACTCCTCCCTATCAACGCTTTCTTATGTTAAAAAAGTTGTTATCCAACTTTATTTTCTTCGTAAATTTTCTCTCCATCTTCTACAACTAACTTACGAAACTCTTCTAATAAACGGTTCGTATGTGGACCTGTTTGCCCTAAGCCAATCGTTCTACCATCTACTGTCGTAACAGCAATCACTTCAGCAGCTGTTCCTGTTAAAAACACTTCATCAGCTACATATACATCATGTCTTGTAAATAACTCTTCTCTTACGTCATACCCAAGTTTTTCGCCGATTTCTAAAATGGCGTTTCGTGTAATACCTTCTAACGCTCCAGCAGAACTTGGTGGTGTAATTAATTTATTTCCTTTAACAATAAACACGTTATCTCCTGATCCTTCAGCTACATATCCTTGATCATTTAACATAAGCGCTTCTTGTACTCCAGCTAATTTCGCTTCAATACGAACTAAAATATTGTTTAAGTAATTTAAAGATTTTACTTGAGGGGATAAAACATCGGGACGATTTCGGCGCGTTGCAACTGTTACAACTGGAATCCCTTTCTCATAATATTCTTGTGGGAATAAAGATAATTGTTCTGCAATTACTACTACATTCGGCTTCTTACATGAATCGGGATCCAATCCAAGATTTCCTGCTCCTCTTGATACAACAAGGCGAATGTATCCATTAGATAATTTATTTTGTCGAATCGTCTCAACAACAATATTTGTTACTTCATCTAATGAATATGGAATTTCTAAAAGGATTGATTTTGCTGATTCATACAACCGGACAAGATGCTCTCTCAAACGGAAAACATTACCGCTATAAACTCTAATTCCTTCAAACACTCCATCGCCATATAAATAGCCATGATCATATACTGAAACTTTTGCCTCATCTTTTGGAACAAATTCTCCATTTAAGAAAATCCATTGCTCATTCACTAGAAGCGCCTCCTATGTTCTATGAATTTTTTATTGTTTCCTAGTTTACTCTCCTTTCTAAATAAATCAAGTGAATTTTTAGAAAATTTATATTTTTTAATCGTACGTACTTCTTTACTTATATTGATTTAACAACATTGTTAACGTTTACAAAAAGTCAAAAATTTTTTTTCGCCAATTTTCACTAAAAAATATTTGTTTAAAAGAAGGATTTTCATCAATTGATACGAATCTATTGTATTCAATAAACGGACGTCCGATTTTATAAATCCGGAAATATATAACGACTTTTGCTGAAAAAGGGGGAAAATAACAAAAATAGCGCTGTCTAAAAATAACATTCATATTTTTCATTTCGTAATCATAATCCTATTTTTAAAAAACAATTTGTCAAAATAAAGGAGGAAATAAATATGGCGTGTGTACAAATTAAAGGAACGAGACAAGAGGTAGTAGAAATGCTGCAATTATTTGATCTAATGGATACGAAAGGTTTTTGTAAATTCGATAATTACGTAGAGGTAGAACCAAATACGAAAGAACATAATCATTTTATTGCTTCAATCGACATCCATTCAAATACTTCTTCAGCACAAGATACATTAAACGATCAATTCGTTAGTCAAATGCTTACTGGCGTATATAACGACTAAACAAAGATTTACTTCCTACCGTCTTTTCATAAATATATGCAGTGAACTTGAGCATACTAGCAATTAGATGGTAGGGAGGTGAGAACTATGGCTAGAATTGGCGTTGAAAACTCATTAACAGACGTTCAACAAGCTCTTCAGCAACAAGGTCATGAAGTTGTTACACTTAACTCAGAACAGGATGCACAAGGGTGTGATTGTTGCGTTGTAACTGGGCAAGATTCTAATGTGATGGGCATTGCAGATACATCAATTAAAGGATCAGTCATTACAGCTCACGGTTTAACAACGGATGAAATTTGTCAACAAGTTGAAAGTCGCACTTAAAAAATGAAAGAGGACTCCTTTTAAAAGGAGTCCTCTTTTTTATATTCACCTAACGGGAAAGTAACATATACTGGATGAAAGCCCTACCTCTCTCTCATCATTACGGTTCCACTGACCGCTCCTTGATTCACTAGTATACATATATAGCTTACAAATACAATTTATAGGGTTTGTTCACAAAAGTTGTTGATAAAATTATCCGATCTTTCGCAAACTTTTCGTATTGCATTCATAAGAGATATTTACTTTACACTAGCTGTAACCGAGACACGAATTAAAATTCTAACACCAATACAATAACTTGTCAACTTTTTTCCGCAAATTAAAAACAGACATTAACGGTTTGTCTGTTTTAGAATGGAGCTTTTTCTTTTATTACATATACAACAAAGCCGCTTACTAACATAAATAAGCCAACTACTAAGTTTTTGATATTAATCATAAATTCCTCTCCCTTATTCCACACATCATATATATTTACATTTCAATTATTCCGATCATCCTAAAGCGCACTTTTTCTAATATATCATAATTCCTAAAAAATGCAAGTTCACTTTTGACGACCATTCACAAATTTATCTACAGTGCTTGGTACAGTATTTAAAGCCTTTTCAATTAAATGTGTACTGCTGTTGAGATGTAATACTTGCACCCCATTAGAACCAACTACTAAAAAAGCTACTGGACTAATGGAAACCCCAGCCCCGCTTCCTCCTCCAAATGGATGCCCTTGTTTGTTCTCTTTATGCTGATTTTGCCCACCGTTATGTTTTTCAGTAATGAAATCCCCTTTAAAATCACTTCCACCAGCTCCAAAACCAAAAGCCACTTGAGATACTGTTAATACTACATTTCCGTCAGCTGTTGAAACCGGGCTCCCAACAATTGTATTTACATCTACCATCTCTTTTAAATTTGTCATTGCCGTTTTCATTAAATTTTCAATTGGATGTTCCATTATGTATTGCACCCTTTCCTCATTATTCCTTTTTATATTTTCCAAAATAGAGGAAGTCATACTAACTTTTCCTATTTCAAGAAAACATTTTCCTCCTTTTAAAAGATACTACTCCCTGTACATGCTCCGGTATAGTGAAACTTTAATCAGTGGGATGTGCACGTTTCTCGACTCCCACAAATAGCGGGATAAAAAAGAAAAAGAGATACATACTACTATTGAACCTTGTTATGAAAGGAGTCATGACTTTGACTGAGAAATTTGATGATTATAAAAGAAGAGATAGAATAGATAGTGATTATAGTGACTATAAAGAAGAGTACGCCGCTGAGGTTGCACCACAACGCATTGATTATGATTACGATGATAAAGACGATAAAGATGTTGTAAAATCGTCCGCTGCTGGATCAACTGCTGGTTTTATCGCTCTTGCGCTATCTATCTTATCGCTATTTACATTTCCAACACTATTTGGTCTTGTTTCTGTTTTACTCGGTATTTACGCTTATAATCGCGGAGCTACTGTAACTGGCGGTATCGCTGCAGTTGTCGGTGGAATTGCTGCACTTATCGCAATTTTATTCCGAGTAGCACTTATTGGTCTATTGTTCTCCCTGTTCTAAAAAAGAAAAAGGTATCTCGCTTAACGCGGGATACCTTATCCTGTAAACACATCTTCCGATGGATATTTTATTTTTTGTTTTGCTGGTCGCGCTAAAGAGAACACAAGTGTTAATGGTCCAATTAATCCGCAGAACATAACAAACATAATAATACATTTTCCGAATGCCGATAGCTTTGCAGTAATTCCCATCGTTAATCCGACTGTGCCAAACGCTGATATTGTCTCAAATAATAATTGAATAAAGCTGAAGTTTTCTGTAAGCATTAATATGAATACCGCTGCTAAAATAAGTATTTGACTGGCAACAGCAATCGCTAAGGCCCTCGTTACTGTCGACATTTTAATTGTACGCTGAAATAAAACAATTTCCTCCTTTTTTCTAAAGAAAGAAAGGACAGATGTAATTAAGATAACAAACGTCGTTAATTTAATTCCTCCACCTGTCGATACACTTCCTGCACCAATAAACATTAAAATCATCGTAAATAATATAGATGATTCTTCCATACCTCCATAGTCAACCGTATTAAATCCAGCTGTCCGCGGAGTAATACCTTGAAAGAAGGAAGCCCATAGTTTTTCATTTAAAGATAAATTCCCTAACGTCTTCACATTATTATATTCCAATACAAAAATTACAATCATTGCTATAACATTTAGCACTACTGTTCCAATAATCATTATTTTTGAGTGAAGTGATAATTTTCGAAAACTGCGGCTATACCATATATCAATTAATACGGTAAAACCGAGTCCCCCAATTACAATTAAAGAGCAAATCCCAATATTAATAATGGGATCCCCTACATATCTTGTTAAATTATCTGGCCATAAAGCAAATCCTGCATTATTATAAGATGCAATTACATGAAAAATACTATAGTATAAACCTTTTCCAAAACCAAACTCTGGAATAAAGCGAAACGATAAAAAGATGACCCCAATAAGTTCAATACAAATCGAAAATATAAAGACACGCTTTACTAATTTTACAAGACCACCTATATTTGTTTGATTAAATGCTTCTCCAATTAATAAACGATGGCGTAATCCGATTTTTTTACCTAGTACCCAAACAATTAAAATGGCAATTGTCATAAGGCCTAGACCACCTGTTTGAATTAAAAACATAATAACAATTTCGCCAAACATCGTAAATGTACTTGCTGTATCCACTACTCCCAAACCAGTTACGGTCGCTGCTGACGTTGCTGTAAAGAAAGCATCTACCCAACTAATATGTACTTTCGTTGCGAATGGTAATTTTAATAACAAACCGCCAACCACAATTAAGCAGAAAAAGCCTAATGCTAATATTTGTGGTGGGTTTAATCGTATAAGACGATTATACAGCCCTTGTTTTTTTGTTACGTCCATATCACTAACTCCCTTATTAAAGTGAAGCTTTCCCCTCATACAATAAAAAGCTTTTTAAAAGCCCTTAAATAATTGGGACAAACCTTATATTCTCATAATATAGTTGAGCATAATCCTTTTTTTCATAGATTACAACTTTTATTTATATTCCTTTTCGTTTTATGCTGGGAAAACTCTATATCCTAACTCAATATTGCTAGCAATAACAATTTCATATGTACTATTTTTCAAATCCCCATATCTTTCACTCTATGTTCACATAGAGGTCACATCCACCTTTTATAGTATATGTATCGAAGCTGTTCCTCCCTAATTTATAAGACATTCCCCAGTGTCTTTGAATAGCTTCCATCCCTAATTAAATTGACATAAATTGTCCCCTTCCTTGACCATCTTATATATGATGGTCTTATTTTTTTGTTTGCTCTATCTTTTATTCCGCTATTTGTGGGCAATAAACGCCCAATTAGTTAAGGCTAATAATCAACAGGGGATGAACAAAAAACACTCATTAAATTTTCATTTTATTTAAAACTCCCTCTCTCTTTCACTCTATATTCACACAGAGGTCACATCCACCTTTTATAGTATATGTATCGAAGTTGTTCCTCCCTAATTTATAAGACATTCCCCAGTGTCTTTGAACAGCTTCCATCCCTAATTAAATTGACATAAATTGTCCCCTTCCTTGACCATCTTATATATGATGGTCTTATTTTTTTGTCTTTCTATCTTTTATTTAAAACTCCCTCTCTCTTTCACTCTATGTTCACACAGAGGTCACATCTACCTTT
Organism: Bacillus cereus group sp. Bce041; assembly: GCF_052646455.1. Taxonomy (NCBI): domain Bacteria; kingdom Bacillati; phylum Bacillota; class Bacilli; order Caryophanales; family Bacillaceae; genus Bacillus; species Bacillus cereus group sp. Bce041. The sequence continues at coordinate 494,824 of NZ_JBQXON010000002.1, forward strand.
TATAGTATATGTATCGAAGTTGTTCCTCCCTAATTTATAAGACATTCCCCAGTGTCTTTGAACAGCTTCCATCCCTAATTAAATTGACATAAATTGTCCCTTCCTTGACCATCTTATATATGATGGTCTTATTTTTTTGTCTTTCTATCTTTTATTTAAAACTCCCCCTCTCTTTCACCCTATGTTCACATGAGAGTCACACCTACCTTTTATAGTATATGTATCGAAGTTGTTCCTCCCTAATTTATAAGACATTCCCCAGTGTCTTAAAGCAACTTCCATCCCTAATTAAATTGACATAAATTGTCCCCTTCCCTTGACCATCCTATGTGATGGTCTATTTTATTTTCCAAACACAAAATCAGTCTATCTACACTTAAACAAAAACGAAAAATTCAGAAAATATTGTTAAATTAGGTATTTTTTCGGTATAATTACTTTAGAAAGAAATTTCGCAAAAACAAAAGGGGGGATTTTATTGAAACAAACAAAAGCAATCTTAATCGCATTATTTCTAGGTCTAGTTGTTGGACTCACTCTAAATTTAGCTGCTCCATCTATCTTTGAGCCACTAAATCAATATGTGTTCAACCCAATTGGTCAATTGTTTATTCGACTTATTAAAATGCTAGTTGTTCCTGTTGTGTTCATTTCTATCGTACTTGGTGCTGCCGGCCTTGGAGATCCGAAACAACTTGGAAGAATCGGTTTAAAATCAATTTCATTCTTTCTCGTAACAACTGCGGTTGCCATCTCTATAGCGGTTACATTTGCACTTATTATAAAACCAGGAGCTGGCGGTAATTTTAAAACAGAAGGTCTTAAGTATGAAGGTGCAAAAACTGAAACATCTTTCGTCGACACATTGCTAAATATCGTACCAGATAACCCAGCAAAAGCGATGGCTGACGGAAACATGTTACAAATCATTGCCTTTGCCGTATTGATTGGACTCGGTATAGCTATTTTAGGAAAACGAGTTCAAGGTATCCATTCATTACTTGAACAGGGCAACGAATTAATGATGTATCTTGTTAATCTCGTTATGAAATTAGCCCCAATTGGAACATTCGGTTTGCTCGCTTCATCCGTTGGTAAAATGGGGCTTGCAGGCGTCGCTGCGATGTTCAAGTATATGATTGTCGTTATGTTAGTACTCATTATTCACGGGGTCTTTGTATATGGCGGCTTATTAAAGGTATTAGCAAAAGAAAGTATTGTTCGTTTCTTTAAACATTTCGGACCAGTAATGGCAATTGGATTTAGTACATCTAGCTCTAATGCATCGCTTCCATTTGCAATGAAAACAGCACAAGATAAGCTTGGCGTTCCAAAAGCGATAAGCTCATTTGTACAACCACTAGGGGCAACTATTAATATGGATGGTACTGCCATTATGCAAGGGGTAGCCACTGTATTTATCGCTCAAGTATACGGAGTTGAACTTACATTACCGCAATTAGCTATGGTCGTATTAACTGCTGTACTAGCTAGTATCGGTACTGCTGGTGTACCTGGTGTTGGACTTGTAATGCTTACAATGGTTTTAAATCAAGTAAATCTACCAGTAGAAGGTATCGCTTTAATTATCGGTATTGACCGTATTTTAGATATGTCTAGAACAGCTGTAAACATTTCTGGTGATGCAATTTGCGCAATGATTGTCGCAAAATCAGAAGAAAAATATAATACGGATCAATCGGCAGCATCTTAAATCAAAAAAGGAGTGATGAATTTCACTCCTTTTTTGATTTACTCCCTTTTTTAGAACGATATTCTTTTCCTTTATTATCATTACCAGTTTCAAATTCAGTGCTAAATTCCTGATTAAATTGACCGGACTTTGGTGACCCTTGATTACCGCTCCCTTTACTACCGTTACGATTCGTCATATTTCTCCCTCCCTTCCTTGTATTAGTAGTATGGCGCTCTATCTTTTTTCATACACATTTTATTTTTTAACATCTATTACACACGAAAGAAGACCTCCCATATATAAGGAAGATCTTCTATTTCATCGCGTAAGCGTTTTCTTGTTTATAATCACTTAAATAAGTTTTTTGGAAATTGAAATCATTACATTCATTTCATCTTCTGAAAGTGCAGAGAATCTTTCTTGTAAATATTGTTTTTTCGCATCTTCCATTTTCGCAACTAAATCTTTCCCTTGTTCTGTAATCTCTAAATACACAACTCGGCGATCTGATGTAGAACGTGAACGAGTTACAAAACCTTTATTAATTAATTTTTCTGTAACAGCTGTAATATGACTATTCGACACATTTAATTCATTTGCTACACGCGATACCATTTCTTTATTCGTACGATTTAATATTCTCAGAACAATGAATTCATTCCACGGTATGTAACCACCAAATATTTTTCCGATATCATTACGCAACGTGCGAAACATAGCAAACACATTTGTCGATAGTTCTTCCATTAATTGCTCTCGATTTTGAGACAACTTTGACAGCCCCTTTTATTTCATTTAGTTAAATAAAAACCTTATTAATAATTTTACATGAAATCTTACTTTTTGTCACCTTATTTTCCCGTAATTCGTAGTTTTTTAATATGTATTTCATGATAAAATGAAGTCAACTTCCAGAAAAAAGGGGGGATTTTAATGCATGAGGAGGAGAGTTTCTCAAATCTCAGCCTAAAAGATAAAACAATTATCATTAGTATTATTGCTCTTTTTCTCATTATAGTTTTTGCATTTATATTTTTTGTATATGTAGGAATCTTTCAACTTACAGGTATAGAGTATAGTTCACGTACTGCTTTACTTCTCTTTTTTTTATTAATTACTTTCTTAGATGGTATTACATTAGTTATTTTCAGTTTCTTCAAAGCGCTACTATATCCATTGACTCAAAACATGCCAAATTGGATTTCTCTCACTCTTTTCTCATTCATTGAAATTACACTAGATTGGTTCGTCATTCATACTGCTGATGATTGGATAGAAAGCGTACAAATGTCCAACTTAACTGAATTATGTGTCGTACTATTCTTTTTTCTATTAAATAAATTATTAAGTGACAAGAAAGAGTAAGAATACAAGCTTTTCTATATAAAAATTGGTACAATGAAAGCAAATCTTACTAAAGAGGTGTTAATTATGAACTTACAACAATGGGCTGATAAAGGTATGTCCTTTGATACATATGTGAATGAAATGAAAGTAAATCAATACGAGCTACTACACATTTACAATAACTTTTTAATTCCAAATGAGTTACTTCCTGTATTAGAAGAACGTCAAAATGATGGCTGGCGTGTTATCGTATTAACTGCTGATTGGTGTGGCGATGCTCTTTTATGCGTACCTGTTATGAAACGAATTTCTGAAGTTGCAAATATTGATATGCGTTTATTAATTCGCGATGAAAACTTAGAATTAATGGATCAATATTTAACAAATGGAACAGCACGTGCGATTCCAATCTTTATTTTCATTGATAAAGATGGAAATGAACAAGCCGTCTTTGGACCACGCGCTCCAAAAGTACAAGAATTAGTAACTTCAATGCGCGCTACATTACCTGAAAAAGAAGATCCAACTTTCGAAGAAAAACAAAAAGAAATGTATGCTAATTTCCGTGCTACATTAGCTGATGATACTTCTCTTTGGGAACATGTAATGGAAAACATGATGGAAAAAGTAGTAAAATAAAAACCTGCCGAGCTCGGCAGGTTTTTTTATTACATAATGAAGAAATAGAATACCGCAGCTAAAATGAAACGATAATAAGCGAACGGTGTTAGTTTTACACGAGATAATAATTTCAAGAATGAAACAATTGCAAGCATCGCAACAACGAATGCAGTTACAAATCCTGTTACAAATAGCGTTATATCTGCTGAGCTTAATACATCCCAGCTTTTAATTAAATCTAAGCCACTTGCAGCTACCATCATCGGTACCGCTAAAATGAACGTATATTCAGCTGCCGCTGTATGCGACACGCGAGCTAATAAACCACCACTTATTGTAGAACCAGAACGAGAAAATCCTGGCCAAAGAGCTAAACATTGGAACATTCCAATTGTAAATGCCTGTTTATATGTGATTTCATCTAACGTTCTTGCTGTACTTGGTTTCGAAAACTTCTCAGCAACAATCATTAAAATACCACCGGCTACTAAGCTAATAACAACTGGTCCTGGACCAAATAAAACCTCTTTAATAGTGCTATGGAATAATACGCCAAGTACCCCGGCAGGAATCATCCCGATAATAATATGTAATAAATTTAACGATGGTCCGTCTGTTACTTTACCTATTCCAACTAACGACCATAGACGCTTCCAAAATATAACAACAACTGCTAAAATCGATCCCAATTGGATAACAACTTCAAAAACTTTCGCTCTCTCATCGTCAAATCCAATTAAATGTCCTGTTAAAATCATATGTCCTGTTGATGATACTGGTAGAAACTCTGTTAACCCTTCAACAGCACCCATGATTAAACCAATTAACCAATCAGCCACAAGTAGTGCCTCCTTAATAACAAATAATATGTAATTTTTTCACACCTTATCATAATACCTTATCCCTTTTCAAAGTGCATCCTTTTTTTATTGGCTTCATATGTTATAAGCGCGTATTTCTTTTCTAATCTTTGATTAAATTGTATGATAGTAAGAGTTTGTTTTTTTATACGGAAAGGGGATTTTATGAAAGAAACTACTTCATTCTCACAAAAGTTAAAGCAATTTGTATTACTATTTTTTCCGATTTTCGTAACGCAAATGTCATTATTTGCGATGAGTTTTTTTGATACAACGATGTCAGGACATGCAAGTCCAACTGATTTAGCAGGTGTTGCAATTGGAACAAGTATATGGATTCCAGTTAGTACGGGGTTAACAGGAATTTTAATGGCTACTACTCCCATTGTTGCACAGCTCGTTGGATCCAAGAAAAAAGAGGACGTTCCCCACGTTGTCATACAAGCAGTTTATTTAGCAATTTGTGCTAGCTTCGTTGTTATCCTCATCGGTTTTTTCGTCGTTTCACCTATTTTAAATGGCATGCGCTTAGAAGAACCTGTGGAACGTATTGCAGCGCAATTTTTAAGTATTATCGCAATAGGAATTATACCTTTATTCACTTACACTGTTTTACGTGGATTTATTGATGCATTAGGAAAAACTCGAACAACGATGATTATTACATTATTATCATTACCAATTAATGTAATATTAAATTACCTATTAATTTTTGGTAACTTCGGTTTCCCAAAGCTCGGTGGTGTCGGAGCAGCAATTGCTTCCACTGCAACATATTGGTGCATTTTAATTATTACAGTCATTATTATTCAGACGAAAGAGCCTTTTGCCTCTTTCAACATTTTCAAACAATTATACCGACCTTCTCTTTCGAGTTGGATAGCATTCTTAAAACTTGGCGTCCCTATCGGATTTGCTATCTTTTTTGAAACGAGTATTTTCGCTGCGGTAACGCTCATGATGAGTAATTTTAGTACGACAACTATTGCAGCTCACCAAGCAGCTATGAACTTTGCTTCCTTGTTATATATGACTCCGCTAAGTTTAGCAATGGCAATGACTATTGCGGTTGGATTCGAAGTTGGAGCAAAACGTTACGATAATGCAAAACAATACGGACTGATTGGAATTGGATTAGCCCTTGCCTTTGCTTTATTATATTCGATTCTTCTCTACTTCTTTGATGATCAAATTGCTTCTATTTATACGACAGATGCAAAAGTTCATCATTTAGCAAAAGAATTTCTTATCTTTGCAATTTTATTTCAAATTTCAGATGCAATTGCAACCCCTGTACAAGGAGCTTTGCGTGGTTATAAAGATGTAAATGTTGCTCTAATTATGACTTTAATTGCTTATTGGATAATAGGTCTACCACTAGGTTACATATTAGCGACGTATACAGAATGGGCCGCGAAAGGCTATTGGATCGGTCTTATTATCGGTCTAGCATTTGGCGCTGCCTTCCTACTTATCCGTCTCTTTCAAGTACAACGAAAATATACAACACAAAACAGCCGCTAATAATAAAGCGGCTGTTTTCTTTATGCATATTTTTTCTTGTAACGTATAATATAATGAAAAAGAAAGGTGGGTACATATGGACGACAAAGAAAAAAAGCAATCATTCGATGAAGAATTTGCCCCTGAAATTTCACCTGGATATCGGCAAGATGTACATAAGCCACCTAAATATAAAAACACTTCGTTTTTAATGGGCATTACCATTTTCGCTGCTGTATTACTCATACTTATCATTTTCGTTTATTTTTGATTAAAGGTGGCCTATTATATGAAGAGAAACAAGATTCCAATCGTTCAAAAAGAACTGTTAAAACACAAAAAGGATATGCAGGAGATTCTGTTCATACTCTTAAACAAGTCGAGCAAGGGAATTTATATATTGCTCAAAAAGAACTTGGTCAACAAAATGAAAATCTTTAAAGGCCCTTTATTCCTTGAGGGCCTTTTTATTCCGCATTAAGTAATACACCCTCAAATGTTCTATTGAGCAATGAATTTCCTTTATTGTACGCGCTGCTTTTGTTCTAGCACCATAAATATATTATTAACCTTTACAATTTTCACTTCATAATTCAATTTTATTTCGCTTCTCTTACTCTTACCATTTTCAGTACCCGCAACGTACGCTACAGCTTGATAAAGAAAACTCTCATTGGTCTCTTCACGTATCTCCTCGTTTGTAAATTTATACTCTAAATCTTGAAAACGATTTGGATAATAATTTCCCATTAATTGTTCATACCCTCTATTTAAAAATAGTTCTTCACCTTTTCGTTTCACATCTTCTTTATTAGTAGACCCAAACACTGATAGTTGCTCGGTCACAAAATGCTCTCCTACCTTTTTCATTTCATTATGAGTTAAGTTTTCTATACTTTTGTTCTTTAACTCCGTATTTAACTCGTACTGATCAATCGGTTTAAAGGTAGCAAAAACCTCCTCTTTATATGACCAAAACAATACAAAAGCGATACATAGAGAAATGATTAACAGTCTTTTTTTCGTAATACTCCCGCCCTTCTTCATAATAATAGATATATTTTAACATATAGAAAGAAAATTCTGATATCATAAAATAGAATAACTTAACTCAGAAACGAGGAACAATTATGGACTCTTACAAACATTATATAAAAGAAGCTTTGCCTAATCTTTCTATACATTCATATAAACAAAATGAAGAAGGATGGGATAATGTAGCAGTTATAGTAAATGATGAGCTACTGTTTCGTTTCCCGCGAAAACAGGAATATGCGATGCGAATTCCGTTAGAAAAAGAACTATGCGCAATTCTCACTCAATCACTACAAGAAATCGAAGTTCCACAATATCACCTAATTTATAAAAATGAATCTGATGAGGTTCCTCTTTGTAGTTACTATACTCTCATTCATGGTGAACCATTAAAAACAGAAACAGTTGCCACGCTGGAGGATCCAAAGCTGAAAGCAATTATTACACAATTAGCTACTTTCCTTGCGGTACTACATAGTATTCCTTTACACCAAGTTACAACGCTATGTTTCCCTATTGAAAAAACATGTACCTACTGGAAAGAGCTACAAACAAAATTAAACCAATATCTCACTACTAGCCTTACTTCATTACAGAAACTAGCCTTAAATCGCTTATTTGAAAATTTCTTTACATGTTTAGCTACATCCACTTTTCAAAACACAATCATTCACGCTGATTTTACTCATCATCACATTTTATTTAACAAGCATAACAAAAGCATTTCAGGTGTTATCGATTTTGGTGATGCGCAAATTGGCGATCCTGCTTTTGATTTTGCAGGACTATATTATGATTTCGGACATGAGTTTACTACATCTGTATATGAACAGTACAGTACACTTATTTCTCATCATGATCCATTACTCATTCATCGTATTACTACCTTTTATCAATACAGTCCTTTACTACATAATATTATTTATAATTTTGAGTCAGAGAATGAACTCGAATTCATTACAGGCACAGAACAGCTAAAAACGATATTACAGGGATGAGATTACATTCTCTCCCTATATACTCTCTCCTCATACATCATTAACTTTTTATCCATTTCAACAATAACTTTATACAATTGAAACGCCTGTAAAATTTGCAGTTGAATTTCAAAAGGAGCATTTTGTTCTTTTAACCATTGAAATACTTTTGTTTCATCTTTCATTGATTATTCCTCCCTTTATTCTGCTATTTGTGGGTAGCCCGATTAATGAGGGCTGATAATCAGTGGGTGATTGACAAAACCCCCACTGATTAAAGTTTCACTTTATTAAAATCTGCTACAAATATACCGTAAATGATGAAAAGCTTTTCATGTCAATAACAAAAAAGGATGCAAAGTTGCATCCTTTAATGAACTATATTTTTCTTCTGTTTCGCTTCTGTCTTTACTTCTTCCCCTTGGCATTCACTACGAAACGCACAACTTATACACTCAGAACGAAAATGACGCTCTGTATAATGCTCAGGTTGCTCTAACATTTCTTTCATTCTAGATAAATCAGCCATTCCAGTTATAATATCTTCCTGTTTCGGAATGTACTCATACTTAGTTCCTTCTATTAAATTAATAACTTCAATTTTTCCTGGAAGAACTCCGAAAGCTTTATAACTGAATACTGTCATTAGCTTCTGACAAAGAGCAAGCATTTCCTCATCTGCATCGACAACATACTTTTTAATTACAAACGACTCAGCACTCCACTCACCAACTTCAAATGTCAATGACATGTGGACACCTAACTCTTCCATATATGTTTGAAACTTCTCGTATAAAAACAATGGTGGTGTCTGACTATCATCCTTTTCAACGAACTGTAATAAGTGATCCGTTAGCTTCGCTAATACAATATAGTATTCCGTCTTCGAAGCAAACATATTAATCCTTACTTTTTTCCAATACTTTTCTATTAATATTAAAAGTACAATTTTCGTTTGTTGACCCGCAGGTAGCGTGTAATACTCGTTAATAATTTGATTGACAATCATTTGTGCTATTTGTTGCCATTCAAATGAAGAAGGTTCTCTTCTTTTTATGTGACGAAAATAAAATTTATGCGGACAACGCATAAAATCATACAAATGATAATCTGTCATCGTTTTGATTGAGATTTTCTCATGCACTTGCTCTTCATCTCCCTTCTGCCATTAAGAAAGGTGTTTTACAAATTCAGCTCCAAACTGTAAACATTTTTCTACATCTTCATCTTCTGGCGTTAATTCTACTTTTAGTCCTTCTAACACAACTGCTGCCCCGCGCTCTTGTAGCTTTTCTATTAAAATGTCAACTGCCACTCCGTATTTCGGATAAGCCGAATCACATGATCCGAATACTGCCGCTTTTTTCCCAGTTAAATCAATAGAATCCATTGCATCATAAAAATCTAAGAAATCATCAGGAAGATCGCCATCTCCCCAAGTGTATGCACCTAAAATAATTCCATCATACTGTTCTAATATAGAAGCTTCTGGTGAATCCATAATATCAATAACTTCAATTTCATTTTCTGTTTCACGAATTACGCCGGCAATATGGTCAGCCATTTCCTCTGTATTTCCACTCATACTTGCAAAAATCATTACTAACTTACTCAACTGAACCTCTCCCTTTACTTTGTATCTCTTTTTCTGTTTGAATGCTCTTCTTCTCATCTACATATTCAGACCGAATTACATTTCTTTGCCATTCCATATGCTGATCAACATCTTTATTTTTATCTTTTAATCCCCTCCGCAGAAGGTGAAAATTCTTTCTCATTAACATGTCGCATCCATCCTATTGATAATAATTATCAATTTCAACTATATTTAGATTAATTGACATTGATTATCAATGTCAATAACTATTTTTAAAAAAATGATTAAAATGTACAAGCTTGTCCGTTAGCTATTCATATACTATGAATGAGCATAGTTCTTTCTCAGCCCTCTCTGACGGAAAGAAATAAAAGCAACTGCAATAGAGTGCAGTTGCCTTTTTTTGTTTTTCTATGATTTTAGTAATCTTATAGTCGTCTCTAAAAATAGCTCCACTCCACAAATTAATGCTGATTCATCCACGTCAAATTTCGGATGATGATGTGGATAACAAGTATATATATTTTCATTACCTGTTCCTAATTTAATGAAACAACCAGGTGCTTTTCTTAAATATGCTGAAAAATCTTCTCCACCCATAGAAGGTTCAAGCTTCACAACACGCTCATTCCCAAACAAATGTAGTGCACTTTCTTCTACTATTTTCGTAATATATTCATCATTAATAACCGGATCATATCCATATCGATACGTATATGTATACGATCCTCCATGTGCTTCTGTAATTCCTTTCACAATTTTCTCGATTTTCCCTTCTGCTTCCACCCTCAATGCTTGATTAAATGAACGAACAGTTCCCATTAAAGTTGCTGTACTAGGAATAATATTGTCAGCCGTTCCCCCATGAAATTGTGTAACTGAAACAACCCTTTGCATAAAAGCACTTGTATTTCTTGATACGATATGTTGTAGATTTGTAATAATCTGTGCTCCGATAGCAATAGGATCTATCGTTTCTTCTGGTCGCGCCGCATGTCCTCCTTTGCCTTGAATCTCAACTGTAAATACGTCTGGAGCTGCCATCATCGGTCCATATGCAATTCCTATCTTTCCACTCTCCAATCCAGACATAACATGTAAACCTATTACATAATCAACACCGTCCATTACACCTGCCTCAACCATTTCTTGTCCCCCACCGGGATACACCTCTTCTGCGTGCTGAAAGAATAGACGAATCTCACCTGCAAAATCTTCCTTTATATTTGATAACACCTCTGCTGTGCTTAATAAAATAGCTGCGTGAGCATCGTGCCCACATGCATGCATCATTCCTTTATTCACAGATGTATAAGATTTACTTGTCTCCTCTTGAATTGGCAAAGCGTCTATATCAGCTCGAATCGCAATTACTTTCCCTTGCTTCACACCTCTTTTAATTGCTAGTACACTATACTTCGTCGGTCTCGTTACTTCAAAAGAAGAAAATGAGCATAATGTATCATATATAAATTGCGAAGTTTCTATTTCATGAAATGATAATTCCGGATACTTATGGAAATGCCTTCTCCATTTCACGATATTTTCTTCCGAAATTAGATTCTTCCACACTCTATTCATGATAATTTCCTCCTTTTCAAAAGAACTAGAAATTTAAAAGTTTACTCCGTCTTAAATGATTAATAAAAACAAACACTGTATTTTTACGTATTCTTATAGTCCACTTTTATGTATTCACACAATCCACTTTCTATTTACATGTCAAACCCATTACAAATTCATGCTGAATGTAATATAATTGCTAAGTTAGGGATTTTCTTTTTTAGTATTTAGTGCTAATATCAAAAAAGAGCCTTTTGACTTATTTTTACCTAAAATGTGGGATTTTGTTTTTTTCACAATAATGTAGGACATGATACCTACAAAGAGCTATTATTTCATTAAGAGAGGGAAAGACATGGAAAGATTAAAAGAGATATGGTCTCGACCACTCACACAATGGGTTGCAAAGACGGTTTATTATCTTGCAATTTTATTTGCATTACTTTGGTTGTATGGATTCCATGATACAAACACAAGTACATTTATTTACAATGAATTCTAGGGTGGGAACGTTATGAAGTTATTAGAACAAATTGAAAAGTGGGCTGCAGAAACGCCTGATCAAACCGCTTTTGTTTGGCGAGATGCGAAAATTACGTACAAACAATTAAAGGAAGATTCTGATGCGTTGGCACATTGGATTTCTTCTGAGTATCCAGACGATCGTTCACCAATTATGGTGTATGGCCATATGCAACCTGAAATGATTATTAACTTTTTAGGATGTGTAAAAGCTGGACATGCTTACATTCCTGTAGATTTATCTATCCCAGCTGATCGTGTACAACGTATTGCTGAAAATTCTGGTGCGAAATTACTTTTATCGGCAACAGCAGTAACTGTAACTGATTTACCAGTTCGCATCGTAAGTGAAGACAACTTAAAAGATATTTTCTTTACTCATAAAGGGAACACTCCAAATCCTGAACATGCGGTAAAAGGTGATGAGAACTTCTACATTATTTACACATCAGGAAGCACAGGTAATCCGAAAGGGGTTCAGATTACTTATAACTGCCTTGTTAGCTTTACAAAATGGGCTGTAGAAGATTTCAACTTACAAACAGGGCAAGTATTCTTAAACCAAGCACCTTTCTCATTTGATTTATCTGTAATGGATATTTACCCATCGTTAGTAACAGGTGGTACACTTTGGGCAATCGATAAAGATATGATTGCGCGTCCAAAAGACTTGTTTGCTTCTTTAGAGCAATCGGATATTCAAGTATGGACTTCCACACCTTCTTTCGCTGAAATGTGTTTAATGGAAGCATCTTTCTCTGAGAGTATGCTACCGAACATGAAAACATTCTTATTCTGCGGCGAAGTGTTACCCAATGAAGTGGCTAGAAAATTAATTGAGCGTTTCCCGAAAGCAACAATTATGAATACGTATGGTCCAACAGAAGCTACTGTCGCTGTAACAGGTATTCACGTTACAGAAGAAGTGCTTGATCAATACAAATCACTTCCAGTTGGCTATTGTAAATCAGACTGTCGCCTTCTTATTATGAAAGAAGATGGCACAATCGCACCTGATGGTGAAAAAGGTGAAATCATAATTGTCGGTCCAAGCGTAAGCGTTGGATATTTAGGAAGCCCTGAATTAACAGAAAAAGCATTTACTATGATTGACGGTGAGCGCGCCTATAAAACAGGCGATGCTGGCTATGTTGAAAATGGTCTTCTATTCTATAATGGTCGTCTTGATTTCCAAATTAAGCTGCATGGTTATCGAATGGAATTAGAAGAAATTGAGCATCACCTTCGTGCGTGTTCTTACGTAGAAGGAGCAGTTATCGTTCCAATTAAAAAAGGTGAGAAATACGATTATTTATTAGCGGTTGTTGTTCCTGGAGAACATTCATTTGAAAAAGAATTCAAATTAACATCTGCAATCAAAAAAGAACTCAATGAGCGATTACCAAACTACATGATTCCACGTAAATTCATGTATCAATCTTCTATTCCAATGACACCAAATGGAAAGGTAGATCGCAAAAAATTATTGAGTGAGGTTACAGCATGACCGCATATGGATCATTTTATTTTTTCGCTATAGTGGGCATTTTATTAATACCTACTATCATAGCTGGATTAAAAGGTAAAATGTTGCGCAAATATAATGCCATTTTAACATTAGTCATGATTGCTATTATCTTCTCAGATAAACCAAAGCAAGCAATGATGCTAGCTGCATTTATTATTTGGCAATATGTCCTTATTAAAGGCTATTTAATTTTAAGAAAACAAAATAATAGTACATTCACATTTTGCATAGCTGTTATTTTATCGATTTTGCCTCTTATTTTGGCAAAAATCGCGCCGTTTGCATCGTTTTTACCTGAGTTAAAACTTGTTGTTTTCCTAGGTATATCTTACGTAACATTCAGAGCAGTTCAAATGGTATTTGAAGTTCGTGATGGTTTAATTAAAGAGCTTTCTTTCTTTAACTTCTGGGAATTCGTTTTATTCTTCCCTGCGATTTCAACAGGACCTATCGATCGTTACCGAAGATTCCAAAAAGATATTCAAAAGCCACCTAGCGCTGAAGAATATCAAAATTTACTATATACAGGACTAAATCGTATTTTCCAAGGTTTCTTGTATAAATTTATTATTGCTTACTTAATAAAGCAATATTGTATGGATCCAGCATTCGCTCAACACGATACAATATTTTCAAATATGATTTACATGTATAGCTATAGCTTATATCTATTCTTTGATTTTGCTGGTTATAGCTCTTTTGTAATTGGTGTAAGTTACATGATGGGAATTAAAACGCCAGAAAACTTCAATAAGCCATTCCTTAGTCGTAATATTAAAGACTTCTGGAACCGCTGGCACATGAGTTTATCATTCTGGTTCCGTGATTTTATTTACATGCGTTTCGTCTTTTTTGCAACGAAGAAAAAGTTAATTAAGAACCGTTACACTATTTCGTATATCGGGGCATTTTTAAACTTCTTCATTATGGGAATTTGGCACATCCAAGGAAGCGCTGTTGCGCAGTATGTTATTTATGGTCTATACCATGCCGCACTGTTTATTTTATTCGATATTTTTGAACGAAAAAACAAGAAGCATAAGTTTTGGCCAAACAATAAATTTACACACATCCTTGCGATTGTAATTACGTTCCACGTTGTATGTTTCGGTTTCCTAATCTTCTCTGGACACCTTAACAGATACTTTTAATGCACCCTTCTTATTCCATTAAGAAGTTGCACATATAATAATTTCGGATATAAAGGAGATTTTAAAAATGGCAGAATTCAAAGAGCAAGTATTAGATATTTTAGAAGAAGTATGTGAAAACGATATTGTGAAAGAAAACTTAGATGTTCAATTATTTGAAGAAGGTATCCTTGATTCTTTCGCTGTAGTATCTTTATTAGTTGAATTCCAAGAGCGTTTAGATATTGAAGTTTCTATTTCTGATTTTGACCGTGACGAGTGGGCTACACCAAACATGGTTATTAAAAAGTTGGAAGAAATCCGATGAACAAAGCAAAATTTGGTCCGATGCTTTTAGCATTGGCCCTTTTTGCTGTATTCTTACTTATTCCAACGCGCTTCCTACTTCCACTTTTAAGTGATGAAAAAGTAGAACAAGCTGCTACTTCTTTAAAAGAAGAAAAAATTCAAAGTATGATTTTACAGCAAAAGATGTTAGCAGATCCAAAATATCTTCCGATGTACGGTTCATCGGAATTCGCACGTATGGATGCTTTCCATCCATCTAATTATTTTAAAGTAAAGCCTGAAGGATTTACGCCATTCCTTCTTGGACGCGGCGGAACACAAGACCTTGTACATGTATTAAACTTCGCATCTACAATGGATCAATTGAAAGATAAGAAAATGGTATTCGTTCTTTCTCCGCAATGGTTTGTACCACAAGGTATTGACGAAACGCACTTTGCACCTAACTTTTCAAAACAACAAGGTTACCACTTCATTTTCAACAATGATTTAAAACCTGAAATGAAAAAACAAATTGCAAAGCGTTTATTAAACTTTGAGATTGTAAAAAAAGAAACTTTATTAAAAATTTCGCTTGAAGGTATCGCTTATGATGATACGAAGTATAAAGTAAAAGCACTTGCTGCTAAACCTTTCGCTTATATTTACCGTAACATTTTAGATCGTAAAGATTTATTTACAGCTATGTTTAATATTAAACCGCATAAAGAGAAGCTCGATCCTTCATTAAAACAAATGAACTGGGAAGAGGCTCGTAAACATGCGGATCAAACAGGTGCAGCAGAATCTGGATCTAATGAATATGGTATCGAAGATGGTTACTTCAATAGCAAAATTAAGAAAAAATTAAAGCAACGTGAAGGTTACTTAAAAAATGATGCTTATGACCAATCGCCAGAATATGAAGATTTACAAATTGTACTTGATTTATTAAAACAATCTGGTGCAAAACCACTCTTCATTTCTGTTCCTGTCAAAGGTCCTTGGTACGACTACGCTGGCTTCCCGAAAGAACGCCGCGAAGCATACTATAAGAAAGTTCATGAGCAAATTGAAAAAGCTGGTTATCCAATTGCCGACTTCTCAAATCATGAATACGATAAATACTTCTTAAAAGATCATATGCACTTAGGTTGGAAAGGCTGGGTTTACATCGACGAAGCCATCCAACAATTTTATAAAGCAAACTAACGAAAAGACCGCTTGAATTACTCAAGTGGTCTTTTTGTATATATTTTGTAATTGCTCGATTGCATTCGCCGCTTCTTTCATAACTCGCTCCACTACATGCTGAGCTGATTCGATTCGTGCCAATGATGCTGCCTGCCCTGCCCAAAGTGACATATATTCTTCCTTATTTTGCTTCGCTGCCTCTTGGCGTATTTTAGAAGTTAATACGTTTTGCACTGGATATACCGGAAGCCCTTCTTCTTTTCCTTCATGTCTCTCTATAAATTCATTCCGAATACCGCGTGCATATTTCCCGGAAAACGCACGAGTTACAGTTGTGCTCGTATCTGTACTATGTAAAACCGCTTCTTTATACACATCGTGCGTAATACTCTCTTCACTTGTTAAAAAGGCTGATCCCATTTGAACACCTTCTGCTCCTAGTGCCAATGCCGCAACAAGCCCTTGTCCGTTCATTACACCACCTGCTGCGACAATTGGGATATGCGGAACAGCCCCTACTAACTGAGGTATTAACGCAAACGTACCAATCATAGCATCTCGTTCTTTCCCAATAAACGTTCCTCTATGCCCTCCTGCTTCGCTACCTTGCCCAATAATAATATCTACTCCTAGCTCAGCAAGTACTTTCGCTTCCTTCACATGGGTAGCTGTTCCGATAACTTTTATTCCACTTCTTTTTAAATCATTTATTTCTTCTTTTTCTAACGTTTGAAATGCAAAGCTAACGACCGGTACTTTTTCATCTAATAGCACTTGTAATTGTTCCTTATAGCTTTTTGGAAGCTTTAACGTTCCTTCTACTTCTATACCTAATTCTCTATTCACTCCGCTTAGTAATACTTTCGCCTCATTTACCTTCTCTTCTTCTATTTCTATCTCTTTCGTTACAAGTAAATTAACACCGAAAGGCTTATCTGTTAGTTCTCTTATTCTATAAATTGCTTCACGAATTTGTTCTGGGCTCATATAGCCCGCTCCAAGCGTCCCTAATCCTCCACTATTACTTACTGCTGCAACAAGTTCTGGCGTCGTAATCGCGCCTGCCATACCGGCTTGAACAACGGGATACTCAATTTTTAATATGTCTGTTACTCGACTTGTAAACATCATTTTCCCTCCTATTTCCTTTATATCTTCTTTATTTGATAAGCTTTCCCCTGCTTTTGCAAGGGTTGAACTTCATATGAAGCGAATATATTGAAAGAGAAGGAGGCTGAGCTTAATGATTTATCCAAATGCATTAAAACAAGGTGATACAGTAATGATTATTGCACCATCTGGTCCACCTACAATCGAAAATGTATTAAAAGGTGTGAATGTATTACAAGAGATGGGGTTATCCGTAATAATCGGGAAGAGTGTTTACGAGAAATATGGATTTTTAGCCGGAAGTGATCAAGTTCGGCTTGACGATATACATGAAGCATTTACAAATAATGAAGTGAAGGCAATTTTTTGTGCACGAGGTGGTTATGGAAGTGCTCGTCTTCTTCCTCACATTCAATATGAAGTTATTAGGCAAAATCCAAAAATCTTTTGGGGATATAGCGATATTACAGCTTTACATACTGCTGTTTCACGTTATGCAAAGCTTATAACATTTCATGGTCCGATGATTGAAGAACTAGGAAAAGGCATTGATTCCCTATCTTTATCCTCTTTTAATCAGCTATTCCATCCGTATTCAACCATTTTATCTGCATCAGAATGTATCGTACCTAGCTCTCACAGTACAGTTACAGGTACGTTAGTTGGAGGAAATTTAGCTGTGTTAACAAGTATAATTGGCTCGCCCTACGAGATAATTACGAACAATACACTTTTATTACTTGAAGACATTGGTGAAGAACCGTACCGCATTGACCGTATGTTAAATCAGCTACTTTTATCTGGAAAGTTTAATGAATGCAGGGGCATTATTTTCACAAGTTGTCACGACTGCACTCCTTCAAAGCCCTCTCAATCATTGCAAACAATATTATATGAATATTTCGCGCCATATCATATACCTGCCCTATTCGATTTACCAATTGGACATATAAGTCCAAACATCGGTATTCCACTTGGAGCTACAGCAACAATAAACACGAATAATAAAACAGTCTCTATTTCTTCTGGTATAGCCACTCCATATTCAAATTAAAAAGGAAAAGCGATTACGCTTTTCCTTTTACTTATAATAATTAAAAATTCGTCCAGATGCGATATCTGCAATTTCTTCTGGAATAAATGTTTTACTTATATCAGTGCCAACATTTAATACAGCTGTAGCATCTTTCTCAATGCTACCAAATAACTCTTTCCCACGTATCGTAATAAGGGGCGTTCCTTCTGGCAACACATCTTTTACAAATTCCATTTGTGTAAAGAACGGAACGATCCATCTACCTTCTCCTTGGAAATGACGCAAACGAAGTATTCCTTCTGTTGCCCCGTCCTCTGCTTCTAGTGAACCAGCAACATAAAACTCAGTAGATAAGAGCAATTCATAAAATTCCTTTTGCTTCTGTTTATCATCCCCTGCTACAACAAGTACCTCTTCTAATTTCTTTACTGAAATTTGCTCCATATGATGCCACCCCTATTTTCAAAATGATTGTACTTAGATTATACGAAATATTCTTATTTTTTTCTACATAATTCGCAATTATTTTCTTAAAATAATTTTAATACTTCTTTTGTCGTCACAATCGTAGCAAACTCTTCATGTAAATTTACAAGTGTCATATTGTGAATATCCTCTGCACTATACTCCTTACCATCTAAACCTTTACGGTTAAACGTAGCCGTTGCATCACTCACTAAATATGTTGTAAATCCTAAATTCCCTGCCATTCGTGTCGTAGTTTCCACGCAATGATTTGTCGTTAATCCTACAACCACTACTGCATTACATTTGTTCTTTCTTAATTGCTCTTCTAAATTTGTCCCAATGAACGCGCTGTTAACGAATTTCTGAATAACCACTTCACCAAGTAGTGGTTGCACTTCTTCCTTAAAGTTTACCGTTTCCGCTCTCTCATAAAACATTGACTGGGCATTTTCTTTATTTACATGTTGAATATGAAAAACTGGTCGTTCCCTTTTTCTCCATTCTTCTAACAAAATTCTCATGTTTTCTTCAGCAAAAATATTATTTCTCTCGCCCCAATCTGGTAATTGAAATGCCTTTTGTACATCGATTATGATAAGTGCTATTTGATTTGTCATCATTTCCCCCTTAATTTGGCTGTAATTGAAATAGAAAACCAAGTTGTTGTGACGCAGTAATAAAGCAAACATAGGCGCAAAGCTCTACAATTTCTTTTTCTGTCCAATATTGTTTTAATACGTGAAACATAGTATCATCTATTGCTTTTCGGTCATGAACAAATGTATGCGCAAAAGTAACAGCTACACCAATCTCCTCTGCCTTTTGCACATCATCAGGTCTTCCCTTTGCCATACAGTACGGACATTCATTCCCATACGCTAATGTTCTTCTCACTTGCTCCTTCAGCTCTGCTGAAAGAGTTCCTGTATTGTACAGTGTATCTTCTAACGTACTCCACGAATGTAATATATCCGAATTATGCCCTAATAACTTTTGAAACTTTGTATCTCCTACATTTGATAATGAAATTCTCTCCATCATTTCCCCTCCTATTTCCTTCTGTTTTATTGTAAAATAAATAACGTTCACTTTACATTTCATATGAATCTTAATTTATATTTTTCCTTTACAAAAATCATTATTTTACTGGAGGTATATTTACAAATGCAATTAGACCGTGTTGATCGAAAAATTTTAAATGAATTATATAATGATAGTCGCCTTTCGATGCGTGAATTGGCGAAACGAGTAAACTTATCTGCTCCGTCTACTTCAGAACGTGTTCGTAAGCTCGAAAGCGAAGGTGTTATTCAAAAATACACAATCGATATTGATTATAAAAAGGCAGGACTCGTTTTAGATTGTATTTTAGAAATCACTTTAAAAAATGGTGATACAACACGTATGCAACAATTTATTCAGTCTTATCCATCTGCAAGTTTTTGTTACCGAGTAACAGGAAGCTTATGCTACATTGTAAAAATTTCTGTTCCTTCACTCGTTGAACTTGAAGAATTTATCAATGATGTTTCTTCATATGCAACGACCGTTTCTCATATCGTATTATCAGAAGTATCTCTTACTCCTGATATTGAACATATCTTCCCAGAAGATTAATTTATTTTTATTCAAAAAATATAAAAAAACCCCTTACAATAAGAATAAAAATAATATATTATGTATTAAAATACATAAAGTTCGAGAAAGGGGCTTTACATTGAAAATCTGGTTTTATGAAAAAACGGCACAATTAGATGACTTGCTTGGTATTTGGGACAATGTCCCAACAATCCCGCGAATTGGTGAAAAAGTGGAGATTTTAAAGACGGTCCGCACTGTTACAGATATTAAATATGTAAAGAACGGTAATAATTTCCGTGTAGAAATTATTACAAATTAAAAAGTAGCTCCTTAGGAGCTACTTTCTAATTATCTATTATGTGCTTTCTTTATAACGATTTTATCTTCTTCTACAGATACTGTTACATAATCATTTTCTTCTAACCGAAGCTTATTTACAGCCTCATCTGGTAACTCTATGGCCATCAATCTATCGGTTACGATCACTTGACTATACACTTCATTTTCTTGTGATGAACTCACTACTTTTTGCTCATTTATAAAACGTACTGGTGGCACGCCAACTTCTTTTACTGTACGCCATTGTTTCCAAACATAAGGAATTAACCAAAGTAATCCAACAAATGTAAGACCGATACCAATCCATAAATTACTTTGCGCTTGTAATTCAGTAATTGAGATTGTACCACTTTCTTCTCCACCGAAAAATTGCATACTTGTTGCAATCAAATTATTTAGAGCGTGCACAGCTATATTCGTCCATATATTTTTTGTCTTTATGTATAAAAGACACATAACGACACCAAACATGAACGCACCAATAACATCAAAATGTCCTAAGCCAAAAATAATTGAAGATATAATTACAGCTTTTTTAATTCCCCATTTATAAGCCATTCGCTGTAAGAAAAACCCCCTAAAAATAACTTCTTCCATAATAGGTGCTAACACACATGCTGAAATGAAAGTAAATATCGTCATATATACGTTACTCGTATTAATAACATTTCCGTCTTCTAGCATAGTAACTAAGAAATTCGGTAACGTATGTGCTAATATGTAAAATTGAATCTGAGATATGCCAACTGAAAAAATCATCCCCATTATCGTTGCTAATACAATTAATCCCCAAGATAAACGTCCTGGCTTATCAAAAAAACTGTTAAATACAACATTATTTTTATGTGTTTTTACGTATAGCCAAAGTAACGGAAATACAAAAAATACAGTTATTTGTGAAATAACCTCCATCGTATTCTCAGAAACATTTGCTAGACCTAATGGGATCATTATAAGGAACACCCCTATAATCATCCATCCAAAAAAGCTACGTAGCCTTATACGTGAAAATGCATAGTGCATATAGAACACCCCCAAAGATAGTAAAAATAAAACTTTAATTAGTACTTTATAGGCAATCCTTTCCCTATAAATAGCAGGATAACTAAATTATAATATGAATATAGTTGAAATCCTTCCTATTTTTCTCATTTTTTTAAACAGCATATCTCTTAAAATACCATATCGCTGTTCTTCAAGTTGCAATCTAAGTGAATTTTATGTAATAAAAATCCCCGTTTTTACAAGCGGGGATTTCTTTTATTATAATACGTCACGTTTTTGGAATAATGTACTTGATGCTACAAGTAACACAACAAAGTATGCAACTACAAGTAATAATGAAGTTGTAAACGTAAATTCTGTAAATGTTGGCTCCATTCCACCATTGATTAATTTATTACTATCGTAAGCTCTTAAATCCAAATGGTTGAATACTACAAACTTCGCTACGCCTTTTGCAAACATTATTAATACCATATTAATTGCACCTTGTAAGAAGAATAGGAACATCGTAATAATTAATGGTAATACAGATTTTCTAAAGACATTTGCTAGGAAAAATGCAAGTGTTGCAAAAAAGAACGGTGAAAGTAGTTGATATAAAGTGGACTTCATAACGATTCCTAATGTTAATTCTGTTTTACTACCATCCATTACAATACCGCCAATAATCATTGCAATTAGCATACCAGCTAATACGATAAATAACATTGCTAATAACACTGTAATATATTTAGAAAATAAAACTGCAAGTCTTTTTCTTGGACGGATTAACAATTGTTTAATTGTACCTTTTTGAAACTCATCAGTAAGAGTACGGGCAGCAAGTGTAATCCCAAAAATCGTTGCAAATAAAACAATTAAGCCAATCTCTGAGTTTGCATAATCTAAATATGATCCCTTAAACTCATCACCTTTTCCCCACTTCAACATTGCTAAAGTACCTAAAATTTCGAGTGCCGCAATGACACCAATTAAAATATACATACCTTTTTTCGCATGCAACTTTAAAAATTCATTTTGAATTAATTTAAACATTACGCCTTCACTCCCCCAGTAATCGCTAAGAACTCATCCTCTAACGTTTTATTTTGAACAGTAACTCCGTATACAAGCACATCAGCATGAACAAGTTTTTTTACAAGTTGCGGAATGTCGTCTTTTGTTACAGATGCTACAATTACATTCCCTTTTGCTTTACCTTTAATGATTTCATTTGCTTTCTGAACTTCATCTACTTCAAACGCTACAACGACTGCCTCATCATGTTTCACTTTTTCATGTAAGTTGTACTCTTGTACAAACTCACCTTGTTTAATAATAACGACGCGATCACACATTAATTCAATTTCACTCAATAAGTGACTTGATACGATTACAGCAATATTCTCTTCTTTCGCTAAACGTTGTAAATAATCACGAATTTGGCGAATACCAGCTGGATCTAATCCATTTGTCGGTTCATCTAAAATTAAGATTTTCGGCTGATGCAGTAATGCCTGTGCAATTCCTAAACGTTGTTTCATACCAAGTGAATATGTTTTCACCTTTTTATGAATCGCATGCTCTAACTCAACAAGCTTTACAATCTCAGCAATGCGCTCTTTACTAATTGGTGTAATGGCCATGTTCGCAAAATGCTTTAAGTTTTGCATTCCTGTCATATAATCATATAGTTCAGGATTTTCTACAATTGCTCCAATTTGCTCTAGTGCCTTTTCACGCTCCGAGCGAATACTATGTCCACAAATTGTAATATCGCCCTCTGTCATTGAAATAAGACCTGTCATCATACGGATCGTCGTCGTCTTACCGCTACCGTTCGGTCCAAGGAATCCGTATACTTCTCCTTCACGAACCTCAAATGATAAACCACGAATAATTTCCGTTCCACCAATCTTTTTTCGAACATTCTCTAACTTTACTACTACGTTTCCCAATGCTGATTCCTCCTTTAGACTTCTAGTTTTTTATCGATAATATAAGCAATTACATATATTATTAGAGCACTAACCATTACCATGAAACTTATATTAAAAATGTTAAATCCATTTTCTTGAAACATATTAATAAACAGACTCTTGCTTTCACTATGATATTCTACTCTTCGCAATACTTGGAAAGCTGGAGCTAATTTTCCTAGCAAGGTTGTCGCTAAAGTAATCGCGATATTTATTACTAGAAAAATAATAACGATTAGTATATTTTGCGCCTTTTTCTTTTTCGTAAGTAACTTTACTAGAGTAATTACCAATATGATTTGTAAAACACTAAACAAAAACTCAAATACATCGCTTATCGTATATATTAAATTATTGATTATGCCTACTTGCATAATCTCTTTTGCTTCTACATATACAGAAGTCGTAGGAAAAGCTAATACATAACTTACGTAGAAAAGAATTCCACATATCCCATACCATATAGCCATTGCGATAAATGAGAAAATAAGCATAGAAATTACATATTGTTTCCCAGATATTGCTGTAAGTCGTAACATTGGATTAGTTAGTAAGCGTGAATATGATTTCATTGTTTGTATAAACATATAAACAATATAAAAGAAAAATATAATCATAATGATTCCAAATATACCCTCTTGTCTACTGATAGCCGCATCACTTTTTCTTACAATCATTTGTGAAAATAACACAGCTTCAATTAGCACAAAGAATAAAAAAGTAACAATATATCTTTTCTTATTTACATTCCATAAATAGGAAAGTACTGACTTCACTTACTAAACACCTCCTTAAACAATTCATGAACTGCTTTTCCTCTCTGAAAACGAATTTCTTCTACATTTTCATATAGAACCATTTCTCCATCTTTTAAAAAGATCACTTCATCAAAAATATTTTCAATTTCATTTATTAAGTGAGTGGAAATTAATATCGTACAATCTTCCCTATAGAACTGTAGAATTAGATCCAATACATGTTCTCTAGAAAGAGGATCAATCCCGCCCAATGGCTCATCCAGTACATATAGCTTCGCTTTTCGAGAAAACGTTAAAATAATCTGCAACTTCTCAACCATACCTTTTGACAATGCTGTAATTTTTTCTTCTAACGGTATTTTAAATTCTGCAATCGTATCTACCGCTTTTTGAATATCGAAGTCTTTATAAAAATCTCGATAGAAAAATAAAGCGTTTTTTACAGTCATCCAATCATCAAAGATTGGCTTATCGGACATAAATGAAACAATTTCTTTCGTCTGTAACCCTACCTTTTTACCGTCTATTGTAATACTACCTTCAGAAGGGTGTTGCAAGCCTGCAATCATTTTCAATAACGTCGTTTTCCCGCTCCCGTTATCTCCAACAAGCCCAACGATTTTCCCTTCCGTAATCTCTATGTTTAATTCACGGATCACTGCTTTTAATCCGTATCTCTTCCATAAGTTTTCTATTTTCAATAGCTCTGTCATTGGCTCTCCTCCCTCTTATCATGTAATGAAGAACGAAGAATTGTAAGAATTTCTTCTTCTGAAAAACCTAAATTGTCCATTCCATCTATAAAAGAATGAAGTAATTCTTTCGCCATCTCTTTTCGCAGCTCCATAATTTTCTCCCCTTCATTCGTTACATACCGTCCCATTCCTCTACGTGTGACAACAACTCCATCCCGTTCTAGCTCTTGAAATGTACGCTGAATCGTATTTGGATTCACTTGTAATTCACTCGCTAATTCACGGACAGAGGGAATTTTATCACCAGGCAATAAATGTCCTGTTACGATCTCTTTTTTTATGTATTCCATTACCTGAATGTAAATTGGTGTATTTGGAGAAAACTCTATTTTCATTTCTTCCCTCCTTTTGTATCGGTGTACTAGTTAAATAATACACCGATACAAAAGGTTTGTAAATACCCATTTAATTACAAAAAAGTTCTATCCGTTAAACGAATAGAACTTCCCAAATATAAATCGCTATACAAAAATAATAGTGTTATGTAAACAAAATTATAAAGAAAAACTGTCTTATCAATGAATAAGACAGTTTTTCTTTATAATCCTATATTAAAAGTTAAACACGAAGTCATCGTCAGCTAACTTTTCAACGTTCGTTGCTTTTACGTAACCATTTCCTTTTACAGAGAAGAAATCATGGTTTTTCGTATCTGTACGTAAACCATTTAAAACGATTGGGTTAATTTCTTCTTCTTCAAACTTCGGCTCAAGTCCTAAGTTCATAAGCCCTTTATTCGCATTGTAACGAACGAAACGATTTACATCTTCTACAAGACCGATAGAAGTGTAAATTTCTTCTGTATAGGCCATTTCAATTTTATATAGTTCCATTAATAAATCTTGTGTTTCTTTTTGCACTTCTTGTTGCTCTTCTGCAGAAAGTTCTGCGAAGATTTGTTGTGCTAAAATACCGACGAATACGCCGTGAATTGACTCATCACGAATTATCAAGTTGATAATCTCACCACTTGCTGTTAGTTTTCCTTGACCAGCTAAGTAAAGTGGATAGAAGAATCCGCTATAGAATAAGTAACTTTCTAAGAACACACTTGCTACCATTGCCATGTATAACTCTTTTTTTGTTACTTCAGGCTTTAATAAACGACGATAGTAACTAGTAATAATACCAGCTTTTTTCTCAAGTAACGGATGATTGTCTACCCAGTCAAAAATATCATCAATCTCTTCTTCTGTAGCTAATGTTGTGAAAATGTGACTATAACTTTTCGCATGTACTTCTTCCATAGCTCCCATGAAAGCTAATACACTTTTCGCTTGTAAATTTTCAAGATGAACCAGTACAAGTGGCATTCCTTCGCCACCTTGTTTCGTATCTAAAAGTGTTAAACCACCTAATACACGCTTATAAGCAATTTGCTCTTCTTTCGATAATTGCACCCAAGTATTTTTGTCAGACGAAACCGCAATTTCTTCTTCTGTCCAAAACTGAGCGATGTTTTGCTTCCAAAACATTAAACTAAAATCATCTTCTTTTTTGTTCCAGTTTACCGCACGCATTAAATCGCCCCTTCTCTAAATATGATAACTAAGCATGAGCAGGGTTCAGAAAACCCTGCTCATCATGTCTCACTTTTTATATTAAACGGTACAAGCCACACACTCTTCCACGCTTAATTTACGTGTTCTCGTATAATACAGACTCTTTAAGCCTTTTTTATGTGCATAGATGTAGTAACGTGCTAATTCACGTGTTGAAATATCACTATTAACGTAAAGAATTGTACTAATTCCTTGGTCAATATGTTCTTGAATTTCTGCGATTAAATCAATTAATTTAAACTGATTCATATCGTAAGAAGATTTATAGTACCAGAACGTATCTTTTGATAAATACGGCATTGGATAATATGTTGTCGCATTCGCATATGTTCTTGATTCGATTTGACTTACGATCGGCATTACGCTTGAAGTTGCATTTTGAACGTAACTGATTGATTGTGTTGGAGCAATGGCAAGACGATATGAGTTGTATAAACCATTCTTCTGCACTTGCTCTTTTAAACTTGTCCAATCTTCTTTTGTTGGAATATGAATTCCTTCAAATAGTTGCTGAACTTTTTCAGTTACTGGGCTGTAATCTGTCGTTTCATACTTTTCGAAGTATGTGCCATTCGCATAATCAGATTTATCGAAGTCCTTAAATGTCTCGCCTTTTTCTGTAGCGATTTCCATACTTTTCTCAATAGAGTAGTAATTTAACATCATAAAGAATGTACGAGCGAATTCTTTCGCTTCTGAACTTTCATAAGCGATTTTATTTTTTGCTAAATATCCGTGTAAGTTCATTGCTCCAAGTCCAACTGAATGAAGCTCGTCATTTGCTTTTTTCACAGTTGGTGCATTCGGAATAATCGTCATATCAGAAACAGCTGTTAAAGCTTCCATTCCCGCATGAACTGCTTCACGAATTTCTTTATTTTCCATTACGTTTACGATATTTAACGATCCTAAGTTACAGTTAATATCACGACGGATAATGTCATCTGTACCGTAATCATTTATTTCTGAAGTTTCTTGAAGCTGGAAGATTTCTGTACATAAGTTCGACATCTTCACAGTTCCAATAGCCTTCAATGGATGTTGATTATTTGCATTTGATTTAAACATTAAGTATGGGTAACCAGACTCAAGCTGAATCATAGCGATTTTAATAAGCATATCACGTGCACTAATATCTAGTGGCTTCTTCTTCACTTTCGGATTGCTCATTAATTCATCGTACATTTCATCAATGTCAATATCATCTAAATGCTTGCCATATTCTTTATAAACCGTATAAGGCGCGAAAACATGGAAAGGTTCGTTTTTCTCAGCAAGCTCAAAGAACTTACTTGGAACGATAATTCCGATTGATAGAGACTGAATACGGCTCTTCTCATCGGCATTTATTTTTTTTGTATCAAGGAATTCAATAATATCCCAATGGAAAATGTTTAAATATACTGCACCGGCACCTTTTCGTTGGCCAAGCTGATTCGCATATGAAAACGAATCTTCAAGCAATTTCATAACAGGTACTACGCCACTTGCAGCGTTGTCGATACCTTTAATTTGCTCACCGCGTGCGCGTAGCTTAGATAAGTTTAAAGCTACTCCCCCGCCGATTTTCGATAATTGCATCGCAGTATTAATGTTAAAGCCGATCGAATTTAAGCTATCGTCCATCTCTAACAAGAAACAAGACACCATTTCTCCTCTTCTGCTTCTTCCCGCATTTAAAAAGGTTGGTGTCGCTGGTTGGTAGTTTTGTTTTACAATCATGCTTGCGAATTGTCTTGCCTTCGAAACATCACCGCGTCCTAAGTATAATGAAACAATTGCTACACGATCTTCATAGCTTTCTAAGTATTGTTTTTGATCATTCGTTTTTAACGCATAATCTTTGTAGAACTTAGATGCTGCCATATAAGATTGGAACTCGAAGTTTTCACCATAAGCGATGTTATATACTTCCTCTACTTCCTCCAAGCTATACTCGTCCAGAACGTTGTAATAGTAATCATGTTCTTTCATATACTCCATTCGCTCTGCCACGCTATTAAAAGGAACGGTATTCTCTCTAGCTTCTTCCATAAAGACTTCTAATGCCTCTTTATCTTTATGAAGCTGATAAAAACCGTCCTGCATTTGCGTGATTTCATTATTCAGTTCAATGTGTCGCAATCTCCCGCACCCTTTCCTTAAAATATTCTACATCGTTATTTGTTCCAGATAACTCAAATTTTGATACAATAGGCACTTCATATTTAGTAGAAATCTTGTCAGCACTTGCACCGAACATGTCTCCCCAGTTACGATTGCCGCTTGCAGATACGCCTTTTAATTTTTCATTATTGCGCTCTAAAAAGTCTAAAACACGTTCTGGTACATTGCCAAAACCTGTTGTATACGTAATAAGAATAAAGTCTTCATCTATTACTAGATCTTCATCAATTTGAACGGCCGGCATATTTAATTTGTGAATGAAACGCTTCACGTTTCCTGTCATAGAATCATATGCAACTAACATTTCCGACCCTCCCTCTCAAATCTATATTCTCTATATGTTGTTCTTGATTTCTCTATATATTGTATTACGTTTCAAAATAAGACACAAGATATATGTATAAATTCTTTCTTTTTTTAACTTTTACTTTTCGACATGATAGCCGTTTTTTTTCAATACAATGACTATGAAACAACATTCTAAAACTCATGTCAATAAAGTGCTTTTCAAAAAAGTTGTCAACGAATTTAACCTTATTTTTAAAAAAGTTAACAATATATTTTGTCATAAAACGGTAGATGCTGAAGAAATATATTTCTCCAGCATCACGCAAAAAAGAACAGATATGAAACTATAATCTGCTCTAAAAAACGATTACATTTATCAAATTTACCTTATTAAATATATTATACATATACTTTCGTTTCTCGTTACATACTAAAAGATAACTATTATAGAAAAAGATTATTATTATGGAACTTCAATTTATTTATGAAAAGTTTATTCAGAGTGCTCAATGCGCAAAATATCTTTTACAAATATATGATGCGGATTTTCATCTTTATCAATCATTGTACATACCGGAGCCTCTTCATCAAAGTATACAATCATTCCTTCTACGTACTGATATGTATGTCGAACTTGTACAGTTACTTTAATTTCTACTGCTTCTTCATATGCTCTTTTTATTTTCTGAAGCATTTTTGCTGAACATTTTCGTTTCTCTGGATACATAACCATTCCCATAAATCGATTGCCGGCTCTATCTTTCCACATATAATCCCAATGTGGTAAAATGCCTTGTTTAAAATCGCCCATAATTCCCCTCTCCTTTATCTTTTATTTATCCCGCATTAAACGTCCGATTGGTGAAAGGCTACTAATCAGTGAGAGATGCCCTGCTGATCAAAATTCCCCTTTATGAACGTGGCGTTTCTGAATATGTATAAATCACTTGCCCGCCTCGCTGTGCGTTACCAATGAAATGCTTAAAGTCTTCTCTATTTACAACAACTTCTCTGAACGTATAAAATACATCTTTCGTAACAACATACTCCTTTATTTCACCATTTTTTAGCTGATCTAAAATTGTATTTGCTAATTCTTTATCCATGTATTTCACCTCTCTGCAATATTTTATTTTATCGTATATTCTTTAGGTCAACAACTGTAAATTTATCCCGCTATTTGCAGGTAGTGCGATTGGTGTTGACTACTAATCAGTCGTGGAATGAACAAAAAATCTTACTGATTAACGTTTCACTTTATCTCGTTGTTATGCCATGATTTTATTTTCGTTATTTCGCAAACAATATCGTTTTACTATATGTCCACTAAATATCATATACTAACATAGCTACTTCTCTATATCAAACATTTCGGCATTCAATTATGCAAAGTTCCATACCACTATGCTACAATATACAAATAGAACTAGGAGGGATACTATGATTCGGAAAGCAAAAAAGACAGATGCAATGGCAATAGCTCCTTTATTGTATAATGCTCTGCATGAAATTGCTGAAAAAATCACAGGTAGCACAGATGAAGCAGAAGTATTACTAGGACTTGAGACATGGTTCTCAAAAGAAAATAACCGTCTGAGCTACGAAAACTGTTTTGTCTATGAACAAGACGAGAGTGCAGTTGGAGTTATTGTCGCTTATCACGGTAGTGAAGCAACACAGCTTGACGCACCAATTGTACATCACTTAAGAGAATTACATAAAGATGAATCAATTACGTTAGAAAAAGAAGCTGAGCTTGATGAGTATTACATTGATACACTATCAGTTTCAAGTGCACACGGCGGAAAAGGTATCGGTTCTAAATTAATTGAAGCTGCCGAAATCTATGCAACTGAAAAAGGGCATGAAAAAATCGCTTTACTTGTTAATTTAGAAAACACACGCGCCTATTCACTATACGAAAAGTTAGGTTATAAAAAAGATGAAATTGTTATGCTAGTAGGCGAACCTTATGCTCATCTCGTAAAACCATTAAACGTCAAAATTTCTGTATCTTAAAAAGAAAGCACACGATTTATATAAATCGTGTGCTTTTATGTTAAATTCGTATTTAATATATTTCCATCCATCGCCTCGTGAAACGTATATGTTGTACATCCCCATGGCTTTCTATGCAAAATAGGCGAACCAGACCATCCCATTGCCCTCAGCTCCGTTCCAATCATCGAATTAAAATAATTATGACCTACAAGAGCAATACTTCCATGTACGAGAGCATAACGATGTAATACGTAAGCTGCTTGCCTTGCCCTCTCTCTTACTTCCTTATAAGATTCAACATTTTTATGGTAACCAAGTATCCATAATGCTCGTCCAATACACATCCATACGTTAAGTTTACACTTCAACCATTTTGGCGCATAAAAGCTCGCCGGAACTGCCACTTCCCTAAAAAGAGAATTTTGTATAAAACATAAAGAATCCATTAATTCAGCTGCTGACTGTACAGCACACTTTTGATCACTCGTTACAATCAATTTCGCTACTTCAACCGCTTCTCTTGTTTCCAATGGTATAGGTTGTTTTTCTGTTATAGTATGTAAGTCATATCCTTTTATCCATTCATGAAAGGATGTAACCGTCATTGGTTCTATAGTACAATCTAAGCGACCATGACGAATAAAAGAAATCTTCATTCTTTTCACTCTCCATTCATCACTTATGAACTCTATTATGCACTAGTTCTAAACATCATACCACGCAAGAAAATAAAGTTATATACCTTTACATCTCCCCACCATTATCATGTGTTATCGAAGCATGGATACCATCCATCCCATCAAAATATGTACTCGTATCATATTGACGAATCTTTTTTAAATGCATATAAGAAAATAAAAATAAAATTAAAGCTATAACACTCCCCACAAATTCAAACATCATTTTACCGCCTCTAATTTCTCCCACTTCAGCAGGTTATTCTACTTTTTCATTATACCTCGATATAAAGATTCTCGCATTTTTGCTATTTTTTTCAAAAAACATGGATTTTCTACATATTTTCTTACAAAAAGTGAATATTTTTCGAATTTTTACTTTGGAAACATTTACAAAGTAGGAAATATGGTTCAAAATAGGAGGAAATAAAAAAACCCAAATTTATTCTTTTTTTGGGAAAACTGTAACAAGGAGAGTTGCTTATGCAGATCGCAGAAACTGGAGATATCATCGAATTTAAAGGTGGAATGCAAGGCCGTGTTCAAAAAGTAAATCAAAACTCTGTTATTGTTGATATAACAATTATGAAGAATTTTAGAGAACTAGATATGGAACCTCTTACAGTTGTAAGTCATAAAAACTATACTGTCATTAATCAAAATGCATAATATAATAGAAAGAAAGGGCCTGTATACTATACAGGCCCTTTCTTTCTATTAACGATTATCAATTGTTTCCGGATATAGATCGTGGTTCATCATGCGGTAATCAGCCATTTGTTCATACTTCGTCCCTGGGCGCCCGTAGTTGCAGTATGGATCAATTGAAATACCACCACGTGGTGTGAATTTCCCCCATACCTCAATATAACGTGGATCCATTAATTTAATTAAATCGTTCATAATAACGTTCATGCAATCTTCATGGAAATCACCATGATTGCGGAAACTAAATAAATACAACTTTAAAGATTTACTCTCTACCATTTTTTGCTCTGGAATATAGCTAATATAAATTGTTGCAAAATCTGGTTGTCCTGTTTTCGGGCATAAACTTGTAAATTCAGGACAATTGAATTTTACAAAATAATCACGGTTTGGATGATTATTATCAAATACCTCTAATATTTCTGGGCTATATTCAAATAAATATTTTGTATTTTGATTCCCTAGTAATGTTACATCTTTTAAATCTTCATCTAATCTTCCTGTCATTTTAAACATCCCTTCTCGTTATACGCCGCGCTTATTTCCCCATACTAACGCATGAAGCTGAGGCAATACTTTTGCATCATTCATCTCTTTACAATTTACAGCTTTATCAATCAGCCATTCATACTTATCTAATAATTTTTTTATAAGCATCGCATCATCCACTGTTTTTGTATCATCGTTTCCTACTTGTAAGAAAAATGGTACCTTTGGATAACGTTCGTGCATCTTAACTGCATATTCAAAATCATGATCATCGAATACTACTACTTTTAAACTAATATCTTTTCCTGCTAGTTTCTGAATAATAGCATCTAACCTCTGAAAATCTGTTTTCATCGTTGAACTTGGTGGTTTTGGAGAAATTGTTATCTCATCAATTTGAAGTAACCAATCTTGCCATTTACTCCCTTGCGTTTCAATTGCCGTTCGCATTCCATTTTCTTTTAATATAGAAAGAAGAAACTCAATATTTTTCAGTAATGCCGGATTTCCACCTGAAATCGTAACATGAGAAAAATTTTCTCCTCCAATTGCAACAAGCTCATCCCAAATATCTTCTGGTGTCATCTGTCTAATTTGATCTTTAGCTGATCCATCCCACGTAAAAGCAGAATCACACCAAGCACAGCTATAATCACAACCAGCTGTACGGATAAACATTGTCTTTTGCCCTACAACCATTCCTTCACCTTGAATAGTCGGACCGAATATTTCTAAGACAGGGATTTTACTCATCAAGCATCCACTCCCGTCTTACTTCCGCATAACTAGTCGGCGTCTCAAATAGACGAACAAATTCAACGCGAGCTCCTTTATATTCGTTCACTCGATTCTCTTTTGTTAGTGCTTCTGCCATCTTTTCATAAATCCAAACGACCATATTTTCAGCAGTCGTATTCATTGCAGGTAACGTTTCGTTTAAATAACGATGATCTAGATAAATTTCTATTTCATTCTTCCAAATTTCTTTTATATCTCCAAAGTCAATTGCAAGACCTATTTCATTTACATATCCACTAATTCCAAATACAACTTTATATGTGTGACCATGTAAGTTTTTACATTTCCCTTCATAACAGTGTAAATGGTGTGCTGCATCAAATGTAAATTCCTTGCTGACCATTACTCTTTTATTATGGTATTTGAGTTGTTTACGCTGAATATCCTTGTCCATTTTTTGCAAATTCTCTACGATGCGAAATCCAAAAAAGTTATCCATTAGTTGTTCGCTCCTTCGCGTTCTTGTAGGTACGTATCTAATCCTGCTTTACGAAGTTGACATGCTGGACATTCACCGCAACCATCACCAATGATTCCGTTATAACATGTTAATGTTTTTTCTCGAACAAACTCAAATGCTCCAAGTTCATCTGATAATTTCCATGTTTCAGCCTTATCAATCCACATAAGTGGCGTGTGAATGACAAACGGGTAATCCATAGATAAATTTAAAGTAACATTTAACGATTTCACAAACACGTCACGGCAGTCTGGATAACCACTGAAATCAGTTTCACATACACCCGTTACAATATGACGTGCTCCAACTTGTTTTGCTAATACAGCAGCAAATGATAAGAAGAGTAAATTTCGTCCATCTACAAATGTCGATGGCAATTCACCTTCTTCATGTGTAATCTCCATATCCGTTCTCGTTAAAGCATTTGGAGCAAGTTGATTTAATAGACTCATATCTAGTACCGTATGCTTTATTCCTAGTTCTTTTGCAATTTCCGCTGCACAATCAATTTCTAGCTTATGACGTTGATTGTAATTAAACGTTACAGCTTCTACCTCTGCAAACTGCTCTATTGCCCAAAATAAACATGTCGTACTATCTTGTCCTCCACTAAAAACAACAACTGCTTTTTCTTTTTTCATTTCACTCATTCTCCTTCTCTACTATAAATAAGAAGAAAGAACGTTCTTGAACTGTCACAATAAAAAAAACAAAACAATACCTAAGGATATTGTTGTTTCCATAGTTTTTTATAGAGGGAGTTCGCGAACCTCTCCCGCGCGGTGCACGGAATTTCTTCTTTCATTGACACAGCTTATTGTAACATATTGTATACTAGCGTAAAAATTTCTGATTTTTCAGCTATTTATTATTTCATTTCTTTCATTTTATAGTATGATTAATTTAATATAAGAAGAGAGGAGGCATCCCACTGAAACCCTTTATTATTTATCTCTTTTTAAATATATTATTCATCCTGATTACAATGCTCGTATATCATTTATTTTGGAATCAAAAAGGGAAACGCTCTCCTAAATTAAATTCAGCTATATTCATTGTACTCTGTTGCCTTGCTACCGTACTCTGTATTACATTTGCAGCAAAAACAAATAATGGTTTTCAATTTGATATGCGCCATATTGTATTAATTGTCGGTACATTAACGGGAGGGCCTATTGCTGGTGGTTCTATCTTAGTTGTATTAAACATATATCGCTTATTATTAGGTGGGATAGGTGTTTTCCCATCTCTTATCGGTTCTGTTCTTCTATTTATTGTTCTATTATTAACATATAAATTTTTCAATCGAACTTCTAATCGTATAAAAATAACACTTGCTATTATCTACAGTCTCACATACGGATTTAGTTGGATACCCTTCTTCCTTTCAAAGGTTACAAATAAGACTGATTATATACCGCATATTATTGTGTATGAATTATGTTCAATGCTTGGTACGATTCTAATTTTATATTTACTACACATATTACAAACTCAAGTTCGTCTCCAAAACGAACTTATAAATGCTGAAAAGTTTCATTTAATTGGTGAAATGGCAGCGTCTATCTCTCATGAAATTCGCAATCCATTAACTTCAACGAAAGGTTTTTTACAACTGTTACAATCAGATACATGCACTGAGCAGGAACGAAAATTATATATCGACATTGCCATTAATGGCATCGAACAAGCAAATCATGTTCTTACAGATTATTTAACCTTTGCTAAACCAAGCATTGAAAAAGAACAAACATTACAGTTAGAAGAAGAATTACTACATGCATTGTCGTTAATTACACCGCTTGCTAATTTAACAAATGTACGTACTCATTATATAAAGCAAAGCACTTCTTTTTTTATCGCTGGAGAAAAGCAAAAACTAAATCAATGTTTATTAAATATTTTAAAAAATTGCATTGAGGCTATGCCAAAAGGCGGTGATCTTTATTTCACATTAGTTCCTGATCATAAGCATATTCAGTTATATATAAAAGATACAGGAGTCGGTATGGATTCAGAACAAGTAAAACGTCTTGGTTCGCCCTTTTATTCAACGAAAGAAAAAGGTACTGGACTTGGAATGATGGTCGTATTCAGTGTTGTTCAAGCTATGAATGGAAAAATTGATATTATAAGTGAAAAAGGAATCGGTACAACCTTTTTATTAACTTTTCCACTCATACAAAAAACGTGATGAAATACTCATCACGTTTTTTCTGTTCCTTCAACTAATTCAGCAAAAGCTTTCACTTTTCCGTGCGGTTGTTGATTTTCTTTACGTGCTTTCCAGGCGCGCTCTTCTTCTCGCTTCTTCTTAGACATGTTTTTTCAACTCCTTCTTTTCTTTCTCCATGTAGTATTCCAAAATAAGAAAGAAAACTATGCACGTATCAAAAAAGAAGTGGTTTCCCACTTCTTCCACTTTAGCGTTGCAAAATTGCATGTTTCGCCTCTTTTAACTGCGTAAGATGTCTTTGTTCATGCAAATCAAGAAATTGAACCCATTGATACAAATTCAGATCATTAAAAACAGGATGCTTTAATCCATTTTCAAATAAATCTTTTTCATCTATAACACTATGAAGCGCGTGTAATAGTTCTTGGCGTGAATGTTCTAGTAATTGAATTCCTTGCTGTTTTTTCATTAAAGTTTCTGTTGGTTGCATTTGCTGAGGAGCTTCTCGTTTATGTGTGCGATCAAGCGTAAGTTGGAGGTCTTTAAATGGAGTCATGTTTCTTTCATTTTTTTGTAAAGCATATACAAGGGCAGACGTGACAGATTGTTCAACTAAATGCAAGTGGTGTAAAATTTGAATAATACTCCATTTATCACGGCGTGGCTTTACATTCACTTCTGTGTCATTTAACATTTCAATTTCTGATAATAGCGTGCTTCGAGTAGCCTGTAATGAGTTTACTAAACTTTCTAAACTTACATCCATATTAGATTGAAGCATACTTGTTCCCCCCTTTTGTTGGTGAAAAGAGGTGCTCCTTATTAGAAACACCCCTTCAGTATTCTGAATTTTCTTTTATTATCTCATCATTTTCCCATTATGTCGATGTTAAACATGTGAAAAAAGCGCATGTTTTTTACAATTTTGTGTCGTCAATCGCATGTAACCATGCTTCAATTTCTGTAATAACACTTTTCACACAGCCTTCAGCAAATGGTGATGTTAAATTTGCAACCTCTACTAATTCTAAGAACGATTTACTTCCACCTTGTTGGCACAGATTCACATAATCTTCCCACGCCTCTTGTCTATTATCTCTTGCACGTTTCCAAAATTGTAGCGCACAAATTTGAGCAAGCGTGTAATCAATATAATAGAACGGTGAGCTATAAATATGCCCTTGACGTTGCCAAAAACCACCGCGCTCTAAATAATCATTCTCCTCATAATCACGATGTGGTAAATATTTCTTCTCTATGTTACGCCATGCTGTCTTACGCTCTTCAGGTGATGCTTCAGGATTTTCATATACATAATGTTGATATTCATCAACAGATACACCATAAGGTAAAAACAGAAGTGCTGAACTTAAGTGAGAGAAGTAATATTTATCTGCATCTTCTTCAAAGAATAGCTTCATCCATGGCCATGTAAAGAATTCCATACTCATAGAGTGGATTTCACACGCCTCATATGTTGGCCAATTATATTCTGGAATTTCAAATTTACGACTTTCATATACTTGGAAGGCATGACCTGCTTCATGTGTTAATACATCAATGTCACCAGATGTTCCATTGAAGTTTGAGAAAATAAATGGCGCTTTATAATTCTCAATATATGTACAATATCCGCCACCAGCTTTTCCTTTTTTCGCAACTAAATCTAATAAATCATTATCTAGCATGAAATTGAAAAATTCATCTGTTTCAGCCGATAACTCTTTATACATTGTCTTTCCATGATCAACAATCCAATCCGCATCTCCTTTTGGAGTTGGGTTACCTGTAGCAAACTCAAAGTTTTCGTCGTAATAAGCTAACTTCTCTACACCGATACGTGCTTGTTGTCGCTTTCTTAATTCCGTTGTAACGGGAACGATATAATCTAGCACTTGCTGACGGTAATTAGCCACCATCTCCGCATTATAATCTGTACGGTACATTCTTGCATATCCAAGTTCAACAAAGTTTTTGAAACCTAAAGATTTTGCGATTTTCGTTCTCACTTTAACAAGCTCATCATAAATACGATCTAGTTCTTCCTCATTTCCAGCTAAAAATCCGTAGTATGCTTCACTTGCTGCTTTACGTTCGCTTCTTTCTTTTCCTTGCATAAACGGAATCAGTTGCGATAACGTTCTTTCTTCTCCAGCAAAGTCAATTTTTGCAGATGCTAATAACTGTGTATATTGCGATGATAATTTATTTTCTAATTGTAAATCTTTCACGACTTCATCTGAATATGTTTTTAAATCACATTCTGCTAGAGCAAATAATTGTTTTCCATAATACGCCTCTAATTCTTCACGAAATGGAGAATTAATGAGTGCCTTATAATATTTTGTACCATATCCTTGTACAACTGGAGAGAATTCATCAAAGAAATCCTGCTCCTCCTTATAAAAAGTATCCGTCGTATCAACAGAATGGCGAATGTAACAAAGGTTTCCCATTGTACCAAAATCGTTGCGAATCTCATTAATTGAATGAATGACTTGTTTTTGTTCTTCTACAGTTTTTGCGTTATCAAACTTCTCTAAAGCAACAGTAAATTTCTCTTTTAACTCTTCAATATTTGGGCGTTTATATTCATAGTCTTTAAATGACATGAACGAGCCTCCTCTCCATTACATACCTTTATTATAATTCAATACGTATTCTTGAATTCCCTCTTAATTTTCAACAAATTTCGGCAGTGACTGCCCTGAGTTCATTACAAATAAAAAAAGCCTTGGATTTATTTATCCAAAGCTCCTTTGGAACATATTATTTTTCATACTTCCCAATTTTTTTTAATAAATCAAGTAATTCATCTTTTTCATCTTTCGTTAACATTTCAAAAGACTGATGTATAACTTTCTCATGCCCCGGAAAAATAGAAGCAATAAAGTTCTCGCCAGACTCAGTTAATTGCGCGTAAATAACACGTCTGTCATTCGGACATGGAATTCTCTTTACTAATCCCTTTTTCTCCAGCTTATCTACAACATATGTAATGCTGCCACTAGCTATTAAAATACGCTCACCAATTTGCTGAAGTGGTTGACCGCCTTTATGATATAGCAGTTCTAATACAGCAAATTCAGTTGGATTTAATCCGTTACTTTGTATAGATTTATTTGTAGTATCCATAACAGAACGATGTACACGAGATAATGCAATAAATACTTTTAAAGATTGAGAAATATCTTCTCGTTCATTATTTGATGTCATACAACTTTCAACCCTTCACTTAAATTCTCAGCAATAAAAAGAAAATGCCACTTCATACTTCATGTGAATTCCGAATGAGCATTCACTCATCCATTTCCTCTCCCCTAATATATTAAGAATCATTCTTGAATAAAAACATGACAATTTTAACATAGTTTATATATAATGATAATAAAAAAAGAAGGAGTACCACATTTGAAAGTCAAATTCCAAAGCATAATTGTATATATATTGCTTGTTATCCTACCGACAATAGGGATTGGTGCTACATTTTATTCGTATCATACATATAAAATGAAACAGGAAAACAAATTATCTGCTCATACAGTTCTCTTTTTATATAGAGATTATTTGGATCATCATCTTGGTGAAGCAATTTCTGCTTTAGACATGCTTGCAAAAGTTGTAGGCACCGAGACTGGTAATATAAATGGCATTAAACAAATTGTACATGATACAGATGGAAACGATGCACGCTTTTCTGGTCTATATTACGCTACACCAGAAGGAGTCATTACAATCGCATCTGAAGATGAATCAAAGCCTATAGATGTTTCAGACCGTAAATATATTCAAGACGCGCTCCAAACTAAAAAAACCACTGTATCATCAGTCATTACTGATCGCGTTCTTGGACATAAAGCTATTATAATTGCTGCCCCCATATTTAATAAACAGAAGGAGCTCTCAGGATTATTATTAGCTAGTTTACGCTTTGATTACATTTCATCTTCTTTAAATGCCATTAAACCACAATACCATTTTGAGGTAACTGATAAACATGATGTAGTTTTTCTAACCGATGATAATAACGACACAAGTGATACGCATTCTAATATGCTTACTACCCCACTCCAAAGATTAAATTGGAAGGTCTCTGTTTCTCCATTACCTATTCATCAAAAAACCTTATACCAGTGGGTTACAATAGAGTGTATAGCTACTTTATTTTTAATGTCTATTTTATTTTTACTTGCTCAATATATTTTGTTAAAACGGCAAACAAAACTTGAAAGACAACAAAATGAACTACAGAAAATTGAATTAGTTGGAACTTTTGCAGCGAGTACAGCACACGAAATCCGTAATCCTCTTACTGGAATTAAAGGGCTCGTCGCTCTATTAAAAGAGAAATATAAAGATGAGCAAGATCAGTTCTACTTTTCCGTAATTGAACAAGAAATAGAGCGAATCAATGAAATTGTAAGTGAATTTCTTATTCTCGGAAAGCCAACCGCCATCATCGAACAAACGTATGATGTAAGAACAATTCTAAATGAGGTAGCATTAATTATTCAATCTGAGGCGAATTTACATAACATTGTATTCCATTTACATTTGCCAGACCATCCTGTTCATATCCGTTGTTCGAAAGACCATATGAAACAAGTGGTTTTAAACATTACAAAAAATGCAATTGAGGCCATGACTTCTAGTGATACACTAACCATTGTAGTAAAAAACAATGAAACACACGCACAATTGCAGATTATAGATACTGGAAAAGGGATTCCGCAACATATTCAAAAACACCTCTTTCATCCGTTCTTTACTAATAAAGATACTGGAACAGGTCTTGGACTTGTCATATGTAAACGAATTGTAGAGATGTATAATGGGCATATTTTTATTGACAGTACAGAAAACGAAGGAACAACAGTTCATATCGAAATTCCGTTACACATAGTATAATTATCCTTATCCTATAAGGGTAATTATACTTATTTCATAAAACCAGCCACAAGCATTCGCCAAAAATTATTTGATTTTCCTTCATACCCGATTTGGAAAATAGGTATTTTTATAATTGAAAACCATTTCGGTGTTTGTTTTTCTTTATAACATTGATATTGTAAAATAAGCTTGTCCAATTCTTGACTAACTTGAATTGTCTCCCTACTATTTAGCCCACTTGTTAATCCTAGTTGAATCATTTCTTCACGTTTCATATGAATATCACGTGAAAGCTTTTCTAATGTGTACTTCCTTTTTACAGTAAACATCCATATCCCCCTTATTATACTTCCATGCTCTTAACTTCACTTCTCCATTGACTTTTTTAACTACTTAATCATATGCAAATTTGAAGAATCAGAAAATTTAACATTTTCTCCCTGTAATTTACAAATCTTTACCCTCACTTTGAGAATTATTACAAATTATTCTATCTTTGTAAATACATTCGCAATAATAGACATTTTTTTCATCTTGTTTTTTTATAAATTCTACGTAAACCGGGGATTCTTAATTTTCCATCTACTTTTCTTCGACATTTTTTGTTTAATTTATATAAAAAAGCAAAACATAATGATGATTGATAAAGTGAAACTTTAATCAGTGTTTTTTGTTCAGCCCCCACTGATTATTAGCATTCACCAATCGGGCGTTTATAGGCAGTGGGTCTCCCACCTATCCAGCCCAATGTTGAGGTGGGAGTTTTACTACCCACAAATAGCGGGATAACAATAGAAAGGAAATATTTATATGCGAAAATATACGATTGCATTATTCATCATTGTTTTGTTTTTACCGTCCTTCTTATTTCCTATTCAAGCAAATGCTCATACGAATAAAGTTGCTATTGTCATTGATGATTTCGGAAATAATATGAAGGGGACTAATCAAATGTTATCACTTCCCATTCCACTCACTGTTGCTGTTATGCCTTTTCTTCCTTCCACAAAAGAAGATGCAATAGCTGCCCATAAGAAAGGCCATGAAGTTATTATACATATGCCAATGGAACCTATAAAAGGTAAAAAAGAATGGCTTGGGCCGAAAGCAATTACAACTGATTTAAGCGATGAAGAAATAAACAACCGACTTGAACAAGCGATCCAAGAAGTACCGCATGCAATTGGAATGAACAATCATATGGGGTCAAAAGTAACAGCGGATGAAAGAATTGTTCGCCTTATACTTGCTGCTTGTAAAAAACACGGTTTATTTTACTTAGATAGTAAAACGAATCCTAATAGTGTCGTCCCAAAAATCGGAAAAGAATTAGGAGTTCCTATTGTTGAAAACCAACTATTTTTTGATGATGTGTATACAGCAGGACATATTTCAAAACAAGCCCAATTACTCATCAAAAAAATTCAAGAAAAACCTATTATGGTAGCTATCGGGCATGTGGGCCCTCCAGGTGAAATTACATCACGCGTTATTGAAACTTCTATCCCTAAAATTCGTGAGCATGCAGACTTTATTTTCTTATCTGATCTAGCATTATCCCCGCCTCCTGTTTCAAAATAAAGTTGATTACTCACATAAAGTGAAACTTTAATCAGCCCTCACCAATTGGGCTTTTACTGGCAGTCCGCCCCCCACTTAACTTCTTTGCTTACGCTGAATTTTGAGGCGCGGATTTTACTGCCCACAAATGGCGGGACAAAAAAGTACCTATCTATATATAACAGATAGGTACTTTTTTTAACTTAAATATAATCTACATGACTCACTCTGAATCCTTTTTTCTCTATTTTTCGGATTAATTGCTTTAATCTTGTTTCATCTAACTCATCTGATATATTTACAATAACGCGGCGGATATATTGATCACCGTTATCTAGCGTAAATAGGCCACCGATATTATATGCTTTTAACAATGTCCCAAGCTCTTTAATCGTTCCCTTACAATCTTGTGTTGCAATTGTTAATATATAACCACCTGTTCGCATACCAAATGAATCTTCAATA
The DNA here is from genome assembly GCF_052646455.1 of Bacillus cereus group sp. Bce041. Taxonomy (NCBI): domain Bacteria; kingdom Bacillati; phylum Bacillota; class Bacilli; order Caryophanales; family Bacillaceae; genus Bacillus; species Bacillus cereus group sp. Bce041. Next base: position 537,935 of record NZ_JBQXON010000002.1, read on the forward strand.
ACATCAAATATATTCGAATGCGTTAACATACCGACAAATTCATTATAATCATTTAGCACAGCTAAAAACGGAAGCCGACGAATTACATAAAAAGCTCTGAAGAATGAATCCTTTTCAAAAATAAATGCATTGGAATCATCAAGCATATCCCCTGCACTTACATGCTCTAATCCGCTATTGCATTTTTTTTCTAATAAATCTACTTTATAAATAATCCCCGTGAATTTCTTCTCATCTTCTGCTAATACCGGGATGGCTCGAAATCCCGTTTCGTTCATCATTTGCAGTGCCTCTTCACCAGAATCATTTATCTTGCAAAATGTTACTTGCTGCTTTGGCAGAAAATGATATTTAACTCGCAAAATATGTTCCTCCTTACATGTCAACATGTAATCTATATATAATAAGGAGACCTATATTTTATGAGTGAAATTATTTTTAAAACGCTTTCATTTGTTTATTAACTTGTAGCCATATCACATCCATTTTTATATAACAGAGCTCCTTGCACCCTTAATCATTAATAACTTTACATGATAGTTCATTAAATATTCTATACCCTCTAGCCATTTTTTCGCTTCTTCTGGCGTTTTTCCCCACACAATCATGCCGTAATTATGAACAAGAACTACTCCTCCACCTTCAATAAAATTCGGAACATTGCTTTCTAATAAATCAGCGAATTTTTTTTCATCTTCTACAATTGGAATTGTCATTTCTGTTATACCTTCTTTTCCGAAAACACGCTCCACACTGCGTTTATCGAACGTTACTTCTCCTTCTTCCCCATATAACTCTGATATTAAATGACTATCTACAGTCTGCACTTGTAAAATACATCCTGCACTACTTTTTTTATAAATATCCGCATGCATAAATGACTCTGCAGCTGGTTTTTCTTCATTTTCAAATACTGACTCGCACATGCAATTTACGACAATAAAATCTTCTTCCGAAAATAGCCCTTTATCTCTTCCCTCAACATTTACTAAAAATGTTAACGGCTCTTTTGACGTACATAGCGATAAGCTAATTTTGGTACCATAAAACCAATCACGAAGTGCCAATTCAGATTTCACATCTTTTAATTCATTCCATTTCTTCAGAAAAAATAACATTTCGTCACCCCCGGCATAATATTCATATAAGGTTCGAATCCTTTCTATGTAAAAGGAATATTTTTTGATTATTCTAAAAATTTAATTGAATTATCACATGAGAACGCTTTTTTGTCAATATAGTTTCGTGGTTCTTCTTTAAAATAGGCTATTCATATGTCTATACTCCTATCTATTTCCTATTTCATTTTGAACATAAAAAATACGCTATTCTTTAATTAAAGAATAGCGTATTTTCCTCATTTTTTATTCCGCATTAACGGGCAGCCCGATTCGTGAGGGCTACTAATCAGTGGGGAATGAACAAAACCCCCACTGAATAAAGTTTCACTTTATTTCTTTATTGCATTATACAAAAACTGTGCGTATTGTTCACGTGTTACGAAATTATCTCCTAAAAAATTCCCTTCCCCGTCGCCTTTTGATATTTTATTATCCACTAAAGCTTTCACATATCCTTTCGCCCAATGGCCATTTGGTACATCTTTAAAATTCTCTGCACTATTTTCATTTTCTTTTAACTGAAATACTCTTTGTAGTACTACTGACATTTCATATCGAGTTAATACTCCATCCGGACGGAACATACCATTTCCATAGCCTGTCATAATTCCAGCTTGAACCACTGCATCAATAGCCGTTTCATACATATTTCCTTTCGTATCTGTAAATGCCGTTTTTTGTTCTAGATTATTTTCTAATTTTAAATACCTTTGTATTAGAAGTGCTACTTGTCCACGAGTAATGTTATCACCAAATCCAAATTCACCATTTCCATAGCCTATAAATAATTTTTCTTTGGCTAAGTAATTAATTGCTTCTTCTGACCAATGTCCCTTTGGTACATCTTTAAATTCTACCACTTCTGTTTTCTCATCTTCTTTAGATGTATTACCGTCTTTACTTTCTACTACATTTTGAATAACAGATCCTGTAAAGAAGATTCCTGTATCCGCGAATGGATCTTTCACACCAAATTCATATACTTTCTCACCTGGTGTACTCCATTTCACTACACCATTACTATACGTACCATTATCGCTCTTCAGGCGGATTTTCGTAGAAATCTCACCATCTTTTTCATATATAGGTACTTTTACTTCTTTATTTACTTCTGTTTCCTCTAAAAATACTTTTTGATTTTGGACATTAATATAAGCCGTCTTACTTAGTTCTATAACTGGTCGGACATCACGGATTTCATTTGCAACAAAACTTAGAAATACTAATTTTTTTAAATTACTAACTGGTGATAAGTCTGAAATATAATTCGCTTCTAAATCAAGATTTTGTAAGTTTACTAAACTTGATAATGGAGTAATATCTTTTAACTCGTTGTTGGGTAAGTTTAAAATTTTCAACTGTGTCATCTTACTTAGAGGAGTAACATCTGTTATTTCATTTTTCCCTATCCATAGCTCTTGTAATTGATTCAATTGATCAATGCCTGATAAATCTTTCACTTTATTACGTGTTAATACTAAATCTTTTAACGGTAACGTATAAAGCGGTTTAATATCTTCAATTTGATTACCTGCTAAAGTTAAGTATGTTACATTTTTCAAATTGCTTAATGGAGCAACGTTCGTAATTTTATTATTTGCTAAATTCAAGTAATCTAGTTGTTCCATTTTCGCTAATGCTGTTACATCTTCTATTTGGTTGCCTGATAGAAATAAACTTTTTACATCTTTCATTTCAGTTAGTGGTGCAACGTTTGTAATTTTATTATTACTTAAATCAAGGGATTCTAAATTATCCATCTTAACAAGTGGCGTTACATCTGCAAATTCATTACCACGCAAAGCTAAATGATTTAATTGCTTTAAGTTCGCAAAGAACGACGGATCCTTTATCTTCGCATTCGCAACTGTTAAAGATTTTAAATTTGGCATATATTTTAATGCACTATAATCAAGTATCTCATTTGTATTTAAAAACAAATCCTTTACTTGTAATAAATCTTCTTTCGTAATTGGTGTATTTAAATCTTTTCTATTAAATACTTTTTTATTAACAAGCTCTCTTAATTTGTTATCTGTTATCATATTTTGATTATCAACTGGATTATCCGTTTCCGTATTTCCTGAATTAGAGTTATCATCTGGTTTCTCTGTTTCTTTGTTACCTACAGTTGGATCTTTAATTTCAAATTGAACTTGATATTTGTGATCATATCCAATAGCTGGAATAAGTATATGCATTTGCATATTGTGCTTCTTCTCAAACTCGCCAATTTCAAATTGAACTACCTTCGTTCCATTCTTCCTCTTATCTTCTGACAAAACCTTCACATCATGAAATACACCAGGCTGGTTTTTATCTTCTATTCTAAGATATTGAAAATAATCGCTATCTTGCATTGTTACAGTGACAATTTTTTTGCCAGCTGCAATCGTTACTTTAGGATCTTTTATATATTGAGAAACCATAGATGGCTCATCTTTTTGGTCCTTATATATTTTAATCTCAGTATCATACGTGCGATCACTCGCTGCTGCTACCGATTGATTTGCTTCAACTTTTAATGCCGCTAATGCTGGAGTAGAGTACGTAGCAAATGGAATCGCTAATGTTGTCGCTACTACTAGCGCCTTCATATAATTTTTTTTCAAAATAATATCCCCTATCATATATAATTTTCACAATTGATAACATTTATCAATTAATCACAATAAATGATAATGAATCTCATTATCATTGTCAATGAGAATATTACATTAAATTTATATTTTTAAAGGTACAAAATAAAAAGCCCTTTATTCAAAGGGCTTTTTTACCTATCGTATGAAGAATTTCACTTTTTTCCTTCTCATTGATGACACCTATTTTTTGCAAAATATTCGCGTACAATACAAGTTTATTATATATTCGTTCTGACATGTTCTCCCTTCTTTCCTTCGACCAACTTTTTTTGTATTGGTAAATTATATGAAGGAGGTGAGAAAATGTGTCCACTTTTTGCATAACTGCAAATCTTTTATTTTACGATTTACAGATAATAAAACTCCCTCCTAAAAATTAGGTGGGAGTTTATGTGCTTTCACTGTATTTAACAAACTATCCACTGAATATTATGCTTCATAAGTTCTTCTTCAAAGCTATATGGCATTTTTTTATCACAAATTACGTGTTGAATACGCGAAATTGTTGCTATACGATAATTCCCTTTCACGCCTACCTTCGTATGATCACATAAAATATATGTTTTCTCAGCTAATTTCATCATCGCCTCTGACAATTTCGCTTTCTCTAATTCAAAGCTGGAAACTCCAAAACTAGGTAATAACCCATCAATCGAAACAAACGCTTTATGAAAATGGAATTGCTGTATGACTTGCTGAGAAATAGACCCTGATACACGCGAATGCTTTGGAGATACTTTTCCACCTATAAATAAAACTTCACCATGAAACATCTTTTTATTAATAGAAGAAATTAATTGTGTTGCGACTGGAAATGAACTTGTTACAATTGTTAAGTTCTTACGATGAACAAGGTATGGAACCATCTGAAGCGGTGTACTTCCATCATCAATTGCAATGACATCACCATCTTCTACAAATGTCGCTGCTTTATAACCAATTCTTTTCTTCTCTTCTATATGTAGCATTTCTCTTTCTAACATTGGTGCCTCTACTCCAGCGCCTGGAAGTTGAACAGCTCCACCATACACTTTTTTCAGCTTCTTTTCACGATCTAATTCTTCTAAATATCGACGAATCGTTTCTGTTGATACAGCAAATTCTCTCGCTAATTCTGAGACCTTTACTTTCCCTTTAAATTCTACCTTTTCAAGAATGGTTCGCTTTCTTTCTTCTCCTACTACAGACATAGCTTCACCTCATTTATATCTCCCTTATAAACTTCCTTACTTATACAAAGTTATAATTTTCTTTATAAGTAGAAACTTCTTCATGAATATGAATACCGCGCTTTGCTAGCTCATCAAAAATCAATTGTGGATTTTCAAAGGCTTCTTCAGGCGTAACAACACCCACCCTATTTACATTTCCATTTGCAATTAACTCTGTAGCAACCCCAAATGGAATACCGACGTTTCTCGTATACGCTCTTAATTTTTCCCATCCTACAACAGAACCATCAGATAACGGATGTGTATGATATAACACATGTCTTTGCTTCTCATTATTTTTCATACCTATTACTTCTACATGAAGTGCATAACCATAAAGCTCTGTTTCTTGACCTTCTTTCGATTGCAATAAATACTGCGAAATACAATCCATAATTCCTATTTCTTTCCCGTTTATTTCAATCTGATCATTACGCAATATGCCGTAATCATATAAAGCACGTACAAGTTGCATATTTTGCTTTGGCCAAGTTCCTCTCGTCTCTATCAGTTTGACACCTTTATTTTCTAGTGCCTTTGCTAACGTAATCGTTTCAGAATGCGGAATGATATACTGTGTTGCCTTACCATAAGGCGCTGGTAATTCTATTTCTCTCGGACGCGCAAACGGAAGTACTTGCTTAAATTCACCATCTTCATACACTATACGCGATGATAAATGTGGATCATATTCATATGTCGTTGTCTCTGTAATTGAAGCAGAAAAAGCAATCGGACGATACGAACCGTGACTTACACGGACGGACTCTACAGTATCCAGTTGATTTGCTGCATGCATTGCCATCATTTGCGTTACACCTGGCGTCATGCCAAATCCAGGTAAACATGTTTTTTCATTTTGAACAAATATAGCATGCGATTCATTTTCTTCACCAAATCCATTTAAGTTCACACCGTGACAGCCTGCTTCTGCAATACAGCGAGTCGACAATCCGTTTAGCTTTATCGTCGTACCGTCCATTACAATGTCATAACCTTTCATTTTTGCAACCGTATCCTCGTGATTCGTTACATCTACTTTTACAAAATCAACACGAGGATCGTTGAGCCATTCTACTACTTTACGGCCCTCTTCCTCGTTAAAATCGGCTACAGTAATCGTCTCAAAAGATGAAAATTGAACTAAATCCAAAATAGCTTCACGACAAATTTTACCTGCTCCACCTAAGCAAAATACTTTCACCCAATAACAGCTCCTTTAGCAATACAATCAACTAAGCGATTAATATCTTCTTCATGTACATCACCGATATTTCCAATGCGGAACGTATCTACTTTCGAAATTTTCCCAGGGTAAATAACAAATCCATAACGCTTTAATTCGTTATATAACTGTTGAAACTCAAACCCCTCTTTTGGATAAATGAAAGATGTAATAATAGGAGATTGATATTTCTTATCTACTAGTGGCTTAAATCCGATTTCTCCCATTCTATTCACTAGTAGTTTTTGATTGTTGTAATATCGATTGTAACGCGCTCTTACTCCACCTTCTTTTTCTAGCTCAAGTAGCGCTTGATAAAAAGCATGTACAACATGTGTAGGTGAAGTAAAACGCCATTTCCCATTTTGTTTTTCCATCGTTTCCCACTGATCATATAAATCAAGAGATAAAGAGCGTCCTTGCCCTTTACACTTCAATAATTCATCACGTTTTGCGATTACAAATCCGAATCCAGGAACCCCTTGAATACACTTATTTGCACTACTAATTAAAAAATCAATTTGTAAATCAGCAATGTCTATTTCAATCCCGCCGAAACTACTCATCGCATCAACAATTGTAACCTTTCCATACTGTTGTCCTAATTTACATACATCTACAATTGGATTTATAATTCCTGTCGTTGTTTCACAATGAACAACTGCAATATGCGTAATCTCTTTATCTTCTTGCAATAACTTTTCTACTTCTACAATATTAGTAGGTTCCCACTCTTCTGTTTGACTGATCACTACATCAATCTGTAACATCTCTGCCATTTGCACAATTCGCTTACCGTACGCACCATTTGTACAAACGAGAAGCTTCCCATTTGCTGGAATAACAGAACCAATTACTGCTTCAACTGAAAACGTACCGCTTCCTTGCATTAATACTGTTGTATATTTCTCTTCTTCCTTCGTCGCTAACGATACAAGTTTAGCTCTTACTTCTTGCACCATCGTATTATATTCATCATCCCACGTACACCAATCGTATAGCATAACTTCTTTTACTGATTTTGTTGTCGTTAATGGTCCTGGTGTTAATAATAAGTAGTGATTTTCATTCATGATCCCGTGCCCCTTTTATGAAATAATAAGTTCTTGTTTCTCGATATGTTCCATTACGTTTTCGAGCTCCTGCATCGTTTCAATCGTAAAATGAGCCCCATTTTCAACAAACCGATTACGAACTATTTCTATTTTTTCACGAAGCTCTACCAAATCCATACTCTCCACTTCCTCTTCCGTTAAACCAAGCTCACTACTTCCAAGAATTACACCAACTGTCCACATTCCAGCATTTCTACCTTCTTTCATATCTGATACTGTGTCCCCTACTTTTATCATATGGTTCATCGGATACACACCAAGTTCCATTGCATTTTTATAGCACATCCATGGGTATGGGCGGCCTGCTGGAACATCATCTGGCGTAACAAGAAAATCAGGTTTATATCCTTGTAACGCTGCTTCCTTTGCTACAATTTCCATCATTTCTCTCGTATAGCCCGTTGTTGAACCGATTTTAATGCCTCTCTCACGTAAAGAAGCGATTACTTCTTTTACCCCATCAATCGGCGTAGCATAACTTGGTAAAATAGAAAAGAGAATTTCTTCAAACTCTTCATACATCTCATGAATGTCTGCTTCTGTTGGTAATTGACCGAAGACACGCTTCCACTCATCCGCAATACGAGGCATTTCTGTTAGTGCCCTTACATGATCTATTTTTAATAATCCCATTGGCTTACGTGCTTCTTCTGCTGTAATTTCAACGCCGCGTTTTTGAAAAATCTTCATGAATACTTCTAGCGGTGCAAAACATCCGTAATCAACCGTCGTACCTGCCCAATCAAAAATAACTGCTTCAATTTTCATTCTGTCCATCACCCTTCTTACTTATCTTTTTTGCCATTGTGAAGTTCGGTTACGAAGTGCTTTCGTTCCCCATTCATATACAACTCTCACTACAATATTTGTAACAACAATAAGTACACTCATTGCAGCTGCTGGCGCTACATTTCCTGCATCATCCATATTTACGATTGATACGGCAGCTAGTTTAAAATCAGCTGCATATAGGAATACAACTGCCGATACAGTTACCATTGAATTTACGAAGTAGTACATTACCATTTCTAAAATTGCTGGTAAACACATTGGTACTGTTACTCGGAAGAATGTTTTATAAAACGGAATACCCATCGACTGCGAAACAAGCTCAAACTCTCGGTCTAATTTCTTTAAGGCAGTCGTTGCCGTGACAAATGTTACAGAATAAAAATGAATGATATTTACTAGTACTAATACAGCGATTGTTCCGTATAAAGAATGAAACGGATTCGTTACTGATAGTCCAAGAATTTGAATCGTTGGTTGACTAAAGAAAAAGACATATCCTAATCCGAGTACTAAACCTGGTATCGCTAACGGCACTATAGAGAAAAAGTAACCTGTTTTTCTGAAAAATTGTAGCTGGTCTATTTTCTCAATTGCATATGCGAATGCAAATGTTAAAATCGCCCCAATAACTGCTGTAACTGCTGAAACAATTACGCTATTTTTAAATGCTTCAAGTCCATCTCCTGTTAAACTTGAAAAATTAAAATGCTCAAATGTAAAACTCATATTATATGGCCATACTTTCACACTTGCAGCAATACCAACTGCAACAAATAATAGAATGATCATAAGTGTAATCACACTACAATATATGAATGAAATTACATCTCTTTTCTTATTAGCTATTATTCTGTACGGTACTGCTTTTGAAGATAAGAAATTCGCCTGCTTTCTTTGCGTAATACGATCAACTACAAATGCGAATATAGCTGGGATTAATAAAATCATTCCGACAGTTGCACCCATCGGCATATTTTGCTGTCCAATTACTTGTTTGTATACGTCAGTAGCAAGCACATTATATTGACCACCAACAATTTTTGGTGCCCCAAAATCAGTAAAACTAAGTGTAAACACAACAAACATTGCACTAATTAATCCGTACTTTACACTAGGTAAAGTAACCGTGAAAAATTGCTTTGTTTTACTCGCCCCTAACATATTAGAAGCTTCATATAAACGATAATCAGATCCTTGGAAGGCAATTAGCAATATAAGAAAGGCTTGCGGAAATGTATACATAACTTCAGCTATTACAATTCCTACTGGTCCATATAAAGGGATTTGTATACCTTCAAATAAACCAAACATTCCTTTCGTTACTAGCCCTTGATTACCAAATAAATATGTAAGTGCTATACCGTGCATCATCGTTGGTGCGAACAATGGTAATAACGCTACATACTGAAATACACGCTTTCCAAAAACATTCGTACGGGCAATTGCATATGCGTAAACGAATGCGATTGCAACTGAAATAATTGTTGTTGCGCCCGAAATCCATACTGTATTTTGTAAAGACTGAACTAAAGTTGGTGTTGTGAAATATTTACTGAAATTCGATAAACCAACGAAAATTCCATCTTTATTATAAAAAGCTTGTGTAAATAGTTGTAATAGCGGTAATACAAGTATGATAAGGAAAGAAAAAATCATACCGATAATTACGAGCCTTTGGATCCATTCCTCTTTCCCTATACTTCTCTTAATCTTTTTTTTCGTACTTTCTACCTTATAGTTTTCTAACATCTCCATCTATACAATGACCTTCTTTCCATATGACAACATATGATTTTCTGAGAAAGAGATTTGAATCGGCTTTCCTTTTCTAATAGCCGTTGCTTCTACTTCTGATGCTAATATATCCACTACAATTTTCTCATTATAAAGGTGTGTGTTTTCTTCTAAGACTCGCACTTCCGTCCGATATACAGATCCGCGAAATTCCATACTTTCCACAACTGATTTAATACCGTCCTTTTGTACAATTGTTACATGTTCAGGACGAATTGCATGTTCTTCGTTATTTTTCGAAAAGAAATTAATAGAACCAATAAAATCTGCCACAAACGGATTGGCTGGTCTTTGATAAATCTCCTCTGGTGTTCCAATCTGCATAATTTCCGCATGATTCATTACAACAATTTTATCAGCCATCGTTAATGCCTCTTCTTGATCATGCGTTACCATAATCGTCGTTACTCCTATTTTCTCTTGCAAATCACGCATTTCCCTACGTAATTTTTCACGCACTTTTGCATCTAAAGCTGATAACGGCTCATCGAGTAACAAAATATCTGGAGACAGAGCGAGCGCACGTGCAAGTGCTACTCGTTGCTGTTGTCCACCAGACATTTGAGCAGGATATTTATCTTTTACATTCAGCAAATCTACAAGTTTTAACGCATCTAGCGCTTTCTCTTTCACTTCTGCTTTCCCATATTTTTTTGTCTTTAAGCCGTATTCAATATTTTCAAGTGCTGTTAAATTCGGAAATAAAGCATACGATTGGAAAACCATTCCGAAGTTTCTCTTTCCAGGAGGCAATGCTGTAATATCTTTTCCATTCACAGCTATACTGCCAGTCGTTGGTTCCTCTAGTCCCGCTAAAATGCGAAGCAACGTCGTTTTCCCACAGCCACTTGGGCCTAATAAACAAACAAACTCATTTTTTTTCACAGTAAAAGAAATATCTTTTAACGCTGTAAATGCATCAAACTGTTTTTGAATGTGTTGAATTGATAAATATTCGCTCATTTTTCTCTCTCCCACTCACTTACTTTTTCGGTTCTGCTTTTTGGCCAAACTCTTTTTCCCATTTTTCTAAAATTTTGTCACGATTTTCTGCTGCCCATTTAAAGTCATTCTTTTTATATAATTTTTCCGTAACATCTTTCGGGAATCCCTCTGGAAGTTTATAGTCATTTTTAATTGTCGCAAATCCATTTTTCTCAAAGTATAACTTCATTACATCATCAGTAATTGCCCAATCTAAAAATGCTTGCGCTAATTTATCATTTTTCGCATTATCTTTCTTAATAAGTGCGTTCGCTTCTACTTCCCATCCTAATCCTTCTTTCGGCAGTACAACTTCAACTGGTGCACCTTTTTGTTTCTCTTTTAAAGCACTATAAACCATTGATACACCGACTGGATATTCACCTGCTCCTGCTAATTTCGCTGGTTTTGAACCTGAATGCGTATAACTTGCCATATTATCATGAAGTTTCTTCATGTAATCCCAGCCTTTATCTTCACCCATAATTTGTAGCCATGCAGAAACTGTTAAAAATCCTGTTCCAGATGATGCTGGATGTGGCATAACAAGTGTTCCTTTATACTCTGGTTTCGTTAAATCTTCATATGATTCTGGCATCGGTAAATTTTTCTTCTTTAACTCTTCTTTATTTACAGCAATCCCCGTCATAAATACAGTATTTCCTACCCATTTTTCAGGTTGCTTATCATCTTTAAATTGTGGAAGAACACGATCTGCTCCTTTTGGAGAGTATCCTTTTAACATATCTTTTTTATCTAAAGCTAATAGACTTGATGCCGCAGTTCCCCATACAACATCTGCTTGTGTATTTTTCCCTTCAGCTAGTAATTTCGCAGTAATAACTCCTGTTGAATCACGTACAATGTTCAATTTCACATCAGGATATTTCTTTTTAAAGGAATCAAGATAAATTGGTACAAGCTCTTCTTCAATGGCTGTGTAAACAGTTAATGATCCAGATAATTTGTCATCTTTCACTTTCGCTCCAGCACTTTCTTCTTTCTTTGCACCACACCCCATTAATAACGAAAATACCATTCCAGTCGCTACAGCTTTAAAGATTGTTTTTTTCACTGTTTCTCTCTCCTTTTACAAATCTTATGTACAACTCAAATATAAACAACTAGTGTAAAAGCAGTATTAAACCAACATTAATCTTTTGTTTGTTGTTTGTTTTTGTGTAATACGTTGCTACTTCTATGTTTTTTCGCATTTTTCTGCTAATAGAAAACACTAAATTTACAAATAATTAAAAAAACCTTTATAATCCCACAAAAAAATGAGGCGTTTGTAAAAAACGCCTCATTTTTGTTTCCCTTTTTTTGAATTACGATTAGCATACTTTGCGCTATTTTCTCCTTCATACTCTAATGCAAATTCTGCATCTGGTAAGCTTTCTTTCGGAGTTTTATTATTATTGATTGCCGCATTTTGTTTCACTTTTCTTTTTACCAATACATTCACCTGCTCTCAAGAAATCACTTTCTACTCTAGTTTGAAACAACTTAAAATAATTATTACTGGCAAGTGTTAACAAGTACATAAGAGGCGTTCGATGGAAATACTACATATGAAGAAACCATTATAAAAAGGAGCGATGATTTTGAAGAAAAAAGAAAAGATTCAATCACCGATTTTAGACGAAACGCTCCCGCATCAAATGAATTTTCCATCTTTTAAAGGAACAGGAAAAACGATGCAACAACCTTTTGTGAATCAATATGATGTTGTAATTGGAGACAGTAAATATAATTCCGAGAACAGTCCGCTTAACAATTGGAGTGATGAAGTAGATCCTGCCATTATGGCTGGCGATGAGTGGATCCATCCTACAAATGATATTGGCTGGATTTCAGAAGAAAATCAAGAATTGCTAAAAAACGAAGCGGATAATAAAAATGAAGCTTTTATGCATCCACAATTTGGCATTAACGACTAAAAAACCATTCTACCTAACGTAGGTAGAATGGTTTCATACTATCCAATAATAATCCGCTCTTTCGGGTATTTATAGCGAGGTGGTTGTTCCCTTCCACCACTAGCTAAAATAAATGTTAAAATGCCAACGCGTCCGATAAACATAAGCACAATAAGTACAAGTTTCCCAACAGTTGTTAAATCAGGCGTAACACCTGTTGATAGTCCCGTCGTTCCGAAAGCAGAACAAACTTCAACAATTAAGCTCATAAGCGGTACATTTTCCGTAATAGATAAAATGAATAGCGCAGTAGCACATAACAAAATCCCCATCGTCATAACGACAGATGCTTTCAGTACATCCTCTTCATGTAGCTGACGTTTGAAGACTCTAACTGTTCTACCGCCCCTTGCAAAGGTGTATAGTGACAATATACTAACAGCAAATGTTGTTGTACGTATTCCGCCCCCAACCGAACTTGGAGATGCCCCTATAAACATTAATATACTCATAAATAAAAGCGTCGGTTGTGACAATTCACGTATATCCATCGTAGCAAGTCCACCACTTCGCGTCGTCACAGATTGGAATAATGTATAAAATACAGTTTCATGCCATGACTTTCCTACTAAAAAATGATTTCTCTCCAGTAAAAAAATCATAATTGTACCAACAACAACGAGTGCAAAAAATGTTGTTGTCGTCAATTTTGTAAATAATGAAAAACGGAATAATTGTTGTCTCCTTTTACTAAGGAATTGTTTCACTTCCATTAGCACAGGGAAACCAATCGCTCCCAAAATAATTAGTAACATATGAATCATTTGAACAATATAATCTTTTTTATACGGAATTAATGATTGTCCTGTTAAATCAAATCCGCCGTTCGTAGTCGCACTAACAGCTGCAAAGAAACCGTGAAAATAAGCTTCTTGCCAAGTCGGAAAGTAAAGTAAAAATCTTGTACCTAATAGGATTGCTCCAATAAGTTCTATTGAAATAATTACAATCAAAATAGAACGCATCAATTCTACAAGACCCGATAAATTCCCTTGATTATGGTCTGCCATAATTAATCTTCTTCTTTGCAAACCAATCTTTTTCCCCGTAATGATCCAAACAAATGTACCAAGCGCCATAATTCCTAAGCCGCCTAATTGTAGAATAAGGGCTAAAACAATAATTCCTGCTGTAGTAAACGTATCTGAAATCGTAATAACAGACAGTCCCGTAACGCTTACCGCACTAACCGATGTAAAAAGCGCATCTATAAATGTCCATTTCACACCAGGCTTCGTAACAAACGGCAAACTAAGCAATATCACCGATACAACTACTGCTAACAAATAAAACAAAACGATGAGTTGTACAGGACGTAATTTTTGTAAAAACTTTTTTATATCTCTCATTCCATCACTTCGCTACCTTTTTTCTATCGATTAAATAAAGAAAAATCTTTACTTTCTTTATTTGTAAATAACTGCTCAAATAATTTGGCAAAGACCATTCCATATACAGTTCCATTACCTCCATACGGCAATGCGTAAAACAAATTATGTATCTTTTCGTCTTCTTTTAAAATGGGGAGACCATCATGAGTACCACCAAATGCGGCTGCCCAATAGTAGTCTGCCTGTATATTTTTATACTGCGGGAACATCTCTTTTACAATATTAATAAGGATATCACGCTTATGCAATAATTTCGTATCACCAATTGTTTGAATTTGCAGCGCTTCATCTAATCCGCCTACTATAATGCGGCTTCGATACGTTCGAAAATATAAGTAGGGCCGTGCCGTTTCCCAAATTAACGATCGCTCATGCCAGCCTTCAAACTGATCTATTTCATTTGTTACAATTGCATAAGAGGTGTCTACTGTTGTATTTTTTCTTTCTTTCTTTCCAAAAAGCGCTTCATAACCTGTCGCCATAATAATATTCTTTGCTACAATTTGATTTCCTATTTTCGTGTAACAAATTAAATCATTTTTACGTTTTTTTATATGTATTGCCTCTGTATGTTCATATATATTAGCTCCCATTTGATTTGCTTTATGCAAAAGACTGTGCGCTAATAAATACGGATTCACCTCGGCATCACCGTGTGTATATAATGCCGCTTGTTTTATGAAAGGATAACGTTTCTTAATATCAGATTCTGTAAAATACTCAACAGGAAATCCATAATTCTGTAACGTATTGTACTCCTCTTGTAAAAATGAGACATCCTCACTTTTACTTGCATAATATAAACTACTTCTCGGAATAAAATAGGGATCAATATCGAGAGTAGGTACCACTTTCTCCATTGTCCGTAACGCTTCGTAACACAGTTTATATACTCGTACCCCTTTTTCTTCACCAAATGTATGGATAAGTGAGGTTAACGATTTATCATGAAGAAACTGTAATACACCTACATTTGCAAATGTACTACCACATGCAATTTCTCTTTTTTCAATAAGCATTACACTCATACCTATTTTCGCTAAAGAATACGCTATATGGGCACCTGCTTCGCCACTTCCGACTACAAGCACATCACATATCATATCACTTCCTAACGGTGGATAACAAGGTACTGAAACTCCTGTATTCCAAAACAACTTACCTGTCATAAGTTTCATAATTATACTCCTAAAATATAAATTTCTCCTTTCTATGTTTTGTTATTTTTCATAAAAAAATCCAACTAACATAGGCTAGTTGGATTTTTTATTTTTAATTAGAACGCTCTTCAAGCCAATTTCCAATCGTCGGATATGTTTGTTTTACAGCTGTTCCACCGTAAACGATAGACATATGCCCTGTTGGTAAACATACATATTGTTTATCTGTACTAGAAATATGGTCTAGTAATGCTTCTACTTGACATGGCAAAGCGATATGATCACGTTTCCCGGAAATATTTAAGACATTCGCCTTAATATTTGCAAGATCTACCTTTTGTCCGCGAATAACGAGTTCACCCTTAACCAATTTATTATTTTGATAAAAATCACGAATCCACTGTCTGTATGATTCACCTGGGAACGGAATACCATCACCAACCCACTTTTGAACCAATCTCCAGCTTTCGACGAAGCGTTCATTCTCTGAACGATCTACTAGAGCAACATATGGACCAACAAAGTTCGTAATTGGCTTTAACATTTTGTTTCCGAAATCAATCATTTCTGGCGGAATATTTCCAAATGTATCAACCGCTTTATCTAAATTGAAGTATTTCTCATCTAATAAAGGACCATACAATCCTGTTTCAGAGAAATCAAAAGGACTTGTCATGAAAATTAAATTACGAATTGGCATGTGCGGATGAAGCGCTGCATAAATAGAAGTTAGCGTTCCACCCATGCAATAACCAAGTAAAGAAATCTCGTCCGATTTTGCAGTTCGCATTACTTTTTTTACTGCTTTTGCAATATAATCAAACACGAAATCATCAAATTTCAAATGACTATCTTCTAAACCAAATGTGCCCCAATCAAGCATATATACATCAAAACCACGATCCACTAGATATTCCACTAAACTATTTCCAGGAGTTAAATCCATAATATATGGTTTATTAATAAGAGCATATATTAACAGAATTGGAACTCTTTGTGTTTTTTCTTGTTTTGGAATGTAGCGATAAAGCTTCGTCTTATTCTTCGTCCAAATAACCTCTTTCGGCGTTAATCCGACTTGCGGCTCTGGTTCACGTAATAAAATTTCACTCGCCCTTTTCACTCGGCGGTATGCTTTTCGGTACTCTTCTGGGTATAGCTCTAATTGCTTTTCCCATTCTGTTGCGAATGTAGTCATTTTTCTATCTCCTTTTTGGTCGATTTCCTTCTTAAAAAAAAAGAAGTGCATTCCTGCTATGGATATGCACTTTTTTCTTACTTCATTACATATATAATCCGCCGTTAATGTTTAATTGTTGACCTGTGATATACGCACCGTCACGGCATAGGTATACTACACCTTTTGCAATTTCATCAGCTTGACCAAAACGTTTTTTCGGGATTTTTGCAACGATTTTTTGACGTACTTCTTCTGGTACTTCTGCTACCATTTCAGTATCAATAAATCCTGGGCAAATAGCATTTACAGTGACATTTGTTTTTGCAAGTTCTAACGCTAATGATTTTGTAAATCCTAACATACCCGCTTTTGCTGCTGAGTAGTTTGTTTGGCCAAATCCACCTGCTTGACCAATAATAGAAGAAATGCTAATAATTCTTCCTTCTTCTGCTTCCGTTATGTATGGAAGAACCGCACTTGTCGTATTAAATACGCTGCTTAAATTCACGTCAATTACGCGCTCCCAATCTTCACGATTTAACTTTTTGAATGTACGGTCTCTTGTAATACCAGCATTATTAACAAGAATATCAACTTTACCAAAATGATTCACAGTTTCTTCTACAAGTCGGTTTGCATCTTCTACTTTAGAAACATCCGCTTGCACTGCATAAACGTCATGTCCGTCTTTTCCTAATTCATTTACTAAATTTTCAGCTGCTTCTTTACTGCTATTATAGTTAATAACTACTTTCGCTCCCTCTTGTGCTAATGCTACTGTAATTGCTTTTCCAATTCCTTTTGCTCCACCTGTTACGATTGCTACTTTTCCATTTAATTGAACCATTTCTTTTCCCCCTTAAATGAATTTGTGAACGATTGTTATGAATCATTTTGGTACTCATACTATAGAGTCCATATATAATTATGTTTCGCTGTTTATACGTGAAAAGAGATTCTCCCTCTCTCTTTTATCTGTTATAAACAAGCGCTTTTATCATTTTTTATTTTCTGGTTTATTCGCAGGCTTTACCTCTTCTTTTACAGGTACTTGTAGTTTAGCTAGTACTGCATTTTGCTTTTCTAGCAATTCTAAAATTTGATCTACTTTTGTTTCAAGCGTACGAATATCTTGTTTTACTTTCGTTACATCACGCTTTAATGTAGGAGCTTGCCCTAAAGAATCTACTTTCTCCTCTAGAAACTCCTCAATGTTATCTACTTTATTTTCTAAGTTAATAACAAGCGTAGCCACTCTTGCGATATCCTCTTTCGTCGGCACATTTACTTGTTCTAAATAGTTTTTTGTCGTATCATTTAATGCTTTTTGATAAAACAAATTCAAATCTAGAACGCTGCCCATCCAAGCAGAATATTCTTCTGTTTTAATTGTTTCATTGAGCGCTTTTCCCCAAAATGTTTCGGTTTGTTCATAAGCATTTTTCCATGCTTGTAGTGGATCGAATTTTTGATCAATCACTTTACCTACACTCCCTTTTTCGTTTTTGAAACAATTCAACCTATTCACTATTTTCTAATATTCTGAATAAAACTTCAAGTCTATATTTTATTTTTTTCTATTTTCTAACAAATGTGTTGACTTTAAAAACAGATAGGTGTAAATTGCACTTATAAGCAAAAAATTCCATCTAACTGATTCATGAGGTGATGCACAATCATGCTACAAAATGAACCAGAACAACGCGAAAGTTTGGAGAGCAACCAAGCGAAACAACCAAACTCCATGCCAAAAAACTTCTTAGTTCCCTTCTTACTTCTCTGTCTAAAAGACTGGAGTCTTCATGGTTACAAACTTATTCAAATGCTAATGGATATCGGCTTTTCTTCTGTTGACCAAGGTAATGTTTATAGAACACTACGCAAATTAGAAAAAGAAAACCTTATTTCTTCTACTTGGGATACAAGCGATGGAGGGCCGGCAAAAAGAATTTATTCTTTAACTGAATATGGAGAGCAATATTTAACAACATGTGCGACTTCTTTTGAACATTATCAAAATATGTTGCGAACGTTTTTCACGTTATACACCAATGCATTCTTTCCATTTTCTACTTCTCCAGAAAAGGATGAAACGGATTCTTCATCTTCACCTGGTGGTACAGCAGAGTAATCTGCGTTCACAATATGCAAAAAAACATTTGGGGGTCAAACAATGGAAACTAAACCATACGAATTAGTCGATGCATTTTGGAAAAACTGGTCTCAATCACTTTCCCTTTTCTCTTCAGCTGGGAAGCAATTAGAGCAACTTACTTTAGAAACATTAAAACAACAACAAGACGCTTTGCATAAATTAACATCAGGAGTAGATGAACTAGAAAAAGAACTACAACAACTCACTGCTCAGTTCAATAACCAATATACAGATTACGTGAAACAATTAACTGGAAACTCCTTAAATGATCAAATTAACGAGTGGCAGGACAAATGGAAGGAACTTTCTGCTCATATGCATCAGCTTACTGTTTCTCCTACAAAAACATCATTGTCAATTCTTACCCAAACAAGCGGCCAATTTGAAGAAACAACAAAACAATTTATTGAGCAACAACAATTACAACGTGAAGAGGCTCAAAAACAGTTAGAGGGTTTTTTGGAAGAGTTCAAGTCAAAACAGTTGGAACTCGCAAAAAAGTTCGAGGAAAACTCAAAAAATCTATTTACTTCCATCAAGTAAGAAAAATGTGGGAGCTAACCGCAGCACAAACAAAACTCTTTCTTCCTCCTACTACATCAAGATGGCTAACATTTTTCGATATGGAAAAGAAGGAGGACAAAATGAATCCATTTCAAGAAGCACAAACTGTTCCGGAGCTTCGCTATGATGAGATTCAAGTCGGTGATCAAGCATCCCTTACAAAAACAATTACAGATGAAGATGTTATCAATTTTGCAAAATTGACTGGGGATGTGAATCCTATTCACATTTTAGATTCTTTTGCAAAAACGACAATGTTTAAAGAACGTATTGCTCACGGTATGCTCGTTTCGAGTTTTATTTCTACCATCCTTGGAACGAAACTCCCAGGCAAAAATACGATTTATTTATCCCAAAATGTTTCATTCCGTGCCCCTGTCAAAATCGGTGATACACTTCGCGTTGTGGCAGAGGTTATTAAGAAGCGTGATGATAAAAAAATCATTACGCTGCAAACAAACATATATAATCAATCAGATGATATTGTCGTGGAAGGAACAGCGACAATACTAAAAAAAGAGTAGCAAATTTGCTACTCTTTTTTCTATCCAAGAACTTCTAATCGCACCGATTACTTCCGCGTATGAGTACGTCGTTTCCACATAAAATAACGTTACCAGTTTAGATAAGAACTTAGCTGAACTGGACTACTCATAAGGATGTGTATCAACATGGTAAAAACAAACAAATTATTAGTTCCAGGTGCAGAACAAGCACTTGAACAATTTAAATATGAAATTGCACAAGAATTTGGTGTAAGCTTAGGATCTAATACAGCATCTCGTTCTAACGGTTCAGTTGGCGGTGAAGTAACAAAACGTCTTGTTGCTTTAGCTCAACAACAATTACGTGGATAATAATATAACATATGGCTTAGAGGCAGATATTCTCTGCCTCTTTCTATTTTCAACATACATAATGGTGCTTTTTCACATACTAATCAAAACGAAAGGAGCGATCTGTAAAATGAAACGGATTAATATTAGCATGAGCCCTCCCCGCGTTCTTACTTTGTCTTTTCTTGTATTATCAGTTGTCGGCACATGTTTATTAAAACTACCCATTGCTACGACAACTTCCATTTCATGGCTCGATGCCTTATTTACAACCGTTTCCGCTTGTACTGTTACTGGACTTGGTGTTGTAGATACTGGAAAAGTATTTACTTTGTTTGGACAATGTGTCATTTTAACGCTTATACAAGTTGGCGGGCTTGGCATTATGAGCTTTGCTGTCTTAATTGCGATTATGCTCGGAAGAAAAATCGGTCTTCAAAATCGAATTTTACTGCAACAAGCATTAAATCAAACGAATATCGGCGGCATCATCCGTCTTGCCAAAGCATTATTTTTATTCTCTTTTACAGTCGAATGTATCGCTACTATAATTCTTTCTTTTGAATGGGTACCAAAATATGGGGTTATGAAAGGGATCTATTATAGTTTTTTCCATTCAATCTCAGCCTTTAACAATGCTGGCTTTTCTGTGTGGAGCGATAATTTAATGTCCCATTCTCATAGCATTCTTGTCAATCTCGTCATTTCCTCTCTCATCATCTTAGGTGGAATTGGTTTTACAGTAATCGTAGACATAAAAAGAAAGAAAAACTTTAAAAACCTTACACTACATTCAAAACTTATGCTCTCTTCTACTCTAATCGTCAACATTATTGCTACCCTTTTTATTTTTATATTCGAGTTCCATAACTCCCTTTCTATGAGAGGTTTTACCCCATTTGAAGAAGGATTGGCCTCTTATTTTCAAGCAATTTCAACGCGAACTGCCGGGTTTAATACTGTTGATATTTCTACATTGTCAAAACCTTCTCTCCTATTAATGATGCTCCTTATGTTTATTGGTGCTGGTAGCGCTTCAACTGGTGGTGGGATTAAGTTAACAACATTTTTAATCATATTTTTTGGCGTATTTAAATTTTTACAAGAACAAGAGGATATTGTCGTATTTAAAAAATCCATTAAAGATACTCTCATTGTCAAATCATTAACCATTACTATTATTTCCATTTCATTTATCTTTTTTGCTATTTTAATTTTGAGTATTACTGAGCGAGTTCCTCTATTGATGAGTGCTTTCGAAGTATTTTCAGCATTTGGGACTGTTGGCCTCAGTATGAATTTAACACCCCACTTAACTATAATCGGAAAAGCTATTATTATCTTTATGATGTTTTTCGGGAAAATGGGTCCTTTAACATTGGCTTTTTCATTTGCTCGTAAAAAGAACCTGAAAATAAAATATCCGAATGAAGATATTTTAACAGGTTGACAACCGTATAAATTATCCATATAATGAGAATACAATAACATATCTCCAAAGGGGAGTAGCGTCCAAGAATATTTCTTGGAAACAAAGTCGTCATTACGTAGAACTTAGTTCTTCCGGCTTTGTTGGCATTTTTTATTACATATGTCTAGCAAGACCTTTGCCTATTAACGGCAGAGGTCTTTTTTGCATTCACTTCCAGATTTTTCCAAAGTTAATAGGCAGGAGTATGGGGAAACTAAATAGTGGGGAAATTCTTCACTTATTTAGAACTTATAGAAATGAGAGGAGAATGTACATGGATGTATCATTATTATTGGAGTATGGTTGGGTATTACTCATCCTAATTGCACTTGAAGGGATTTTAGCGGCTGATAACGCTCTTGTTCTTGCAATTATGGTAAAACATTTACCAGAAGAAAAACGAAAGAAAGCACTATTTTATGGATTAGCGGGGGCATTTGTTTTCCGATTTGGATCGTTATTTATGATTTCGTTCTTAGTCGATGTATGGCAAGTGCAAGCAATCGGTGCCATCTACCTTATGTTTATCGCTGGTAATCACTTATTTAAAACATATGTTAAAAAGAATACAGATGAAGAAACAGAAGAAAAAGAAGCAAAGAAAAAACAAGAGAACTTTTGGTGGACTGTATTTAAAGTTGAGGTTGCTGATATCGCCTTCGCAGTTGATTCAATTTTAGCTGCTGTTGCACTAGCAATGACTTTACCAAAAACAGGATTAGGTACAATTGGTAGTCTTGATACTGGGCAATTCGCTGTTATCTTTGTAGGTGGACTTATCGGATTAATCATTATGCGATTTGCAGCAACTGCTTTCGTACAAATCTTAAAACGTAAACCAGGACTTGAAACCGCAGCATTCTTAATTGTAGGTTGGGTTGGTGTGAAGCTAGCAGTTTATACATTAGCACACCCTGCATTAAATGTAATTCCACATTCATTCCCAGAATCCACTCCGTGGAAGCTTACATTCTGGATTGTATTAGTCGGAATCGCAGTTGGTGGTTGGTTCTTCTCAAAAGAAGTAGAAGTAAAAGTAGAAAAGAATTTAGACGAAAAAGCGCTGTAATTACAGCGCTTTTTCTTTTTTCTTTTTTCTTTCTTCCTCTCAATGTCCAGAAAAAATTACATTATACTACCTTTTGTAAACGTTTTCTTAATGTATGTATGTCCTTTTTGTGAAACATTGCACAAACTTATTGAAAGTGAGAACAATTCCATGTACTTTATTCATATAAGGAGTATTTATAGAAGATTTACTAAAGGAGCGTATTACTCATGCTAGAACAAGGACTAGATTATGTTGTCAAACTGGCTAAAAGCAAAAAGAAAATACTAGATACAAACCCAATGCAATATTTCATTCGTGCTGCACTTGCTGGTATTTATATCGGTTTTATTATTGTACTATGTTTTAAATTAGGTAACTTTTTTCACATTGCAGATTCACCAGCAACTTATTTAGCTGCTTCTATGTTTTTCGGGATTGCTCTCGTACTTATTATATATGGCGGTGCTGAATTGTTTACTGGGAACACAATGTACTTTACTGTAGCAACTTTAAGAAAAGAAACAACGATTTCTGATACACTACGTAACTGGGTTGCTTGTTATGCAGGTAACTTAGCCGGCGCGTTATTCTTTGCCTTACTATTTTACGCAACTGGAATTTTTGAAGCAATTGATCACGGTCACTTAATGAATAAAGTCGTTGAAGGAAAGATGAACACACCTACAGTGCAGTTATTCTTTAAAGCCATTTTATGTAACTGGCTCGTATGTCTTGCTTGTTTCTTACCTTCTCAGGTTAAAGGTGACACAGCAAAAATAATAGTCATGATGCTACTTGTTTTCACATTCTTCTTATCTGGTTACGAACATAGTATTGCAAACTTATCACTCTTTGCTTTATCTTTAGTTTCACCGCATCCTGAGACAATTTCTTTTTCAGGTGCTATTCATAACTTAATTCCTGTTACAATCGGTAACATTATTGGCGGATCAGTATTTGTCGGTATGGTATACCACTACTTAACAAAGAAAACACCTGAAGTTCAACAGGAAGAAACTGAAATCGCAGTAGCTCAACAAGAAGAGATTATTCCTTTACAAGCACATATGAAACACTAAAAACTCCAAAGTTTTACTTTGGAGTTTTTAGCTTCCCACGTATTTAACAACAAGGTGAGGATTAATTTCTCCTTCTTCCTTTCCCTTATCCATTCTCTGTTTCATCTTGTGCATACCGATGACATCATTCGTATGAAGGTGAATTTCATTTACATATAATCCCTCTGTACAAAAAGCTTCTACAAAATCTAGTCCATTTTTTGCTCCCCAGCCCATATTATAATCAAGGGAAAGAATATTCACATCATAATCCCGAACCATTTGCAAGGCACATTCTACTGTAGTTGCGGACACATACCCGAACGGGCAACTTCTTTGATCATCCATATATACGTTCATTTTCGATTCCCTCTCTAATTTGAATAAACAGCTAATACATAGCACATTGCCCCAAGACTAATAAAAGGACCAAATGGAATTGGCTTTCGTACTTCTATACGTTTTAATCCGATACCAATCCCGAAAAAACAAAGACTAAAACAAGATGCTAAAAATAAAACGATAAAAACTCCCTTCACTCCTACTATAAAACCAAGTAACGAAAGTAGTTTTATATCTCCTCCGCCAAGCCCTTCTGGATATATCTTTTGCATGCAATATAACAAAAGGAATATAACACCACTACCAACTATACTATCTGTCCAAGTAACTAATTGTACAAAAACACTTTCGAGAATGAGTAAAACCGCAAACGAAATTAAAATACAATCAGGAATTAACATATATAAGTAATCTGTAACTGAAATAATAAGAAGTAGCGAAAAAAGGGATAAAATGATAATAAGTTCTCGTTCTATTCCAATCATATACACGGTAAGAAGAAATATACTTCCTGTTATACATTCAAATGCTACATATATAATTGGAATTTTCCTCTTACAATTCGTACAACAGCCTCTTTGTATATAAAATGAAATGATGGGGATTAGTTCTTTTGGCCTTAGCACATATTTGCAATAATAACAATGTGAACGCGGGGTAATAATAGACGCACCTAATGGAACCCTCACCGCAACTAACATAAAAAAAGAACCAAACACCATCCCTGCTAACAGTGCATATAAATAAGTGAACATCCCTTCCTCTCCTTTCCCAAAAAACATAGCAAAAAAAGGAGAGAACTTCTACTTCATATTATCCTTTATTCTACTAAAAAAGCAGGCCATTTTCCGGCCTGCTTTCCCCTCTTTTATACGATGAAATATACTGCTTTTAATGGTCCATGTACTCCGACAACAAGATTCATCTCAATGTCAGCCGAGTTACTTGGCCCTGTAATAAAGTTAATACAAGATGCCGCTGTCTCCCCATTTTCTACGCGTGAGTTCATATCCTGAACTGCTTGTGTAATACGAGGCACAAGTGTTTCACGTGGAATAATAGCAAAATATACAGTCGGTAAAAAGTGTAAAGAACGTCCCTGCCCTTTATGACTTTGTACAACAATTGTACCAGATTCGGCTAATGTATAATCACTAAATGCAATACCAATATTCGCTTTTTCAGCTAAACGCATATTTTCGTCTTTTCTCTCTGGATCCCATACGTTTACTTCAACGTCTCGCTTTGGAAGTTCTTCTTTAAATAAAGATGTTAAACCATATGCATCAAAACGATCATCTGCTGATAATAAAATAGGTCCCCCGCCGTTTTCCATGATTACTTTTTGAAGGTCTTCACCTAAACGGTCATTTGTCGTTTCTACTACAGTTGTATGAATGTTTGTACATTGCTTTTTAAACACTTCTAGTAATTCTTCTTGTGAATAATCTTTTAACGTTTCTATATTCACATTACTTTTCCATACTGGACGCTCTACACCTTCTGTTTTACGTGCGCGCCCAAGTTCTTTTGCAATGTTATCTAGAAAGGCATCACGGTTTTGAATTAATCCTGTCATTATTTATCCCCGCCTTTCTTATGATCTTTATACCAATCACGGAATCGTTCTTTACTTGGAGCTGGGAATTCACGAATATCCGTCCAGTTTTTAAGTGGTCCAACACCTTTTGATACACGATTACCAGATGTAAATGGACTCATTGCCGCTGGTGCCATTTTTGAACCCATTTTATATAAAGCAGCTGAAGAAGCACCCATACTAAACATTTTCATCGCTAGTTTTTCTGCAAGTGGTGCACGACCTTCTTGCTCAACGATGACTTGACGATGTTTTAATAATAAATCATGCAATGGAATTTTTACTGGACAAGCTTCTGTACATGCTCCGCATAAACTAGATGCATAAGGAAGCTCTTTGTAATCATCATATCTACCTAGAAGCGGTGTTAATACCGCACCGATTGGTCCTGAGTAAATCGATCCATATGAATGTCCACCAACGTGACGATATACAGGACATACGTTAACACAAGCAGCGCAACGAATACATTGTAATACGGAACGGAATTCAGATCCAAGAATTTGAGAGCGACCATTATCAACAACCACTAAATGGAATTCTTCAGGTCCATCAACTTCCTCTTCTTGAATTGGTCCTGCTACTGTTACATAACTTGTTAATTTTTGACCTACTGCACTACGACATAGTAAACCAACTAAAACATCTAATTCTTCCATTGTCGGAACCATACGTTCCATACCCATTACCGCAATTTGTGTTTTAGGAATTGACATAACAAGATCTGCATTACCTTCATTCGTTACTAAACAAAGAGATCCAGTATTTGCAACAGCAAAGTTACAACCAGTTACACCAATTTCTGCATCCATAAATTTCTCACGAAGTTGTTTACGAACAAACTTTGTCATTTCATATGGGTCATCAGAATTTTCATAGCCTAGCTTTTCTTTAAATACATCGCGAATTTGCGTTCTATTTTTATGAAGTGCAGGTGCAATAATATGTGAAGGTGGATCGTTATCTACTTGCAAAATATACTCTCCTAAGTCACTCTCTAACACTTCACAGCCAATCTCTTCAAGCGCATGGTTCATACTAATTTCTTCTGTTACCATCGACTTTGATTTTACTACTTTTTTCGCTTGTTTCTTTTTGGCAACGTCTTGAATATACTTTGCAGCTTCCTCTTTCGTCTTCGCAAAGTACACGTGTCCGCCTCTTTTTGATACATTTTCACTTAACTGCATTAAGTAATAATCCAGATTTTCTAACGTATGTTGACGAATTTGTTCACCTAGTTCACGCCACTCTTCCCAGTTTCCTAATTCATCTGCAGCTTTTAAGCGATTCGTATATAAACGCGTTTGTGCAGAAGATACTGCTCCGCGCATAAACGAATCTTGAATTCCATCACCAACGCGATCATTAAATTTTTTCTCACTGATTTTCATAGACATAGCTTATGTTCCCCCTTCATGAGCGACTATTCAGTACCTCAGCAATATGCATTACTTTTACTTCTTTTCCTAAACGCTCAATACGTCCGCCAATGTTTAACAAACACCCACAATCTGCACCGATTAAATAATCTGCACCTGTTTCCATGACACTATCTACTTTTTCGTCTACCATTTGCTCAGAAATTGGAGTCATCTTAACTGAAAACGTTCCCCCAAACCCGCAACAATTTTGCACGTTTGGCAAATCTCTCACAGTTAATCCTTTTACATTTGATAATAAAATTCCTGGTGCTTCTTTTACTCCAAGCATACGCGTCATATGACATGATTTATGAATAGTAGCTATCCCTGGTAAACTTGCACCAACATCTGTAACTTTTAAAACATCTACAATAAACTGTGTAAATTCATAAGTTTTATCAGCAACTTTTTGTGCACGTTTAGCCCACTTTGGATCATCTTTGAAAACATGCGGATACTCATGAAACATTGTCGCACAAGAACCAGATGGCGTAACAATATATTCTGCATCTTCGAAAGTTTCAATCATATGTTTCATCGCTTCTTTTGCTGCTTCTACATGGCCGCTATTATAAGCAGGCTGACCACAACAAACTTGTGCTTCTGGAAATTCAATTTCACAACCTAAACGCTCCAACACTTCAACTGTTGCTTTGCCGACATTTGTTTCAAACATATCGACTAAACAAGTAACAAATAAAGTAACTTTCATAACTATTACTCCCCCTTTTTACAACTTCACCAACAAACATATGGTCATCAGATGATTTAGTAGAGAAGAAATAGGCTCAACCATGGCCTATCCTCTCCCTCTTCTAAAGAAAACGCTTACTTAATCTTTCTCTATTTTATCAGAAAATTAAATTTTTAAAAGATTAAATTACGAATTTATATCGTTTTTACCTGTGACAATATGTTCTACATTTGTTAAATGATCTAGCATTGCTTGCTGCGCTAATTCTACATCTTGTTTTAACACCGCATCATATATAACTTGATGCTCTTCTATAAGTCGTTCTGATGTCGTTTGTTCACCATATAAAATAATGCGTCTTGATTCACCAATTGTTTCAGCAATCATCTCTGAAACATGATTCATGAGTTCAAGCAAAATGTTATTATGCGAAGACTCTGCAATTCCCATATGAAATTGAAAATCGGCTTTTTCGCCAGCCTTTTCATCTCCAATGCTCTTTGCCATTTCATCTAACCAATGTTTCATATTTTGTAAATTATCTTCCGTACGTTTTGCCGCCGCTACTCGAACTGCCCCCACTTCAAGCACCTTTCGTACTTCTAATAAATTCAAAATATCTTCTTTCTTCATTAATAATCTATTGTTTAATGATTTCGTTAATGAAGAAGAATCGAAGTTCTTCACATATGTACCTTCTCCTTGTTTCATCTCAATTAAGCCCATCGCTCTTAGCGCACTTAGCGCTTCACGAACAGCAGATCTGCCAACTTGAAACTGCTCAGCTAATTGATGCACAGGGAGTAGTTTGTCACCAGGTTTTAACGTACCATTTTTAATCATTGTTAAAATAGCTTCAGATACTTCTTCGTAAATTTTTTTCGGTTTAATAGATTTGTACTCCAGTTAAATCACCTCAGTATCTTCCAAACAACAATTGAAACGATTTATAAGAACTTTGCATCATAACTATTTTAGACCGAATTGATAAGAAGTACAAATGTTTTGTTCATAAAATAGTCAAATTTTCGATATTTATTACATATTAATTTATATTTTTACGTATAAAGTGAAACTTTAATCAGTGGGGGTTTTGTTCATCGCCCACTGATTATTAGCCCTCACGAATCGGACTTTTACGGGCAGCAGGGCCTCCACCTAACTTCTTTGCTTCCGTTGAATTTTGAGGTGAGGGTCTTACTGCCCGGCGAATAGCGGGATAAATATTTTCTTCAATATAAAGAACATGTCCTAAAAATTAGAACATGCTCCCCTCATCCTGTACATTCAGTTTAATAATAACCGTTGTTCCCTTATCTTTTTCACTTTCAATTTTCCACTGTCCACCATGTATATGAACAATTTGTTTCACAATAGCAAGGCCTAAACCTGTTCCACCGTGTTGACGACTTCTCGCTTTATCAACTCGGTAAAAGCGTTCTCCAAGATTCTCCAAATGTTCTATATCAATACCAATTCCTGTATCTTTTATTTTTAATTCACAGTAATCATCGATTTGCTCTAAAGTTATAACGATATTTCCTTTTTGATTTGTATACCGTATCGCATTATCTAACACATTATGAAGCACTTGTTGCATACGATCTTCATCAATCATGACAATGACCTCTGGATTTAAATTAGTTGAAATATGAATTTCCTTTTCTATAAACTTAATCTCATACGTATCTAATACGTCTTCAATCAGCTGTGAAAAAACGATAGGTTGCTTCTTTAACGGAAAGTGCTCACCTTCTAATTGTGCTAAGTCTAACAAGTCATGAACGAGACGCTGCATACGACCTGCTTCTTTATGAATTAGCTGCGTTACTTTTTCCTGCTGCGGTCCCTTTGCAACACCATCTAAAATAGCCTCGCTATACCCTTTTATATAACTAAGTGGTGTTCTAAGTTCATGCGAAACATTTGCTAAAAATTCCTTACGCTTTACATCTTCTGTTTCTAATGAATTTGCCATTTTATTAAATGCTTTTCCTAATCGTCCAATTTCATCCTCTGAAGAAACTGTAATCCGCTCCGAAAAATCTCCCGTAGCCAAATGATTTGCAACCCGCTCCATTTGCGAAAGTGGCTTCGTAATTGCAATTATAATTTTCCTTCCAACCCATATCGTAATTAAAATCATAGCAATTGCTAACGGTGCTAAAATAAGACCCATATCATAGATTAAATCTTTTATACTTTTTAAAGGAATATACGAATAGACAATTCCGACTAATTTTTTATTTTCCAATACAGGGATGACAACCCCCATAATATTACGGTCAAAATGTTCTTCATATCCTATTTTTGTCACAGTTTTCCCGTCTAATAGCGTTTGCCTATCTCCTTCACTTATAAGAGAATGATGATGCACATCAAAAGGCAAACATGCGCTTAAATCACGCGGATTAGACACGAAAATAACGTCTGAACTAGATATTTGATCAAACGATCTTACTTTCTCTTCAAAAGTTGATATTCCTTCACGCTTATCATATTGAGCAGCAAGACTTTTTCCTTCCATTACTAACGAAGCTTTTAAATTATCAACGTATAATTTTTCATACGAGTATAAAGATACGAAATAAAGAAAGGACACTGTTACACATACTGCACATACTACTGTAAGCCAAAGTTTTTGTACCATCGTAAACATACGTTACACCTCAAATTTATAGCCTACACCCCAAACAGTTTGAATGTAGTTTCCACTTTCTCCAAGCTTCAAGCGCATCGTTTTCACATGCGTATCTACCGTTCTTGTACTTCCGGCATAATCATATCCCCATACCTTTTCAAGTAATTGCTCCCGGCTAAATACTTGTCCTGTATGTTGGCAAAGAAAATATAATAAATCAAACTCTTTTACAGTAAGAGAAATCGACTCACCATCCGCCTCTATTCGTCTACTTTTTTCATTGATAAGAATTGGTCCAAATTGAATCTCTTCTTGCTGTTCTTGCTTTGTATATCTTCTTAGCACAGCTTCCATACGGGCAACCAATTCACCAGGACTAAACGGTTTTACAATATAGTCATCTGCTCCCATACGTAAGCCGTTCACCCTATTCCACTCTTCACCTTTTGCCGTTAAAAATATAATCGGCACATCTGACGTTTTTCTAATTTCTTTACAAACTGAAAGTCCATCCATTTCTGGCATCATTATATCTAATACAACGAAATCATAATGATCCGTTTCTAGTTTTTTAAGAGCCTCTTTTCCATTCTCAGCTTCTCCCCACTCATATCCAAAGTTATCCAAATACATTCCAACAAGCTGTCTCATATCACTTTCATCATCTACAACTAGCACTCTATATTTATTCATTGTCCTTCCCTTCCCTCTCTATGAGTTGAAACGGTCCTTTTCCGACTTTAATTGTTTGTTTTATTTTCAAATTCTTCATATCTATAACGCACACTTCATCACTATCATAACTGGCTACATACCCTTCTGCTCCGCTCTCAAAAAATGCAAATGGATTCGACCCTACTTCTACAGAAGCTATTTCTTTATATGTTCTAATATCAAACTTTCTAAGTGTATTCGACCCATGACTGAGTGCATATACGTACTTACTATCCCTCGTTATATTCACAGGCATAAATGGAGCGTGTAAAGAACGCACCATTTCTCCACTCTGTAAAGAATACACTAACACTTTCTCATTTACTTGATTTCCATCACCATGTCCGCCAATCCATATTTCTTTCCCATCAGGACTAATCGTCGCTCCTGTTGATGCTGGCGGAATCATAAAGGATTGAATAACTTCTTTTTTCTTCGTATCAATTGTCGTTAGTTTCGTATCATAAAAGTTTAGTACAGATAACCGATTCTGATACTCTACCATCGTTATAGGCCCTTTTCCTGTTGAAACATTTCCTGTCTCTTTCCCATTTATCGTAAAGAACCTTACCTTTTGAACATTTTGATCAGCAGCAAATAATTGTTTTTTATCTGCTGATACGACCACATTTACAATGCCCTTTCCAGTTTTATATTTTCCCACTTGCCTTCCTTCCGCTAGTGAATATACATACATATATTCTAATTGCTTACCGTATACAAGTATTTCATCGCCATTTGGAAGCAGTGTGATTCCGGCCATTGGCTCATTTAGTTCCCATGTCGTAATTAACTTTTTATCTTTTTTATCAATAAAACTAATGCTGCCTTCTTTTATATTCGTAGTTATAATAACATTTTTATCTTTAGCAATTGGTGTATATGAACTTCCTTGACACCCTACTAATAGAAATAAAAAACAGAGAAGAAAAACATACTTTCTCAAAAGATTCCCTCCATCTTCGGATGATTTCGTTATAATTGTAAAATAACAAATAAATGTGTGGAAAGTGTGAAATTTCCCTTTCTTACTCAATTTACATATATAATGTACAACAAATAGAATTTGAGGTGTGTCAATTATGCTATTTCCTGATTTAGCGAATAAAATTGTACGAGAAGTACGCAGACTAATTACAGAAAATATTATTATCATTAATATAGAAGGCGTTATTATCGCAAGTACAGATACAGAAAGAATTGGTCAATTTCATGAAGGTGCACTCCGCTGTGCCAAACAAAAGAAAACCGTCATCATTACAAAAGAAGATGAAAGGCAATTGCAAGGTGTAAAGGCTGGGATGAATCTTCCTTTATTATTTCATGATGAAGTAATTGGTGTCATTGGAATTACAGGAGAACCTGAAAATATTTCACGCTACGGAGAAATATTGCGTAAGATGACCGAATTATTAATTCATGAAAACTACTTTTTAGAGCAACTAGAACTTGAGCACCGTTCTTATGAAGCTTTTGTCTTTGATTGGCTTCAAAATACAGAGTGGTCTCCAAGTTTTCTTGATCGCGCCAAAACACTTGGTATTGATTTATATAAGAAAAAACAACTTATTTTGTTTTCTATTGGCAAAAATGACACGATGCTCCAGCGTAAAATATGGCAACACATACGTAATATTTTAACAAAAGAGCATCTATTTGTTCGCTGGGGAAATGATCGTTTTATTTTATTTACAGCGATGAGCTCCAAAGAACAAACTTATCAATTTTTAAAACGGTTAAAACAAGACTGCGAAACTTTATTTTCTATTCCTTTATATATAGGGATTGGACAAACAGTTACCCCAAACAATATGAGCATATGTTACGAACAAGCATTACGCGCTCTTTCTGTATCATTGGAAACGAAAAAAATTGTATTTAATGAAGATTTACGTTTAGAAATGTGTTTACAAGATATTTCTGTCGAAACGCGTGAACAATTTCTAGAGCGTACCATCGAAAACTTATTATCATTTCCTGAGCTTATGCAAACTTTACGCTTATTTATCGATTATAACCAATCTTATAAACAGACGGCTAAACAATTACATATACACATTAACACATTACATTACAGGCTAAAAAAGATTGAAGAACATACAGGACTTGATCCAAAACAATTCAAAGACTTAAACGTTTTGTACTTCGCACTTCTCCTATTAGATAATTATACAAAAAAGAATGATAAAACAGATTAATCTTTAGATGATTATACATAGAAAGAATCCCTCGACTTTTTTATCATTATAATGAAAGCACTGTTACCACGTTGTTTATTATAACTAAACACGTTAACAGTTTGAGGGGGATTTCCAATGTTAGAAAAACAAATTATTCATTCATTCGTATCTATTGTTGGCGAAGATAATGTAGATACATCCAATATGGGGCGTTTAACTTATAGTTATGATGCCACTCCAAACTTCCAAGCAATGCCTGATGCAGTCATTGCTCCTCGTAATACAAATGAAGTAGCTGAAGTGTTAAAAGTATGTAACACTCACAAAATCCCTGTGTATGTGCGCGGGTCTGGAACAAACCTTTGCGCAGGAACATGTCCACTTGAAGGCGGTATCGTCCTTATTTTCCGCCATATGAACAATATTTTAGAAATTGATGAAGAAAACTTAACAATTACTGTACAAGCTGGTGTCATTACACTTGATATTATTAAAGCGGTAGAAGAAAAAGGTTTATTTTATCCACCAGATCCAAGCTCGATGAAAATTTCTACAATCGGCGGTAATATTAATGAAAACTCAGGTGGATTACGCGGTTTGAAATATGGCGTAACACGTGATTATGTAATGGGGCTTGAACTTGTCTTACCAAATGGCGATATTATTCGCACTGGTGGTAAATTAGCAAAAGATGTAGCTGGTTACGATTTAACTCGTTTATTTATCGGTTCTGAAGGAACACTTGGCGTGGTAACAGAAGCTATATTAAAACTTGTTCCTATGCCTGAAACAAAGAAAACAATGCTTGCACTATATGAAGATATTAATGAAGCTGCACATGCTGTTTCTTCTATTATTGCAAATAAAATCATTCCAGCAACACTGGAGTTTTTAGACCAACCGACAATTGAAGTAGTAGAAGAGTTTGCACAAATCGGTTTACCTACAGATGTAAAAGCAATTTTATTAATCGAACAAGACGGTCCGCCCGAAGTAGTCAATCGAGATATTGAAAAAATGGCTAACGTTTGTCACTCTATGAATGCGGTTGATGTTCGCGTTGCAAAAAGTGAAACAGAAGCAGATGCGCTTCGTACCGCTCGCCGTAGTGCTCTATCAGCGCTCGCACGATTAAAACCTACTACAATATTAGAAGATGCGACTGTACCACGTTCACAAATCGCTCCGATGGTTGAAGCTATTAATGCCATTGCAAAAAAATATAATATTCCTATTTGTACGTTTGGACATGCTGGTGATGGTAATTTACATCCAACTTGTATGACAGACGCTCGTAATGCAGAAGAAATGCACCGAGCTGAGCAAGCTTTTGCTGAAATATTTGCGAAAGCAATTGAACTTGGTGGCACAATTACTGGTGAACATGGTGTTGGTGCAATGAAAGCTCCATATTTAGAAATGAAATTAGGTAAAGAAGGTATTGCAGCTATGCAAGGAATAAAGCAAGCTTTCGATCCAAATAACATTATGAATCCTGGAAAAATGTTCGCGAAAGACACTCGAAAAAGAGTGGTGGTTGAGCGATGACCACATTAAATAAAGAAAATATTCAAAAAGAATTTAAAGAACGATTAAGTGAAGATGAATTACTAAACTGTATGCGATGCGGTTTTTGTTTACCTACTTGTCCTACCTACATTCAATCCGGATATAAAGAGTCACATTCACCGCGCGGACGTATTGCATTAATGAAAGCAGTCGTTGATGGTTTAATCGAACCAGATGAAGATGTTGAACATACATTAAACGTTTGTCTTGGTTGCCGTGCTTGTGAGCCTGTTTGTCCATCTGGTGTAAATTATGGACATTTATTAGAAGAAGCTCGTGATATTATTAATCAAAATAAAAAATTCTCAGTGCCAGTGAAAGCTGTTCGAAAAGTCGTTTTTGAAGGATTATTCCCCCATCAAAATCGAATGAGAACATTAACTGGACTAATCGGATTTTATCAACGTTCTGGTTTACAAACGCTAACACATAAAACAGGGATTATGAAGTTATTCCCTGAAACCCTTGCAACGATGGATCTCGTTTTACCAAAAGTCCCTAAAATGAAAGCGATGAAAGATCGTCCTTCATTTTTACCTGCAGAAAGTACAAAGAAAAAACAAGTTGCATTCTTTACAGGCTGCTTAATGGATACGATGTTTTTAGAAACAAATAATGCAACGATGAAACTTCTTCAATTAGCTGGTTGTGATATCGTTATTCCGAAAACACAAAGTTGCTGCGGTGCATTGCATGGACATGCTGGTGAAAAGAGTGGAGCAAAAGAATTAGCAAAGCGAAATATAAAAGCATTCGAAAATTTAAACATCGACTATATTATTACGAATGCAGGTGGTTGCGGGGCTTATCTTGTAGATTATGATTATCTTTTAAAGGATGATCCGGATTGGGCTGAACGTGCTAAGCAGTTTGTTTCTAAAATTAAAGATATTACTGCTATACTAGTAGAATTAGACTTCCATAAGCGAACTGACTTACGACTCACGCCGCAGGTTATTACGTATCAAGACTCTTGTCATTTACGCAATGTTATGCGCACATCTTCTGAACCTCGTATGTTACTAGAGGCTATCCAAGGTGCAACATATCGAGAAATGAAAGATGCCGACCGCTGCTGTGGCTCTGCTGGTATTTACAATATTGTTCATTCAGAGTTATCAATGGAATTTCTAGATTACAAAATGGACCGTGTGCATGAAACAGAAGCAGCAACCATTGTTACTGCAAATCCAGGTTGTTTATTACAAATGAAATTGGGCATTGAGCGAGAAGGGCTTTCTCATAAAATGAGAGGAATTCACATTGTGGATTTATTATTAGAAGCAATTGAAACTAACTCGTAATAACTCGTAACATACGTAATAATAGGAAAACGGCTATCTCCTTCGTCTATGTAAAGAGATAGCCGCTTTTTTGTCTGCTACAACATTAAAAATATGTTACTTTATTATAAAAAAGAACAACAGAAACATTACAGTTTTGTAAAAATCAATCCATTATATTCCTCAAAAAATCGTTCAAACCATTGATACAATAGGATTCTTCATTTTCTATTTAGGTAACTTTATCCAAAAATCCCCTCTTAAAACCAAGTATAAAAACACTATAAATTCCTTTTATACTCTATATTTCTCTTATTTTTACTCCCTTCTTCTCTTAGGATAAATTAGGTAATTTTAAAGTCTATGAATTTTTTTCCATCTTTTTTCTCGCAAATTGTATGCTACGATGAATTTGTCAGTCAGACAGGCTGTCAAAAACAAATCGTGTGAAAACAAATTAAAACTTTATATAGGGGGACACACATCATGAAAAAGCGTGTTTTATTATCTGTAGCTGCTGCAACAGCTCTTACTTTAGGAGTATCTTCTCTAGATGCACAAGCTGCAACAGTACAACCATCTAACGTAAAGGTTCAAAATATTCAGCATTCAAAAGTAATGATGAAACAAATGAGCCAACAAGAATTACAAGCATTCTTACAATCTATGGGAGTTGAATCATTAGCACAATGGCAACAAGGAAACTTCCAACCAAACTGCTTCATTCCTGATCAACAACCTACTGAAAATGTTGTAACTGAGCAACCAACAGCTAAGCCAGAAACTCAAAAGCCAGTTGAGCAAAAACCTGCCGAGCAAAAGCCTGCTGAAGAAGTTCAAAAACCAGAAGCTCAAAAGCCTGCTGAAAACAACAATACTCAAAAACCAGCTGAGCAAAAACCAGCTGAGCAAAAGCCTGCTGAAGAAGCAAAATCTTTAAGCGAGTTTGAACAACGTGTTGTTGAATTAACAAACGCTGAGCGTGCAAAACAAGGCTTACCAGCACTAAAAATCGATACTGAATTAAGTAAAGTAGCACGTATTAAGTCTGAAGATATGCAAAAAAACAACTACTTTGATCATAACAGCCCTACATACGGGTCTCCGTTTGACATGATGAAGAAATTTGGTATTTCTTATACATCTGCAGGTGAAAACATCGCTCAAGGTCAACGTACACCTGAAGAAGTAGTACAAGCTTGGATGAACAGCGCTGGACACCGTGCAAACATCTTAAATAACGGCTTCACTCACATCGGTGTTGGTTATGTAGAAAGCGGCAACTACTGGACACAACAATTTATTACGAAGTAAATAGATTAAAAGAGTCTTCTCATAATGAGAAGACTCTTTTTTAAGTTTCATAGCTTTCTATTATGTATGAATAGAAAATATATAACATAAACAACATAGATCCACAGCTTATTACACTAAGCAATACATAAAATCCCCACTCTAAGTTCAAAAACAATGAAAACAATATGCCACATGCCATCACTTGAAAAATCCGTCTACTCACTAAACAAATTTTTTGTAATTTAATTGGATCTTTTTCTTTTTCTTTGCCTTTTATTTTCTTAAATTCTTTACTCAGCATAAAAAGAAACATACTAATCCCAATCGTTAATCCTGTTTGAAAGGATATCAAATCCCCAAAATTAATAAAGAGGATAAGCGTATGAATAAACAACATAAATAACGTAATTTTCTTTATAAATCCGCCTATAATACCATGCTCTCTTTCATTAAACTTAAATATATTATGTGAAATAATATACAAAAATCCATATGAAAAAATAATAAAACAGGGAATAAATGCTACAACGACTTGTTTACTCATAAACTCGTTTGGCTGACCATTTACATTCCAATGTACTGCCATACGATTTGGTAAATAGGGATAGAGAAATAGAGTAAGTAAAAGACAAGCGAAAAATATTCCCAGTACATACTTATATTTAATCAAGTGATTCTCACCTCTCTTTTCTCTTAACGGCTTCGCTTCTTTTAGAGAAATCCCTGCAAAAATCTACTTTTTTCAAGTTAAAACTTATACTTTACGCATTTTCTTTTTGAAATTCTTTTATTTTATTATTTAACTTTGTAGGAAACGGCACATCAACTTCAATCGCTTCTTTCGTAATTGGATGCAAGAAATTTATCTTCATCGCATGCAATGCTTGACTGGACATATATTTTGTTTGTCCACCATATAATACATCCCCAACTAATGGATTACCATTATGACTCATATGAACACGAATTTGATGTGTTCTACCCGTTTCTAATTGTAACGTTACGAAAGTCGTGTTTTGCTTCTTAAAATACTTTTCTACTTTATAATATGTGATAGCTTGGTCACCTTTTGGAGAAATACGACGCCTTGTAGCATGATGGCGATCCCTTCCGATAGCAGCATCAATCTTTCCTTTTTTCTTCTTTACTTTCCCTTCAACGAGCGCTGCGTACGTTCTTTTAATTTTTCTTTCCATTAATAAGCGATCCATAATTGAACCAGCAATTCTATGCTTAGCAAACACGACACCACCTGTCGTATCTTTATCTAAACGATGAATATGACGCACCTTCGTCTCTAAACCTTGCATTTGAAAATGAAAAGCAACAAGATTTGCAAGCGTCCCGGTTCCACCTTTTTCAGCAGGGTGCGTGTCCATTTGCTCTGGTTTATTTACGATAAGTACGTGATCATCTTCGTATACTACATGTAATTCACCATATTCTGGATCTACACCGTACTCTTCCTCCGCAAACATATGGACTTGTAACTTATCGTTCTCTTTTAAAAGCTCATTCCATCTTCTTTGTTCCCCGTTAACCGTAACACCTTTTTCCATACGAAGCTGATGTAATAGCTTTTTCGGTATTTCCCATTCTACTTTTAATACCGATTCAATACTTATACCATTCCATTTAGCTGGAACGGTAATTTCACACCATTCACCCTTTTTCTTTGTTTCCATACTGTTTATCACCTTATTTCTATTGATTCTCTCATTGTAACGGAAAACACACTTTGATGCACCGTCAAAAATAGAGGACAGTCTTATAATAGACTGCCCCTCAAGCTCTAAGTCTTTTCATTTCTAACAATACTTCTTCAGCTTTTTGTTCATACGATAAATCTTTAAAGAAATCCGCCAACCTTTTATAATCATTGTAAGCATCTAATAAATCGTCCATCTTTTCTATTTTCATCACTTGTTGTTTTTGTTTCATTTTTACTGGATAGCGATAACCTGATACTTCTTGTATTTTGTAATACTCATCCTCTACTTGAACGACCTTTACAAGTTCTTCCTCTTCTGCATCCATCGTATATCCGTCAAATTCTCTAAGTAGTTCATAAATGATATGAGTCCATTCATCTTTTGGATAAAACCCTTTTTCTAACCGATAACCGACAATGCGATACATATGCCCATCGTTCTCGGCAAACTGTACTGTA
Organism: Bacillus cereus group sp. Bce041; assembly: GCF_052646455.1. Lineage (NCBI taxonomy): Bacteria > Bacillati > Bacillota > Bacilli > Caryophanales > Bacillaceae > Bacillus > Bacillus cereus group sp. Bce041. The sequence goes on from NZ_JBQXON010000002.1 coordinate 577,577, forward strand.
TCATTTAACTTAAACTTAAAATAACGAAACATTGCCTTCACCTACTTATTATGTAATGTTCTTATCACATACTATTTGCAAAATGTAGGCTTTGCTATTCATAAAAAATGCTCATCATATTGATGAGCATTTTTTATGATGCTTTTTCTCTTTTTTTTCGAAATGGTAACCACCAGTTCCAGTCTCCAAATAACTTCATTAAGCTTGGTACGAGCATAAGACGAATAATTGTTGCATCAAGAAATATTGCTAATGCAACGCCAAGACCCATCTGCTTTACTGGTAAAATATCAGTAAATGCGAATGCACCAGTTACAACAATCATTATTAAAGCAGCTGATGTAATAATTCTACTTGTTGAAACGAGCCCTTCTAACGTTGCTTGATCGTTATCTCCTGTTTCTTCATAGAGCTCATGAATACGTGAAATAAGAAATACTTCATAATCCATACTAAGCCCAAATACGAGGCCAAAAATGAAGATTGGTAAGACAAACAGAACCGGACTTGCTTCTAAACCGAAATGACCACCTTCAAATAACCAAACAACAATTCCAATGGTTGCACTTAAACTAAGTATATTCATAACAATTGCCTTAATTGGAATGAGTATAGATCGGAATGCAAATAATAATATAACAAAGGTCGATCCAAATATAACAGACATACCAATTACAACTTTATCTTTAATTTCATCTTCTAATTCTTGTTGAAACGTCGTCATTCCGCCTAGATAATACGTAACATCCGTTTCTTTATAGTTCTTTTTAAAGTCACGTACCCACTGTTTTGCAGTCTCTGTACGTGGTTTTGTTTTCAAAAAGATTTCTATCGTCGTCTTATTCCCTTGCGTGTATGCTTCAAATACAGGAGTTAGTTTCGCTGATTCTGGCGACTGCAACATTCCAACAACTTGATCTGCTTTCATTCCAGTTAACCCGTCGTATAAACTTCTTACTTCATGTACTTTCTTATCATCTTTTAACTTTTGAACGACTTCTTCTATCTTTTGTAGACTTTCTTTTTCTTTCATATCTTTTTTCGTCTCTACAACTAATGTAACATCAGCGTGTGTTTTGACAGTTTCATTAAATGCTTCTTCATACTTTTCATATGCAATCCTTGTATCACTCTTTTCAGGTAAAGCTTCAACACCAGGGAACTGCAAATTAGCTGTACGTAACGGTAATAAGCAAATAACAATAAATGTTGTAACAACAATAATCATTGCAATTGGATGTTTCATCACAAATCGTGCAAATTTACGCCATGCTTTTGCCGGCGTATGTGCTACTTGATTCTTTTTTAATATTCTTTTACCGATTAACGATAATAGTGCTGGAAGAAGTGTGAATGAGAATAAAATACTCATAATGACAACAATCATTCCGCTAATCGCGACAGATTGAATATAATCTATCTTAAAGAAAAACAAACCGGATAACCCAACAAATACGCATAATCCTGAAAATACAATCGCACGTCCTGCCGTTTGATATGTAATTGCTATCGCTTCTTTTACCGTTCGTTTAGCAACTTCCTCTCGAAAACGGTTCACAAATAATAGCGCAAAATCAATAGATAATGCAAGTCCAATCATCGGTGCAACGTTTAACACGAAAATAGATAGTTCTTTATCAACACCGATGAAATACAATATACCCATCGTACTAATAACACTAAGCGCCCCATTCAAAATCGGTAAAATTGATGCCAAAAGACTACCAAACGAAAATAGTAATACAAGAAACGCAATTGGTAATCCAATCATCTCTGCTACTTTTAAATCATTTTGCGTTCTTTCATTAATCTCTTTATTAATTTTCGGAAACCCTGTAGGTGTTACTTTTAATGCTATATTACTTTCTTTCTCAATCTCATCAGCAAATTGTAATGTCTTTTCCATTCGTTCCTTATTTGTTTTCCCGGAAAATAAAATTGTCGCATAGCCGATGTCATCTTGTAGCATTTCTTTATTTTGGATTGGGTGATGGAAAGATTCATAGTTCTCTTTCTCTTGAACATTCTTTACAATTTCATTTATTCGCTTTTTAAATTCCTCATGCGAAGCATCTTTATTTTTCTCAAAAACGAGCAGCAGAGTATCTTGAGACTTCTTAAAATCTTTATCTAAAATTTCTTTTGTTTTTTGATAGTCGCCTTCCGTTTGGAAACCGTCACCACCTAATACTCCCGGTAGCTTTGGAGCAAAAATCCCAAGTGCGATTGCGAGCAACAGTAACGCTACAATTACTGTATAACGAAACTGATACAAAAAGGCTCCTAACTTCCCCCACTTATCAACTTTATGTACATTTGTCTTCACACATTTTCACCTACTTTACATAATTCAATTGTCACTTATACTGTATCACATCTTGATATAAACAAAAAACGTCTGGAAAAACTATAATAATAGTTTTTCCAGACGTTTTTCTATCTCTCTTTATTAAGCCCTAATCTCTCAGTAAGTAAACGATGGTAGTAAATCGCGATAATTAACAAAATACCACCTACGCAGTAACCAGCTAAAATATCAGTTGGGTAATGTACATTTAAAATGACTCTACTTAATCCAATCGACAGAATTACTATCCCCATCAAAATCGTTGTGACACATTTCCCAGCTACGCTTTTCAAATTAGCAGCAATGATATAAGTAAGAAATCCAAATGTCATAATCGATAACATTGCATGTCCACTAGGAAAACTATACCCAAGTGCATCTAGCGCTTCATTTAATGACGGACGTTCTCTCTTTACAATCTCTTTTATCCCTTTATTCACAAGATGTGTTATTAAAATTCCCATTGGATATACAATCATCGCAGCATAATAACGCTTCTTCCAAAAAACAAGCAAACTTATAACGAGCGTAGCGACTATCCCAATTGCTGATCCCAATTTTGTAAAGTACGAGAAAAATGTAAGAGAACTTTCCGTTTGTAGCCCTCTTACTAATCCACGGACATATGTATCCATCACTGTAACGCCACCTGCATGTACGCGCCAAGCAACAATACCAAATACAGCAAATAACAAACCGATACACATTACCTCATACTGATGTAACTTCTTCTTCAAACGATTTCCTCCTACTATGAAAAAATGCGATTTCTACTTTAGAAACCGCATTTCCTTGCTTATTTACCTTTTGTTTTTAGCTCTGTCCAGTAACGATCATAGTCTTTTAACTTATCGTCTACATCAACAAGCCATTCTGTACGATCTAACTCTTCTTTCGTTAAGAAAATCATGTGATTATCACGGTATTCTTTACTATGAAGAGGATGAGCTTTTTCATTTGGATTACTGTAACCAATTGACTCGTAGTTTTTCACACTTACTTTTTCATCTAGTAAGTAGTTCATAAATTTCTCAGCAAGCTCTTTATGTTTTGCACCTTTTGGAATTGCTAACGTATCAGCCCAAATTGTGCCGCCTTCTTTTGGTACAACATATTCTACATCTTTATTATCTTTTGCGATAAATGCTGCATCTCCAGACCAAACTGTTCCGATCCAAGCATCTTCTGTAATGAATTTTTGTTTAATGTTATCTGTATCAAATGCTAATAAGTTTGGAAGCAGCTTCTTTAAATCATCTGCTGCTGTCTTTAATTGTGCATCGTCTTTCGTACTGTTTGAGAACCCGTGCTTCTTAAGACCCACTCCTAATACTTCACGAGAATCGTTCAGTAACGTTACATGTCCTTTATATTTCTCATTCCATAAGTCCGCCCAGCTTGTAGGTGCTTCTTTCACATACTTTTTATTATATGCAATCCCTGTTACACCCCAAGTGTACACTAAAGAATATTTATTCTCTGGATCAAACGCAGGTGTTTTAAAATTAGAAACCATATTTTCGATATTCGGGATATTCTTTTTATCTAACGGAGCTAATAAGTCCATTTTCGCCATTGTTTTAACCATGTAATCCGACGGCTGAATTAAGTCATACTTTGCGCCACCAGCTTGTAATTTCGCAAGCATTTCTTCATTACTTGCGTACTTGTCATAGTTAATTTTCACATTATACTTCTTTTCAAAATCTTTTAGCACTTGCTCATCAAAATTGTCAGCCCAACTATAAATATTTAATTCTTCTTTCTTTTCACCACAACCAGCAAGCACACCAGCAACAAGGCTAAAGCTAATTGCTGCGCCAGCTATTCTTTTCATTAATTTCATCGGTTTATTACCCCCTTGTACTTTCTATATCGTTCGTATTATAAAGGAAGGTGTCCTCCAGAGTTTTCTTCACCATCTGCACCTTTGTTCCGGAAGATTTCAGATAAAACCATTAATCCTACGATAGCAACAATTAAAATTGTAGAAAGAGCATTAATTTCTGGTGATACTCCGCGCTTAACCATACTGTAGATGTATAGTGGCAATGTTGTTGATCCTGGTCCTGATACGAAGAAACTAATTACAAAATCATCAATTGATAATGTGAATGTTAATAATGCTGCCGAAATAACTCCCGGTGCAATTGCTGGGAACGTTACATAACGAAACGTTTGCCAAGGCGTTGCTCCTAGATCATTTGCAGCTTCTTCTAAGTCACGTCCCATACTTGAAAGACGCGCAGCTAAAATAACAACAACAAACGAAATACTAAATGTAATATGTGCAATAATAATCGTTGTTTGTCCAAGTTCCATTCCTAACTGACTGAAAAGAATTAGTAAAGATAATCCCATTAAAATATCAGGAATTAAAATTGGTAAATATACAAGGCCATTAATAGCCCCTTCGAAACGATATTTATAACGATGCAAAGCAATTGCAAAGAATACACCAAGTACTGTTGTCACAATCGTTGTTATAACTGCAATCGTAATACTATTTACAAATGCATCAATAACATCTTGTTTTTGAAATAAATCTGTATACCAATGGAATGTAAAACCTTCCCACTCCGCATTAATGCGAGAGTCGTTGAAAGAATAGACCATTAAAACCATCATTGGAAAATACAAGAATAACAAAATCAACCAAGAATAAGAAACTAAAAACTTCTTCATCTTTGCCTATTCCCCTCCGTTCTCATTATATTTATATACTTTCGTTGCACGATAATATAAGTAAATTAACAGAACAGAGAATAGAACAACGATAATCGATAACGCAGATCCAAACGGCCAGTCACGTGCACCTAAGAATTGATTTTGAATAACGTTTCCGATTAATGCTACTTTCGATCCGCCCATCACGTCTGATACAACAAACATTCCGATAGAAGAAACGAATACTAAAATAGAACCAGTCGCAATTCCTGACATCGTCATCGGCACTGTTATATTCCAAAATGCCTTTATTGGTGTTGCTCCTAAATCATAAGCCGCTTCTAGCTTACGCTTATCCAGCTGCTCAATTGCTGCATACACTGGTAAAATCATAAATGGTAATAAAGAATAGACCATTCCGAGTATTACAGAAGGAGTATTATATAATAAATTTAACGGTTCACTAATAATGCCAAGCTTTAATAACAACGTATTCACAAGACCTTGTGAACGTAAAATAACAATCCATGCGTATGAACGAACAAGAAAGTTAATCCAAAACGGGATCGTTGCCAATAATAAAAGAATAGAGCGGTATTTGCGGTCAACAATTGTAATTGTATACGCAAACGGATAACCAATTAATAAACATATTACTGTTGTAATAACTGCGATCTTAACAGTTTCCCATAACGTTCCTAAGTACAATGGATCAAATACACGGGATATATTCTCCAGCGTAAATTGCATTTCTACTGTCCCGTAAGCTCCGCGCTGCATGAAGGCGAATCCTAATACGAATACGAGCGGGATTAGGAAGAAAATTAGCAGCCACGCGACTGTAGGTAGTGCGAGTAATTTCCCTTTTTTCAATTTAAGGTCACCTCGTCCTCTTGCTCCCAGCCTACATATACATTATCTCCAATGCTCCACTGCACTGCCTCTTCAGCAGTTTGATATGCCATTAGTAATTCTGATGTTTTCTCATCACGTACATAAAGCTTCTCCATATTTCCGACAAACTCAATATCTTCAATATGTCCAAGATGGTATTCTTTTAAAATTGGTTCTTCAACCGAACGTACTTTTACATTTTCAGGGCGAATTGCTACATAGCCTTCCCCGTTCTTCACAATATTATTTTCACCGATGAATGTCGCAACGAACAATGTTTTCGGCTTATTATAAATTTCTTTCGGCGTTCCGATTTGTTCGATATGTCCTTTATTCATAACGACAATACGATCGCTCATGCTCATTGCTTCTTCTTGATCGTGCGTTACGTATATGAACGTAATTCCTAAATTACGTTGTAAGTTTTTCAATTCACGTTGCAAGTCTTTTCGTAACTTAAAGTCAAGCGCTCCAAGTGGCTCATCTAATAGTAATACACGCGGATTATTTACAATCGCTCTTGCAATCGCAACACGCTGCTGTTGTCCACCAGAAAGCTTCGCAGGTTTACGATTACGGAACTCAAGTAACTGCGTTAAACGCATTGCCTCTTCAGCACGCTCTTTCTGCTCTGCTGCTGATACTTTCTGCATTTTCATACCAAAACAAATATTCTTCTCTACTGTCATATGTGGGAATAGTGCGTAATGTTGGAACACTAGGTTCATATGACGCTTATATGGCGGCAAATCGTTAATTCTTTCATCATCTAATAAAAGATTCCCTTTAGTTGGAGTTTCAAATCCTGCGATCATACGAAGTAAAGTCGTTTTCCCGCAGCCACTCGGCCCTAAAATTGTTAAAAACTCTCCCTCTTTAATATCTAAAGAAAGAGGTGGGATAATCACTTGATTTCCAAAATGTTTTTCAACTGCTTCAACTTTAATAATCTTTTTCATTTTCCCGTCCTATCTACCTTAAATTTTAAATTTTTATATTCATGAATAAATATTTATGTTCTATAGACTATTTTTTGTTTCGATCCAAACAAAAATGGTTATTTAACAAGCGTTCGTTTCTATTCTTTATGTAGTATGTTTGATTCATTTTCGCATGATACATAACGTCGAACAGAAAAACCCCTTCCATTGCGAAGGGGCTATTATCATACGGCTACGCCTACTGATAAACACCATCATCATTTTAACAACTTTCGTATGAATTTTAAAGCACTTTTTGTAGAAGAGTAACGAATTTTCATGTCGAATGCTGTAGATTGGGCTAAAATGCTTTTATAATGTGAAAAAGTCCGAAAACTTTCTTTCCCATGATAACCCCCTAATCCACTACTTCCAACACCCCCAAAAGGTAAATATGGCGTGGCAAGATGATAAACAACATCATTAATACAGCCTCCACCATATGAAATATTACTCGTCACTTTCTTTTGTACTTCTTTATCTTCAGAAAATACATATAACGCTAACGGCTTCGGATGTTGCTGGATTGTGCCAATTACATCTTCTATGTTGTCGTACTCTATGATTGGTAAAATCGGACCAAAAATTTCATCTTCCATAACAGTATCTTTCCATGTAATATCCGCTAGTACTGTCGGTTCAATATGTAATGTATCTTTCTTATAGTTTCCACCAATTACGACTTGACCATCTTGTAAAAATCCACATAATCGTTCAAAATGACGCTCACTTACAATACGCACATAATTTTCATTTTGCAAAGGTTCTTTACTATACTGCTCTATAATTTCATGTCGCAGTGCCTCAATTAGCTTTTCTTTCACGGAAGAATGCACATACATATAATCTGGCGCTACACACGTCTGCCCTGCATTTAAAAACTTACCCCAAACAATTCTTCTTGCTGTCATCTCTATCTTTGCATCTTTATGTACAATACAAGGACTTTTCCCGCCAAGTTCTAAAGTGAGCGGCGTCAACTGTTTCGCTGCTGCTTCCATTACAACTTTTCCAACGCCAACACTACCAGTAAAGAAAATATAATCAAATGGTTCCCTCAGCAAAGATGTACTCTCTTCAACGCCACCTTCTACTACCGCTACAAGCTCTTCTGGGAATAATTCATCTAACATTCTCTTAAGCACTTTTGAAACGCTTGGTGTTAACTCTGACGGCTTTAAAACGATTGTATTTCCAGCTGCCAGTGCTCCTACAAGTGGTGCAATTGCTAATTGAAAAGGATAGTTCCACGGTGCAATAATAAGCGTCACACCATACGGTTCTGGCACTACTTTTCCTTTTGATCCAAAATGAGTAAGTGCTGTTCGAACTCGTTTCGGTTTACTCCACGATGAAATATGTTTCAATTGAAAGGAAATTTCTTTTAATACATATCCAACTTCCGTTGTAAACGACTCGTGAACTGACTTATTTAAATCTAATTTCAATGCCTGAAATATTTCTTCTTCAAAACGCTGAATGCCTTCATAAAGCTTCTTCAAATTATTCTTTCGCATTTCGATGCTTCTCGTATGCCCTTTTAAAAAATATTCCTTTTGCCTACTTACAATAGAGGAAATACTCATTCACTCACCTTCTCCCACTATTTTTATCCAATTCTTTCATTATTTATATAGACTTCATATATAACAAATTTTTATTCTTAAGGTTACATTATATATGACTTTTTCAGCTATATAAAATTCATTGCTCACAAAAAAACTACCGAAAGAAAATCTCTCGGTAGTTTTACAGTATTAACGATATAAACGAACAGCACCTGCAGAATTATCATCAGCTTGTCCTACTACTTCAAACTTCAGACCAAGCTTCGGTAAAATACGTCCTGCATCTGGAATCTGTTGATTAATATACGTTTTAGAATCATCAAACTTCGGTACACCTGCTAAACCATCATACGTATACGTTCCACGCGTTGGAGATACAACTTTCCAAGCTGGCGTTTTATCGAATGAGAACGCCGCATCTGCGATTTGGAATCGTGTACTACTTTCCACTGTCGGTTTACCATTTAAAGTTCCTACAATTGCTTCTGGATGAGAATCAACTACACCTAGGAAACCGTGTCCTGGATGTACACCTACCCAGTTATCTGTGTAAGCTGAATCTGCATACCATACGACCATACCAGCGTTATATACTGGACCACGTGCAAATTTTAACGCGTTATCTGAACCAGCATAGTTTCTCCACTCAACATAGTAGTTATGGCTTTTCTTCTCTGTTCCGTTAGAAACAGCAAAACCATCTAATTTGAATTGTGGCGTACCTTCTGCGTCATCAGAGAATACTACTTTATCATCTACTGTTAATGAAGCATTATCAAGTAAGAAACCATTTAATGCTAAACCACCATCAGTAATGTAATCAAATGTTAATTTTACTTTCTTACCTTTGAACTGGCTTAAATCATATGATTTGTCAATCCATTTTCCATTTGTCGAATCTGCATTTCCACTATTTGCTTTCTCACCAAGTCTTTCAATTAACGTTTGTTGACCATCTTCCGTTACAGCGTGTACTTCAAGGAAATCATACTCTGCTTCAATTTCATATAATGATTTGAAGTCAAATTTTGCAGTCGTTGCATTTGTTAAATCGAACAGTGGTGTTTCCATCTTCGTATGAAGATCATCACCTTTTGTGCTGTAGTAATACTGTTTTCCGAATGCCGGCTCAATTGTTTTTATATCTTTGTCTGGTAAGTTAACACGAATCATACCTGGACGGTTAGATTTCGTAACACTTTGATCCAAATATGTCGCTAGACCGATACCTTTATTTAATTTCTCGTAATCTACTTCTACGATATTTGCCCAGTTACCGCCGATTGTTTTTTGGAAAAACTCTTTATTTTGTGGTGATAAGCTCGTTGGTGTTGTACCTGCAATTTTACCAGCCCAGCTTCCGCCACTCATGATAGACCAAGCTTGAATTGGCTCACCAGCACCGCTATATTGTGTATCATACTCATCTGGTAAACCTAAATCATGACCATATTCATGCGCGAATACACCAACTGCTCCATCCTCTGGTTCAATTGTGTAGTCGAACGCTGCCATCTTTCCACCCCAATATGGAACTTTCGCTTGTGTACCTTCAATTGCGAATGGCTTTGGTCCAACTGTCCAGCGATGTGACCAAATTGCATCATCACCTAATTTACCACCACCTGCTTCTTGTCCAACACCTGCATGAATAATCATTAAGTGATCAATTAAACCATCCGGTTGATTTTTATTTCCATCACCATTTACATCATATTGATCAAATTGATCAAACTCTGATAGATCAAGACCGCTATCTACAGCTGCTTTTAATGCATCTTTTACTAAATCACGTGGGCCTTTTGGTCCTTTATTATCATGACCGCCGCTAGCAGCATCTGCACCGTAATCAGCAGCTTTACCAGGAACTGTTAACCATTTTGTAACTGTTCCGTCCACTGTGTAACTACCACCAGATTGCTCTTCGTAATATTGTTTAAACGTTTCAATTTTACTTCCATCATCTAATGTAAACGGCTCGTTGCCGAATAACATTTTTTCATAATGTTCTTTATTAAAATCGTTAGAATACATATATCCAGGCTCTTTGTCGATATTATTATGTTTAAAGTCAGCGTACTCTACAAGTAAAACGAGTACTTTATCTTTACGTACATCACCGTTATAGTCTTTTTGTTTCGCTGGAGAAGTTGGTACTTTACCATTTAGACCGCCTTTAACTGGGCCTGTCGCTGCAGGTGTTCCTGTTGCAGGGTTATCTAATTTTTCTTTCGTGTCTGCTTTCGCATCTTTCACTTTCTTTAAAAAATCAGATGCTTCTTTCGTAAGTTGATCCCCATTCGGTACTTCTTTCCCAGGATTTTCACCCTTTTTGTTCTCTACATACTTTTCGACAGCTTTCTTTGTTTCTTTCTCTGAAGCTGACGAATCAATTACCCCACGTTTTTTTAGCGCATCTGCTAAACGTTCTTCCGGAATTAAGTGATCATCAACTGGGCTCGTAGCCGTTTTATTCGCAGGCGTTTCAGCATATGCAGATTGAGTGCCAGCCCCGAATGAAAGGCCTAATACAGCTGTTAAAGCGATTGATGACAAAACTTTGAACGGTTTCTTGTTCATCCCTTATTTCCTCCCCTAATAAATAATATGTATTACAAATTGAATTTTATTAAAAATTCAATATTTTTTCAATATTTAGTCATATTATGTAATATTTTTAATATATTTGTAAAAATTTCATAGTTAGCATACGAATATATCACAATTCAACAATGTTTTCTGAAAATATTGAAAGTTTTTATCGAACAATTTATAATTTCCATAGAGGGAGTTTAATGGGGATTTTATCTTTGTTTCATCTACACAATATTTGATAATTCACTATATAAAACACAAAATCCGATTGCATTATCATGTATTCTGTAGCAGCAATTATGACCGATAATTAGGGAGGAATTACATTTGTACAAAGATAAGACAGACGCACTGGATCAAGAATGGATTGATTTAATACTTGAAGCTCTAGATGCTGGTATCGCCATGCAAGACATCGAGCAATTTTTCCAACGTATGAAGCCATCCAGTCAGGCTCAATAGGTTTGTTCTTTTTAACGAAGTTTATGTTATAATAATGACATCATAAGACAACTACATATTGATAGAAAGGTGCGCAAATATGATTGGAGAACGTATAAAACGCCTTCGTTTACAAAAAGGGATTTCATTAACTGAACTTGCCGAAAAAGCTGGCGTTGCTAAATCTTACATTAGTTCTATAGAACGAAATTTACAAAAAAACCCTTCCATTCAGTTTCTTGAAAAGATCGCAGCAGTTCTACAAATTCCAGTTGATACTTTACTTCATGATGAAACAACAAAGGAAACTAACCTAGACTCCGAATGGACACAACTCGTTAAAGATGCAATGAACTCTGGTGTCTCCAAAGAACAATTTCGTGAATTTCTTGAATTTACAAAGTGGAAGCAAAATAATAAATAGAAAGAAGTGCTTACAAGTAGCACTTCTTTTTCTTTATAAAAAAAGCGGGGGATACCCGCTTTTTTATTATTTTTCTTCCCCAGCTTCTTGGTTAGCATTGAATGTCCATTCTAAATTCAATGTATCACCTTGGAAGATATTTTGATCTTTTCCATTATCTACAAATTCAAATTGTACCCATAGATAATCCTCTGTACCAGCTGCTAATCCACCCTTTTCTCCCCACTCAGGAGCAAAGATGTCTTTAGCTAAAAGATCTGGATCAACTTTTTGTAAGTCTGCTAAAGTTGTTTCGTATACAGGCTCACTTTGTTTATCCCAGTTCCAAAGGAATTTTACTTTAACGTGCTTACCAAAGTCTTCACCAGCATTATCACCTTTTGCATCTTTAACAGTATACTTTGTTGCTAATTTAACATCTTTAATAGTTAACGAACCGCTGTTTTGTAATAAGAACTCTTTCTTAACAGAATCCCCTGGTTTTAAATCTTTAATATCTACAAGCGTCTTAGGGTTTAATGTAAGGTCTAACGTCCCAGCTGCAAATGTATTGTTTGATACTTCTTTATCGCTAAAGAATGCAAATGTTCCTCCACCAATTAAAGCTAACCCCAATGCTGCTGATGCAACTCCCATACCTAATTTCTTTTTCAGACTCACAATCAATTCCCCCTAGCTTTTTTTTATATTTTTATCACTTATTTTTCAATAAGAGATGTAAAGAAAACTATATTAGCTTAGCTAATATGTGTTCTTTTTTAAAAACCTTATGTTCATTATAACGAACAACCCTATATAAACACAACACATATTTATTAATATTTTCAGTTATTTTTATTTCTCAATATTATTTAGACTTTTCAGAAAAAATGATGATAATTTATAACTTTTTTCACACTCAAATCATTTAATACTATAAGAAAAAAGAAAAACAAAGAGGTGAGGGCTAACGTTCCCTCACACTCGTATAAATATTACTAGTCTTGCTTATTCGTTCACCCTCTCTTACACCACATTCTTGTTTTCTAGCTGTTTCACTAAAGCAGTTCCTCCGCTTTCTTCTGCTCTTCTAGCTTTTTCTGTTCTTCCGCTTTCTTTTGCTCTTCTACTTTTTTCTGTTCTTCTACTTTCTTCTGTTCTTCTACTTTCTTCTGTTCTTCTACTTTTTTCTGTTCTTCGGCTTTCTTTTGTTCTTCGGCTTTCTTCTGTTCTTCTACTTTCTTTTGTCCTTCCGCTTCAATTGCAACGTTTAATTGTTGCTGAAGAGCCTGAATTTGCTCATCAATAGCTTTCAAGCTAATTTCTTTCTCAATATAGTCACGCTTCTCTTTGATACTGCGAAAGCCTTCATTTACATATATGGACACTTGCTGCATCGACTCATCTTTATTTACCTTTAATTCTTCTTGTATTTGATTGTAAGGAGCTTCTATTTCAGTATATACATTTTGCAGAGCTTCCTTCTCAGCAACAATTTTCTCACGCCCTTGTTGCCATACAGAAATCGCCTGTTTTATTTCTTCAATAGAAGTTGCTTTCGATTTCCCCTTCATCGTTCCATACTCACGCTCAATAAACTGTTTATGTTTCTCAGATTGCTCTTTTAACGTATTAACTGTTTTCGGAAATATAATTGCTGTAGAAAGCGTCGCTTCTACTTTCGTTTCATCAATGAACGCCGCTTCTGTATGCGTCATAATTTGAGATCCTAAATAAAACGTAATAGAACACATACACGGCAATATAAGCATCTTTTTAAAATTACGCGTTCTTTTCAGCATCTTAATCTCTCCCATCGAACATTACGTTCTTTATACAGAACGTTATCTATATTATAGTAAAGAACTATTAAAATTGATAGACAAATACTAGAAAAATAGAAAAAGGGCTATCCATGTGATAGCCCTTTTTATTATTATCTTTCTTCACCTGCTGTTTGTTGTGCATCAAACGTCCAATTTAATTGTAACTTATCGCCTTGGAATTGATTTTGATCTTTTCCATTATCAACGAACTCAAATTTCACTTTGAATTTATCAGATTTACCTGCTGAAATACCTTTTTCATCCCAGAACCAAGCCGATAAATCATTATCTACAGCTGTAAGTGTGTCACCTTTTAATTTATCTAAAGTAGTTTGTTTCACAATTGTCTCATGCTTATCTACATTTTTTAAGAATGTTACTTTAATATGTTTACCAAAATCATCTTTATTATCTTTCTTTACATCTTCTACATTATAATCTGTTTTCAGTAGAACCTTTTTAATATCTAAAGAGCCTTTATTTTCTAATTTAAATTCTTTTTCAATTGTATCCCCAGGCTTTAAATTCGATACGTTAACAACTGTTGATGGATTTAATGCTAAATCCAGTGTTCCAGCCGCAAATGTATTGTTTGACACTTCTTTATCACTGAAAAATGCAAATGTTCCTCCACCAACTAAAGCTGCTCCTAATACTGCTGATGTAATACCCATTCCTAATTTTTTCTTTAAAGTCATGTCCATATCCCCTTAATATATATTTGTTAACTTCCTAAACGGAAAGTATAACCAAACGAACTAGACGGATTGTTCTACTTTTTTATCTTTCTTTTCTCCGTCAATGCTACGAATAGCACCAAAAATAGAAATAGCGGAATAACCAAGCAAAAAGACTCCTGGAATAATAAGAAGTAATGCTGCTCCTGCTTTCGAATTCGCATAATTCAGTAAATAACCAACATATGGAACTGTAATATCTGCATACTTTCCAACTACATTTTCTGCAAGTACTGGCTCTAAATCTGGTCCGTTGTTGTTATCCCCTTTTGTTTCATACATTACTTTTCCATTTGTATCTTTCACACCGATAATACGGTGAGTGATAATTTTTTGATCTTTCTCTTTAAAGGTAATAACATCACCTTTTTGATATTTAGAACCATCTTTGTTTGGTTCTATTGCAATGATTGATCCTGTTAAAAACGTCGGCTCCATTGATCCTGAAAGAACGCTCTTAAATTGATATCCCATCACTGTCGGATCACCACCGCTTGCTTTTGAAGAAATAACTACAAAAGCTAAAAAAACCATCAATGCAAATAAAACAAATGAGATCGCGTTGCTAATTATCTTCCATATTAATTTCATCGTCTCTCTCCCTCTCCGTTGTTTTATATTATTTGAAGTATGCAATATCCATTTTGTTCTTTAACAAGAACACAAGTAAATGATATAACGAACTTCTAGTTATTGCAATAAGAAAATTTACAATTATTAGTTATTTAAGATATATAAAAAAGACTGTGCCAAAATTTTACACAGTCTTTTTATTAGTAATTTATTTACCTTCTGATTTCATTCCTTTTGTATTTCGGCGCAACACTACATATAAAATTGCTCCAAATAATACAATCGCACCTATCCCAACACTTATTACTTTCATATTTGAGTCTTTTACTTCAGGCATAGTTGTATCTTTTTTAGGTATCGCAAAAGTGACATCTTCTGTTGAAAGAACATTTACCGTCGCAATTGTTTGATTATTTTTCGTAATATCAACTGCACCAACTACCTCACCACGATGTATTCCTTTATGATATAAAGATTCTTTATCTAATGAAGCCGCCCGGAAAATAGTTTTCACATTTTTCCCTTCATCTTTCTTAAGCATAAGCTCTGCACTTTGTTCTAACTCAGAATTAACATCTTTATTTAAATATGTTGTTTTTTGATGCCAATTATGTTTATCGAGCACCATTTGCTTCGTAAATTGACCGAAAGAATATTCCGCCATCTGCTTCAAATCTTCATAAATTTCAGGTCTTTGAGAAGCCATTACTACGCTTATAATACGATTTCCATCTTTCTCATTTAATAAAACAAGTGTATTACGCGCTTCATTCGTAAACCCTGTTTTACCGCCAATGCTATATGGATTTTCAAAAAAATTAGATTTATTAAAAATAGACACCGTCTGCCTAGACGTCGTAACTGTCGTTCTTTTCGTATTCATCGCTTGTAAAATTTCAGGATACTTTTGCACACCCTTCGTAATCATAGCCATATCATACGGCGTTGTATAATGGTTCGGATCATGTAATCCATTCGGTGTTACAAAGTGGCTATCTTTCGCCCCTAATTGCTTCGCTTTCTCATTCATCATATTAGCAAAATTCTCAACACTCCCGCCAATCCGCTCCGCAATCGCATACGACACATCATTCGCACTCAGCACCATTAAAATCATAAGCGCAGTATTTCTATTAATTGTCTCTCCAGGTTGAAACTCAATTTGATAATTACTCTTCTCTTGATCTAATGCTAATTGTGAAAATGTAAATTGATCCTCTGGCTTTGTATGTTCCATGAGTAAAATCGCTGTTAACACCTTCGTCGTACTAGCAGGATATGCACGGTGATATGCGTTTTTGTCATACAAAACATCTCCTGTTTTTGCATCAATTGTCGTTGCAAACTGACTAAAAACATTCGGTCCTTCTGCAGGTGGTGGTGCAACTTGTTCTGGATTTACTCCAATATTCGTCTCAGCACGCAATGTCATAGGTGTCAACAAAAACAAACAAATAACTGTAATAAAAACCAAAATTCTCTTAAAATTTACCATATGACTCTCCCTTTTCCATTTACTCCTCTAACAAAATAATAAATCTACCAATCATATGTAATTTGTATTAAACTGGAAGAATTTTCACTATTTTTCACTATATCATATTTTTACGATAAAGAACATAAATATACAATAAAAATAAGAAGGAATTACTCTTTCTTATCCTTCTCATCAATCAACGAATCTATTAACTTTTGACTAGCTTCCTCGGGCGTAATCTCATCCGTTATCCCCATAAACGACCAACCTTTAGAATCGACCCACTCAACAAACTCTTGTAAAAATTCATCATGTGTAACATCTACATCAAGAATCGAACCATTAATCGAAATCGTTCTATTTTTAGACACGCGCATCTTGAACGTTTTTCTTACCATTACAACTTTTCTCCCTCTACTTCTGAATATTTATAAAGTGAAACTTTAATCAACCCTCACGAATCGGACTTTTACGGCCATCCCGACCCCAACCTAACTTCTTTGCTTTTGCTGAATTTCGAGGTAAGGGGTCTTACTGCCCGCAAATAGCGAGATAAAATAATCATGTATCTCTGTTATACATGATTTTCAGTAAATTGTAAAAAGGATATATTGGCCAATTTAAATAGCAAAAATAAAAATCTCTTACCTACGTAAACGTAATACGACATACAATCGCTCATAAATTATTAAATAAATCCATAAAAATATACACTTTAAAACATAATTGAGTAAGCCATTCTAGTCTTTTGGAAGATATTATCTAAAATAGATACTAAACGGATAAAGGATATTTGAATAAAGAAACTGAGGCCCTCTATTTAGCTGGATTCTTAAGTTGTAGACTTAAAGATTGATGCCGGAATTCATATTTAATTTCTATTTCTGTACATCATATCGTAAGAAAGAAGGTAGTACTGTGAAAACAACAGAAAATTTTACTGACAGGGCCGATATATATGCAAAATATCGCCCTAGTTATCCTAATGAATATATTGATTACTTGCTTTCAGCTAACCAACTGAAAGGGAATCGGATTGTGGCTGATATTGGTTCAGGTACGGGGATATTTAGCCACCAGCTGCTTGAAAGTGGTTTACATGTTATTGGAGTTGAGCCAAATGATGATATGAGAAAGATGGCTGAGCAATCGTTAAAACTATATTCTCGTTTTCAATCCATAAAAGCAACTGCTGAAAATACCACTTTAAAAGAAAATAGTGTAGATTTAGTAACTGTTGCCCAAGCATTTCATTGGTTTGATAAAGAGGCTTTCAAAATCGAATGCCAACGAATTTTAAAACAAAAAGCAAATGTTGCACTTGTTTGGAATAGTAGAGATTTAACTAGTCCACTTATTAAAGAGAATGCAGAAATTTGCCAGAAAACCTGTCCAAACTTTAAAGGCTTTAGCGGTGGAATAGATGAAACTCCAGAAGTATTTAACAACTTTTTTAAAGATGGAAAGTATGATTTTAAAGAATATCAAAATGATTTACTTTTTGATTATGAAGGGTTTTTGGGAAGGAATTTATCAGCATCTTATGCTCCGAAAGAAAATGACGAACAGTATAAAATTTTTATTTTTCTCCTATCAGAGCTATTCGAAAAATACAGTAAAGATGGAAAAATTATTCTCCCGAATTTAACACGAAGCTATCTAGGCAATGTATAAACAGCCTGATACACAGAGACTTTGAACGGAATTAAAACAAGCCTAACCCCTCCCTGAATGTAGAACGAGGTTAGGCTTGTTTTGCATTTTACCACATCAAATTCAAATGACTTTCGTACAATAAAGTAGAATATATTAGAAAACACCTTAAACTGAGGAGGAACTCAATGGCGCGTTGTACGTATTGTAAAACGAAATGGAAAGTAAAAGATGTATGGTCAATACTCGTGACATTTGAAAAAGATTGTCCGTATTGTTTTGGGAGGCAATATATGTCTAATGATACTTTTCATCAAGCTAACGCCGCTTTACCACTGTTATTTTTATGCCCTTTAATTGTTGATTTAAGCGATGAAAATCCTTTAGATAAATACCGGAAATAATATAACAGCTACATTCAAAAACTACTTTTCACTGAATTTTCTTCTTATCATTATCCCTTCATACATTACTAGCATAATCGGCTTATACTTTCCCTTTTGAAGATCCCGTAGCTCAGCAAGAAGAGTGTCCCCTGGACAAGGTTTATCAATTATGACTAAAAAAAGTAATATATGTATACTGTTAAGTATAAAAAATTAGCATTAGGTTCCAATCAAATATTAATTGAAACCCAACACTCCATTTAATCTGTAATCTAGAATACAAGCAGTGTTTTTTATTATGCATTTTTGCATACAGTATTATTTTCTCTTGTAAATAGATAATAATGTTATATAATAAAATCAATATTTTACCAATAAAAGGTAATAAGAAGTAGTGGAATAAGTAAATAACTAAAGCGTATTAACAGATTTGTTCTATGTAAATCATGATACATATATGGAATCAAAACTATGAAATTTTATGTAGTGATTAGATTACTACAAGATGAAAGATTCATAGCGAATACACTTAAGGAAAAAACGTTCCATTAGATTAATGTGATATCTATCGAACGAATTGAGAATATACTTAGGGGGAATTTCAAGTGAAAACATTTGGTAAAGTATTATTAACTGGCGCATTAGCTTTAGGCGGTTTAACGGTTATAAACATTGAAACACCAAAAGCACATGCTGACGAATGGGATGGTTGTCATTACATTTGTGGTCCTGGTGAAACGGTGAACGGTGTTACAGTTCAGGTACACTCTACACAAGTTACTTTTGGTAACAGCGTAATTGCAAGAATTACAAATGACCGAGCTGAAGAAATTCATTACAATGTCAGCCTTGAAAAGAAATATGGCGATAGATGGGGAGAATTTGAAACCAACTTCCGTTGGCAAAATCAATGGGTCCCAGCTGGAAGCAATGATGAAATTGCAACTTTCACAGGATATGGCGATGATATTTATGAGGATGGAACATATCGTTATAAAGTCGAAATAAAAGGCGCTGACGGTTCTATTGATACAATTTACACAGCAGGAATGACAGTTACAGGACGATAGCTTATGAACAAGCTCCATTATTTATGATTGTATTTTTGAAAATATCATTGATAATTGCGTTGATATTATTATTAAAATAAGCTCTTCGGGGCTTATTTTTTTATACAAAAATTAGAATATAAATATTCGGAAAATTACATCTTTACACCATTAAAGTTCGTTGCTATTATAGGAATACATCAAATGTTACAATACTCAACAAATTGTACAAATCCTCCGATTACACGAATGAAATGAAAATACATTGCTGATGGTAACATTTATAGTTGGGATCCCGTAGCTCAGCAGGGAGAGCGCCACCTTGACAGGGTGGAGGTCGTGAGTTCGAGCCTCTCCGGGGTCATACTGATAGAAACCGTGTCAAATTAACGTTTGATGCGGTTTTTTATTTGTTTACTTTCATACTCTATAGAGTCAGTGGTCACAGAATTGGTCACATTCCCTACAAAATCTCTTCTATTTTATTCACTGCATCTTCTTGCATCGTTGGTAATACATGTGAATAGGTGTCTAGTGTGATTTTGATGTTACTGTGTCCTAAGCGTTCAGAAATCACCTTCACGTTCACACCTTTAGCCAATAACAAAGTTGCATGTGTATGACGTAAATCATGAAAGCGAATCTTTGGCACAGCCGCTTTCTGAATCAAAGCGTTTAGACTTCTCCTCACATTAGCAGGATTAATTGGTGTTCCAGACGGATTACACATCACCAAGTCATTGTCTTGGTATTCCTCACCTTGGCTAAGCTTCTCTTTCAATACGATTGCTCTGTGTTTCTTTAGCTTGGCTACTGTTGACGCAGGTAATAGTATTTTTCTTAAACTTGATTTTGTCTTTCCTCCAAGCAAGAACGTCTTCCCATCATGACTTAACGTTTGACTTATGGTTAAATGTCCTTTTTCTAAATCAACATCTTTCCACCGTAACCCTAGCAATTCACCTTGTCGCATACCAGTTACAAGAGCCATATGAAAAACGATAGAATACCTGCTATCCTGTGCCGCTTTCAAGAACAGTTGTACTTCCTGTTCGTTCCACACCGTTAATTCTTCCTTATCAGCTTTAGGCAATTTCGTTTTCGCTGCAATATTTTTACTTATTAACTCTAAATCAATTGCATGTTCAAGAGAGTTCCGAATGATTTTGATTATCTTCTCAATTGTTCCTCGCTTTAAACCTTCGTCTCGCAGCGAATTGACGTAGTTTTGCATATGCAACGATGTTAGCTTAGCTAATTTGATATTACCTAGGGAAGGGATGATACGACTGTTTAAATACCCTTTCAGTACTTTTGCTGTTTGGATACCAACACTGTGCTTCTTGGTATTAAACCAACCTTCCAGATATTCACCATAAGAGAGTTTGCTAGGTTCTATGTGTGTTCCAGTGTGAACTTCTGAGAGCAGCATTGTTAACGCATTTTCTGCTTCTTTTTTGGTAATGAATCCCCTCTTCTTCTTTTGCTTTCTCTTACCTGTTAAAGGGTCAATACCAATGTCTACAATATAAAAATATTTTCCTGTTTTCTTATCTTTTTTTACGCTTCCTTTCATTGTTAAGAGCCTCCTTGGAGTCCTTAACTGTGCTGTATATGGTTAATTCTATTATAGAGGATAATTTTCACTGTCTCTACTTAACCCTATAACAAAATAAAATTAACAACTTGACCTTAGTTTAGGAAGTTATTCTACAAAATGTATTTTAGGCAAATATACCATTCTAAGCTTTTAAACTTACCTGTTATAGACTTTTGCTAAATAAAAAAGGATATGAGTAATTTACTCATACCCTTTGAAAGGCTCATGTAATAGTACACAACCTATCCTATAGACACACGTTAATATATATAATCTGTTGGTACATTGAAAAGAAAGTTATACTATACTTCTTTTAAATCAATACCATACATCATTTCTAACTTATTATTCGTTCGCTGTGACAAATAAAGATAAATTATTTCTATCTTTATCAATTAACTTAATTTGTTCCACTTCATTTTGCACTATAGATAAACTATAGTCATGGTCTTTTAAGTTTTCATATAGGGAAATTAAACTACTTCTATATTTAATTATAAAATAACTGCTAATATTATTTTCAATCCCTTCTATATTGTCATGGTGTTGTACTAACGATTTTATAGTCAATATTATCAATTTGACGAGAGAATGGTCAGTAAACAAATATATATCATGGGACTTTAATACTTTATTATCAATTAATAAGCTAATACGGTTTAATAGAATAATAGTCTCTTTAATATAAGTTAAGAACTTTTCTAACTCTTCTCCATCAAGACCAGACTGATAATTAATCCCTTCTAGCAACTTATCATACTGATTCAATTCTTTGTTCAATTGCATTATTAACATAATTTGCTCTTTTTTAAAAGTATTTTCTTGAATAAAGAATTGCATTGTCACAAATATAATTCCTATACCTGCAAGAAAACTACCTATCCAACCTATTTTCTCCCACCCATTCCAATCCCAGAAGAAAATACAAATAAGAGCAAATATACTTATAAAAGTAATACTTAAATGAACTATAGTTATCTTTTTGGGAATTTTCTTTAAAGTCTCTAACTTGTCTATTATTTTAATTGTACTTACCTCCCTTATAATTACTTTCTATCTTTTTAACCGCTTCTTCCAATATACGAATAGTTTCTTTTTTCTCTATGCCACTCTTTATCGAAATTAATTCAAGATTTATTCCATCTAAAAACCATTTTAATATCTCAAGTTCTTGCTGGCTACATACTTGCCTAGCATATTTTATACACTTAGTTTTATCTAATAGAATTTCAAAAAAATCAATTTTATCATCCACCAGAGAAGGATATAGAGAAAGGTATTGACGCCAATTAACTAGCATTTCTTCTTCAAGATTAATATTACTAATTTCCCTTTTTTTGAATATTAATAACAACGTTAATTTCGCAGTAATTTCTTCTCCTGAATCAAACATAAAACTTTTAAACATAGGCTCAAACACAGGAATTCTATCATAAAATATTTTTCTCTTAAAAAATAATAACTGAAAAGCTCTCCTTTCAAAGAATTCCATTTCCCCTCTTAACTTCTCGTATTCTCGTTTATGAAACCAATCCATAAAACCTATGTATATTGATTCAGCCTCTAAACGAATTAAATCAAAAGCATCACTTCTTGAGACAGTATTTTCTACAATCCAAAAAAGATTATTCATTTCTGATTCATAACCATCCTGTCGAAGTTGGTTAATATATGCAATATTCTCCCCTTTTTGTTTTGAAAAATAGTTAAGAACTTTTTCTATTAGTTCCTGATACTTATCTTTTTGAAAGTTTTCTATTAAGCTTAGCGCCTCTATGTGGAAATTTTGCTTTTCTATATCGTTATCTATTTCCTTAGCTGTCTCCAATATCATTAAGTACATTTTTTCTTTTAGCTCATCCTTAATTTCATTAACCTTTTTTTTCTTAACTAAGTGGTATTTAATTTTTTTCATAAATCCCAATTGGTCAATTTGTTCAGCCAGTACGTTTTCCATCATTGTATTAATTTGAGCATCAACACTTTCAATTTCATTTAAAACACTTTCTCGGAAACTAATGTAAGATTCTTCTGACATTAGCAGGTTAAAAGGGGTATTTTTTTTAAACAGTGCAGTCTCTAGTAAATTTTCATTTTCATATTTATCTCCACCTACTGAACCAGAAATTTCATGTTTATGTAACTGCAATAAACTATTTTCTATAAGTTTTTTTATATTAATTGATTTCGTTCTCATCAAATCTTGCGTACCAAATATATGATATAGTCGTATCATTTTAACAATGAATTGCGCATCAGCATAAGTGAAGTTTTCCAAATACCTTTTCATCTCCCTCCCTATATTTTCATAGTTTGGGAAAAACATGCGTAGCTTATATTCGAACTTTTCACCAGTTAAATCATCTTCTACCTTTATAGATATCTTGCTCGGTTTCATATAAAAAACCTCCTTATTTTTTTCTAAATACTTCCTTATCCTACAATTTATTATTATAGAATAAAAAAGAATGTCCTTTACCTTTTAAGGACATCCTAACAAAACATAGGTGTATTACTTTCTTTAATAAAATATTTATGTTTTCTTTTTCAAATCCTTAAGATACATCTTTAGATTTCTCTGTATAATCATTTAGTATAGAATTGATAATAAATGCACTTTCTTTCATAAGATTAATTAACTGTTCATAATTATTAATGCTAGAAGGCAGTTTCCCCTCATGTACCACATGACTGCTAGCTGAGTAAACTTGCTTTAATTTATAAGCAAGTGTTTTTGAAAGAACAGCTTCTTCAATTAATAAAGAAATTATTTTAATAACAGACATTTTTGTTTCCTCATTAAATATATTGAAGTAAAGTTGCCTTATTATAGCTTCTATTATAATTCTTTGCTCATATACTTGTCTAATCTCCTCACTGTCATTAAAAAATTCATTGAATTTAACTTCTTCTTTTACTTCATCGTTAAGAGTTGAAAGTGATATCTGGTAGTTTTGCTCAATCAATTTACTATCCTTATCCTCTTTCTCTTTTTTTGCCAAAAGAAAAAAACTCCCCTCCATAATTCCGACTAACTTTTTTATTAAGTTATCTAATAAAGGATTTATTAATACTAATATTACAATTGGAACAAAAACAGCCGCAAATTTTATCACATTATTTAGGTTAAGATTTGATTCAAAATACTGAGCAGATTGTACAATAAAAATAAAGCAGACTAATGATATTATTAAAGAGACTCTTGAAGTGAAAAAAGAAAATGTATCTGACTCATCCTGAATGGTAGTATTAGTTACTTCATATCTTGAGTTTTCCAACATTTCTTCCAGTTGCTTTAATAATCCTAACCTTATGTCATTAGAAATATGCTCATTTTCACATACTCTCGCATAAATCATCTTAACAATGTCCACTCTCTCCATATTTAATTTACAATTTTTATTTTTTTCAAACCCCTCTATTAGTGAATCTAAATCAATTCGGAATATCTGAACCCCACTGTTAACATGATTTCTAATCACCAGGTTAATTATCTCTTCTTTTAATCTTATTATTTCCTTTTGCTGTTCTTTTCTTTGTTTAACCTCTTGATATAAAAAAATTATGACTGCTAAAATTAAGGAAAGAATTGTTGCTGTATTTATAACAGGACTCGAATTTATTATGTTGTTAAAAAAGTTCATTTATTTTACCCTCTTAATTGAATTTAAAGAATATTCCACTTATATTTATCAAATGTAATTTTACCACAATTTTCTATCCTTTCAACAAATTCTTTCATTTGGATAAAAGTTAGATTTATTTAAAATTACCTAGAAATATATTAGTTCATTATTACTGGACAAATACGTAAACTGCAGTACTTAATAGTAATAGTTGTTTCCGTAAAACTAACTTATTAAATTCTATGTGCTAAACACGTTATACTCAATCATTCGCTCCAGTATACAAAAACAAAGAACTTCCATTAAGAGATTCTCCTTATGTGTTTCATTCCACACTTACAATTGGTTTGAGGTTTACAATTTTATAATTGCACATGTTTTCTTCATACTCTATCGCTTCTCTCATAATTAATTCATTGTATTTATGTATACCATAAAAGTTCTTATTCTTCCCCGCTCATACTTTAATTGTAATGCAGAACAGTACTTCTTCTCAATAATCAAAGTATGACTAGATAACTCTAACAGTTTGCTTTAATCTATGTTATAACAATTAAGCTATTTACTAATAGAGATAAATAGCATTCAACTAATAAAATCGAAAATTTATTAATTATCCTTGATTAGACAAGACCCATCAAAAACTACTAAGTAAGCTTTATATAGTTTTAAAATATTCAAATAAATGGTATAATTTTTCAGGGGTGATGTTATTGAATTATGCAGATTTTCCAAAAGCTCAACAACAATATATTAATGGTGTTCTTTCACAACATATGGATGCTTACATTAGAAAGCATAAAATCTGGACTCCAGAACAAATGTATGAAGACCTTATGGAAAAGAAACTATTAAATCATAAAAAAGGCTGGTTTGGTCCTAAACGATTCATTGATGGTGTACTCCAATCAACAAATGAAGTATCTGAGCGTTGGCTAGTTTCAGAATGTGCTAGGAGTTTTATACTAGAACGCTTTACCAAAAAGTATGAAAAGAATAAAAAGCTTGCAAAGAAAAAAGGGCCAATGGAAGACCGAATAAGATTTGGTAAAAGATGGAACAAAGAGCTTTACTTCGATATAAATTATGGTCTTCAAAAAGGGTCTCATAACTATGCTAAAACAGAAATAGTTGAAGGGTCAGATTTAATTCCTTGGACAATCGAGCATGTTAATGAGCAATTAACATGCTATGACACCGACCTACCTACTGTACTAAGCGAATTATCTACAAGCTATATAGAAAAGAAGTTTTACAAATACTGGGTAGATAACTATTACCACGATACAACACAACCTGCCTTGATTCCTGAATTTTGTGGTAACCGCTCGACATTCTATGTTAATCGGAAGAATGATAATTACTATATGAGCGCTTCTGATGTTCCTGGCACACATAAATTTGATTTTAGTTCGATAAGAGGGGTCAATATCCGTTTTGATTTTTTGATAATCAACTGGTATAAACAAAAGAAAATGGTTATTGAACTTGACGGACATGCCTATCATAAAACAGTGGAGCAAAGGAATAAAGATGCCATCAAGAGAACTGTAGCAAGTAATAATGATTACATGCTAAACGTTATTACAAGCCAACAAATTGAAGAAAATATTGAAGCTTGTTTCAGAAGGATAGATGAATTTCTATTAAAGGACTAAGCTTTAGCTTAGCCCTTTTCATATATTTTATTAAAGTCTTTTATTAGAAAAATCATAGATTTTATATTGATAGTTAACATATTAAAATTGTAATTTTATTAACACCTAGGCCTTTCGTTAATAACAAAATAGCTTTAAATATAAAATTACGTTACTAAATATTTATGTATTCATTAGACTCATTTCTTCTACAGAATTATTTCACCTTACCTAATTATTGAACATACATTTTGTACACGTTCTCCCTATGCCCAATTATCCGCTCATAGACACAAAAAAAGGAGAGCCTCAACAAGAGTCCTCCTCTTCCCTCTGATACTTCTTTTAGCTGACTTCCTTACGAGGTTTATATCTTCCATTTTTCATTATCAATCTATTAATATAATCGATACCTTTTGATGTAACCATTGTTGTAGTAACCGTTTTTCCATCTATTTCAAACAATTTAACCTTAAATCTCCCTGTTTTACGATGCATTTCATATGGTAGGTTGTGATTATCTAAGACATTCTTATCTCGTAGAAGTGCAAATAATTTATTTCTACCAATCTCAAAGTCTAGTAACTGAGCAACTTCTTTCATATTGAATATTCCATCCAATGCAATCATTCTGTTGTATGATTGAACAATATCTTCCTGCTCTTTGATTTTTTGCTGTTGTCGTTTGATAATTTCGTCTTTTTTATCCAATGTCTTTTTAGCAACTAATGATGCTTTAGCCAATATTTCTTCGTCAGATTCTTCTGCCTTTACAGGAATATACCCACCAGTTTGTCTAATTTGAGGAATAACTTCATCAAACACCCAACTTTCAAACCGTTCAGCCTCTTCTAATTTAGAACTAACGATTAATCGATAAAGATTACCTTCTGTAATAAACTTTACTTTCTGACCTCTTCCTAGAGAATCGGTGACCTCGCAAAATGCGACCCCATCTTTCTTGCAGTGTTTTCCTATTGCATCATGTTTGTTCTTGTATCCTAACAAAGCTGCACATCTTGTCGCAGGGAACATTAACTTGCCATTAACATCTAAAATTCCTAAATTACCAAATTCTCCGTTCTCAAATACTTTTAAATTTTCCATCAATTCAAATTACCTCTTTCTTTTATTTGTGATACTTTATCGTAGAGTCACCATTATTAAAGGGATGACCTTTATCTGTTTATATCTTATAATGTCATTAACTAATTAATTTTTTATTTTCTTTGACTTGTATCGGACGGCAATCCTTTACAAGTTTTTTTCTGATTATCTTCGGGAAATTGAACCTGCTCATGTCTTCTTCTGTTATTCCCATTTCTTCTTTTATCTTTTTGTTACTGGGAATTATCTCTAAGTCATAGCTATCAAGCATTTCACCAACGCTTTTACCCTTAGCGTACATTCCTGTTATAGGACTAAAAACGATATTCCCTCTCTTGTCAATACGCAACTCTATTTGTCCCTCAATATAATAATATTTCACTCTATTGTCCACCTTTCTCTTTATAATAATTTTGAAGAGCCTTAACATCTGCCTTAAATGATTCCCTATATTCCCATTTACAGTAGTAGTTCTTCTCTTTATCGTATTCTTCTCTGATAGTTTCAAAGTAGATTAACTCATTTTCCATAAGCACTTTCACATACTTAGTGATTGTCTTCTTATCTAATCCAGTAGCTTCTGCAAGCTTTTCAATTGTGGGGTTTGACACACTCCAATTTGAAACCCCTTCCCAAATCCAATGCACAATATTGAAGTAAACTGCGAATGCGATTGACTTATTACGCTCTTTCATTGCAATAAGCTTCATCATCACATCAAATGAAATCTTAGTGAAGTTGTTCTTGACTTTACCTTCAGCATTCTCTCCAGAAATTGTTTTAGCATCAGAAATATCAGATACTTCAATAAAGTAATCATTCGCATACTTCATATCTTCTGCTTGAATCTGATTCATCTTTATGAAATCTTCAAAGATAATAATCATACCCTTCTTTTCCATTGCTACAAGGGTTTCTTTTAAAGATGCTTTATTCTTTTTATCATCACTCAACGAAAGCATCTGTAGCAAGCTGTTAACCCCTACTCTAGCTGAACCCATTGGATTCATGCTCCAGGTTCTTAATAGAACTGTAATGAACTGCTCCTTGCAGTTGTACTGTTCAATATTCCAAATAAAATTATTATCAACTTCAACGTAATTAATCACTGTAATTCTCCTTCTTTTACTTAAAATTCTTAATCTTCTTCCTTGACTTAGTATGAAGAAGCCTTTTTCACTAGCCGTAATTTTTTCACTTTTTCAATAATTCTTTAAGTTCATTCCATTTACCTAAAGCACTGTCTAATTTTTCACCACGTTCAAAGCACCAATAGATGTTTCCATTGTTGTGTTTTCCAGTGGTGGCATATCTTAAATTATTCATTTTCAAGAAATCCTTAAGTTGTTTTGAGTAGCAATAGTAAGTATTATTCATCCACATTCTCCTTCTGTTAACGTAGTTTCGTTACTAAAAAGTCAACGCAAAAAGGCACAGAAAAGCTACCGACCCAAATTAATGGATTGATAGACTCTTCTGTGCCTAAGTCGTCAGTTCTGCAATAGAACTAAGTCGCAAAATAACACTATGTCCGTTGGACAAGAATGCGAGTACATCTATTTAACTGTAAGTCTATTATATCACAGACGCAACACAATATCAACATGTATCCAAAATTAAAATTATATCAGATTCACTTAAGAATTACTAGTGATTCTGATGAAAAATTGTAGTAAATGGTATATTTTTAAATTACAACTAAAAAGTTCGTATACTCTCATAATTTAGTATTATCTCACACCCCAAAAGTTATCAGCATTTATCAATTTCTTTTGCCCGTCTACATTAGTATCATTTCACAACTAAGAAGCTGACAAGGGTTGAAAACTATCTGACTTAAATGCCTACAAAGGCGGTTGGCTCATAGATTATTTTTCTTATCTTTAGACCACTACGCTTTGAAGGGAATTGGTGGTTCTTTTGCTTTATCTAAAACTTTAGCCTCCATAAAAAAGCAGAAATTACCGAAGACCGTAACGTCCCCTACTCGCTTGCGGGGGGCGTTACATATATTCTTTTTTATTTTTATCTTCTATTTATAATTCGTCTTCTGTTTAGCGACCCGTTATCTCCCCTTTTTTTGAGGAATTCTTCCCGAAGGTCTGGAACGAATCCCCCTTTTTTTAGGGAGTTTACCCTCCAACTTTAGAAAGAACTCCCCTTTTTTTAGGGAGTTCCTTCCAAACCTTAGAACCACAAGAGTTTGAAGCATATAAACCCAGAATTTAAATAGCCACCGACAAACTGTGTACGGCTAAAAAAGCACTCATAAGATTAGTACGAGTCGATATATCCTATCCCAATAACCACAAAAAAGAAGTGGATTTACATACTCTGACCTCAAAGAAAACACACTTATCCCTCGTCATAGACATGAAACATCCTATCTATTTTAGTACGTAACAGGTAAGCCTCCTATTGAAGCTGGTACATATAAACTCTCTCCTTTTATAGTTTATTTGTTTAACGCCTCATTCAATTATTAATATTATTAACAGTGTAACGCAATAGATTCTATCAACAACTTGATAAAAATTCTTTCTTATATCCACCATAACCTTCTAAAGGATTTGTAATTAGCGTCTTCTCATCAACTCTTGCATCAAGCGTTACTTACAATAGTAGTATCGATACAAAAATACTTTGATATCCAAAATACAAAGTGTCGACATGAACAAATGATGTATACACGCTTCGACATTTACTTTAGAAATACTTATTGTTAAGGTATTTTTATTAAATAAAAAGCATCAAATACCCGTCTCGTATCGGAGTTCCATACATTACATTGGTGTGGATGTAAGTACTCATCTCTCTTTCCATTATAAGACTGCTGTGGGATGCGGAAAATCTCTTCTCCGTTCAAAGCTTATATGATATAACCTCATACTCCCATGACCACTTATAACACACATAATTGTCATAACGTATATACAATATTTAGCAAGAACTAAAATTGCAATTGCCATAACATACTTCTGTCTCTAAAATGATGCTATACAAGACAAAGAGTTATAGTATGCCGACTTTTCAATATGGAACTACAACTATGGATTACGACATCGAATATAATCACGATAAAAAACATATCCATTATTATAGATGAAAGAGATTCGGCTCATAGTACCAAAGATATTACTGTCAAGCAAATTGAGGGGATTATAAAAAAAGAAGAAAAAACACCTACAGTATAAAGGGACTGTCTAAAAAGTAAAAAACTTACTAAATTATTTCCCTCCATCACTTATAGTATTGGAGGGAAATAATTTAGTAAGTTTAAATAAAGAATTTGTTAACGCTTTATACTGTTTAAAAACAACTTTTCATAAATATCAAGATTTACATTAATGTTTTCAATGACAGAACTAATTTCTAACTCAAGTACAGTATCATAGTGTACTAATAGCAAAAACAAAAAATATGTATACAGAAAGACAAAATATCCACTAGCGAAAGTTGACATTTTAGCCTTACTACTTAAGAATTGCGGAAACGAATCCCCATGAAACCTCTCATTCCTTGAAGAATAAATAATACCATCTAAAATTAACACTGCATTTTGTTTGGTATTAAGTTGAACATCTCTATTATTTAAGTTAATACTCTGACCCGCCAACACAATCTTAAATAAAGATGCACATCTTCTCTGGGTATCTGCATTAAAGATGTTATATTTCGTTAAGATATCATCATATAGAGCATTATCTACCTCGGTCAAAACTCTTTTGACTCTTTTCCGTATATGTTTAACATGTCTTCTTTCCACATTTGATATTGAGTTATTGAGTAGCCTCTTGGATAAAAACTCTAAGGATTGTAGAGGTATTAAATTATGAAATCTTTCAAATGTATCTTTTACTATCTGATAAGAGTCTATATACAAATCCCAAGTTTTTTTCGGTTGTTCTGTATTACCTTGAAAAATACCTAATACATATGAATCAACCGCTCTCCATGTATTATCAAAAGCGATATCTGGTCTTAATGGTAATCCATCGAGACCATCAAGGAAATAAGCAAGCGCCTTATGGAACTCATTATCATCGGTCTCAGGGAATTTGAATGGAATAAATCCCCCTGTCGTGGTGGCATGTATTTTTTCCATCAATAAATTATAGTGTGGTAAAGAAATTCTTTTTCCTTCTTCCCAGTTATTATTAAATTCTAATCTCAGTCGTTGATAATTATTCACAACAAATGCCTCCTCCTATACTTCTAAGCTAATATAATAAGTTTCTTACTCACAAAATTTATTATATGTGATTCCCAACATAATTGGCAGTATATTAAAAAACTTAATATTTATTTTCAAATTCCAAATAGATAGAATGATTAAATGGGTACATGAAGTTGAACTGTCTAATCCAAACTACTAAGTTACTGATGTTGATATAAAAGGCTAAGAAACCCTTATTTTTAAGAAACTCATTCAATAGACTTTGTTTTCCTTTTAGATTTCAACTTATCTCGTATCGAAATTTTTTATGCCTTGTTTGGTGTAGATTTGGGTGCTATGTAGCCCTGCTCTAATAAGAGGGTTGGAGATTGTGGAAACTCCCCCCCTCTACATCAAAAAAGGAATGAGACATCTCATTCCTTTTACCATTATACAGACAGTTAAAGACATAATTTTGTGGTCACAATATTGGTCACAGCGGTCACAGAACCTGCGCCTTTTTTAATAGAATTTCATTTATATAAATCCTTAAGACCCCCTTTAAATCAACGTTTTCCCCCGTAGCTCAGCAGGGAGAGCGCCACCTTGACAGGGTGGAGGTCGTGAGTTCGAGCCTCTCCGGGGTCATATAAAAAAGAGACACCATATCAACCTTCTACGTGATATAGTGTCTCTTTTTTATCTCATTCAATTACTTCCCACCAAACATCTTCTCCAAAGACTTTGCATTGGCAAACAATACTTCTTTCAAGTTATCGTCAGCAACGATTTTATAGTCGCCATCTTTGTCTTTCTTTAAGTTCAATGTAACTTCGCGAGTTGCCATTGCTGCATCTTTATCCGTTAAGTTTTTGATGATAGTTGAGGTCATTGTTTTTTCGATTGCTTTTTCAGATTGTTCTTTGTCTTCACTAAATGCGCTAGCGAAGGCCATTGGCATAACTTCTCCCACTGCTTTTGTTACAGCAACGGATAGATCAGCAGATGTAATTTTCACTTTCACTTCTGCTTTGTCATCCTTTTTCGATACTTCTTCTAGCTTTTCAAATTTAAAGTTCTTTGTAATTGCACTTAGCATTGCTTTTGCCTCAGTATCATCTGTTTTTTCATTTAGTTTATTAAATTCCTTGTCACTCTCAACAAATGTACGAGCTTTTTCTATATCACCTTTTTGTATCGCTGTTAAAAATTCTTCTGTAGTATCTTTCGGATTTGCACACCCTGCTAAAACACCTGCTGTTAATCCTACTACCATCATTAATAGCAATAATTTCTTTATCTTTTGCACGCTCATTCTCCTCTTATCTTTTCTAGTAAGTCAGCATCATACAATATTATGAAACTGACATTACAAACATTTTTTAGTATAGCATTTATATGATTCGTTTTCTATTAATTCCCAAAAGATAAAGGGCCTTGCAGCATTCCTACAAGGCCCTCTTCTATCAATCTGTATCCGTAGCACAAATGAACCACATTTTCTGTTCCCTACTATCTAACACCATCCAAGTAACATCCCACGCAACATCGTAAAACCAATCTGTCCAAGGGCGATAGCTTTCGAACACTTTAATATCTTCGTATCGATCTTGGAACATATATTGACATACATTGACTGCTAATTGTTTTGCGATAACTGGTCGTTCCTTAAACCCTTCATATGCTCCGCCCCACAAAATTTGCGCAGCAATGCTACCATCAAGCATAACTGCCAGCTGCTCTTTAAAACGAAACTTATATTTGTCTGATGTATGTATTTTTAACTCTTCTAAGTTATTGATTATGTCTAAAGAGTTGAAGATTCTTCTAAAGAAGTGCTCATGTCCATCTTTCGAATGTGGTATTTCTTTAAAAAAATTTTCGTTATGCACTTTAAAACAGCTTATTATTGTTCCACCAATTAAGTTTTGTTCCTTAAACGTGTTTATAAGTTGCTCAACAGATGAGTCATTCGTGTCTATTTTTTCAAACGTTCCCTCTTTCCATCTCATAACGCCCACTACTCTCTATTAAAAATTTGTTTCTTCATTATAAATAGCAAAATAAAAACCAGCAACTTTAAGGTTGCTGGCTTAGCTCTTATTCATATTCGAAAAAACAATAACAACTGCTCCAAACAAATAATGCCCTACTACCATCCACATATTCCAATCAAAAATCATAAACGATAACCAAAGCGATATATTAATAGCAGTAAATAATAAATATAAAATGAAATCTCTCTTTCGCATTGCTCCTCTATTCATCAAAATGTAAACGGCACCGATAGGAGGAAAAGACAAATATTTTTCTTAACGAACACGAATACTAAATTACTGTCTACAAAAGATTCTCCTTTTCATCACAATACCTGCTTCGACATCGGCCTCACTACCCTATATTCATCACTATAAGCTTCCTTTATGATTAAAGGCGGATATTCACTTTTTTCTTCCTCAATCATTGTAAATACTTCTGTTTTCTCTTGT
The DNA here is from genome assembly GCF_052646455.1 of Bacillus cereus group sp. Bce041. Classification (NCBI taxonomy): domain Bacteria; kingdom Bacillati; phylum Bacillota; class Bacilli; order Caryophanales; family Bacillaceae; genus Bacillus; species Bacillus cereus group sp. Bce041. The sequence goes on from NZ_JBQXON010000002.1 coordinate 611,788, forward strand.
AATGTATTAGATTCTCTATTTTTAGTAGGTTTTTTACTTGTTTTAATTTCCCTTGTTACTTCGCCAAGTTTTCGCCCAACTTCTTCTACTTTGGCAGGTTCATTCGTAACATAATATTCTTGTTCGTCCCATACTAATATAGGTGGCACTTGTTCTCTTTTGTTACATATTATATAAGTAGTACTAGCTACAAGTAGTAGACAAGTTAATAAATAGAAGATAGTTTTTTTATTCATATACTACACTCCTTATCTATCATTTCATTGGATTATATAATATAAGTTATTTATAGTAAATGGATTTAATGGTATTTTTTAGGTTGAATAATAAAAAAAAACCTTACCGAAGTAAGGTTCCGTTTTTACATTCTATAGTGACTGACTTATTAAAACAATCATTACAATAATCGCTATAAGCATAACAACTAAACAGGCGATTAATTTATAAAATCCTCGTTTCGTTAACGTCCCGCCTTGAACGTCTTTACGAATAAATAAGAATACGGCTAAAAATAATACAAGCCCAATGCCAAAAGCATACATCATTTGCATATGTTAATCTTCCTTTCTCTCTTCCATCTTAATATCTTTTTGATAAAACAACAAATGAGATAAAAACTGTACTCATTGTAAGTGCCATAAGTATATTTAATAATTCAGTAGCAGATAGTGTAAGTATTTTTAAGTTTAAGCCGATAGAGAAAAGAAGATAATATGCCGTTAACGCAAAAAAGGTTACAAACATTCCTTTATAACGAATAAGTTTCATTCGCTCATCTTTTTCTTTAAATTGCGGGTGCAAGTAGCTTAGACAGAAACTCATAATCATCATCCCAAGCAATGGATACGTTATGGCTGGCGGTGCAGAATGCGTCATTATACCTGTTAATATCATAAATCCACTCATAAATAGAAAAATAATCCCCATAATTACAAAGTACTTTTGTGAATAATTCATCCCTATTCCCCCTCTTCTTTTCCTTCATAAATAAATACATGTTCTATCGTTGTCTGAAATGTTTTCGCTATTTCAAATGCTAGCGGAAGTGATGGATCGTATTTCCCTTTTTCAATTGAGATAATGGTTTGTCTGGAAACTCCAAGTTTCTCAGCCAACTTTTCTTGAGATAGTCCAAATTTTTTTCGGTATTCGACCATTTTATTTTCCAAGGAAATTTCTCCCTCCTTCCATATACCGAGTATATATGTAAAGGAAACTTTACATCAAGTTCCCTTTACATATATTTTGATTATTATTCACGCTATTTATATAGAAGAAACTTTTTTCAATTTCAGCACGTCTATTTTGAAGCGAAACACGGAACACTGTAAATAACTGTTACTATATCTCCTCACTTCTTTTTTTAAAATTTAATATCTCCATATTTGTTTTATCCTTTTAAAATATTTCATTTATTTCTTTATTTCACGAAATACGTTATTTGTTTTACGGTGTTTTTCGTCATATTTATAGAAACTAACTGTTTATGGAGCATTTTTTATGTTTAGCAACTTTTTTTGTAGAAATCCTTCACTTTCCTTTCAATATTTAACACTATCTAAATAAAGTTTACGATAAATTCATAATTTTTTATTTTTTATACTATATTCCGTTATATTGTTGTATAATATCTATGAAAGCGCTTATTATTTCAATATACATAATTCAAACTGATTTTATCGAAACATTCTAACTATTATACCTATATTTAAATGCAACAATTATAGCTATTAGTATAGGCATACCAAATATATCCACCCCATTTTTCTGTAAAATTACTTTATAACATGAAAGATTAACTTGGGTGATAAGTTATTGTGAATGTTTTTTTACAAAACAGATAAGTAATAGTGTTTGGTATTATGTAAATTATTGTAATAACATAAGAGTAAAGAAAACATTTACATTGATTATTGATTCATTACTTATTGAAAAAGAGCAAAATGCACCTTTGTATGGAAAAGGATTATATGCATTGGGAGGTTTAAACAAATGACGAGGAAGAATACAACGACAAACCCTTGGGCCAAGTTCCACGGTCCGAACCTTGGTTATGTTATTGAACAGTATGATCTTTACGTAACTGGAGCAGGTTCTGTTGATCCGGAATTACAAGAGCTTTTTGAAATTTTTGGAGCTCCTTCGTTTCAAGATGATGTCGTAACAGGGGACAACACAGCAACACATTTTTCTCCTCAAAACACAGGTAACATTGAAAAAATTCTTAAAGTCGTTCAACTAGTTGAGCAGATTCGTTCTTTCGGGCACACGTTGGCTCACATCAACCCGATGGAAGATGCTGCAAATGGACAATCTCTTCTTGAGAAAGCAATGAGCGAACTGAGCGATGCTGACTTGAAAGCGATTCCAGCAAAAACAGTATGGCAAGATGCACCAGAAGGTATTCACACTGCACTTGATGTAATTCATAGATTAAAAGACGTTTATACAAAATCTTTAGCTTATGAATTTTCTCATATACAAGATAGTGAAGAACGCGCGTGGTTGCATCAAATGGTGGAATCAAATTCATTGCGTCAACCACTATCAAATAAAAAACGAACTGCTCTTTTAAAACGTTTAACAGCTGTTGAAGGTTTCGAGCAATTCTTGCATAAAACATTCGTTGGGCAAAAACGGTTCTCTATCGAGGGCGTTGATATGCTTGTACCTGTTTTAGATGAAATTGTTCTAGAAGGTGCTAAAAACGGCGTTGAGGATGTCATGATTGGTATGGCTCACCGCGGTCGCCTAAGCGTACTTGCTCACGTATTAGAAAAACCATATAGCCACATGTTTGCTGAGTTCAAACATGCAAAAATAGAAGGCGCAGTGGCTAATTCTGGCTGGACTGGCGATGTGAAATACCACCTAGGTAGAGAACAAGTCGTTAGTAACGAAGAAGTTAGCACTCGCGTGACATTAGCAAATAACCCGAGTCATCTTGAGTTCGTGAATCCTGTAGTAGAAGGTTTCGCACGTGCTGCTCAAGAGAATCGTAAAAAATCTGGTCTTCCAGATCAAGATACTTCAAAATCATTCGTAATTTTAGTTCATGGTGATGCTGCATTCCCTGGTCAAGGTATTGTATCTGAGACACTCAACTTAAGCAGATTGAACGCGTATCAAACAGGCGGAACGATTCATGTTATCGCAAACAATGCAGTTGGTTTTACAACTGATAGCTATGATTCTCGTTCTACGAAATATTCTAGTGACCTTGCAAAAGGTTTCGATATTCCGATTGTTCACGTGAACGCTGATGATCCGGAAGCTTGTCTTGCAGCTGCTAACCTTGCAATTCAATATCGCATGTTGTTCAAAAAAGATTTCTTAATCGATTTAATTGGTTACCGCCGCTACGGTCATAACGAAATGGATGATCCAGCAGTTACGCAACCACAAGTGTACAAAAAAATTAAAAACCATCCAACTGTAAGAGCAATTTATGCAGATCAATTACAAGCTGCTGGTGTTCTAAATGCAGATGAGGTTGAAACAATTACACAGTTTACACAAGAACAATTAAAATCCGACTATGCACAAGTACCACCAGCTGATACGAGCGATGCAACAATTCACGTTAAAGTGCCAGATGTTGTTGCAAAAGGTATTCAGTCAATTGATACTGGTGTTGAGATTGACTCACTTCGTGCAATTAATGAAGGTCTACTATCTTGGCCGGAAGGATTTAACGTATATCCGAAAGTGAAGAAAATTCTTGAGCGCCGTAAAGATGCTCTTGAAGAAAATGGTAAAATTGAATGGGCACTTGCTGAATCGTTAGCATTCGCTTCTATTTTACAAGAAGGTACGCCAATTCGTTTAACTGGTCAAGATTCACAGCGTGGTACATTCGCACACCGTCATATCGTATTACACGATACTGATACAAACGAAACATATTCACCATTGCATCGCTTACCAAACATTAATGCATCGTTCTCTGTTCATAACAGTCCGTTATCAGAGGCTGCTGTTGTTGGTTACGAATATGGTTATAACGTATTCGCTCCAGAAACTCTTGTTATGTGGGAAGCGCAATATGGTGACTTCTCAAATACTGCGCAAGCATTATTTGATCAATATGTTTCAGCTGGAAGAGCAAAATGGGGTCAAAAATCTGGCTTAGTTCTTCTATTACCACACGGTTATGAAGGTCAAGGACCAGAGCACTCTAGTGCACGTCCAGAGCGTTTCTTACAGTTAGCTGCTGAGAATAACTGGACAGTTGCAAACTTAACGAGTGCGGCACAATACTTCCATATCCTGCGTCGTCAAGCATCTATCTTAGGAACAGAAGCTGTTCGACCATTAGTATTGATGACGCCGAAGAGTTTATTACGTCACCCACTTACGCTTTCAACTGCTAGTCAGTTAAGCGAAGGACGTTTCCAACCTGCTTTAGAACAAGAAAACCTTGGCATGAAACCAAATAAAGTAAAACGTCTTGTTTTAAGCACAGGTAAAATGGCGATTGACTTAGCAGCAGAAATCGAGTCTGGTAAACATGAGTACAACTTAGACGAAGTTCATGTCGTTCGTATTGAGCAATTGTACCCATTCCCTGCTGAGAAAGTTCAATCTATTATTAAACGCTTTAAAAACTTAGAAGAAATCATTTGGGTTCAAGAAGAACCTCGTAATATGGGTGCATGGCATTACATGGCTCCAATTCTGTTCGAACTTGCTGGAGATAAAGTGAAAACAGGCTACATTGGACGTCCTGATCGCTCTAGTCCATCTGGCGGCGATCCATTCGCTCACAAAGCTGAGCAAGAGCTAATTGTTGCACATGCTTTAGATGTGAAGTATAACTTCCGTCAAGATAAACAAGAAATTGAAGTTTACAGCAACTAAAAAGTAACAATGAAGGTTTCTAGCTTGTTCCTTGGGCAGATATTCTGCCCAAGGCCAGGCTAACAAATGGAGATTACCGAAGACAAAAGAAGAAAAAACACACCGTTAGGCAAATAAGGGGAGGACATTTAAAATGATCGAAATTAAAGTACCTGAGCTTGCAGAATCTATTACTGAAGGAACTATTTCACAATGGCTTATCAACGTAGGCGACAAAGTTGAGAAAGGTGGCAGCGTTGTTGAGCTTGAAACTGATAAAGTCAATGTAGAAATCATTGCAGAAGATTCAGGTATTGTATCGAAGTTACTAGGCGAACCTGGGGATACAGTTGAAGTTGGCGCAACTATCGCAATTTTAGATGCTAATGGAGCACCAGTTGCAGTAAGTACACCTGCACCAGTGGCTGAGCAACCAAAACAAGAAACAGCTGAAGCACCGAAAGCTGCGGCACCAAGTGCTGAGCAAACTGCAACACTACAAGGGTTACCAAATACAAACCGTCCTATCGCATCACCAGCTGCTAGAAAGATGGCTCGTGAATTAGGAATCGACTTAAACGACGTACGTAGTACAGATCCACTTGGACGCGTGAGACCACATGATGTACAAGCTCATGCTGCAGCACCAAAAGAAGCACCAGCTGCTCCAAAGAGCCCAGCTCCTGCTCCAGTTGCAAAAACGGAATTCGAAAAACCAGTTGAGCGCGTGAAAATGTCCCGCCGCCGTCAAACAATTGCAAAACGTCTTGTAGAAGTTCAACAAACATCTGCAATGTTAACAACATTTAACGAAGTTGATATGAGTGCGATCATGGAATTACGTAAAGAACGCAAAGATGCTTTCGAGAAAAAACATGATGTACGTCTTGGCTTCATGTCATTCTTCACAAAAGCAGTTGTTGCAGCATTAAAACAATTCCCATTATTAAATGCTGAAATTCAAGGTGACGAGCTTATCATTAAAAAATTCTATGATATCGGTATTGCAGTAGCAGCTCCAGATGGATTAGTTGTTCCAGTTGTACGCGATGCTAACCAATTAAACTTCGCTGAAATCGAAAGCGAAATTCGTGAATTAGGTAAAAAAGCACGCGATAACAAACTTTCATTAAAAGAACTACAAGGTGGTACATTTACAATTACAAACGGTGGTGTATTCGGTTCTCTAATGTCAACACCGATCCTAAATAGCCCTCAAGTTGGTATTTTAGGAATGCATAAAATCCAAGTACGCCCAGTTGCAATTGATAACGAGCGTATGGAAAACCGCCCAATGATGTACATTGCTTTATCTTACGATCACCGTATTGTTGATGGTAAAGAAGCAGTTAGCTTCCTTGTTGCTGTTAAAGATATGCTTGAAGATCCAAAGTCATTATTATTAGAAGGTTGATAGATTAAAAATCTATTAAAGGCTGTAGAATGATTCATTCTACAGCCTTTTTTTATTGTGTTCATACGGGACAAATTTCATGACATAAGGTAATAATGTATGCCTAAACGTAAGGAGGATTAAAATGAATAACCTTCCAATTCATGCAAAACTTAAAGTAAATAAGGATACTTTCTTCCTCCCCGATTCAAACGGGGGTGTCTATTTTCGAAATAACGCCAGTTCATTTCGTATGGACGGTGATGGAATTTATGACTGGATTGAAAAATTAATGCCAATGTTTAACGGGAATTATTCTTTAGCCGAAATAACCGATGGCCTCCCTCTCCCCTATCAAAACCGTGTATTTGAAATTGGAGAGATTTTATATGAAAATGGTTTCGTTCGTGATGCAAATCAAGATGCACCTCATGAATTAAACAGTACATTACTCGACAGATATGCTTCGCAAATTGAATTTTTAGAAGCCGATTCTCATTCAGGTGCTTTAAAATTCGAAACGTACCGCGGAGCAAATGTCCTTGTACTTGGTTCTGGGGATATGCTCACTTCCTTAGTTTCTTCTTTATTAGAATCTGGTTTACCTACATTTCATTACCTCGTTACAGATCGGGATGAAACAAACTATGACAGAATACATGAGCTAATAGAACGTGCATATGAAGTTGATAACAGTGTACTCCTTCAAGAAATCGATACTACAATTGACCGTCCCTTGCATGAAGTATTCGAACCTTTTGATTGGATTTTATATGTTTCTCAAAACGGAGACATTGACGGTTTAAAAACAGTTCACACTATTTGTAGAGAAACGAAAAAGAATTTCATACCAGCTATTTGTTTATCAACACTCGGTATAGCTGGACCTGTCGTAACAGAAAATCGTGATGAATGCTGGGAATCCGCATGGCATCGGCTACATGAAACGACTTTGCAAAATGAAAATTCATCGGATTCCTTCTCACCAATTACATCTGCCATGTTAGCAAATGTAATCGTTTTTGAATTGTTTAAACATGTCGCGGATGATTCATATCGTGAAAAAGAATCACAATTCTTTTTATTAAACTATGAAACACTTGAAGGAACGTGGCATCCTTTTATAAAACACCCTCTTGCAACTGATGAAAGTTTTACAATTGATACGATAGAAAATCTTTCTGAAAAACTTGAGCATCGGTATGGCCAACATACTTCAACTGATGTATTCCGCTTTTTCGACTCATTAACTTCTAAAGAAGCCGGTATATTCCATGTATGGGATGAACAAGATTCATATCAATTACCATTATCACAATGCTATATTCAAGTAGCCAATCCATTATCAGATGGCCCAGCTCCCCTTCTGCCTCTTATGACTCGTAGTGGATTAACTCATAATGAAGCACGCCGAGAAGCTGGTTTAACAGGAATTGAAACATATGTAGCAGAAATCATTCACCGCCTTATTCCTGAACATAACGATATCGGTATCGGTGCTGGAGAAACGATGACAGAAGGATTTTACCGGGCACTACAACAACATTTAAATAATAAATTGTATGAGCGGCAGTCACATATGCTAGAAGAACTTACAACGATTGATTTAACTGATATTCATGATAAACATTGTAGATTTTATTACGATGCTCTCTCTACAATTCATGAAACACCTAAAATCGCAATGAGTGAAGAGATTCTCAGTTTTCCAGTCGTTTGGGTTGGTATAAATGATAGATGGTACGGTGCATCTAATATTAATATGACGTTAGCGTTACGAAGCGCACTACAACTATCACTGCTCCACATTCAAAGTGAAGAGACTCCTTACAGAGCTAATATCTTGCCTGAATCATCTATTATTTTATATGACACGGATTCTTTTAGAGTGGAAATACAAGCGGAAGAAGAAATTCCAAGTGTGCAATCTTTACAGCTTGCCTTACAGCATTTAGAAGAACATAATTTTTATCCCTTCGTGTTTGATTTAGCAATCGAACCATTTTTGAAAGAAAACTTAGACGGTGTGTATGGGGTATTAATTGCAAAGGAGGACGGTCTATGACTCAAAATATATTACTTATAGGGGATGGCCTTCTTGCAGACTATGTACATGATCAATTATGCAAACAATATTCCATCATTCGTCAGCATACCCTTACAGAAGAACTTCCTGAAAATATTCATCTCGCTCTCGTATTACATGACGGATCTCCTTCTACTATTCATCATGACGCTGAGCTAATTTTTCGGTCAAATCATATTCCGTGGTTACGTGGTTTTACTTCATTTGGCGAAGGTATTATCGGTCCTTACATTCATCCTCTTACGCCCGGATGTTCCCATTGTTCTGATGGACGCCGTTTTATCGCTGGCTTTGATCAAAAAGAAATGTGGGAACTACAGCGGAAATATGCCTTTAAAGCAGATAATGTAACGAGGCGTGATGTACGTGCCACCCAAAATGGAATGTTACAAATGTGCCATCTTATTTGCGCAGAAACAGAAAAAATATTAACTCATAACCATTCTTCTTTAGAAAATGAACTTATTTTACTAAACTTACAAACATTACAATGTACGCGGCATTCTTTTCTTCCAGATCCTCTCTGTCCTGTATGTAGTAATTTACCTGATGATACTGCGGATGCGGCGGAAGTTTCTTTACAACCGAGTTTAAAAGTAAGCACCGAAACGTATCGCTGCCGTTCCATTCATGAATTAAACACATTTTTAACGAGAGACTATTTAGATTATCGGGTCGGTATGTTGAACGGCAAAATGCAGCATTCTGTATTACCATTCGCTGACGTCATTATAAACATGCCATTGATGTTTGGAAATGAAGGTGTTGCAGGCCGAACCCATTCATTTGCAGTGAGTGAAGCAACTGCTATTTTAGAAGGTTTAGAACGATATTGCGGTATGTCGCCTCGCGGGAAAAAGACAAATGTGCATGGTAGTTTTCATGATTTAGAGGAACATGCACTAAATCCCCTCTCGCTCGGTGTACATACAAATGAACATTACAATCGTGATAATTTTCCATTTAAACCGTTTGATCCTGATTATGAGCAAAACTGGGTATGGGGATATTCTTTATCACAAAACAGACCGCTTTTAGTTCCTGAATCAATTGCTTATTATAGCCTCGGTCATCGAGACGCTTTCGTGTATGAAACATCAAATGGATGTGCAATTGGCGGTAGTTTAGAAGAAGCGATTTTTCACGGCATTTTAGAAATTGTAGAGCGTGATGCCTTCTTACTCACTTGGTATGCCGAATTACCTCTTCCCCGCCTTGATCTTAATTCAGCAAATGATACAGAATTACAATTAATGATCCAGCGGTTACGTACGATTACCGGATATGAATTACACGCTTTTAACGCGACGATGGAACACGGCATCCCGAGCTTATGGGTAATTGCAAAAAATACGCGTGAAAATGGAATGAACGTTGTTTGTGCGGGAGGCGCTCATTTAGATCCTATTCGAGCCTTAAAAAGCGCTATTCAAGAAATAGCAGGCATGTTACTTATAACAGACGATGAGCTCGAGCACAAAAGAGAATACTACGAAAAGTGCTTACAAGATCCTTATTTCGTTAATAAAATGGAAGACCATAGTATGCTGTACGGATTGAAAGAAACGGAAGAACGTCTTCACTTCCTTTTACGAGAAGATGCACCGGTGCAAACGTTCCAAGAAATGAATGTATCACAATCATTTGATATGGATTTAACATCCGATCTCCACCAACTTTTAAATCGTTTGCATCAATCTGACCTTGAAGTAATCGTTGTAGATCAAACCGTTCCCCTTATAGAAAAGAATGGACTACACTGTGTAAAAGTTATTATTCCAGGTATGTTACCGATGACGTTCGGACACCATCTTACTCGGGTTACAGGGTTAGACCGAGTTTATACCGTACCGATGACACTTGGATATAGCACTGAACCGTTAACAAATGAACAATTAAATCCACATCCGCACCCGTTTCCATAGTAAAGGAGGGATTTCATGCAGCTAGATACTTTTTTACATCATCTCCATTTCTCTATTGATGAAATTATGCCAAATCATGAGGTAGACTGGAAAGATGCACCGCTTCCTTATAAATTATATCGAAATGTACCTACCATCCCGCTCTCCTTAGAAATCCCGTTATCTTTATCGAACTCTTCTACTACACCTACTCTAAATGAGATTGGTCACTACCTTTGGTATTCATTTGGTGTAACACAATTATGTCAGCTAAATAGCGGGAGAAATGTATTACGTAGATCCATTCCTTCAGGCGGTGCCTTATACCCGAATGAATTGTATATCTATTTAAAGATTGACGATTATCCAGACGGCATTTACCATTATGACGCCGCGCATCACCGACTTATTTTACTTCGCGAAGGAAATTTCGATTCTTATTTAGCAGACGCACTCGGTAATCGCTGTAACATACAGGATTGTTTCGGTGCTGCATTCGTATCCACTATGTTTTGGAAAAACTTCTTTAAATACAATAACTTTTCATATCGACTTCAAGGATTAGATAGCGGGGTTCTCATTGGACAATTACTAGAATGTGCAAATCAGTTCGGTTATACGAACGGCGTATACTTTCAATTTCTAGACCGTGCACTGAACCATTTACTCGGATTGTCAGAAGGTGAAGAAAGTGTGTATGCCGTTATTCCTTTAAGTACAGAGCCAGAAACTAATTGGTTTCACAATGATTACCGTGAAAATAAAACAGTTACTTCTCATGAGTTGTTGCAACAAATTCCGCCGCTCGCACATGAACATTTCGTTCGCTCAAAACATGTAGATGAATATCCGATGATAACAAAAATAAATGAGGCTTCTATAATCGAATCGACAGCACACTTCCAAACACTTGCTCATGAAGAGCACTATCAACATCATGAGCACGCTGTACAACTGCCGAAAGTAGAGCGTTTATCTTATGATTTCTTGCAACTTTGCAGAAAACGGTATTCCCCTGATGCTGACTTTACTTTAACGAAATGGGATGCAGCTGAGCTCGCTACTTTACTACAAGAAGCGAGTCTCTCCTTCCCCTATTACAACGACCTTGACGGTAAGTATACAAATGAAAATACACGCGTCTCCGTATACGGATGTTTTTATAACGTGAAAAATATTGAAAACGGGGCTTACGCTTATAACAGTAAAACACATTCCATACAACCAATTCGATATGGAGACCTTCGCTACCCACTTCAGTCTAGTATGACGATGGATAACGTAAACCTTTTTCAAGTACCACTTTGCCTACATGTAGTCGGAAAGAAAGATTATTATACAAATGTATTAGGCTATAGAGGATACCGTATTCACCAAATGGAAGCAGGTATACTCGTTCATAAACTCGTTTTTGCAGCGACCGCGATGGGGATGGGCGGGCATCCTTTACTTAGTTTTGATACAAATTCATGTGATCAGTTATACGGGATAGATGCTGGAAATGAAACGTCACTTATTCAAATTCCAGTTGGGGCATATCGAGCGCGGAATTGGTTAAAAGGGGCTTTGCATTGTTAGAAGCACGCCGTCTATCGGCGTGCTTTTTTACTAGATTAACTTAAAAATACTCTTAATTTGTCTAGCAAATAACCAATTTTTCGTACCGTAGTTATCATTTAAACTATCTAAATTGATAGATTGTCCGTTAGCAAACTTTAATTCTAACGTAGTATTTTTGTCATTTGTTTTTAAGTTACTATTTGTAATGTCATCATACTTTAATTTTTCAATCTCAATATATTCGTCTTTTTCTTGTCCAATCACGACATGGTCTTGGAAGAAGAAAAATACTTCTACTTTTTTACCGAAACAAAATACATTTTTCGTATAGATTAACGTCGCGTTATCAAGTCCGACACATACTTCTTTCATCTCTTCCACAACGTGTCCAAAGTCTTCTTCTTGTCTTGCGTTTGATTCCACAATCCATTCTTCGATTGTTTTCATGTTAATTGCCATACTGTGCCCCCTGGTTCGTTCATTGCTTTGTTTAAAAAATAAATACTATATGACAATATAAGCGATACGTACTATGTTTTCAAGGGTGAACGGTATATTCAAAATAAAGTTAAATTTCAAAGTAATATACTAGGAGCACCAATCTCATTGTATTTTAAACGTTTGCACGAGGCATTCTTCATCATCGATTAACTGTATTTTCTCATCAAATTCGATGTTTAGCTCCCTATATATTTTCTTCCAAAAAGAAACAGCTGGTATATTTTTCACAAGCTCGATAACGAAATATTGCCCCCGTTTCTCTTTTAGTACATTCTCAATAACTTGTTTACCGATTCCTTTCCCCTTGTGTTGATTCAATATGAAAATGTCATTTATACCAAAGTCGTTTTCCTTCTTCAAAAAAGGACGTTCCAGTAGTAATAAAAACCCTACAATATCATTATCACTTTTAATAAAATACGGAGTGATTCCGTCATTTTCCCAAAACATGTGCAAATCTTCGTATTCAAAAAATCCGTTCGCTCCGATAGTTATATTCATAGTGAACTTAGAAAGGTCATGAAGATATAAAGCGTACAAATTACGTAATATTTCTTTTTCTGATTCTTGAACTTTTTGAAGTGCTACAATCATAAAAAAACTCCCCTTCCACATATGTAACTATTTCCCGATCCTCTTCATTCGACAAAAATGATAATTCCCCTTTAACAAAAAAATAGCACTTTAAAAAGTGCTATTCCGCTCTCCTTGCCGCTTGCTGAATTGGATCCCAAACGCTGTTATATGGTGGGGCATAACTTAAGTCGACATCTTCTAAATCGTGAATGCTCATTTTATTGAAGAGTGCCATTGCAATTACATCAATACGTTTATCTACGCCTTCTTCTCCAATTACTTGCCCGCCCAATAATTGTTTCGTATCGGAGCGATATAGTAATTTCAAGTAAAGTGGTTTTGCATTTGGATAATAGCCCGCCATATTAGTCGAATCTACTTTGACTGTTTTATACGGGATGTGTAGCCCTTTCGCTTCTTTTTCATTTAATCCTGTTCTTGCAAGCGTCAAATCCATAAATTTAATAATACCTGTACCTAACGTACCTTTAAAGGCTCTTTGTTTATCCAGCATGTTCAGTCCAGCAAGTCGCCCTTGTTTATTGGCAGTCGTTCCGAGCGGGATATGATCATGAATTTCCTTTATAACGTGGTAATGTGTTGCGCAATCACCAGCTGCATATACGTCTTGCACATTCGTTTGCATATATGCATTTACTTCAATTGCCCCTTTATGATTCTTACGTATATTTGTCCCTTCAAGAAAATCAGTATTTGGCTTCACTCCGACAGATACTAAAACAAGATCCGCTTTATACGTACCTTTATCCGTTTCAACTGCTTCTACTCGTTCATTCCCTTTGAATGCTTTTACATTTTCATTCGTTAAAATTTCAATATGATGTTTATCTGCTTCTTTATGTATGTACTCTGCCATATCTGCATCATAAATCGTACCGATATGATCATTTCGCTCAATCATTCTTACTTTCTTACCAAGTTCGACGAATGTTTCTGCCATCTCAAGTCCAATGGCACCACCGCCAATAATCGTTACATCTTCAACTTTATTCGTTTCTAGCGTTTTTAATATGCGCTCAGCATCAGGAATTGTTTTTAAAAGATGAACGCCTTGTAATTCCCGTCCTTCCCATTCTGGCATAACAGGACGCACTCCAGTCGCAATTAATAATCGATCGTACGGAAATTCAAAGACATCTTTCGTCTTCGTATGCTCTGCATACACCATTTTCTTTTCCGTATCTACTTTCGTTACTTCATGACGCACTTTCGCATCAATTCCATATTTCTCACGAAACGTCTTTACGTTACGCGCGATTAACTTTTCAGTTGAAGTGATAGCACCACTAATGACATACGGTAATCCACACTGAGCGTATGAATAAATTTCACCTTTTTCTAAAGTTACAACATTTGCATTTTCATCGTTTCTAACAATTTGCATCGCTGCACTCATACCAGCTGCATCTCCGCCAATAATGACATAGTTCACTTTACCACTCCTTCTTTTTTACATACTCTTTACGTTTTCCATATTTTATAGAAATAACACCTACTTCCATTGTAAAGAAAGAGAATTTCATCTTCAAATTTTGTGCACAAACCTATGCTTGAATAGGTAACTGTCGTGTCTTATAAACAATATGTTTAATATGCTATAACAGTAACAATTGAAAGTAGGTGAAACATACATGTGCGCCGGCCTTCTCGCTCAAACTCCAGAGGAACCGAAAGAACCAAAACCCGCCTTGTCGCTTGATCAAGAATTCTCTATTAACGCAACCATCTATAGTGCTCGTGCTTGGTTATCTAATGATGAGACTTTCCCACAAACGATTTGGAAAGGCTCTCGCTTCGCTTCAGCATCACACGCTGGCAAGTCCATCTTACCAATCGGTACTGTAAAAATTTTGAACTTATCTGATGATACAATAACAGTTACTGCATCATCAGAATCAGATGATAATCTCAAAATAGTCGTACCCCCTCATTCTGAAGGTGTTTTAACATCTAATGGTTTATCTGATGTGCAAGCAAGTACATCAGGAGGAGCAAGTAAAGTCACATTTCTCTTTCATATCTTTTTCTCAAGGGATCCTGGTTCAGATAAAAAACCATAAAAAAGGTACAGTTATGCACTGTACCTTTTTTCATGTGTTCTATTCTCTTGATTTGATTAGTTCAATATTATAAGTTTCGATATCTGTTAACGTTCCTGTAAAGTAAGGATTTTCTCTATACCAAGACTGTTTTGCAAAATACGCTTGCATATCTTTCGTTTGAAAAATATGTCCATGCCTTGCATATATTTCATTTCTAGCAATTTTCAACTGCTCTTTCGATAAATATGTTAAATCTGCGCTCGTTAATTTTCGAATATCACTATCAGGAAAGATGAAACCATTATATACATACCCAGTCGCGGGCGTTGGAGTAACATTATAAACAACTGTTTTTTCTGTACTTTTCTTTTGGAATGGAAGATTATAAGACGAAAGTGCCGTTACCGTCTCTACTTGTGTCGTTTCCCGTTCGCTTTCTCCATTTCGTTCTAAATAAATCGTCGCACTTCCATCAGTCGCTACTGGCCCCCATGTAATTTCTTCTCCTGCCAGCGCTGTAACCGGTTTTTGATTTACGTACAATGTTGCACCAGGCGCGTTCGTTTGAACTGTAATATATTGACCTTGCAACGTTAAATCTATCGTTACGTTATTTTGGCTTTGTTTCATAAGTACAACCTTTTCCTCACGAGATAATTTTACATAGTCATTTTTATAATCTGATTGAAACACTTGATTTCCCGGAAGAAATGGCCCATATTGCTTCTCAAACTTTTTGTCATCTGTCTTATCAATTTCTTTTCCGTTCATTTTTAACGATACGCCTTTTTCATTTGTAAGCAAAGTTGTATAGTACGTCTTCGCTTTCAATTTATATCGATCAAATATAAAGAAATACTTTCCGTCTTTCGTTAATGAAAAATCAGCTCTTTCTATTCCGTCCCGTTGTTTTTCACCTTGTCTCAAATATCCTTTTAATTCATTTACGTAAGATGGATTTTCTTTTATATATGAAAATAGGGGCTTTACACACTCTCTCGTTATCATAACCGATGGATCATCTGCCGTAACGATCTCAGCTAATTTCTCTCCGTCTTGCTCTTGTAAAATCGTAATCATCCGGTCTACTTGTGCCAGCTGCGTATAATACGACGATCCGTACAAATACAATCCAATAATCACTATAACAAATAGCGCTAACAGTGTAATGCCAACTTTTGCACCACCGCTCATGTTCTTCTTTACTACAGGACGTCCCCTCTTCGACCCGCAGTTTTGACAAAATTGCACACCATCTTCAAACTGAGCTCCGCACTTTGTACATACATTCATTCAGTCAACCACCTTTTCATTAGAAGCCAGTTATTCCCTTTGTTAAGGCTTGAATTATCGTACTAATGTAAGACCAAAGTACAATGAACGTTGCAATTCCAATTAAAACATTTGCAATAATAAGTGTGTAAACGAGATCTAATCCGCCATTGTCTAGCTTTAATACGGCTACAGTTATACTAATCCCTATATAAGTTGCAGCTACGGATAATAATATAGGTAAGAAAAAGATTAATAAGAAACTAAAAAGAAAAGAAAGGACTAATATGACAATAGTCGGCGTCGCTATCGTTCCCCATATACCAAATACTTCAAGAAACGAAAAAGACGATTTCATCATCTTACCACTTACAAAAATAATAAATCCGACAAATAAAGTTAAAATTAATAAAAAGAAAAAGACCGTTATAGATTCTCCAAAAAACGTGGGAGTAGATATATCTGGTGCAAATGTTCTCGTAACTGCTGATGCTGCACTCATCATTCTATAAAAAATACATGCTCCTAAAAAACAAATAAGAACAAGACTTACAATTCCATTTCGCACTTCAATAGCGCCGCTTTTCATAATCGCTGTCGGTGCTTGTAATGCATGTTTAAAAAATTGAAAATAGCCGCTCGCGAACCGCTTCGCTTGTTCTACCGTTTCATTTGGACGCGTTTCCTTTTCTTGTGCCGCGCGCGCTTGTTCCGGCCCTTCTTCTTGGCCACTACTTGCCACTACTTCTTCCGTTAACGAATGTCCACAATTCCCGCAAAACTTTGCCTCCGCTGCATTTTCTGTATGACATGACGGACATTTCATTCTCTTATCCCTCCTTAAGCATATACCTTATAGGGTGTTACAAGTTCAATATATGACTTTGGACATAAAACATGACTACAAGAAAAAGATTCTGAAATCCTTCTTCCGAAAGAAAATATATGTGCTAGTAATCTTGAAAAAAAATGCTATTATGAAACAGAATAAATAATATTTTTAACAGATTGGATGACTGGTAATGGAATTGGTAAACTCAATTTTTCAAATACTCCTTACAAGCGTAATCCAATTATTATCTTTAATTGGCGTTATCATTGTAATTGGATTTCTATTAGGCTATTTAGAATCTCTCACACGCATGTATTGGTCGAGAGCTTTTGGAAGAAAAGGATTCCTATTAACGGCTTGGATCGGTGTTCCGATTCACGAACTTGGACATGCCATTATGTGCGTACTGTTCCGTCATAAAATTGTGGCAACGCAGTTCTTCCCAACAGATACAAGTCAAGGGGCTTTAGGTTACATACAACATCAATACAATCAAAAAAGTGTGTATCAACGAATTGGGAATTTCTTTATCGGCATTGGGCCTATTATTTCTGGTATTACTGCATTAATCCTTTTAATGCGCTATTTCGTACCAGAATCATATTTTTTATTTAATACAACTCTCGAAAAAACGATTGCTTCTACTTCTATTAATGTAGAAATGATTCAAAACATGCTCTTGTCGACGTTTGTATTATTGAAAAGCTTATTTACAATCGGCAATTTATTGAATCCTTCCTTTTGGTTATTTTTATTTATCGCCATTTGCATTTCCGCACATATCGCTTTAAGTAAACCAGACATTAAAGGATCAATAGACGGAGTTATCGTCATGTTTATCGTTTTATTTTTATTCAACATCATAGCGGGACTGTTTCAATACGACAGTAACCAGCTACTTGGACAGGTTATGAAATATAATATGTATCTCATTGCTTTTTCTAGTGTAGCACTGCTTTTCTCTTGTATTTCTACACTTGTTAGTTTTTCGTTTTATAAAATAAGAAGAGGACGTTCTTTTTGAACGCCCTCTTCTTATTAATTATTCCCCTTATAATCACAATGTTCAACCGGAACACGAGCATGCCCTTCTTCATCGGTACACCATGACTGTGATTGGAATGCAAGAAAGATACCAATCCATTCTTCTTCCTTTTCAAAGTGAATGAGTATCCCTCCATCTTGCCATATTCCATCATCACCTTTCCATTTTTCTACATTCCCTTGATTCATATGAATATCATGTATACCGTTTCCTGGTTTGAAATGAAAATAGGAATCTGGTGTATTTTCTTCTGGTCCCCATCTTTCACCAAACGCGTAAATAATTGCTTTTTCTTCTATTGCTCGTTTTATATAACGTTCTATTTTTTCATTTAAATCATTATCTTCTCCTGCTTTTTCGGGAGGCAAAGGAATCATTTGATTTGAGTCAAATAAATTTCCTCTTACATAATCTAAAGCTACTTTCGGTTCATTGTTTTTTATTTCTGTAAAACCGAATGGTAATGTCGGTAAAATATGAATCGCCTCTGACCGAATATTGTTACTCGCAAAATATAAAACTTCTGATGGATAACTTTGCGATTTTACGTTAATTGCAATACGATAATCTACTCCTGTCTCGCCCTGTAAATGAACTTGATAATGAGGTGTTTTCCCTTTTCCAATCTTTGATTGTATAACTGTACCTTTTAACACACCGTAGTTTTTTAGGGGCATACATTTCATCTCCTATTCATTTAGTAGAAGCTATTCATATTTAAATCATTATCCACTCATAAAAAAAATCCTCCTATGTTAGGAGGATTTTTAATTTCTCAACATATACCAAACAATAACCTCTACCACTACAAGCAAAACCGCACCAAAGATCATTAACGTCGTCTTCTTTAATAGTTCATTTTCACGGTAAGGGATATTACATAAGTAAGCACCTAGTGTAATCCGTGATGGACAAGCGATTGTCGCTACTGATGATGCGGTGTTTTGAAGTGTTGTGACATATTGCCACGGGAGTGCTACGTTTTGTGCAGTTTGCATTTGTAGTTTTATAAACATTGCATTTGATCCTGCGTTACTACCTGTTAAAAATCCACCAATAGCGCCAATAAACGGAGCAACGAAAACGAAAAACGTTCCAAATGTGTCACCAGCTGTCTTTGCGAGTAATGAATGCATGCCTGATGCACCCATTAGTTCTGAAATGGCGATAAACATTGTCGTCGTAATAGCAAATGGAATCCATTGTTTTATCGTTTGTGAGAGTGATTGTTTCATAATATTAGACGGGATGCGGAAGAAAATAATAGTAAATAAGCAAGTCATACCGAGCCAAAATCCTGGTGAATATAGTAACTCTAGTTTGTAAGAGTATGATTTCAAATCAAGAACCGCATATGATCTAAACAAATCATGTAATGCTGGAACGAGGCGGGAAAGTAAAATACAAACTGTTAGAAATATATAAGGGCTAATAATTTTTATAATGGATATTTCTCTCTCCGTTGCAGCCGCATGTTCTGTTATAAGATTTTGCCCACTTTTTCCTTTTAATTTAATGATAAGAAAGCCAAATGTAATCGTAACGATAGAACTTAATATCCCGGCTAGTTCAACACTTACGTACGCATTAGAAAGATAGATTCCGAGAGAAAATAATAGAAAGAATCCTACTCCTTCTTTCCACTTTTCTATAACCGCTTGCCAGCCGCCAACAACGTGTAAAGAAAGAATAACAAAGTAAGCAAACATCGGAATACTTAATAGCGCTGTATTTGTACCAAGTGTTGTAAGAGGCATATTTATTAGCTGCGAACCGATAATCGTACCAGTTGCCATTGCGCCCCATGAACTAGCTAGTAAGCCGATGAATGAGAGCAGTACAGCTTGAAATGGTTTATATCCTAGTGAAAGAAAAATAGGTGCTGCAACCATGAAGCCGATACCGAATCCACTTACTGATTCAATAAGCGGGCAAATGCCAAAACACATAAGCAGCATTTGTAATAAGCGATCCTGAGTAACTTCTTCTAGAAAACGTGCTACTTGATCGATGTACCCCATTTTGTTCATGAGGTGAAATAAAAAAATACCGAAAAATAAAACGTACCCGACAATAAAACAAATTAACCATCCTTTAATCGTTGCGTGTACAGTTTCACTTATCCCTAATTGAAACGTTGGCGAGAGTAAAACGATTCCAACAGACACAGCATAAGAAATTAACGAAGACCTTAATGACGTTTGTTTAAATAAAAATAAACAAATGAAAATCATCATAATTGGGATAAGTGCCAACAATATGGCCATATTATCATCTCATTTCGTTTAAAATACAATTTTTAACTATTATATAACAGATGCTATAATTTTCAATTGTTTTTACAACAGATTCAAAAAAGGAACCAAACGGCTCCTTTTCATTCACTCCCATTTTCTATTATCCTGAAAAACTGTCTGCTTTCCGACTATTTCTTTCAACACAACAAACACAATGTAAGTACATATTGCTTGCAATATAATATTCCAAAATTTCATTAATGTAAATGAATGAATCCGTAGAAATAATTCGTTTAATAATACAATCGAAACGATACTAAATAATTCTATACTAATCGAAAATAGACATATTTCTATAATAGACTGTTCTTGAATGCGATTTAAGTTGGAAAAGATGAATACATACCCTAAAAATAGAGCCATTAACTCTATTTTCGTCATGCTAATGAGCCAAGCGTATAATGGTACAGTTAAAAATAGATATAGTAATTTACGTCTTAGCATGCCTTCTCCCCCTCTGAATTATATGTATTTTCTGTATATTTTAACATTTATTACGCAAAACAAAAAGAAGAGACTACGCCTCTTCTTTTTGTTTTGTTGCATATATTAATTCACATATTTCTTCTCGCTTTTCATTTTCTAAAAGCTCAATGACCTTACTTCCAACGACAACTCCGTCGCATATTGTAACCATTTCTTCTACATGTTCTTTTGTTGAGATGCCGAATCCAGCGACTACTGGTAAGTTGACGTGTGATTTTACTTTTTCTAAGTAACTATGAATCTCCTCTTTAAAGTTTTGACGTACTCCCGTTACGCCCGCTACTGTAACAGCATAAACGAACCCTTCTGATTCACTCGTAATTTTTTCAATTCTTTCAATAGGACTCGTTACGGTAACGAGTGGGATGAGCGCAATGTTTACCTCTCGAAGTAACGGCGCAATAATATTTTGTTCTTCATACGGTAAGTCTGGAACGATAATACCATCCACACCGGCCTCTAAGCACTTCTCTACAAATCGTTCTTTTCCGAATGCAAGTACTGGATTTAAATATGTCATGAGTACAAACGGAATTTGCACTTCTTTCCTTACCTCTATTAATGCTTGAAAAATACCTTTTACTGTTACACCGCTATCTAGCGCTCGTTTCCCTGCTCTTTGAATCGTTGGACCGTCTGCGACTGGATCCGAAAACGGAATGCCGACTTCAACGATGCTCGCTCCTGCTTCATCTAAAAAACGAATTCTTTCTTTTAATTTTTCAAAGCCACCATCTCCGCCCATTACATACGGAATAAATGCTTTCTTACCATTTTCAAACGCTGCTTTAATTTTTTCTACTCCCATTTTTTACACCTCTTCCATATAACGTTTTATACTCTCTACATCTTTATCCCCGCGGCCAGATAAACAAATGACAAGCCCTTCGTCTGTCTTCATTTGCGGCGCTAATTTTAACGCGTATGCGATAGCATGTGAACTTTCTAACGCCGGGATAATGCCTTCTTTTTTCGTTAATAATTGAAATGTTTCTAATGCTTCTTCGTCTGTTATCGACTGATAAGAAACGCGGCCAATATCTTTTAGCAAGCTATGTTCTGGACCAACACCTGGATAATCAAGTCCTGCTGAAATAGAGTGTGCTTCTTGAATTTGTCCTTCTTCGTTTTGCAGAAGATACATCATTGATCCGTGGAGAACGCCAACGCTTCCTTTCGTTAAAGTTGCTGCATGCTTTTCTGTATGAACGCCTTTTCCAGCTGCTTCTACGCCGTAAAGAGCAACTTCTTCATCATGTACAAATGGATAAAACATTCCCATCGCGTTACTGCCACCGCCAATACAAGCAACGACTGCTTCTGGTAACTTTCCTTCTAACGCCTCATATTGTTTTTTCGTTTCATTTCCAATTACACTTTGGAAATCACGTACAATTTGCGGGAATGGATGTGGTCCGAGAACAGATCCCATAATGTAGTGCGTATCATGCACATGTGAAACCCAGTAACGAAGCGCCTCGTTTACCGCATCTTTTAATGTACCACTACCTGCCGATACACTTTCTACTTTCGCTCCGAGTAATTCCATTCGGAACACATTTAATTTTTGACGTCTTACATCTTCTTCTCCCATAAAAATGACGCATTCTAATCCGAGAAGAGCACATACAGTAGCTGTTGCAACTCCGTGTTGTCCAGCTCCTGTTTCAGCGACAACTTTTTTCTTGCCCATTCGCACTGCAAGTAGTGCCTGACCGATTGTATTGTTAATTTTATGAGCTCCTGTATGATTCAAATCTTCACGTTTTAAATAAATCTTTGCACCTCCGCAATACTTCGTCATATTTTCAGCGAAATAAAGCGGTGTTTCTCTTCCGACGTACGTTTTTAAATAATGATTTAATTCCTTTTGAAATGCTTCATCTTGCATCGCTTCTTTATATGCTTCTTCTAGTTCTAGTACAGATTGCATTAACGTTTCTGGAACGTATCGTCCTCCGTATATACCGTAATGTCCTTTTTCATCTGGATATGCGTAGTTCATTTGGAACACTCCTTTGCTTTTATAATAAATTGTTTTATTTTCTCTACATCTTTCTTTCCTTCTGTCTCTACTCCGCTGCTCACATCGACCATATAAGGCCGAACAGTTCGAATTGCTTCTTCTATATTAAGAGCGTTTAATCCACCAGCTAATATCGTTTTCTTTCGCAATTCTTTTGGCATATGCCCAAGTAGTTCCCATGAAAATGTCTTTCCATTTCCTCCATGAAACTTTTCTTTCGGGCTATCAAATAATATATAATCCGTTTCATACCTTTGAGCGTTTTTCATATCACTCTCTGAAGTTACTCCTAGCGACTTTATAGACGGAATATTCAATCTTCTAATTTGATGATTGTCTTCATCCCCATGTAGTTGTACATGTGTTAACCCACACTCATCTGCAATTTTCCGGATCACTTCTACTGATTCATTTACGAAAACACCAATTTTTAACACGTTGGCTGGAAGCTCCTGAATGATTTCTTTCGCTCTCTTTGGAGTGATTTTCCGTTTACTTTCTGCAAAAACAAATCCGAGTGCATCTGCGCCGTATTCGCACGCACTTTTCGCTGTTTCCACATCAGTGATGCCGCAAATTTTCACTTTCATATATTCACCTTACAATCTTCAAAAAAACTACTAATAGAAGATGATGTCATAAGCGCCTCTCCAACTAATACACCTTTGGCCCCAGCTCTTTTAACACGAATAATATCTTCTTTTGAATGAATGCCACTTTCACTAATCCAAAGTAGTTTCTCCTCATTCAATCTTTTTCCAAGCTTTTCCGTTTGGCTTAAATCTACTTCGAACGTTTTTAAATTACGATTATTAATGCCAATAACGTGCGGATTTAATACAATCGCAGTTTCTAATTCCTGTTCATCATGAACTTCAACAATCGCTTCCAATCCTTTTTCTAACACGTAGCTATACAACTCTTTTAACTTCTCTTTCGTTAACGCTGCTACAATTAGTAAAATAATATCTGCTCCCGCTTCATATGCTCTATCAATTTGAATCTTATCGATTATGAAATCTTTACATAAAAGCGGAATGTTACTTTCTTCTCTTGCTGTTTGTAAATCGTGAAACGACCCTTTAAAAAATTGACCATCTGTTAAAACAGATACTGCTCCTGCACCACATTTCTCATATGTTCCCACTTGTTTTCGTACGTCAACGTGTAAATTGATATCTCCTTTTGATGGTGATGCTCGCTTTACTTCTGCAATGACAGTAAACTGCTGTAACGCTTCTACAAGTGAATGTGTCTTTCTTTTTGTTTTTACTGGTGTATATATTTCATACAACTCCGCAACTTCCCTTTGCTTCTGTTCTACAATTTCATCTAAAATCGTCCCCACTTTAGTTCACCCTTTCTAATTTTTCATTGCTTGCTGCAATTAATAAGTTTAATTTGGTTAATGCTTTTCCAGAGTCAATGCTATGTGCCGCGAGTTTAATTCCTTCTTCAATCGTTTCCGTTTTTCCATTTGCGAAAAGAGCTAGACCTGCATTTAATAAAACTGTATCACGATAAACACTCTTTTCTCCGCTCAATACTTCAAGCGTAATCTTTGCATTTTCTTTTGAATTCCCCCCTCTAATTTCTTCATTTTTCACTCTTGAAAAACCATACTTTTCTGGATCAATACTCATTTCTACTATTTCATTATCTTTTAAAAAGACTACGTGATTTTCCCCTTGTAATGACGCTTCATCTAAAAAACCACTTCCATTTACGACAAGCGCTTGTTTCCGGCCTAACTTTTGTAATACTTCTGCAACTGGTAATAACATATCTCGTTTATAAATACCGACAAATTGTGTTTCTAAATTCACTGGATTTGTTAAAGGACCAATTAAATTAAAGATCGTCGGCACGTTTAACTCTTTTCTTATTTTCATAATGCGCCTTAGTGCTGGATGCATCACTGGTGCAAATAAAAATGCAATGCCCACATGCTCTAGTAAATAATCAATTTCGTTTGGCGTACTACTAATATTTACACCTAGTTCTTCTAATAAGTCTGCACTTCCTGTTTTACTAGAAACAGCACGATTACCATGTTTTGCAACCTTTACACCTGCTCCTGCCAGTACGAATGCTGATGTTGTGCTAATATTAAACGTTTGAGCACCGTCACCACCCGTCCCGCAATTGTCCATTGCTCCTTGTATATGGTTCGAAAACGGCAATGCCTTTTCGCGAAGAGCTCGAACGAGACCGTATATTTCTTCTGCAGTTTCACCTTTCGCTTTCAGTAAGACTAAGAAAGCTGCAATTTCACTTTCTAATATGTTTTCACTTAATAAAAGTAGTCCTGCTTTATACATTTCCTCTTCTGTTAAATGTTGACCCTCCACTAATTTACGAAGATAGTTATTCATACTCTTTCCTCCTCTTTTATTTCTGTTAAAAAGGCACGTATTAACTTTCCGCCTTCTTCTGTTGCGATTGATTCCGGATGAAACTGTAATCCGAAGAGCGGATAATAATTGTGACGGACTGCCATTATCTCTCCATCGTCCATCGCTGTCGCTAATATGTCAAAACACTCTGGCAAGCTCGTTTGCTCTGCAACAAGGGAATGATAGCGCATTGCCGTTAGCGGCTGTGTAGCGTATGAAAAGATTGACGTTCCGTTATGTTTCACACGCGATGTTTTTCCATGTTTAATACATTCTGCTCTAACAATGTCTCCTCCAAATGCAGCTATGATCGCTTGGTGGCCAAGACAAATCCCTAATATGGGAACGTTCTTATAAAAATGACGGATGACGTCGATACAAATGCCAGCATCCTCTGGTTTTCCTGGTCCTGGTGAAAGTACAATTCCTCTTGGATTCACCTCTTCTAACTGTTCTATCGTTATTTCATCATTTCTTACAACTACAATTTCTTCTTCATGTTCGCCTAACAGTTGATACAAGTTATATGTGAACGAATCGTAATTATCGATAAGTACAATCATTTCATTACCTCCAAAAGCGCTCTCGCTTTATTTAATGTTTCTTCATATTCAGCTACTGGATCTGAATCGTAAACGACTCCTGCTCCTGCCTGAACATATGCTTTTTCATCCTTTACGACCATCGTTCGAATGGCGAGCGCCATATCAAGATTTCCTGAAAAACTAACGTATCCAACTGCACCAGCGTATACATTTCTTTTTTCATTCTCTAGTTCATTTATAATTTCCATCGCTCTAATTTTCGGAGCTCCAGAAACCGTCCCTGCTGGTAAGCAATACGCTAACGCATCAAATCCGCCCATTTGTTTTTGCAATGTTCCGTAAACTTCGGATACAATGTGCATAACGTGAGAATATTTTTCTACTTTCATATATTTATCTATCGTAACCGAGCCGATTTCACTCACTCTACCAATATCGTTTCGCCCAAGATCTACAAGCATCATATGCTCTGCTCGCTCTTTCTCATTGCCTAACAGTTCTTTTGCGATTTCCTCATCTTCCCTCTTCGTTTTCCCCCTCGGCCTTGTACCAGCAATTGGATTCGTCATCACTTTATCCTCCCTTACTGATAGTAAACTTTCCGGCGAGGAACCGAGTACAACATAATCTTGAAAATCGATATAGAACATATATGGTGATGGATTTGCAATTCGAAGTTTTCGATATAACGCGAATGGATCACCAATACATTCACTTTGTAAACGCTGTGACAGTACAACTTGGAATATGTCTCCCGCTCTTATATATTCTTTCGCCATTTCTACCATCTCACAAAACTCTTTTTCCGTTATAGAAGAAGTGAATGATAATGGGGATTGTATTGCATTTACTTCAGCTTCTTCTCCTTGTAGCACTTCCTCTTTGTATACTCGTAGCCTTTCGTATACTTCTTCATAATCTGCTGAATCATCTTGCCTGCATACATATACAAACGACAACTTTTGGCGTAAATGATCGTAAACGATAAACTCACGATATAGTAAAAGGTGTACTTCCGGAATATTTAATGGGTCGTGTAAATCCGCTCCAATGTTTTCATACTGCCGAATGACATCATATCCAATATAACCAACTGCTCCCCCGCAAAATGGAAATGGACTCTCTACTTGAGCTGACGCGATCACTTCTTCTAACACTTGAAGTACGTTACTTTGCAACTTTTCTGACCGGCCGTAAATCGTTCGTTCCACTTCCGTACCAACGCTTTTCACTTCTCCATAAGGATTACATCCTAAGTAAGAATAACGCCCTTTATCTTGATGAAGCTGTGAACTTTCTAATAAGAATTTCTTCTTCCCTTTCATACGTCTATATAAAGAAATTGGCGTAATGCTATCTCCTTCTTCTTCAGTGATTACTAAAAATGTCTTTCTCTCTCTTTTTTGTTTTATAAATTCTTCTTTCGTCATCATGTCCTTCACCTCGCCCTGAAAAATAAAAAAATCCTCTACATATCGAAAATATGTAGAGGACGATAAATATACCGTGGTACCACCTCGTGTTGGATGCAAAAGCATCCCGCTTTGTTCAGGTACAAAATTTATACCTTATCCTTGTAACGGCGGAACCCGGGTTGCCTACTGAAAATAATTGTTCAGCATACCTCTCGTAAGCCCATTCCGTATATGGTACCGTACCGGGCTCCCACCTATTCCCGGCTCTCTGTAACGTCTCCAATATACGTACTCTTCTTACTTAAACGATTTCACTTATTTAATTTTTTATACACAAAAAGGGAGTACTCATCCTATAGAAAGGACGGGTACTCCCGTGGTGCCACCTTAATTCGTTACAAATGTAACGCACTTTACCGTATCAAAAACAATACGTGTCTCTTGTATCGATGAGATCATGTCGCCAAAGCCTACTTCTTTCGTTTCGGTTTGGAAGCTCCGAAGCCCATTCCACATCAATTCCATACTGATTCGCACCAACCATCAGCTCTCTGACATGTTCATCATGTGTACTCTTCTTCATCAACGCTTGCATTTTTTTAAGTTGCACTCATTATAGACCTAACTTTTTTCACAAGTCAATACTTTTCCAAAAATTTTATTTTTCTTTCCTTTCAATATTATATTGACAAAACAACCTCTTTTTATGTAAATATAATAAATACTCTATTAAAAATAAGGTTTTTTGTATGAATATTATATATTAAAAAAGTAAAATGACATCAAAAAACGCTTACATTTCTGAAAATTCGTATTTCTATATGGATTTTTCAGAATAATCATGATAGATTATAAAGTGAAACTTTAATCAGTGAGGGTTTTGTTCTCCCCACTGATTATTAGTTGAACCAATCGGGCATTTACGGGCAGTTGATCTCCCACCTAATTTCCTTGCCCAGCCAATTTTAAGGTGGGAGTTTTACTGCCCGTTTATGCGGGATAAATATGCATAACGCATCAAAAGACATGACAAAAGGAAGGGGAACTACATGAGTACACAGATGTTAACTTTAACTTCTATCTCAATTTACATGCTCGGGATGTTAGTCATTGGCTATTTCGCCTATAAACGAACGTCCAACTTAACAGATTATATGCTTGGCGGGCGTACACTAGGCCCCGCAGTAACAGCATTAAGTGCTGGAGCATCCGATATGAGTGGTTGGCTTTTAATGGGGTTACCCGGTGCAATGTTTAGCGTTGGATTAAGTAGTAGTTGGATTGCGATCGGCCTAACACTAGGCGCATACGCAAACTGGCTTTATGTCGCTCCTCGCTTACGTACCTACTCAGAAATTGCAAATAACTCTATTACTATCCCAGAATTTTTGGAACACCGTTTCCACGACAAATCTCATATGCTACGTTTAGTATCTGGACTTGTTATTATGATTTTCTTTACTTTCTATGTAGCTTCAGGATTAGTTTCAGGCGCTGTATTATTTGAAAATTCATTTGGCATGAACTATCATGTTGGATTATTCATTGTAGCTGGCGTTGTTGTCGCTTACACATTATTTGGTGGTTTCTTAGCAGTAAGTTGGACAGACTTCGTGCAAGGAATCATTATGGTAGTTGCTCTTATTCTTGTTCCTACCGTTACAATTATGAATGTAAATGGACTTGGTCCTGCATTTAGTACAATTAAATCGATTGATCCAACATTATTAGATATTTTTAAAGGTACTTCTGTATTAGGAATTATTTCATTATTCGCATGGGGCCTTGGTTATGTTGGACAACCTCATATTATCGTACGCTTTATGGCAATCTCTTCTGTAAAAGAGATTAAAAGTGCACGAAGAATTGGTATGAGCTGGATGATTTTCTCTGTTGTCGGAGCTATGTTTACCGGTCTTATCGGTATTGCATACTACTCACAACAAGAGTTGACATTATCTAATCCAGAGACAATTTTCCTTGAACTTGGGAAAATTTTATTCCATCCACTTATTACTGGATTTTTATTAGCAGCCATTCTAGCAGCGATTATGAGTACAATTTCATCACAGCTACTCGTTACTTCTAGTGCTGTAACTGAAGATTTATATCGTACATTCTTCAAACGTTCTGCATCTGATAAAGAACTTGTATTTGTCGGTCGTATGGCTGTACTTGTTATTGCATTAGTTGGGTGCGCATTAGCGTTTAAACAAAATGATACGATTTTAGCTCTTGTTGGATACGCTTGGGCTGGATTTGGTTCTTCATTCGGACCTGCTATTTTATTAAGCTTATATTGGAAACGTATGACGAAGTGGGGCGCACTTGCCGGTATGATTTCTGGTGCCGCTACTGTTATTATATGGACTCAATTCAAATTCTTAAAAGATTTCTTATATGAAATGATTCCAGGTTTCGCTATTAGTTTACTAGCCATCGTAATTGTTAGTTTACTAACACAACCTTCAAAAGAAGTTAAAGAGCAATTTGAGGATTTCGAAAAACAACATCGTCATAATTTATAAAAAAATCTCTGCTGTTATCATAACAGCAGAGATTTTTTACAGTTCGACAATCTTCTTATCAAATTTAACAAATTCTTTATGTTTCGTTAAATTTAACATAACACTACTCCTTTATAGTATGAGTATCAGCACTTATACAGAAAGGGGACTCCAACATGTTAGCAGCTTTCCAGCAACAACAAACACGAAAATTTTCACCTATCACAAATACTTCTGCGTCTTGTTTAAACATGCAACCTAACCCGCCTAAAATTTCAATTGCTCCTTCTGTTATTTCAGTCATCGGTGTTCATATGGAAAAACATAAATTAAAAATAAAAACAGGACAAAACATTGTGTTATCAGCTTCCATTTTACCAATACAAGCAACGAATAAAGAGCTTATTTGGTCAAATATGAATTCTGATATCATCACCATATATCCAAAAGGTGACACCGTGACGATTACTGGAAAAAGTGCAGGTAAAGCAGTCGTAATTGTCACAACTGCTGAAGGCAAATTTCGTGACCTATGTGTCATTCATGTACAACCTTATATGACAAATCCAAAGTAAAAGAGTGGCTTCATAGCCACTCTTTTACTTGATTTCAATATTTGAGTTTTTACTTTTTACAAGATTAATAAAAAACTTGGATATAACCATACATCTTTTTTTGATGGAAATTCCACTAAACTTTCCCTCTCTTGATTTAAGTCAATGAATCTCCTCCTCTTCCCTATTACAATGAAAACAATATTAGAAAAGGAGGACGTATTATGACTGAACGAAAGTACGCCTTATTTGCTAGCACATCTCTTCTTGTTATGGCATTCATTGCATTTTTCTCTTACGGTTTTGTTCATGGAAATCTCGTTATACAAGGAGATGCGAGT
The DNA here is from genome assembly GCF_052646455.1 of Bacillus cereus group sp. Bce041. NCBI lineage: Bacteria > Bacillati > Bacillota > Bacilli > Caryophanales > Bacillaceae > Bacillus > Bacillus cereus group sp. Bce041. Next base: position 642,426 of record NZ_JBQXON010000002.1, read on the forward strand.
ACAACATTCCATAATATCCAAACTTCAAATTCACTTTTCAAAGCGGAAATTTTCGGGTGGATTATCATTTTTATCACTGATATTGTCGCCGCGTGGGCTCTTTATTTCTTTCTAAAACCAATTCATACTAGCCTCTCATTACTAGCCGCTTTACTTCGTCTTATGTATACAGCTATACTTGGGATTGCTATATTCAATCTAATATTGGTATTATTGCTTTCAAAAAATACAATTGCGAATCCAGAAACATATACAATGTTGTTTCTCAGTGCATTCGAATACATTTGGTCTGTAGGATTGATCATTTTTGGATTGCATCTTTTCGTTTTAGGCTATGTAGCTTTTCTCTCTAAACAGATACCAAAGTTTATTAGTATACTGCTGTTCATTGCTGCTACCGGTTATATGCTAATTCACGTCATGAATACAATGTTTACACAATACGATACAATGATTTCAATCATACAATCACTATTCCAATTACCTATGATTGCAGGTGAATTAGGACTTGCGATATGGCTACTATTGAAAGGTGGTAAACACTCTAATTAAGCCGTTTCTTAATTCTACTTAATGATTCTGGTGTCATGCCAAGATAGCTTGCTAGCTGATATTGTGGAACGCGATGAATTAAATACGGGCGTTTTCGTAACAATGTTTTATATCGCTCTTCTGGTGTCGATGAGATAAATACAGCAAGTTCATCTTGTACTTCACCGAAATTGTACTCGATCATTTTACGCGTCATTTCTTCTAATTGTGAATACTTATTATACATGTCCTTTTCACTATGTAGATCACCAACAACTACAGTACAATCTTCTAAACACGTTAACGTATATGATGAAGATTTATCTTGTTTATGATGGTTGAAATTCGAAATTGCCTGTTCTTCTGTATAAAAATTTGATGTAACTTCTTTCCCTGCTTCATCTATACTATGTTGCCTAACGCATCCTTTTAATACAAAATAACATTTTAACGGAACATTTCCTTGTCTTAGGAGCACTGTTCCTTTTTTATATTCTTCAATTTGTAAGTCACTGAGGATCATTTGCTGCTCTTCTTCACTTAGTGTTGTAAATCTATTCATATACTTCTTTAATATCTCTTAAATTTTCTTCCCCCTTCTACGCCCGTATTTCTATAAAACAAAAAGAGAAGTATCACAACTTCTCTTTTCTCCCCTAACACTATAATTCCTGTGTATACACTGGCTCATTTACGACATTTTTTGCTGTTCGCTTTTGTTGCTGCAGTAAGAAAACAGATACACCAAACAATACGAGCATGCTACCGATAATTTGCATTGCATTTAATTTTTCTCCAAGTAAAAAGAACGCAAGTATAGAGGCTCCAACAGGTTCTCCTAAAATACTCATTGAAATTGTCGTTGCATTTACATAATTTAATAGCCAGTTATTAATTACATGTGACACTGTCGGCACAACCGCAAGTAAAAGAAAAACAGTCCAATCCCACTTCGTATAACCTGTAAAGGGTACTTGTAATATAACATTATAAATCCCCATAAAAAGGCCTGCGAACGCAAAGACTGTAAAGCTATAAATCCAGTGCGATACTTTCTTCACTGTCGTTTGCCCGATAAATAAATAACCGACAACCGCTATTACACTTAGAAAGGATAATATGTCACCATAAATTGCTTGCTTACTTAAACCTAAATCTCCCCAACCAATGCACATTACTCCTAAAATAGCGATTCCCATCGTTGCAATGGCTGAATATGTTGTTCTTTCTTTAAATAGAAAAAAACCTCCAACTAAAGATACGATTGGTTGAAGTGCCAAAATAATTGTTGAACTAGCAACTGTTGTATGCTTTAAAGATTCAAACCATAAAAGAAAATGAAGTGCTAAAAAGAAACCAGATCCAATTAAAAAGCCCCAATCTTTCATTTGAATCCTATTAAATTCCTCTCTTTTTTTCCATACGATAGGCAGCATAATAAGTACGATAATCCATAAGCGGTACATACTTAATATTGAAGATGGTGCTGAGGACATCTTTACAAAAACTGCTGCAAAGGAAATGGCAATTATAGAAATAGCCAATGGTAGTGCGATTGATTTTTCTTGTTTCAAATCCTGTCTCCCCTCTCACCTGTCAAAAATCCCACTTCATTATATCCGTTTTCTTTCGTAACTTAAATACTAATTTTTTAGATTCTTCGTACCATTATGGTAAAATAGAAATTAAGGCACCAATTAGTGAATATTTCTTTCCTTTTCACTACAAGCGTCGCTCTTACAATCGTTACAGTAAATTTTTATTTAGGGGGATCTACATGAGTCAAACAATAGGGAGAATTGAAGAAATTTCATTTTATAGCGCATCACTTCAAGAAGATGTTACACTTCTCGTTTATTTACCAGTAAATTACACACCACTGCACAAACATACAGTTGTAATTGCACAAGATGGTAGAGATTATTTTCAGCTCGGTAAAGCGCACCGTGTAATTGAGCGCCTTCGTGAAACCGAAGAAATTGACCGTACAATTATTGTCGGTATTCCATATAAAAATGTACATGATCGTAAAGAAAAATATTTCCCAAATGAAGTGAAAAATGCTGCATATATTCGTTTCCTTGCTCATGAACTTGCACCATATATTGATGAAAATTATCCAACGTATCAAATGGGAAAAGGTCGTGTTTTAATTGGTGATTCTCTTGGCGGAACAGTTTCCTTTATGACTGCACTTATGTATCCGCATACATTCGGTAAAGTCGTTATGCAATCACCATTTGTGGATGAGACAGTGATGAACTTAGCAAAAGAATTCAAAGATCCACAGGCGTTAGAACTGTATCACGTCATCGGTACAGAAGAAACGGCTGTAAAGCGTACTGATGGACAAGTATCTGATTTCGTAGGGCCGAACCGTGAGTTAAATACGCTTCTTACAGATAGAAACTTCATCACGCATTACGAGGAATTTGAAGGCAATCATACTTGGAAATATTGGCAGACTGATTTACCGAAAGCCTTCTCTCATATTCTATCAATGAAATAATAGAGAGCAGTATTCAGAATAATTTGATATAATAGATAAAGAGATTTATTTATCTCAAAATCTAACTAGACTTACAAAGGGAGGAATTGGAACATGAAATTAGGCATTGTAATTTTTCCATCTAAAATGATTCAAGATAAAGCGAACGGATTGCGTAAACGTTATGACCCGCACTACGCATTAGTTCCGCCACATATTACATTGAAAACACCCTTTGAGGCGCAAGATGAACAATTAGAGTCGATTGTAAACGAGTTACATACAATCGCAAGTAAAACGAACCCTTTCACCCTTCATGTTGGGAAAGTTGGTTCTTTCGCACCTGTTAATAACGTCCTTTACTTTAAAGTAGAAAAAACACCTGAACTTACTTTCTTAAATGAAGAAATGCATAGCGGGTTATTCACGCAAGAACGCGAATATGCTTTCGTACCTCATTTAACAATCGGACAAGGCTTATCAGATGCAGAGCATGCTGATGTGTTGGGCCGATTACGTATGAAAGATTTCTATTACGAACAACCAATTGATCGTTTCCATCTTCTATATCAATTAGAAAATGGAACATGGACTGTACACGAAACATTCCGTCTTGGAAAGGGGAACAACTAATTTGCACGCACAGATTGTACAAACGGACGAACAACTAAGAGATGCATTCTCTGTACGTAAACAAGTGTTTGTAAATGAACAACATGTCTCTGCTGAAGAAGAGTACGATGAGTTTGAAGAAACTTCAACACACGTTGTTATATATGACAATGATGTTCCAGTTGGTGCTGGACGTTTTCGCATCCTTGATGGTATAGGAAAAATAGAACGCATTTGCGTGCTAAATTCCCATCGCAAAAAAGGCATCGGAAAAATTGTTATGGATTCGCTTGAAGCGTATGCAAAAGAAAATTCGCTACCAAAATTGAAACTTCACGCTCAAACACATGCTGAAGATTTCTATAAAAAACTTGGATATGTAACAAGTTCTGATGTATTTATGGAAGCAAATATCCCGCACGTCGTAATGATAAAAGAATTGTAATTTGAAAGCAGGAGGTGACCCCTCCTGTTTTTTTACATTGCTATTTTCTTTTTCTTCCGCTAAAGTTAAATGTTGATGCTATAGTTTTGAAGGTGAACATATGACACAAGAAAAATTTTCACAAAAATCGTTAACACACGCTGATATTCCGCGTGCGACATATCATATTCCGAAAACATCTACCCATTTAATTATGGAAGAAGATGTAGATGCGGCTTATTTCCGCGCTCTCGAGCAACAAAATGTTTTTTTAAACGAAAAACAATTAGAAGCCGTGCGCACAACAGAAGGTCCTGTTCTTACACTAGCTGGTGCCGGAAGCGGGAAAACATCTGTTTTAACAACTCGCGTTGGTTATTTAGTAAATGTAAAACAAGTTCATCCACGAAATATTTTATTACTTACATTTACACAAAAAGCAGCTGAAGAAATACGAAGTCGTGTTGCGAAGTTACCAGGTATGAATCATGCAGCAAGTAGCTACGTTGTTGCTGGTACATTCCACTCTGTTTTCTTAAAATTGCTTCGTAGTCAAGGGTATAATCAGCAAATTTTAGCAAATGAAAAACATAAACAAATTATGATAAAGAAAATCTTAAAAGAATTGCGTTTAAAAGACGATTACGATGCGGAAACGATGCTCGCGATGATTTCACTTGAAAAAAACAAATTAAATCGTCCGAAAGATGTAAAAGCGAAAACACCAGTGGAACAAGAATTTAAAGAAGTATATGAACGTTTTGAAGAGGTAAAACAACGATACAATTATATTGATTTCGATGACATCTTATTGGAAACATATTATATGTTAGAAAATAATGCTCCTTTACTAACTCAATTACAACAACGTTTTCACTACATTGAAGTAGATGAGTTTCAAGATACATCCTATGCACAATATGAAATTGTAAAATTGTTAGCCACGCCAAGAAATAATTTGTTCATCGCAGGTGATGATGATCAAGCAATTTATGGCTGGCGAGGGGCAAGTCACCAAATTATTTTATCTTTTCCAAAAGAATTTGATAACACAACAATCATTGCACTAAATACGAATTATCGATCCAATCCCTTTATCGTCGGGCTTGGAAATGAAGTTATAAAATTAAATCAAGAACGTTTTGATAAAGAGCTATACTCCGTTCGTGAAGAAGGTGTACAACCTTTTTATGCAAGACCTGCTACGACTCTTGACGAAGCAAATCAAATTTTGCAGCTCATTCAAGAAAAAGTAGATAGCGGTGACCGAAACTATAAAGATTTTTGTTTACTGTATCGCACACATTCTGTAAGTCGTTCGTTACTTGATCAGCTTACCATTCATAAAGTCCCGTTTATTAAACACGGGGCGAGCCAATCATTTTATGAACATTCTTTAATCAAGCCTGTATTAGATCATTTAAGACTCGTGATTGAGCCGTTTCGACTAGAATCACTTTCAAACATATTGCCGACGATGTATATCGGACGTGATGATTGTATTTCATTTATTGAACGTGAACAATGGAAATATGGTGAGGGGCGCTTCCCTTCTCTTCTTCATTTCTTACTATTAAATCCAAGCTTAAAACCTTTTCAAGTGAAAAAGGTAAATGAGCGCATCGATTTTATTAAATTTATTAAAGAATTAGAACCGAAAAAAGCATTAAAAGAAATCATTCATGGTAAAGGAAAATATTTAGAATACTTACAAAGTAATGATCGTTCTTCCTTTACGATGCATAAAGACATACAAGAAGAAATGTTGGAAGAATTAATGGAGTCTGCAACTCGTTTCACCGATATTCCAGCTTATTTACAATTTATCGACGAGGCGATTCAAGGTCAAAAAGAAATGGAAGCATTAAAAACAATGCCGCAAAAAGATGCCGTTTCACTTATGTCAATCCATAACGCAAAAGGCCTTGAATTTCCATGTGTCTTTTTACTTGGAGCGAGTGATGGAATCCTGCCCCACACTTCTTCTTTAAAAGATGCAAACGATCGTATTACGGAAACTTCTGAAGCGTTAGAAGAAGAACGCCGATTACTGTATGTCGCCATTACACGTGCGAAAGAAGAACTTTACATTTCTTCTCCGCAATTTTTCAGAGGAAAGAAATTAGATATATCTCGTTTTTTATATACTGTGCGAAAAGATTTACCTGAAAAGACATCCACTAAATAAGGATGTCTTTTTTTATATCACGTTATGTACATCCCTCCTATATAAATTCCTTGTTTTTATCGTGAGAATTAACGTAATATCAGCCATATTCCACTCATATTGTAATAGTGTATGTCAGAACTCACGAGAAGGAGTGAACATAATGAGCTGCAATTGTAATGAAGATCATCAACATGAGTGTGATTTCAACTGTGTATCGAATGTTGTTCGTTTTATACATGAACTACAAGAATGTGCAACGACAACATGTGGATCTGGTTGCGAAGTTCCATTTTTAGGTGCACATAACAATGCATCAGTAGCGAATACACGTCCTTTTATTTTATACACAAAAACTGGAGAACCTTTTGAAGCATTTGCACCATCTTCAAGCCTTACTAGCTGCAGATCTCCCATTTTCCGCGTAGAAAGTATAGATGATGATGACTGTGCTGTATTGCGTGTATTAACTGTAGTTTTAGGTGATGGTACCGCTGTACCACCTGGTGACGACCCAATCTGTACGTTTTTAGCTGTACCAAATGCAAGACTAATATCAACCTCCACTTGCATTACTGTTGATTTAAGTTGCTTCTGCGCTATTCAATGCTTACGCGATGTTTCTATTTAAAACTAAATAATGAGTTAAGCATGGATTGGGTGGCAGATAATTCTGCCACCCAATCCATGCTTAACGAGTATTCTTATGTAAATTTCTTAAAATTGGGAACTTGTCTAGAACATAGAACCTGTCCTTTTCATTAACTGAAAGTAGAAACAGATAAAGGAGTGAAAAACATGTTCTCTTCTGATTGCGAATTTACTAAAATCGATTGCGAGGCGAAGCCAGCTAGTACACTACCTGCCTTTGGTTTTGCTTTCAACGCGTCTGCACCTCAGTTTGCTTCACTATTTACACCACTATTATTACCTAGCGTAAGTCCAAACCCAAATATTACTGTTCCTGTAATAAATGATACAGTAAGTGTCGGAGATGGCATTCGAATTCTACGAGCTGGTATTTATCAAATCAGTTATACATTAACAATTAGTCTTGATAACTCACCTGTTGCACCAGAAGCTGGTCGTTTCTTCTTATCATTAAATACACCAGCTAATATTATTCCTGGATCAGGTACAGCAGTTCGTTCTAACGTTATTGGTACTGGTGAAGTAGACGTATCCAGCGGTGTTATTCTTATTAACTTAAATCCTGGTGACTTAATTCAAATTGTGCCAGTTCAGTTAATTGGAACTGTAGACATTCGTGCTGCAGCATTAACAGTTGCACAAATTAGCTAGTAAAAAGCGGTATTTCTAATACAGAAATACCGCTTTTTATATATAATAAAAAACACTCACAGTAGCATGAGTGTTTCATTCTTCATATTGTTTTATTGTGTTCTTCTTTTTCCCACAATTGCATCCCTTTTTCTTCACAAATCCTTGTTGTTGTAATTGTTCTTGATATGCCTGTTGTTGTGCTTGGTGTTGTTGCTGTATATGATACCACTGCTGCAGGTCATATGAATTTTGCCTTGGATTATTGCTCACAGCAAACATCTCCTCTACTGTCAATTCTGTCTATTTACTATATGAACAACTCTTTATTTCCGTTCCCTCATTCTTTTAAACTCCGCTTTTTCTCTTATTATGAAAATATATTATTCTCCCATAAAATATCCTGTAATCGTTTCAATGATTGCTGCTGCTCCTGCAATGGCTAATAATGCAAGTAACGGTTCTGCAACGATAGGAATCCAATTATATAAGACTAATAAAAAAGCACTAACCCATACACCTGTACACCAATAACAGCTTAACAATTCGCCAATCCACTTTCTTAATCCTTTACCTTTCACTTTTGTAAACGTTGATACACTTCCATCCGGCTCCGTAATCTCTAATTCATCAATAAATGGTCTTCGCAAAAAGGCTGTAATTTTATCATAAACAATTAAACGAGTGAGCCTAAAAGCAGCTAACGCAAAAATAAAAAATAAAAGCCAGCTTGTAAACAGCATGATTCCACCTTCCCTTATCCTCTTTCGCCTATTTAAAAAAAAAGGTCTTGAGATTGTGACCAAATCTCCTCGACTCCAATATCTTATTAATGTAAATACAAACAAGAAGATAAGGAGTGACATTAATGAGTTGTAACGAAAATAAACACCATGGCTCTTCTCATTGTGTAGTTGACGTTGTAAAATTCATCAATGAATTACAAGATTGTTCTACAACAACATGTGGATCTGGTTGTGAAATCCCATTCTTAGGTGCACACAATACTGCATCAGTAGCTAATACACGCCCTTTTATTTTATACACAAAAACTGGAGAACCTTTTGAAGCATTTGCACCATCATCAAGCCTTACTAGCTGCCGTTCTCCAATTTTCCGTGTGGAAAGTGTAGATGACGATAGCTGTGCTGTACTACGTGTATTAACTGTAGTTTTAGGTGACAGTTCTCCGGTACCACCTGGTGACGATCCAATTTGTACGTTTTTAGCTGTACCAAATGCAAGATTAATATCTACAACTACTTGCATTACTGTTGATTTAAGCTGTTTCTGTGCGATTCAATGCTTACGCGACGTTTCTATCGTAAAGTAAACTAAAAAACTATTGGGGTGGTAGAAGCTTTCTACCACCTTTACATATTTAAAAACCGGCCATACTAATCGATTGGATATCATCTATAGACAGCCTAATATCTCTCATACTATTTTGCGGCATAATAGATACAATGCCATTTCGATACGATATGATCGATCCAACATATGAGACTGTAGCTGTTTTTATTCTGCACCTTACTTTCGGAATGTAATGAGGGCGGTTTAGTAAAAAATGAATTTTTTCATCATTATTCATATCCTTAAATGATTTATTATACGGGACAGTTCTTACTGGTTCTGGTTCTTGCTCTTCTTGCTCTTCTTGTTCTGCGTGTTCTTCTTTTTCTTCTATTTTTTCTTCCACTTGCTGCTCTTCTTGTTGTTCTGGTTCTATTACCTCTTCCACAGCACTACTTACAATATTTTCTTGTCTATTACTTTTCTCTTTTTGATCTTCATTTTCAAAGTTTGTCAGGATAATCCTTTTTATTTTCGGTGCAGCAAGTTCTAAACTTACTTGCGTGATATATAACAACGGTTTTCCAACTGTTGAACTTTTATTTTTATTCTTCACACTCGTCCCTCCCACTTCCATACGTAGCTAAATAAATCGTGTACTATTATAGTTATATTCATCACGTGGTAAGAACTTTCGTTAAAAATCGTTCTTTCTCAGAACAAATAAAAAGGACAATCTCAGCATTTAGAGATTGTCCTTTAAAAATTAATATTATATTTATCCTAGGATATGATACCCTGAATCAACATGAATGTTTTCTCCTGTTACACCGCGTGCTAAATCACTGAATAGGAATACTGCTGTATCGCCAACTTCTTCTTGCGTTGTTGTACGACGAAGTGGTGCGCGCTCCTCAATTTCTCTTAAGATTGAGTTGAAATCGCCTACACCTTTTGCAGATAACGTACGAATTGGTCCTGCAGAAATAGCGTTAACACGAATACCGTGTTGACCTAAATCGTTCGCTAAATATTTCACGCTCGCTTCTAATGAAGCTTTCGCAACACCCATAACGTTATAATTTTTCACAACGCGCTCGCCGCCAAGGTATGTTAACGTTAAAATATTTCCGCCTTCTGTCATTACTTTTTTTGCTTCTCTTGCTACAGCTGTTAAAGAGAATGCACTAATATTTTGTGCAAGTAAAAATCCATCGCGAGAAGTATCTACAAATTCACCTTTTAAGTCATCGCGATTTGCAAAAGCAATACAATGTGCTACACCGTGAATAGTACCTACTTCTTGTTTAATTGTTTCAAAGCAAGCTGTAAGTTCCTCATCATTCGTTACATCACAAGGTAATACAAGTGATTCTTGTCCTTCTAATGTGTCCGCTAATTCACGAACGTTTCTTTCTAAACGTTCTCCTGCATATGTGAATATTAATTTTGCACCTGCATTATGCAAAGAGCGAGCTATTCCCCATGCAATACTTCTTTGGTTCGCAACGCCCATAACAACAAATGTTTTCCCTTGTAATAGTTCCATGATATATCCTCCCAGAAATACTTATACTTGTTATTAGTACCTGATACTATAATTATAGTACCATAAAACCGCTTAAAGGCAAACAAAAAAGTCATTAACAGAAATTTGTTAATGACTTTTGGTTTCTATAAAAAACCGCTCTAATCCTTCTTCCCAAGACGGCATTTGTGAAAAACCATTTAATCTTAGCATGTTATGTTGAAAAATAGAATATTTGGGCCTCGCAGCCGCAGCCCCGAATTCTTCCGTTGAAACAGGTAATACATTCACTTTCATATTGGCGTACGAAAATATCTTTTGTGCAAATTCAAACCAAGAGCATGAACCTCTGTTTGATACGTGGTATGTACCGTATAAAGAAGTATGAATGAGCTTATTAATAACCATATTCAAATCCGCCACATACGTAGGAGAGCCAACTTGATCCGCTACAACAGATATTTCATCTCTTTCTTTTCCTAATCGCATCATCGTTTTCACGAAATTATTCCCATATTTACCATATAGCCACGATGTGCGAACGATAAAATATTTATTATGTAACTCTTTGACGAACTGCTCCCCCGCATACTTAGAGGCCCCATATATATTTATCGGCGCTGGACTATGAAATTCGTCGTATCCATCTGGTCTGGCGCCTTGAAATACATAATCAGTACTAATATAAACTAGCTTCGCCCCTACTAATTGTGAAGCAACCGCTACATTTCGAGCTCCGATTGCATTTATTCTATATGCAAGATCCTGTTCTTTCTCCGCATGATCTACTTTCGTATAGGCAGCACAATGAATAATTATATGTGGTTTTATTTCTTGTACCACTTGTTGTATTCGGGATATATTTGTCACATCTAATAACTTTTTATCAAATGGATATATATCATATTCTTCAGAGTCTAACTCTTCAAATAGTTGCTTTCCTAATTGACCGTTTGCTCCTGTTATGATAACCCTCTCTTTCATTTAACATGCCCCTTACTGGTCTTTTAGTGGTTTCCACCATTCCTTATTCTTTTCATACCATTTCACCGTCTCTTGTAATCCTTGTTCAAACGTATATTTCGGTTCCCAATCAAATTCATTCTTCATTTTCTCTGCATCAATCGCATAACGACGATCGTGCCCTAAACGATCTGTAACATATTCAATGTCTTTTTTTGTTTTTCCTAAAAGAGTAATAATTTGTTCCACAACTTCTACATTTGTTTTTTCATTATTTCCACCTATATTATATACTTCTCCTACACGTCCCTTATGCAAAACAACGTCAATCGCACTGCAATGATCCGTTACATGTAACCAATCTCTTACATTTAAACCATCACCATATAACGGTAGTTTTTTTCCTTCCAGTGCATTCGTAACCATTAACGGAATTAATTTTTCGGGATACTGGTACGGCCCATAATTGTTAGAACAACGCGTTACTATAACCGGTAATTGATATGTTTTATAGTAAGATAGAGCTATCATGTCCGCGCTCGCCTTACTTGAAGAATATGGACTATTTGGAGCTAACGGCGTTTTCTCTGTGAACTTCCCTGTTTTTCCTAAAGAGCCATACACTTCATCCGTTGATACTTGCACAAGTTTTATATGCGAATATTTTTTAACTAGTTCTAATAAAGTGACCGTCCCAATTACATTTGTATCATAAAAAGGAATCGGATTTTCAATACTACGGTCCACATGTGATTCAGCTGCAAAATTTACAATCACTTGTACATCCCGCTCTTTTATAACGTGTTCTAATAGCTCTCCATTTTGAATTTCTCCCTTTACAAAAGAGTAATTCGGGTGATCCTGAAGAGATTTTACGTTATTTAAATTCCCGCTATATGTTAATGCATCGTAATTAATAATTTTATACGTTTCATAACTTTGTAGCATGTAATGAACGAAATTACTTCCAATAAATCCAGCCCCACCTGTTACTAATATATTCATAAACAACGCTCCTACTTAAAAACTATCTTCATATTCCTCTAATAATGGTAATATCTGATCCTTATCGGACAATATAGGATCGGTTACTGGCCAAGGAATTGCTAAATCTTTATCTTCCCAAAGTAATCCTGAGTCATGCTCTGCGCTATAATATTCATCTACTTTATACATAACGATAGTATGCGGAACAAGCGTGCAAAATCCATGCGCAAACCCTTTTGGCACTAGTAATTGCCGATGGTTATCTGCACTTAAAATATATCCTTTCCATTGTTTAAATGTTGGTGATTTTTTTCGTAAATCAACGATAACATCATAAATTGCCCCTTGCATAACTTGAATGAGTTTCGTTTGTGCTTTCGGTTTTTTTTGAAAGTGTAGTCCCCGAATCGTTCCTGCCTTAGCCGAATAAGATACGTTATCCTGTACAAATGAATACGTTATCCCTAATGTTTCTAGCACCTGCTTATTATAACTCTCTGAAAAAAAGCCACGCTCGTCTCCAAACAACCTCGGTTCTAACAATTTTGCATCGGTAAAATTTGTTTCTACAACTTTCATATTCTCACCTATTCTCCGTTAAACTGTTTCCCAAAATTAATATCACGCGCTAACGTATTCGCCTTTTGAAGCGAAGCATGAGTTCCCGCATCAGTCCACCAGCCGTTCATTTCATTATAAGTAAGTACCCCTCGTTTTAAATACCAATTATTTATATCTGTAATTTCAAGTTCTCCCCGTGCAGAAGGTTTTAATTCTTTAATATAAGAAAAGACTTTCGAATCATACAAATAAATTCCCGTAACCGCATAAGAACTTTTCGGCTCTTTCGGCTTTTCTTCAATTTCAACTATTTTTCGGTTTTGAATATGTGCTACGCCAAATCTTTCGGGATCTTCTACAGATTGCAATAGCACTTTCGCACCTTCTTTTTGATTTGCAAACTCTTCAACATACGGAAGAATATCATCTGAAAAAATATTATCCCCTAATATAACTACCATACGATCATTCCCGACGAAATCTTCACAAAGCCCTAACGCCTGTGCGATCCCGCCCGCTTTATCTTGCACACGATACGTAAAGGACACTCCAAATTCATGACCACTCCCTAAAAAGCTAACAACATCCCCCATATGCTCTTTACCCGTAATAATCATAATATCTGTAATATCGCATTGTTTTAGCTTATATACCGCATGATAAATCATCGGATACCGACCAACAGGAAGTAAATGTTTATTCGTTACTTTCGTTATTGGATATAATCTCGATCCAGTACCACCTGCTAAAATAATTCCTTTCACTTTGCATCTCTCCTTTATGATGGAGATAATATATCTTTGTAATGTTCTACAAACACTTTCCGGTACTTCTCATATGTATCCGCATCAAACTCATCCCCGTTGTAATGAATACACCATAAATTTGCTTGATTTGGGATACCGATTAAATAACCAGCCCTTTGAAACTCTAAAGACTGTGACACATCATAAAAGTGAAACCCTTGAAACAAATCTTCTCGCCACGGAATATCATACTGCGTTGCCATGAATAAGCCATCAATTGCCTGAACTGACAAAAATGGTTGATTACCATAAAAAACCTGATCTAAATTTAATAATTGATAATTCCATCTTCTATACTCAATCACTTTCCCTACTAAATTTTTTCCTTCCCACCATATCCCGTTATTCGGTAAAAACTGAGCCCCAGCGACTCCTATTAAACCAAGCTTTTCATTTTCTTTAAAAAGAGATATAAGTGTAGAAAACATGTCTCGATTAATAAGATATGTATCTTGATGTATATACACTTTGTATTTCGCTGGATATGAAAGGGCTCGGTTGTATGCACTTGCCATACTTTGTGCATCTCGTATCGGAAAAATTTGCACGACATAACCTGGGGGAACAAAAATGTTTCTTATTTGGCTCTCACATTGTTTGAAAAGCTCCTCATTATTTACACAAACAACGACTAATATTGTATGATCTTTCATTTTTGTCCCCCCTTTTATTCTTCCTTATTTACATCTGACATATATTGTTCCACAAATATTTTCCGATACTTTTCATAGTTCGTCATATTCACATCAAAATGATAATGGATACACCAAGCATCGCGCTGTACAGGTACACCAACTGTATATCCTGCTTTCCTAAATTCAAATGATTGAGATACATCATAAAAATCAAATCCGTCAAATAAGTCTTCTCGCCACGGAACATCATATTGTGTGGCCATTAATAAACCATCAATACATTCTACAGGAATAAATGTTTTTGATTCATGATACGGTTGTTCTAAACTTGCCATATAAAACAAATCATTCATATAACCAATGACCTTTCCTACAATTCCACGCCCTTCGTTCCATACACCAGTCGGAGGAACATATTGCGCTCCAACCATCCCAATCATACCAAGGTGTTCATGTTCCTCAAATAATTGAAGTAATCCGTATAAAAAAGCCCTATTTATAATAAAAACATCTTGATGTAAATACACTTTATACTTCGCTGGATGCGAAATGGCTTGATTGTATCCACTCGTCATACTTTTCGCATTTCGAATCGGCATAAATTGTACAATATACCCTGGCGGTACTAACAATTGCAATATATGTCGAACGCAGTTTGCATACAATTTCCGATCATTTATACATGTAACAAATAATATTGTTTTGTCTGCAGCACTCATAATTGTGATTTTTCAGCTTCAATAATATACTGAAATACAACTGTCTCAGCCATGAAGCCACTTCCAAGACGATATTTTTTACAAATTCCATATAACTCCTCAATAAGCGGCTCATACATTTTATGATCAACATATACACGATCTACTTTACTAATTGAATATCCTGCTTTTAAAAACATTCTTAGCATTTCATTGAATGTAAAGAAACGAATATGTGTTTTATCTAATAAACCATATTCTGTATACGTCCAATTTCCAGCAAGCAAGGGAGCTAATACTGAAATATGAGCAACGTTTGGTATACTTGCTAAAATCACACCATTTTGCTTTATATATGGCTTAACCTTTTCAATCACAGCCCACGGATCAAATAAATGCTCTAATACATCCCCAAATAGGACGCAATCAAATTGCCCCTCCTCATAAGGAAGATCTATTTTTTCTATATCCCCTAAAATAACATGATCTAGTCTTTCCTTCGCTTTTTCTGCCGCCTCTGGAAATGCCTCTATTCCTGATACACGTGTACCGTTTTCTTTAATAGCTGCTCCCAATGCACCGCTCGAACAACCAATATCAAGAACTTCTTTCCATTCCTTTTTTATATGCTTTAATAAATTCGGATTCGCTGCATTATAATAATGCTCGGATTTTTCTTCATATAAAGAACTTTTTTCGCGATTCATTTCACACACTCCTTATGCAAATTGAATTAGAAATATAAATCTCATATGAATTCTATAAAGTGCAGATTTTGTTCATCCCCCAATGATTATTAGCCCGCAAATAGCAGTATAAAATCTTTTATTTATATTGGTTACGTTACTGATACTCTAATATATAACCAATCTATTAGAGTTAGAATAGCGATAAATCATTTCTAAAAAACGAAACCTATTACACTTTATATGGTTTATCAAAAACTCCCCGAAAATATTTACGGTTATATTCAATTGCAGCATTATTCGGAACATAAGAAGCTGCTAATTCATTGTAATAATACGCTTTATCCTGCTCCCCTAACCTGCTATAACAAATACACATTTGTAAATAGGGTAGCCATGTGTAGCTAGCTGGACTATGGAAAGGACTTTCCGTTGCCATTGGTACTTCCGTAGCAAGTTTAAACCAAAATATCGCTTCATTATATTTTTCTTGTTCCATATATATATATCCTATTCTTGTACAATTCTCTCCTCTAGGGACGTCATACCGAAACGACTTCACACAAGATTCGATTGCCTTCTCCCACATTCCGAGCTTTGCATAGCAATCTCCTAACTTACCACATGCATAAATTTTCTCTTCATACCATCCTTCGTCTTGATTAAGAAATGTTTCATATAGAAGAACTGCATCATCATATTTTTGGTTATCCGTAGATTCATTTGCGTAATAAAATAAATCTCTCGGACTTAATTCTTCACCTGCCGCTACAGTATTTTGAAAAATTTTCAAATTACGATTTGTTACTTTTTTTTCTTTTTTATGTGTAATAGCAACATTACTACTAAAAACCTCACCAGAAATAGCTAAATACTCATGAACCTTTCCAAACCATTGAAATTGTTTTTCACGCTTTACAAGTCGATTTCTTTTTGTACAATATAAAGGTTTCCCGTTAGAATCCATTGCAAGATGATAAGGCATCGAAACAGCATCAATTTTAGGATCTAATTCTCTTTTTAAAAGTTTCAATGCTTCTTGAGCATCTTCTAATAAGACATCATCTGCATCTAGCCACAATATATACTCTTGCGTCGCTTTTGAAAAAGAAAAATTTCTTGCTGCTGCAAAATCATCAATCCACTGGAAATCATATATGTTAGAAGTGTATTTCTCTACGATTTCTTTCGTTCGATCGACGGAACCTGTATCAACTACTATAATTTCATCCACAATTTTTTCAACTGTTTCTAAACAACGGGCTATTGTCTCCTCCTCATCTCGAACAATCATACATAAACTAATTGTAATTCCTTGCTTGTTCAACATAATCACCCTCTTCCAAATCAATCATATGTTATACATATACTAAACTTTCCATTTTTTTAAATTGTTCAAGTAGTTTAAGATTTCTTTTCAATAATTCAAATGTCCGTGTCATTTTCTTTCGGTTTTGCATCTACTATATAATGAACGCTTTATGGAGGTGAATTTATGTCAAATAATAATTATTCAAATGGATTAAATCCCGATGAATCTTTATCAGCTAGTGCATTTGACCCTAATCTTGTAGGACCTACATTACCACCGATACCACCGTTTACCCTTCCGACTGGGCCGACCGGGCCGACTGGACCTACGGGGCCGACTGGACCTACAGGGCCAACTGGACCTACGGGGCCGACTGGACCTACAGGGCCGACTGGACCGACTGGTGGCACTGGGACTACTGGACCTACGGGGCCGACTGGTGACACTGGGGCTACTGGACCTACGGGGCCGACTGGTGACACTGGGGCTACTGGACCTACGGGGCCGACTGGTGACACTGGGGCTACTGGACCTACAGGGCCGACTGGTGACACTGGAGCTACTGGACCGACTGGACCGACTGGGGCTACTGGACCGACTGGACCGACTGGACCATCCGGACTAGGACTTCCAGCAGGATTGTATGCATTTAACTCCGCTGGAATTTCTTTAGACCTTGGACTAAATGCTCCAGTACCATTTAATACTGTTGGATCTCAGTTTGGTACAGCAATTTCTCAATTAGATGCTGATACTTTCGTTATTGCTGAAACTGGATTCTATAAAATCACTGTTATCGTATATACTGCGGCAATAAGTGTATTAGGGGGGCTTACAATCCAAGTAAATGGGGTATCTGTACCAGGTACTGGGGCTACTTTAATCTCAGTTGGAGCACCTATCGTTGTTCAAGCAATTACGCAAATTACGACAACTCCATCATTAGTTGAAGTAATCGTTACAGGACTTGGGCTATCATTAGCTCTTGGTACAAATGCATCTATTATTATTGAAAAAATCGCTTAATTTTTTACTTAGCAGTAAAACTGATATCAGTTTTACTGCTTTTTCAATTTCAAATTCAATCATGAAACATTCGCTATCTACATAATCATATTGTTGTATGACATTTTGCAGGAGGCACAAATATGGAAAGTAAATCTGCTGTTCAGCTTTATCTCGAATTGCTAAAGAAGACCATTTTATTTGAAATATGGTTAGAATATGAGGCATACTTACCCGCATCTCTACATATTTCAAAAGAACTAGAATTCGAACCAGTTACAGTCCCCCTCCCTTTATTCATTAAGCAATATGCTGAAAACCATAACTTAAAAATTGTAAAACCAAATGTTTCTAAAAGTGAACGTCATGATGGAATGGATTGGCCAAGAGCAGCACATAGCATGATTGGTCGAGAACGTATGAACCAATTACAAGAGGCGATGGAAACCGTTGTTCGTGAAAATATAGAAGGTGATTTTATTGAAACAGGTGTATGGCGCGGAGGATCATGCATTTTTATGAATGGTTTTTTACAAGCAAACAACATTACGGATCGTAATGTGTGGGTTGCAGATTCATTTGAAGGTTTGCCAGCACCGAATCTAGAACAATATCCAAAAGATTACGGTGATTATTTACACACATTCGATTACTTACGAGTCTCTTTAGAACAAGTACAAGAGAATTTCAAAAAATATGATTTACTAAATGATCAAGTGAAATTTTTAAAAGGTTGGTTTAAAGATACTTTACCAACAGCACCAATTGAAAAAATAGCAATTGCACGGCTTGATGGTGATATGTACGAATCCACAATGGATGGTCTCGTGAACTTATATGATAAAGTTTCTAAAGGTGGCTATATAATTATCGATGACTACGGGCTACCGCCATGCGCTGAGGCTGTGACAGACTTTAGAAACCAACGAAATTTAAAAGCCCCTATTACTAAAATTGATGTATTTGGCGTTTATTGGAGAAAAGAATAAAAAAAGATTTAATCTATAGGAGATTCCATTTTCACTCATTCTTCTCTCACTTCTAATCCAATTAAGTATTCTTTTTCGGAATCTCCTTACATATAACAATTGTTTTCCTGTATTCTCTCACTACAAATTGAAAATTTTATTAATAGATTTACTGCATCTTCTCATACAAGAAAGGGGTATACTCATGAGTGAACTTAACAAAGAAATGACTTTACTCCCCCCTCCTGAACTCGTCCAATATGTAGGTGGCGACTTCAAAAAGGTTGGAAAAGAGTTCCTAAAGCATTTTATTCAAATTGGTGCTTTAAAATCAAATGAAAAAGTATTAGATGTAGGCTGCGGTGTCGGCCGAATGGCTGTACCATTAATGAATTACTTAAATGATGATGGAGCGTATTATGGATTTGATTTGTTTAAATATGGAATTACTTGGTGTCAAAATAACATTTCAACTATGCGTAATAATTTTCACTTTGAACATGTTGACATATACAATCAATTCTATAATCCGGAAGGAAAAGAAGATGCCTCTCAATATCGTTTTCCCTATGAAGACGGAACATTCGATTTTATCTTTTTAACTTCTGTATTTACACATCTTCTCCCAAAAGAATTAGAACATTACGTATCTGAAATTGTACGTGTATTAAAAAAAGACGGGAGATGTTTCATTACATTCTTTCTTATAAACCCTGAATCGTCCTATTATTTAAATGCAGGACAAAGTACATTAGGTTTTTATCATCGAATCGAAAATTGCTACGTTGTAAATAAA
Organism: Bacillus cereus group sp. Bce041; assembly: GCF_052646455.1. Classification (NCBI taxonomy): domain Bacteria; kingdom Bacillati; phylum Bacillota; class Bacilli; order Caryophanales; family Bacillaceae; genus Bacillus; species Bacillus cereus group sp. Bce041. The sequence goes on from NZ_JBQXON010000002.1 coordinate 662,167, forward strand.
GATATTCCGAATTTCGCAGTTGCTTATCCTGAGACAGATATTTGCAATCTATTGAATAAGTACGGCCTAGAAATAATCAATAAGCCGCATTACGGTTTATGGTGCGGCAGACATGAATATACAAGTTACCAAGATATTGTTCTTACAAAAAAAAGCTTCTGAAAGGAAGTTATGTATGATGAATGAAAAAAATCCACCTCTCGTTTCCATCCTTATTCCTACTTATAATCGGCCTCATTATTTCAAAATTGCTCTAGAAAGTGCATTGGCACAAACTTATTCAAATATTGAAATCATCATCGGAGATGATAGTACAAATGATGAAACAGCAACTTTAATACGCGAACAATACTTACCAAATTATAAAAATATAACATACATTCGAAATACCCCTACTCTAGGACAATTTCACAATGACCTTATGCTCATAGAAAAATCAAATGGTGAGTATATAAATTTTTTAATGGACGATGACGTGTTTTATAAGCATAAAATACAAAAAATGATGACCTATTTTGAGCAAGATCCCAATAAAAATCTTGCTCTTGTTACTTCTTATCGAGTACGCATTGATGATCATGGAAATCTAATAGGTGATTCCCATCCAACACAAAGGTTATATAGTGAAGACACCCCATTAAACGGGATATTTTTAGGTAATTGGATGTTAAAGGGCGGACACAACATTATCGGTGAGCCTACAACTACTTTGTTCCGAAAGGAATTGCTCACTGAACCTTTTGGCACCCTTAAAGAGCGACAATATTCTTGTAGTGTTGATATGGCCTCATGGATTTCTTTACTTTCTAAAGGAAATGCAATATACATTTCTGAGCCTTTAAGTCAATTTCGCTACCATGCTGGACAACAAATACACAATAAGCTCCTTCAAGGTTGTGAAGATTTCACACACCTTGTTATAACAGCAAAAGAATATGGCTTTTTACAAAATACTACGGACTATAGAGCAGCTCTACTTAGTGCTTACCAATGGTGTAAAAGTTCCTTAAAATACTATCTTCATCAACTAGATATTTTTCCTGACGCACATGTACGTCTCTCTCATTGTTTGGATATAATTATTAAAGAGCTAAACAATTAAACTACTCTGCAAAATTAAAAGTGTATGGACTATATGTGAATCATTCGTATAGTTCATACATTCTTTCTCATACTATAAAGTGAAACTTTAATCAGCTCTCACCAATCGGGCTTTTACGGGCAGTTGATCCCCCACCTAACTTCTTCGCTTTCGCTGAATTTTGAGGTGGGGGTCTTACTGCCCATTAATGCGGGATAAAATCCATTACTATAAAGAGCAGTAGAAAGGAATACCTACATTGAAAGATCCAAATTCTCAATATCAAATAGACTACGTATTACTATTTATTTTATTTGCCATTGGGATTGTTAGTTGTTGTGCTATTGCAAGTGCGCAAGCCTCTTTACCGCCATTTTTACAAAACGTCAATTTTGTACTAAAGCAAATCCAATGGTATTTCATTGGATTTATAGCCATTGGTGTTATTATGATTATCGACTTCGATCGTTATCAAAAAATTGCTTGGTATTTGTACAGCTTTGCAATGGTACTACTTATTGGACTAGAACTTCAAGTACCAGGTGCCGTTACAATTAAAGGCGCTACCGCTTGGTACAGGCTCCCAGGCATCGGAAATTTTCAGCCTTCTGAAATTATGAAATTGTTTTTAATTATCGTCATTGGACGAATTATAGCAAATCATAATGAGAAATATTTTTCCCAAACGATACATGACGATTTTTTACTACTTGGAAAAATATTTGCGACAAGCTTGCCACCACTACTACTTATTGCAAAAGAACCAGATTTAGGAAACACAATGGTCATTTCAGCGATGCTTGCAGCAATGATACTAGTTTCTGGCATACGATGGCGTTTTATTTTTGGATTAGTTTCAGGTACTTTCGTTGCTGGATCTACATTAATATATATTTTTTTTACTCACACAGATTTCTTTAAAGCACACATTTTAAAAGAGTATCAATTAAATCGCTTCTACGGATGGTTAGCACCTTACAAATATGATGCACAAGGCTATCAATTAAGACAAGCATTCTTAGCGACTGGATCCGGAGAAATGCAAGGAAAAGGGTGGGAAAATGGACAAGTATATTTTCCAGAACCACATACAGATTTTATTTTCACTAATGTCGCTGAACAATTTGGCTTTCTAGGCGCAAGTGTCATTATTTCTCTTTTTTTCTTACTCATTTTTCGAATGATTCATATTGCTTTAGAAAGTAATGACCCTTTCGGTAGTTACATTTGCGCTGGTACAATCGGAATGTTTACTTTCCAAGTATTCCAAAATATCGGGATGACAATCGGATTACTTCCCATTACAGGGATAACATTACCTCTTATGAGTTACGGAGGAAGTTCACTGCTTACATACATGATTGCGATTGGATTCATTTTAAATGTTCGCTCAAGAACGAAAATCTTTATGTTTAAATGAACAACACAAAAACGCTATATTTTTATCTCTATCCTTTTTTAGATATACTAATGAAAAATACGATGGAGGTTTAAATATGAAATATGACATTATAGGAGATATTCATGGATGCTTCCAAGAGTTTCAAAATTTAACAGAGCAGCTAGGATATAACTGGAGTAGCGGTCTACCGGTTCACCCTGACCAACGTAAACTTGCATTCGTTGGCGATATTACAGACCGTGGTCCTCATTCATTACGTATGATTGAAATTGTATGGGAACTTGTCATACATAAAAAAGAAGCTTATTACGCTCCTGGAAATCACTGTAATAAACTATATCGATTTTTCCTTGGGCGTAATGTAACAGTCGCTCACGGACTTGAAACAACTGTTGCTGAATATGAGGCACTCCCTTCTCATAAGCAAAACATTATAAAAGAAAAGTTTATCACTCTTTATGAACAATCACCGCTCTACCACATACTAGATGAAAAAAGAGTAATCGTATGTCACGCTGGGATTCGGCAAGATTACATAGGAAGACGAGATAAAAAAGTACAAACCTTTGTATTATATGGCGATATTACAGGAGAAAAGCATGCCGATGGCTCACCTGTCCGTCGCGATTGGGCGCAAGAGTACAAGGGGCAAGCTTGGATTGTATATGGACATACACCAGTAGCAGAACCTCGATTCGTCAATCAGACAGTCAATATTGATACTGGTGCTGTATTTGGTGGCAAATTAACCGGATTACGTTATCCTGAAATGGAGACTATCTCTGTTCCTTCTTCTTTACCTTTTGTCGCTGAGAAATTCCGTCCAATTTCATAACTACCTTACTTAGCGAAAGATTACCGTATTATTTAGGCAGATCTCATATAAAACTAGGTAAAGTAATTAAAAAAAGATGCAATAAAGTGCATCTTTTTTTAATTACACTACATATAATGTCGCAGGAGGTGACAGAATGAAGAAAAAATCTTCTAAACAAAAAAGAAAATTTCCCCCTTTATATCTGCCCATGTACGGAATTAACAACTGGTGTAGTATTCGGGCTGCAGCGATAGAAGAACTGGAAGAACAAGAGTCATCAAAAAAAAGCAAAGTAAAACCAACATATGTCTCTTTAGAAAATGCTGTGATGAGCCGCATAATCGATCGCAGAAAAATAAAGATGCAACAAAAAAATAAACAGCTCTCAAATCAAGATGAACAGGTAATACATTCTAATCAAACAGAAGAAAAGACGGAAGAAAATATTTCTGTAGCAATAAATAAAAAAGTGAAACCAGAAATTCCAGCTGCTATTATAAACAAAGTAAAAAAAATAAAAGAGGCATTGGCTTCATCGAATGATATACAAACTGAAAAACCACTCATAATTGAGACACCTACACCTGAAAATACAAAAGTTAAAAGGGGCGGCCGATATGCATATGCGGAAGGGCTTCACTCTCATGCGGAGGGCATGGCAGCACATGCGGAAGGCTTATTAACACACGCAAAAGGTTCTTTCTCTCATGCAGAGGGATCAAACTCAAAAGCAACTGGACATAGTTCGCATAGTGAGGGAAGTGAAACGACAGCAGGCGGAGCTTATTCTCATGCAGAGGGTAAACAGACGATTGCTTTAGGCGAAGCAGCACACGCAGAAGGAACCGCAACTATCGCTAACGGATCCTCTTCTCATGCGGAAGGTCATCATACATCAACAGCTCATTTTGCAGGTAGCCATATTATGGGGCGCTTCGGCACTGCAGAAGAAGCTTATTCTTGGTTTATTGCAAATGGTGTAAGCGACACCGACCATAATATCGGGGCTAAATGGCTTGCCCATAATGGAGAAATGTACATTGAGGGTGCGTCTTACAATGCAAGTGGAACGGATTTTGCACAAATGTTTGAAACCGAAGATCATAAACCTATTGATGTCGGTTATTTCGTTACATTTAGTAGCGAAGAAAAAATTCGGATAGCTACTTCACACGACTCGTTCATTTTAGGAATATCTAGCGCAACCCCTGCCCTTATAGGAAATAGCGGGGCTTTAAGTTGGGAAAAACGTTATAAAACAGATAACTTTGGAAAACGCGAATATGTATGGACGGAAACCGAAGAAATACAACCTCTTTTAAATACAGAATGGGATCCAACTCGCAAATATGTAGCAAGAAAAGATCGCGCCGAGTGGCTTCCTGTCGGATTAATTGGACAAATGTTAGTACGTGATGACGGCACTTGCGAAGCACATGGATTTTGTCTTCCAAATGACAATGGCATTGCTACAAAAGCCGAAAATGGATTTTTCGTTATAAAGCGTACGGGTGAAAACCAAATTTTAATATTATTCCGCTAAGAAAAAAGGGAACAAAATTCTTTATAATATAAGAATTTTGTTCCCTTTTTAAGTATGCCGCAACACTTCTTGCATATCGCTTGGAAGCTTTATAGTGAAAGACATCTCTTTCTCTAAAATAGGATGATAAAACGTCAAAGATTTACTATGAAGTGCTTGCCGTTTCATTTCATCCCTTCTCCCTCCATATAAGCTATCACCAAGTAATGGATGTCCTATATAAGCCATATGCACACGAATTTGATGCGTTCTTCCTGTCTCAAGCTCAAGCGCTACATGTGTCTTATGATATGTACTATCAATTACTTTAAAATGAGTAACTGCCCTTTGTCCATCCTCACAAACCATTCGCTCAATAATGCTATCAGATTTTCGACCAATTGGTGCATCAATCATTCCTTCTCGTTCTACAATCTTTCCGTGAACAATTGCTTCATACGTTCGTTTCACAGCTTTTTGTTGATGCTGCTTCGATAAAAGATGATGCACGAAACGATTTTTTGCAATAAGCATAAGCCCCGAAGTATCACGATCTAAACGTGTTACGATGTGCACTGTACTTGCAAGATGCTGCTTATCATAATGAGATAACAGCGCATTGGCAACACTTCCTGCCGGATGTTCTCTAGACGGAATCGTTGACATATTCGCCTCTTTATTAATGATAAGAACCGCGTCATCTTCATATATAATGCATAAAGGAATATCTTCTGCCATCATCCCTTCACTTCTTTCCTCCACTGGAAAAAAGACACGTAATTCTTCACCAGCACGCAACTGATGACGAACACTCGCATGTTGACCATTTACTTCAATTGCTCCGCCATGAAACTTTATATCCGTTAAAGCGGCTTTAGAAATACCTTTCGTTTTCAAAAATTCCCTAACTAAAGTTCCCTCTTCAGCCGGCCCTATATCCCATTTCAATGTAAATCTGTTCAAATATATAACCCTTTCTATTTATCTGCAACAAACGAGTCACGAACTCGTTTCCAGAACGGGAATGGGCGGAAACGAACAAATCGTACTTTCTCGTTTGCGACGCGATACTGGATTGATTTCACATCTTGATGAACCATCGTTAAATGATCCACTGTAATTTGTAAGTTCATTCCTGCAGCTGGCTTTAACACACATGTATGATGCTTCGGCAATACGAGTGGCGATCCTACAGTACGAAATACACGATTGTTAATGGACGCCATTTCTGCAATTTGAATCGCTTCAATAGATGGGTGAATAATTGCTCCGCCAAGCGCTTTATTATACGCGGTACTTCCTGAAGGAGTAGAGATACAAAGGCCATCTCCGCGGAATGTTTCAAAATATTCTCCGCGTATTTCTACTTCTGTTACTAATGTACCTTCTGCACTTTTTACAGTCGCCTCATTCATCGCTAAATACTGTGACTCTTTACTTCCATTCACATAGCGAATAATAACTTCTAAAAGCGGATATTCCACCACTTGGAATGGTGTTTTCGCAATCGCAATTACTAATTTCTCTACTTCTGTTGGTAACCAATCTGCATAGAAACCTAGATGTCCTGTATGTACACCAACAAATGCTGTTTCATCCAATCGATTATAATAACGATGAAACGCATATAAAAGCGTTCCATCTCCCCCAACAGAAATTACAATATCGGGTTCCTTTTCATCCATTATAAATCCAAAATCTAGCAAGTACTCTTTCATCGTGCTTGCCAGTGTATCTGATGATTGATCTCCCTTTGACATAATTGTAAATTTCATCGCCCAACACCCTTTAGTTTATGATTCGGAATCTTTCGTTTCTTGCTTTCTTGAAAAAGCCTTTTGCGCTTCTTGAATTTCAAGACGAATAGAAGACATTTCTTCATCTAATAAAAACGCCGCTTCAGCTGCACGTTGCAATCGTATTTTAATATCTTCAGGAAAACGTCCACTATATTTATAATTTAAAGAATGCTCAATTGTTGCCCAAAAGTTCATTGCTAGCGTGCGTATTTGGATTTCTACCAATACTTTTTGTTCACCTTGAATCGTTTGAACAGGATAACTAATGACAACATGATAAGAACGATAACCGCTATCTTTCTTTTGCGTGACATAATCACGTTCTTCCACGATTTCAAAGTCATTTCGTTTTCGAAGATATTCTACAACAGGCTTAATCTCATCAACAAATTGACACATCATTCTAAGCCCAGCAATATCCTGCATATCTTCTCTCAATCGGTCTAGCGGTACATTTCTCTTCTCCGCTTTATCAATAATACTTGCAACCGACTTTACCCTTCCTGTTACAAACTCAATTGGAGAATGCTCTGTTAACATTGCAAATTGAGTACGCATTCCTTTTAGTTTCACTTTTAGCTCTGCCACCGCTTGGTGGTAAGGTGCTAAAAATTCTTCCCAATTTCGATTCATTTCAACCACCACCAAAATCAATCCATTTGCTTATAGAAATACTTTTTCTACAGCAGTTACTAATTCTTCTCCGTAATTTGCATTACCTTCAATATTTTCAACTAAATATTCTACTTCTTCTTTTAATCCTTCTAATTCCATTTCAATGTCATTCACGCGAACGAACATAACCACATCGTTATTCATCGCTTCATGCATTGCTTCCCAGCATGTGTGCGGAATACTTACATAAATGAAAGATGATTCATTTTCTAAGATATATAAAAATGATAAATTGTCTGAGTCTACAAGTACGTGATTACGCGCACTTAACTCCTTTACCTCTATTTCACTATTTTCCGCACAAAAAATAAGAGCATTCTCTCTCTTTTCTACGCTCTTAACTTGGATTTTATTTTGCATGCTCTAACTCCTCCATCTCAACTTCCTGTCTTACTTAACAGTATTATTGTATCATAACATGGACGCAAACAAATAAAACATTGAACCAAATTTATGAAAAAGCGATAATGTGTAAAGAATTATTTTTCAAAAGGAGATTATACAATGACACAAGAAATTGAAATTGAATTCAAAAATATCGTTACAAAAGAAGAATTCGATACATTATGTAAATCGTTTTCTATTGAAGCATTTACAAAACAAGTGAATCACTACTTTGAAACACCTGACTTCTCGTTAAAAGAAGCTGGCTCTGCACTTCGTATTCGTCATAAAGGAGAAACTTATACGTTAACGTTGAAACAACCTGCAGAAATCGGTTTATTAGAAACGCATCAAGTCGTAACAGAAGACGAAGCAAAAATGATGATGGAAACAAACACAATCATTCAAGGAGCAGTAGTAGATCAATTACACAAATTACAAATTCCTGTTTCTGCTTTAACATATATGGGTAGTTTAACAACAGAAAGAGCAGAAATATTATTTAAAGGCGGAACGCTTGTCTTTGATCATAGTTTCTATTACAATCACGATGATTATGAAATTGAATTTGAAGTGCAAGATGAAGAAACAGGAAAAGCTGCATTTATTCATTTATTAACGCAACATAACATACCTGTTCGCCATACAAATAACAAAGTAAAACGCTTTTTCCTTGCCAAACAAAAAAAAGCACGCTAAAGTGAAAATTCCACTAGTGAATATGTTTCACTAGTGGATACATCTCACTAAAAAAGTTTACACCCGTAGAATAAGCAAAGAATCTTTGAGAAAGCTGTTTATTTGCCCTCTCGAACATTCCATTGCTACAATAGATATACATTTCATGGAAAAAGGAGTTTATAAAGGATGAGCAAGCAACCGATGACACCATTTGAAGCAATTGGCGGTGAACAATGCATTGCAATATTAGTAGATACATTTTATTCCTATGTCAGTAAACAGCCTGACTTATCTCCCATCTTCCCGGAAGATTTAACAGAAACCGCTAGGAAGCAGAAGCAATTTTTAACACAATATTTAGGTGGTCCTAATTTGTACACTGAAGAACATGGTCATCCTATGTTAAGGGCACGCCATCTTCCGTTTGAGATTACTCCAAAACGAGCAGAGGCTTGGCTATCATGTATGGAGCAAGCAATGGATGATACTGGAGTTCATGGTCATATAAGAGAGTTTGTTTTTGAACGTTTAGCATTAACCGCTCAGCATATGGTTAATACTCCAAACGAAACAGGTGAAGTGTAATGGATAAGCAGGAAGCAAAGCATATAAATATGCCATCTCCTTCCGCATGCGAGCATAAGTCTGTAGAAGCATATTTATTTATTGATCCACTTTGTAAAGATTGCTGGGAAATTGAGCCTTTTATTATTAAACTATGGCTTGAATACGGGAAATACTTCTCTATTCGTCATATCGTAACAGGAAAAGTGGATGGAACGAACGCTTCCTCACACAAATGGAATAAACCTGCTAATATTCGATTTGTGTGGGAAAAGACAACCAGTTTACAAGGTTTTTCATGTGATGGAAAGGTACATATGCAAGAAGCATCGTCAACACCATATTTAGTTTCGATGGCAATTAAGGCAGCGGAGTTGCAAGGCCGAAAAGCAGGTTCGAAGTTTTTGCGAAAACTCCAAGAATACATTTTCCTTGAAAATGTATCAAACCCTGACTGCGAACTATTACTTGCATGTGCGAAAGATAGCAATATTGATGTAGAAGAATTTAAAAAAGATCTACATTCTGCTAGTGCAAAAAAAGCTTTCCAATGTGACTTGAAATTCACGAATGAAATGCATATTACAGAAATACCTTCCCTCGTCTTTTTTCATGCGAACTCAGATGAAGAAGGTATTAAAATCGCTGGAAATTATTCCTACGATGTATACGTACAATTATTGAAAGAACTTGTAAAATGTGAAATTGAGCCAGAACCATTACCACCTTTAGAAGTGTTACTAGAAGCAACACAATTTATATCTTCAAAAGAAGTAGCATTTATTTATGATTGTCCGCAACAAGAAATTGAACGCGAACTAAAAAAATTACAACTGAAACGAAAAGTACAAATGATAGAAGTAAAATGCGAACGTTATTGGAAATGGATAGCAAAAGAAAAAGACCTGGTGTAAACACCAGGTCTTTTTCTTTACGGCTTATAAAAATATTAAAGGGGATGGGAGAAATTTTCACGTTCAAACAAAGGGGTATATGTTTGTATGTGAATTCGTTCACGCTTATTATATTACAAGATTCGACGTCAGATGACAACCCCTTTTGTCGAATTTCACACTTTTGTCACATTCTAAACGTTTTCATTTTTGAATAAGCTATAAAAAAGGTCATTTAGGGGGTTTATTTATGAAAAAATCTTATATTGCTCTTCTCTTTCTAACTGTCATCGTTTCTTTTTTCTTGTACATCCTCTCTCTACTACAAGCTTTTCCTAAAATTATTGCCTTACCTCTTTTATTCGGAATCATCGTTATCACTCTCTCTTATTTCAATTATAAAAAACGATTCAAAGGGTTTTAATTTTAAAAATCAGTCGTAAAACTATCCTTTCAGTTAGAAAAACAAAGAAATTCACCTTTCTTTTCGACAAATATCGACATTGAATCTATTCAACAAAAAGACGAGGATACAATCCCTCGTCTTTTTTCATTACTTTTCTTCAAATAATAATGCTTCTAATTCATTTAATTTCTCTTCAAATACTTGTAGCGCCTCTTTTACTGGTTCAGGAGATGCCATATCTACTCCTGCTTTTTTCAGCACTTCAATTGGATAATCAGAGCTTCCTGCTTTTAAGAACTCATTAATATAACGTTCTACTGCTGGTTGTCCTTCTTCTAAAATCTGTTTAGATAGAGCTGTCGCTGCACTAAATCCTGTTGCGTATTGATATACGTAATAGTTGTAGTAGAAGTGTGGGATACGAGACCATTCTAAACCAATCTCTTCGTCGATTACTAAAGCGTCACCGAAATATTTCTTATTTAAATCATAGTAAATTTCCGTTAACATGTCTGGCGTAACAGCATGTCCTTCTTGTACTTTCTTATGAATAATATGTTCAAACTCTGCAAACATCGTTTGACGGAATACAGTACCACGGAACCCTTCTAAATAATGATTTAATAAATATAGACGCTCTTTCTTATCTTCTGTCGTTTTTAATAAATAATCATTTAGAAGCGCTTCATTACAAGTAGATGCCACTTCTGCTACGAAGATGGAATAATCACCATATACGTGCGGTTGTGTTTTTCTTGTATAGTAACTATGCACCGAATGACCAAACTCATGAGCAAGTGTAAATAAATTATTTACATTATCATGCCAGTTCATTAAAATATACGGATTTGTTCCATATGCACCAGATGAATATGCCCCGCTTCGTTTTCCTTTATTCTCATACACATCTACCCAGCGATTTTCATATGCCTCTTTCAAAATATCAACATATTCATCACCAAGTACGTTTAAAGATTTTAATAAAAGGTCTTGCGCTTCTTCGTATTTCACATTCATTTTCACTTCTGGTACAAGTGGTGTATATAAATCATACATATGAAGCTCATCAAGTCCTAGTGCACGCTTACGAATATCGATGTAACGGTGTAATAAATGTAAGTTGTCATTTACTGTTTCAACGAGTTGATCGTATACTGCTTCCGGAATATTATTATTGCTCAGTGCAGCTTGGCGAGCAGAATCATATTTACGAACACGCGCATTGAAATTATTACGTTTTACTGCTCCGCTTAACGTACTTGCGAATGTGTTTTTAAATTTTCCGTACGTTTCATATACAGCTTTAAATGCATCTTTGCGAACACGAGGATCATCACTTTCTAAAAACTGAATGTAACGGCCATGTGTAATTTCTATTTCTTCTCCGTCTTCCCCTTTAATAGATGGGAATTTTAAATCCGCGTTATTCAACATACCGAATGTATTGCTTGATGAACTCATTACTTCAGATGCTTCCGCTAATAAAGCTTCCTCAGCTTCTGATAATACGTGCGGGCGTTGACGTGTAATTTCTTCTAATGCATGTTCATATACACTTAAATCTCTATTTTCCTTCAAGAATGTTTGCAGTGTATCTTCTGAAATCGATAAAATTTCAGGCACAATATACGCTGTGCTACTAGATACTTGTGAATATAAATTTGTTGCACGATCATTTAATGCTTGATATACAGAGTTTGTTGTATCTTGATCGTAACGCATATGAGCATATGTATATAACTTACCTAATCGCATTGATATTTCATCTTCATATTGCAATGCCTCAAGTAAATTGTCCGCAGAGTCACCAAGTTTCCCTTTAAATTCAGTTAACTTCGGTAATAGCTCTTTAATAGCTTGGAATTCTTTTTCCCATTCTGCATCCGTTTGGAAAATATCTTCTAATCGCCACGTACTTGCTTCTTCAATCTCGTTGCGATCTGGTAATGCTTTCGCTTTGTTTTGTTCAGACATTCTTTAAGCCCTCCTTTAAATATCTCTACTTAAGTACAATTCGTTTTTTTCTTATGTAATTCCTTCACAATCATTCTTTATTATATCCGCTTTTCCTCCTCTCATGTTAAAATTTGCCTCAAATAAAGATAGCGCATGTATTAAGCAAATCTCATCATGTTTCATAATTTCCTCCTCTGTTTTTAACATCACGGCATCCCTTATTTTTCGGTACGTATAAGTTCCCTCTTTACGTAAAACACCTATATAGCATAAAAATGTCATATATTCAGTAACTGCCATTTTCCATATGTGCTGCGAAAAGTACGGAAGTATCCGCCTTTTCGTATACCTTTTTACATAACTACACACGTATTGAAGAGAAATACACTCTCCCACTGCAAGCTCTCCTATACACTTCATATATAGAAAAGCTTGCCATATAAATGGGTTTGTTTGAAAAGCAAATGCAGAAGGGAGTGGAACACCAATTTCAGAAGGAAAGCTCGCTGGGGTACATTTAAATTGATATAAGAGGCGTAATAATGACTTATAATTATAATTCCAAATCGGTAAGGCATTTTGGCGAAAGTTTTTCTTTCTCTTCTTCCACTCTTCACCCAATCTTTCTTTCCCGAAAGGAACAGGAGAAAAAAGCATTTCAAAAGTAGTCGCATCAGTTGGTAAATATATAGTATGTGAGAAAAAAACATTTGTAGAAAAGGGAGTGACAAATGCACATTTCATAAATGATTTTTGTTTCGGACAGAAGAAAATAAGAAGTGGCTGAGGATAAGATTGTAAGGAGAAAGCCATAAGTGAGGAAAATTTCATCCAATATGCAGATTGCTTTTTCAATTGATTTCCACCAACGATCCAAATGACCTGTATACCAGCTTGCCAATACGAATATGTTCTTTTGTACAGCTGCTCTATAGCGAGGTTTGCACATTGGTATTCAATTGCAATTTTTCTACCCGCCCTCTCTACAAAAACATCTGGTCGTTGCTTAATTTCTGGGAGGTAGTACTCTATATCCACCTGAAAGTTTTGACGTTTGAACCATCTATATAACAATTCTTTACCATGCATATGATACTTTGATTCCGCTTCATAAAAGGCAAGACATGAATCCACTTTTTTATGAGCAAAATGCCAACTTTTTTGTTTCCCTAATTTCATTTGCACTTCCTTTCCGCAAGCTACACAAAAGAATCGTTCTTGTTGACGCATACGGCGCAAAAGCTCTTCATTACAATTATAGAGTAAATGAATTTTTTCACCGTTTTCTCTTTTAGCGATAAATATCGTAATCACACCCTTTCAGCTCCTTATATTCTACAATTTGTTACAAATTCCTTTTAAAAAAGAGATGTCCCAATTTCGGACATCTCTTTTTATAATAAAGGTGATAATAATCGGTACGTTGATTCAACAATTCGTCTATGAAGACGTCTTTTATGAAAATGATCACCATGAATTTCACTTGATTCTTCTAAATCATCTTTAAAGTCTTGAACAAGTTTTCGAATGCTATCTGTATCATATAAAAAGGCATTTACTTCAAAATTCAAATGAAAACTTCTCATATCCATATTAGCTGTCCCAATTGAAGCTAAATCAGAATCAACGATGACAATTTTACTATGAAGAAAACCTTTTTCGTATTCATATATCTTTACTCCTGCATCTAAAAGCTCTGGGAAGTACGATCTCGATGCGTAAAAGACAGTACGCTTATCCGGTTTACTGGGCATTAATAAACGAACATCAATACCAGCAAGTGCAGCAACCTTTAATGCGGATAAAATATCATCATCCGGAATAAAATACGGCGTTGCAATCCAAATAGATTTCCGAGCAGAAGCGATCATTGCGAAATATAAATGCTTAATCGTTTCCCACTTATTATCGGGGCCACCTGCAACTAGCTGCACTCCTCCCCAATGATCACCCTCAACTGCTTTTGCTTGTAAATATTCAGGGGCTAGCACAGCCTCTCCAGTCATATAAAACCAGTCTTGAAGGAAAATAAGTTGTAAACTTTGAACCGCTTCACCACGTAAATACAAATGCGTATCTCGCCAAAAGCCAAAATATTTATTTTTCCCTAAATACTCATCACCGATATTTAATCCGCCTACAAACCCTTCGTTCCCATCAATCACAACAATTTTCCTATGATTTCGATAATTAATCTTATCGTTTAAAATCGGAAAGCGCACAGGAAAGAATGGAATCATTTCTACACCTGCATCGTTTAATTCTTCAATATACGATTTCGATAACTTAAAACTTCCAACCGCATCATATAAAAAGCGAACAACAACGCCTTCTTTCGATTTTTGTATTAAAATATCTTTAATTTCTGTTCCTAATTTATCATCACGCACAATGTAATATTCCATATGAATGTGATGTTTCGCTCGTTTTAACCCATTTAAAATAGCCCGAAACGTTTCATCTCCATTTGTTAATGTCCTCGTTTCAGTTTGAAATGAAATATTTAAAGCTCCTAATCGATCCGCTAAACGAAATAACAGTTCTTGATGCTTATGATTGCGTAAAATTCGTTCTTCGTAATCTTCATGCCCTTTATATTGTAAAAACGCCTGTTCATCAAGTAACGCCTTCTTTTGGAACATTCTTTTTCTTCGAAAATTTTGTCCAAATAATAAATAAGCAAAGAAACCAAATACCGGAAAAATTCCTAAAACAATTAACCATGTAAGTGTTTTAGATGGATGTCGATTTTCTAAGAAAATAACGCAACCAATTAAAAACGCAGATACTGTAAATAAAATACTAATAATACCTAAAATCGAAACATCTTTTATCCCAATCACATCTGAATAAAATGCTACATCAATAAACATACGTAACGAAACAAATAATGCGAACAATAGCAGTATAAAGAAAATCAGCTTTAACGTATTTTTCATCTCTTACCTCCTAACTAAGAAAGCTTTCCTATTCTTCATATAAAAAGCCGATTTCATACTACAGAAATCGGCCTACGTTTTAGCAGGAAAATTATTGCGAATCGTTTCAAGCGCATGCTCTTTCACAATTTGTTTTCCATACTCACTTACACGATGAATTGTTAAAGTTGATTCTTCTCCATATTCTAAAATAATACTTAAAATACGATCGATTTCTTCTTCATCATGTAGCACTTCATCGAATTCCACATATACATAATAGCGGTCCTCAAATGAATACAGCTCATCTTTTATATCTTCAAAGATAAGACGATGACTTAATGAAATGACATCTTCAAAATCATTAAATTTAATTAAAAAGCCAAACGTACCATCTTCATTAAAGTTTGTTCCTGTTTGTTCTTCTACCTCTTCGACTAATTCTTGTTGGAATAATGATTCGATGCCTTCATCTAGAGGAATATCTATAATTTTGTCTACCCCTATCGGTAGTTCCAGCTTTTGTCCGTCCTTTGAAAGCTCTGCTTTCGTGACAAGTACTTCAATCCCTTTATCGACTGCTTGCACTTGAATCCATAACGGTCCATCAATAAAGAAATCGTCATGATCACGAGCTTCGTCCATCATCTCCCAAAAGAGCTCTTCACTTCGTTCGCGATCATACCAAATTTCTTCACGATTAAATCCTCTATCCTCTATATCAATGTACGTAATAAAAAATTTCATCGTATGATCATTAATTCTTTCAATATCCAAAATACAACTCTCCCTTCCTGCTTAGAATTGTTATGAAGGGATTCCCCACTCATATGACAAATCAATAGATTCTTGTACTCTCATTTTATGATAAGATTCTCCAGAATGGAAATAAAATCGATTTATTTTACAAAAATAGTTATATGCCTATCTTTACTCGATAAACTACATAAATATATTATTATAGCGATTTCTTACTTACAAAAAATTTGGACATACATTTCCACATTCCCCCGTACACTGTAATAAAGTGAAACTTCTATTAGAAGAGATTATTTAACAACAACTTTCTTCATCACATACATATAGTTCGCTTATTAAAACATCATAAATGGAGGCAGACGAATGGACTTAGAGTTTTTAACATCCGTACTAATGATTGTCGGTATCGATGTTGTATTAGGTGGTGACAATGCAATCGTCATCGCACTAGCTAGCCGAAATTTACCTGAATCGAAACGAAATAAAGCTATTTTGATCGGTACTCTTTTAGCGATTGTACTAAGAATCATCCTTACTATACTAGCTGTCTATTTACTCGACATTCCATTTCTACAATTGATTGGCGGGGTTTTACTTACATTAATTGCAGTCAATTTATTAACCGATAATAGCAACGATCTTTCTTCTATTCAAGGAAAAACAACTTTATTTCAAGCTGTGCGGACAATTGTTTTCGCGGATCTCGTTATGGGGTTTGATAATGTTATTGCCATTGCAGGTGCAGCTCACGGGAGATTTTTACTCGTCATAATCGGCTTACTCATTTCTATCCCGATTATTATTTGGGGCAGCAAACTTATTTTAATACTTATGGAACGATTTCCATTCCTCATTTATTGCGGTGCAGCGATTCTTGCCTATACTGCAGGAAAAATGGTTACACATGAAGACAGACTTGCAACCTTTTTTCATAACAATCCAAGTTTCACTACAAGCATTCCTTATTTGTTCATTTTCACTATTTTATGCATCGGCTTTATCGTACAACAAGTTCGATTACGCAATGTGAAACATTAAAAAAAACCTTCTACTATATAATAGGTAGAAGGTTTTCATATTATTATAATTAATTTACAAGACGTTGTGCTTCACGTAATTGGAACGTTCTTACTGTACGTGGTAAGAAACGACGAATTTCGTCTTCGTTGTAACCAACTTGAAGGCGTTTCTCGTCAATCATAATTGGACGACGTAAAATCCCTGGATAGTCACGAATCATCTTATATAAATCTTGAAGTGGTAAAGACTCTAAGTTTACATTCAATTCTTGGAAAACTTTCGAACGAGTAGAAATAATCTCATCCGTTCCGCTTTCTGTCATACGTAAAATCTCTTTAATTTCCTCAATCGTTAATGGATCTGAGAAGATATTACGTTCTGTATAGGGAATATGATTTTCCTCTAGCCATAATTTCGCCTTTCTACAAGACGTACAGCTTGGAGAACTATATAATGTTACCATACAAAGCTCACTCTCCTTAAAGAGTACAAATTCTGTACTAAATACAGTTTTAATTTCTAACTTCAGCAATTTTTCGCGATAACTTGTCTTATTGAAAAGTACAAAAATCGCATTTCATGTAAGCAACAACTTATAATAAACAACAATTACTTTTAATAAGTAACTTCTATAATCATTATACAATAGATTTTGCAAGAAATATACAGTAAATTTCCTGCTAGTTGAGAAAACTCTTCCGTGTATTTCACTGCTATGTAACATGATTACGCTCACTTCAGCTGTACTTTAACAATAACTTTTAATCCTTTTACTACTCACTTCTCATAGATTTTTCATATAATATATAGTTATTTATCTATAATCTTCCCTATGAAAAAGAGAACGTTTTCTTACTTTTTCTTGATAAATCAATTAAGAAATGTAAGACTATACAAACGAGAATAAAAAGGAACATTTGTTCTTATTTTAACAAATATCCTCCCTCCTGTCTACACGATTTCTAAAGTAAATTAAATATTTTTCTGACATTTCTTTCTTTTTCATTTTTTATCTCATACAATAAACATACAGACAGGCAAAGGGGGGAGTTTTCAAATGATTGCTTTTTTTATTGATTTTATTACGGTTGCTGCCCTCATCATCGGAATAACAGCATTGATTGGTGTCATTACAAATAGCATCGGCGAAAAGCTCTTTGGTGGAAAAGAAAAAATGAAGTTTGTTAACAAAAGTTTGGATGTACAATCTGGCTGGAACCAAGTTGGCGGAAAAGGCATTTATAAGAAACGAACGTATTAAAAAAAGCAGGCGATCACCTGCTTTTTTTCTTATTTCTCTACTGACGCCCATTTAAAGCTTAAATCGCCGCCATATTTATGGTTATACATATTTTTAATTGAATCTCTTTGTAAATATGCTCTACCACGTTGATATACTGGAACGATCGCAGCATCATCAAGTAACATTTTTTCTGCTTCTAATAAGTTCTTCCAACGAGCATTTACATCGCTTCCATCTTTTTTCGCCTTCATAATGATTTCATCGTATTTTGGATTAGAGTACTTCATCTTATTTTGTGACCCATCTGTTACAAACATATCAAGATATGTAATTGGATCTGGGAAGTCCGCACTCCATCCAGAGAATGACATGACATAATCGCCCGCATCTTCTAATTTTAGTTTTTGTGCGAATGGTTGTTGTTTAATTTTTACTGTTAAACCTGGTAAATTCTTTTCTAATTCACCTTTTAAATATTCACCAGTTTTCTTTGATAACTCTACATCTTCATTTAATAATTCTAATTCGATTTCATTTTTACCAAGTTCTTTTTTACCAGCTTCCCAATATTTCTTCGCTTCTTTCACGTTTGGTTTTACAATATCCCCGTTTACAGCACGGAAATCTTTTTTATCTGGTCCTTTAATGAAGTTATCAGGAATTAATCCTGTTGCTGGCTTAGAACCGTTATTTAATAATGTATCCACGAATGGCTTACGGTCAAAAGCAAGTGAAATTGCTTTACGAATATTTTTATTTGCTAAAGCTGGATCTTTTTGATTTAAACGAAGGAAGAATACAGATGTATCTTCTACTGTTTGGAAATCTGGTTTTCCTTTATATTTATCAATAAACTCCGCTAATAACGACGCTCGATCAATTGCATTTGTTTCATATAAGTTAATTGGCGTAGATGTATCTTTTACAATATTAAAGTTTACTTCTTCAATCTTCACTTCTTTATTGTCCCAATATGACGCGCTCTTTGTCATTTTAAAGCTACGTTCATGTTGCCAATCACTTAATGTAAATGGTCCGTTATAAAGCGTTGTATTCGCTTCCAAACCAAACTTCGTACCTTGCTCTTTCACAAACTTTTCATTCACAGGATAGAAGATTGGATATACCATTAAATCTACAAGGTATGGAATTGAATTATCTAATTCCACTTCTAATGTATAATCATCAATCGCCTTTACCCCTAATTGATCCGGACTCATCTCTTTTTTATTAATTTTCTCTGCATTTTTTATATCATACATAATGTACGCTGATTTCGCAGCTGTATCTGGGTTAATCGCTCTTTGCCATGCGTATACGAAATCTTTTGCCGTCACAGGATCACCATTTGACCATTTTGCGTCTTCACGTAATTTAAATGTATATTTTTTACCATCTTCTGATTTTTGGAATTCCTTCGCTACACCAGGAACTAGCTTATCATCTTTTCCTAAACTGTATAAGCCTTCCATCGTATTACCCATTACTCTTGAAGAAACTGCATCAGCTGATAACGCTGGATCCATCGTTGGAATTTCTTGCGTTTCAATTAAGTTAATAACTTGCTTCGCACCGCTTTTCCCGCTATCCCCTTTTGCGTTCGCTTGCGGTTCATCTTTTTGGTAGCTACATGCCCCTAACATCATGCTCATTGCTACTGTTGATACTACAAAAACTGGCATCTTTTTTTTCATACTTCCACCCTCCATAAAAATGTTAGCCCTTTCATTTTCAAACAGAAAGAAATATATATATGTTCTAATAATTCATATTATACACACAAATATATTTTTTGTATATTTATATTTCTATTTCATTAAAATTTCCTGTTAAAAAATAAATCTTTGTAAACGTTTCATATTGCTGATTATTCTTACTAAAGTGTTAAAAATAATATTTTTTATATTTTTCTAAATTATCAGAGAAAAACAAATTTTATATCTCATAATACTTTATGTATAATTATCCTTTTGTTTTTATCATAAAATAGCACTCTCTTCATAATAAAAATATGTAGGCTAAAATGAGTGCAAAGGTTAAGAAAGTATGTTACGATACATTTTGCTAAAAATAGATATCGGTAAAGAGGGGACGGACATGGCAGCAATTCAGGCAAAAAACGGGCCTACTGAGAAATTAAGTTTATTCTTATTAACATGGCCTATTTTTCTAGAAGTTTTTCTTTTTATGTTAATGGGAATCGCTGATACTTTCATGTTAAGTGCATTATCAGACGATGCTGTATCTGGGGTTGGTGCAGCGAATCAATACCTCCATATCGCTATTTTGGTACTAGAAGTCATCGGGAACGGCGCAGCTATCGTCGTTTCTCAATACCTCGGTTCCAAACGCTTTATGGAAGCATCTAAAATATCAGCATTAGCCGTCACATTAAATTTAATAGTTGGGCTCGTTATAAGCGCTGGTTTTCTTTTATTTTCGAAACATATGATGCTCGCAATGAACTTACAAGGCGATGTACTAACGTATGCGCAAAACTACTTATCTATCGTCGGTGGAGCCATCTTCCTACAAGCTATTATTAACTCATTAGCCGCAATTATCCGTGTACACGGTTTCACAAAGCAAGCGATGTTTATTTCACTCGGAATGAATATGATTCATATCGCTGGAAACTATGTACTCATTTTCGGGAAATTTGGTTTCCCTGAGCTCGGTGTACAAGGGGCTGCCATTTCTTCTGCTGTCAGCCGACTTATAGCGCTTATTGTTTTCTTCTGGTTACTATACCGCGTTATGGAATATCGTGTAAAATTACAATATTATTTCACCTTATCAAAAGAATATATCGGGAAAATTTTAAAAATCGGGATTCCATCTGCTTTTGAGCAAGTTATGTATCAAGCTTGTCAAATTGTCTTCTTATACTATGCAACATATTTAGGAACGGAATCGTTAGCGGCTAGACAATACGCTACGAACATTTCTATGTTCACTTATTTATTCGCTATTGCAATTGGTATGGGAACAGCCATTATTATTGGCCGCCTCGTTGGTGGTGGCGAAAAAGATGAAGCATACGAACGCTTGTGGAAAAGTGTAAAATGGGCGATTGGTGTAACTTTATGTATGGTCGCTCTCGTTATTACATTCCGTACACAATTAATGGGACTGTTTACAGATAATCCGTACATTATCGGGTTAGGCGCAAGTGTTCTTTTACTAAGTGTACTACTTGAAACGGGACGTACGATGAACATCGTCATCATTAATTCGCTTCGTGCAGCTGGTGATGCAAAATATCCTGTTTTAATCGGTGCATTCTCTATGGTGTTAATGAGTTTACCACTAGGTTACTTTTTCGCCTTTCATTTAGATATGGGGCTCGTTGGTATTTGGCTAGCAATCGCCATCGACGAATGGACACGTGCCATTATTATGTTCTTCCGCTGGAAAAGTAGAGCATGGGAGCGTTATGCACTTGTTAAACCTGAAGAACAAGAGGAGAATGTTTCTGTTCAAGTTCAGTAATTTTGCATATGGATATCACTAATGATACATGAGATTTATATCGGCGATTCTTTAAATATATCGACTGACCGACAAATGTATACAATTCTTTTATATAGTAGAAAAAGAGCCATCCTTCCATAACAGAAGAATGGCTCTTTTTCTTATTGATAAATCTCTTTATATTTCTTGTACTCCGCTTCCGAACATAGTACGAAATGTCCTGGGCGAATTTCACGCATTGTTGGTGCCTCACTACCATAATTATGCTGTGATGGATCATATACGATACGTTTACGATTGCGCTCATAATCTGGATCTGGAAGTGGAATCGCTGATAATAGTGATTTCGTATATGGATGAATTGGATTCGCATATAATTCATCACTTGTTGTTAACTCAACGATTTGGCCACGGTACATTACACCAATACGATCACTAATGTATTTTACCATTGATAAATCATGGGCGATGAATAAGTATGTTAAACCTTTTTCTTTTTGTAACTTTTTCAGTAAGTTTACAACTTGCGCCTGAATCGATACGTCAAGTGCTGAGATCGGCTCATCGGCAATGATAAATTCTGGGTCTACAGCAAGCGCTCGAGCGATACCGATACGCTGACGTTGTCCACCTGAGAATTCGTGTGGGAAACGGTTTGCGTGCTCTTTATTTAAACCAACTGTGTTTAATAGTTCATGAACACGGTCCATGCGCTCTTTTTTACTTTTCGCTAATCCGTGAATATCAATACCTTCTGCGATAATATCCCCTACTGTCATACGAGGATTTAATGATGCGTATGGATCTTGGAAAATCATTTGCATTTTACGGTTGAATTTCTTCAGTTCTGCGCGTGATTTCTTACCATGTACGTTTTCACCATCGAACAATACTTCACCAGCAGTTGCATCATATAAACGAATAATCGTTCTTCCAGTTGTCGATTTACCACAACCTGATTCTCCTACAAGACCAAATGTTTCTCCGCGGTAAATATCAAATGAAATATCATTAACCGCTTTGACAACACCACCACTCACGTCGAAGTGCTGCTTTACATTTTTTACTTCAATTAATTTCTCACGTTGTTTAGTCATGTTGTTCACCTGCTTTCATTTGAAGAATGCGTTTTTCAACGACTGCTGGCGGTTTTACTTCTGGAGCTTGCTCGTGAAGTAACCAAGTTGCCGCATAGTGCGTATCACTTACTTTAAATAAAGGTGGGTCCATTTCAAAATCAATTTTCAGTGCCTGCGGGTTACGTGGTGCAAAAGCATCTCCCTTTGGCGGCTTCAATAAATCTGGAGGCGTTCCAGGGATTGCATATAACTCTTCTTCTGAACCATCTAAACTTGGCATAGATGCGATTAAACCCCAAGTATATGGATGTTTCGGATTGTAGAAAATTTCATCTACAGTTCCAATTTCAACAACTTTACCAGCGTACATAACTGCCACTC
Source organism: Bacillus cereus group sp. Bce041 (assembly GCF_052646455.1). Classification (NCBI taxonomy): domain Bacteria; kingdom Bacillati; phylum Bacillota; class Bacilli; order Caryophanales; family Bacillaceae; genus Bacillus; species Bacillus cereus group sp. Bce041. The sequence continues at coordinate 685,221 of NZ_JBQXON010000002.1, forward strand.
GGTCCGCAACGTTTGCTACTACACCTAAGTCATGCGTAATGAAAATGATTGCTGCTTCTGTTTTTTGCTGAATGTCTTTCATAAGTTCTAAAATTTGCGCCTGAATCGTAACGTCTAGCGCTGTTGTCGGCTCATCGGCAATTAATAATTTCGGGTTACAAGCTAACGCCATCGCAATAACTACACGCTGTCTCATACCACCTGAGAATTGGTGAGGATATTGTTTTAAACGAGCTTCTGGATTTGGAATACCTACAAGGTCAATTAATTCTAAAGCAACTTTACGTGCATCTGCTTTACTCATCCCTTGGTGTTTAATTAGACCTTCCATAATTTGATTTCCAATTGTCATCGTTGGGTTTAATGATGTCATTGGATCTTGGAAAATCATCGCGATATCTTTACCGCGTACTTGCTGCATTTCTTTTTCTGTTAATTTCGTTAAGTCACGACCTTCAAATACGATTTCACCATTTTTAATGCGTCCAGGAGGATTCGGAATTAATCCCATTAACGCTTTAGAAGTAACTGATTTCCCTGAACCAGATTCTCCTACAATCGCCAATGTTTCTCCTTTTTTCAAATCAAAAGTAACGCCGCGTACAGCTTGTACTTCACCTGCATGTGTATCAAAGGAGACTTGTAAATCTTTTACCTCTAACAATGTTTTCATCTTTGCCTCTCCCCTCTTTTACTTACGCATTTTTGGATCTAACGCGTCGCGTAATCCGTCTGCCATTAAGTTAAACGCTAAAATTAATATACTGATGACAACCGCAGGGATGAACATCATATGCGGATACGTTTGAATAGATTTATAACCATCATTTACAAGAGAACCTAGTGACGCAAATGGCGGCTGAATTCCTAAACCGATGAAACTTAAGAACGCTTCACCAAACACCGCTGATGGAATTGTAAACATTGTCATTACGATAATAGGTCCCATTACGTTTGGAATTAAATGTTTCACAATTAATTGTGTATTTGTTGCACCTAATGTACGAGATGCTAATACATATTCTTGGTTTTTTAACTTTAAGATTTGTCCACGAACAATACGCGACATCCCTATCCAACCTGTAATCGCCATCGCGAGTGTAATTGACCAAATACCAGATCCCATAATGATTACCATTAAAATAACGATGATTAAGTATGGAATACCGTTAATAATCTCCATAATACGTTGCATAATGTTATCTACTCTACCGCCGTAGAATGCTGAAATACCTCCGTATGCAACCCCAATTACTAAGTCAATTGCTGCTGCTAAAAGAGCGATATATAATGATACGCGTGTACCTTCCCATGTTCTTGTCCATAAGTCACGGCCAAGATCATCTGTACCAAACCAGAAGTACTCTTTAATATCACGTTTTTCATATTGGTCAACACCATATTGATCTGTACCGTCAAATGGTAACCAATGAACATTTTCAATAACTGGAATTTTTGGTGGTAATTTCGCTCGACCTAAATCTTGCTCTTTATACGAGTGTTTACTTACCATCGGTCCAAAAATCGCTAATAGTGCAATGATAACTAATAATACAAGGCCAAGCATCGCACCTTTATGTTGGAATAAACGTCTTCTTACATCTTGCCAAAACGTTAGACTTGGACGGGCAATGACTTCATTATCAACATTATTTTGATTGGCTTGTTGAAATAAATCTGGAGATAATTTTTGTACATCTTTCATCATTTTTTCCCTCCCGCTAAACGAATACGAGGATCAATAATTCCGTATAAAATATCGACAATGAAAATAACTAAAATGAAGATTGCACTATAGAAAATCGTAGTTCCCATAATAACTGTATAGTCATTTAAAGTAATCGATTTAACGAATTGTTCCCCAAGTCCTGGTACAGCATAAATTTGCTCGATAACAAGTGTTCCTGTAATTAATGCCGCAACCATTGGTCCTAAAATTGTTACAACTGGAATTAACGCGTTACGAAGTGCATGTTTGACAATAATAACGCCTTGGCTAATTCCTTTCGCTTTCGCTGTTAAAATGTAATCGGCTTGCATAACTTCAATTAATTCTGCACGAGAGAAACGTGCGATTGTTGCGATAACTCCCATCGATAATGCAATTGTAGGCATTACAGTAAACTCTGGTCCTTTCCAGAATGCTACTGGGAACCAGCCAAGTTTTACCCCTACGAAATATTGCAGTAATGCGGCGAATACGAATGATGGTACCGACATTCCGAGTACCGAAATAACTGTTGCACTATAATCTACCCACGTATTATTACGAAGTGCGGCAACAATACCTAAAATTAAACCGATAAATGTTCCTAATATAATCGCTTGTAAACCTAATTGGGCTGATGGTCCAATACGATCCACAATCATGTCTGTTACTGGGCGGTTATCATATTGGAATGATACCCCTAAATCACCTTTTGCTAGGTTACCTAAGTAACGTGCGTATTGAACTGGTACCGGATCATTCAATCCGTATTTTTCAAGAATGATTTCTTTTTGTGCCGGTGATAGCTTCTCCTGGTTTTTAAGCGGAGAACCCGGAAGTAATTTCATCAAAAAGAAAGTCAGTGTAGTAATTAAAAATAATGTCAAAGCCATGTACACGAAACGTTTTAATACATAACGTCCCATATCAAGCACCTCCCCGTTTTTCTCAAAAGCAATAAGATAGTTTAAAATATTCTTACTTTTATTTTTTTAAAATAAGAGCATATGCCCATCATAGGCATATACCCTTGTAAACGATGGAAAAAAAGATTATTTTTGTTCAACAGATGCCCATTTGTAAGTTAATTTACCACCATAGTTAATTGGGATAATATCTTTTACGGCACCTTTTACTACATACGCTGAACCTTTTTGGAAGATTGGAGTGATAACTGCATCCTCTTTAATTAACATCTTCTCTACTTCTAGAAGGTTGTCCCAGCGAGCTTGTAAATCTTTTGTATCTGTTTTAGCTTTTAGGATTAACTCATCATATTTCTGATTAGAATACCCTGTTTTATTTTGAGAACCATTCGTAACAAACATATCTAAATATGAGATTGGATCTGGGAAATCTGGTCCCCAAATACCAAACGCAATATCATATTGCTGAGAATCTTCTAATTTATTTTTTTGTGCGAATGGTTGCTGTTTAATTTTAATTGATAAACCTGGTAAGTTCTTTTCCATCTCACCTTTTAAGAATTCCCCAACTTTTTTAGCATCTTCATTATCAAAGTTTAAGAATTCTAGTTCGATTTTATCAGTTCCAAGCTCTTTCTTCGCTGTTTCCCAAAGCTTTTTCGCTTCTTTTGGATTTGTTTCAACTAGCTTTCCATTTTCAGCTCGGAAATCTTTTTTATTCGGACCTTCAGCGAAATCTTTTCCAACAAATCCGTAAGCTCCAATTGCACCGTTATTTAAAATAACTTTTGCAATGTTATCACGGTCAAAGGACATTGAAATTGCTTTTCTTAAGTTTTTATTACTTAAGTACTGATTACTTTGATTAAATCTTAAGTAAGCAACCCCTGCTTCTTTTCTTGTTTGGAACTCTGGGCTTTTTCTAAACTTATCAACAAATTCAGACGTTAAAGCCGCTCGATCAATCGCGTTTGTCTCATATAAATTTACATCAGTTGCTGTATTTTTTACAATATTAAAGTTGATTTCTTCGATTTTAACCGTTTTATTATCCCAATATGAAGGATTCTTCTTGAATTGGAAACTTTGTTCATGTTTCCAATCACTCATAACGAATGGACCGTTATATAATGTTGTATTTGCCTCTAAACCAAATTTATCCCCTTGTGCTTTTACAAAGTTTTCATTTAGTGGGTAAAATACTGGATAAACTGTTAAATCGATAAAGTAAGGAACGGGATTGTCTAATTCTACTTCTAATGTATAATCATCAATCGCTTTTACACCTAATTGGTCAGCAGGTAATTCTTTTTTATGAATTTTCTCTGCATTTTTAATATCGAACATAATGTACGAATACGTTGCTTTTGTATCTGGATTTACTGCTCTTTTCCATGAATACACAAAATCTTTAGCTGTTACAGGTTCCCCATTCGACCATTTCGCATCTTTTCTTAATTTAAATATGTATTTCTTCCCATCATCTAGCTTTTCGACATCTTCTGCAACTCCAGGCATTCTCTTTTGATCTTTGCCAATACGATATAAACCTTCCATCGTATTATTTAATGCTGTAGAAGATGAAGAATCAGATGCCAATGATGCATCCATTGACGGAATTTCAGATAACTCTGTTAAATTAAGAATCTGTTTTCCGTTACTACTACTCGTAGCGTTCTCTTTCCCTTTTGCTTTTGCGTCATCTTTTTGGTAGCTACACGCGCTAAGCAACATACTTGCAGTTAAAGTTGATGCAAGTAATAACGGTATCTTTTTCTTCATGTTGTGTTGCCTCCCCTAATTGCACTTCCTGTACCCTCACTTGTTAAAAAGTAGAATTGAAAGAATAATCTCCAAGTTTCTACAATTTTCATTATACATATAATATAACAATTGTGAATATAGTTTTTTGTTTTTTTGTTAAAATTTTTAATAAAATATTTATATTTTTAATTTTTCGTAAAGGGATACATTAACATTGCTACCATCATCTTAAAATCAGACCTTTAATTGCGTATAATTTTCAAAAAATTAATCCTAGTACTTATTATAGCTTTTATAGTATAATAATTCTAGTAATATTTTGACGGAGGGGAATATTTTGAATAAAGTTTTTTTTCATACTTGTATACTAATTTTTATAGCGATGATTGCTTCTAGTATTGGTGCATTCCTCATTTCATCTCAATTTTTGTTGAACTTTGTCAACATTTTGTTTTATATTGCACTGTTTTTTATTCTTATCGGCGGTTTTTTATACATATTTCAAAATGGTTTTTTCAATGTAACCATTTACGCATTCCAAAGAGTATTTGGTACGAACAAAAAGATTGACTCTTTAATTGAAGAAGTCGAGGAACCTACAGATAAGAAAGAACGTATTTATAAAACATATTCATTCAAATGGACATATCCAATTTGTATTACAGGTATCTTCCTTGGGTTGTTCTCGACCCTCATTAGCTTTACTATTTTGATGTAGTTTGCAAACACTATCCCATATGATATAATAATCAGCAAAACATTTTGTTATAAAACTTTAGTTCTTTCATATTAAAAGAGCTCAAGTAACAATAAATAAATTTATATGTATGCGATGATAAAGAAGAGTACATATTGAGGCAATTTCAGAGAGCTTGTGGTTGGTGTGAACAAGTAATTGTACAGTATGGAATGGGCTTTTGAGCACCAAACCGAACCGAAAGTAGTAGGCTTTGGCGTTATATCCAAACGTTATTATGGATTAGAGAGATTTCACAGTAGTGAAATAATTAGGGTGGTACCACGGTCCATTCGTCCCTATAGTTTTTGGGATGAATGGGCTTTTTTGTTTGCCTTCTCTTCCCCACATCACGCATTCTATTTTAGGAGGAATTACTTATGTCAGTTATCTTTTCTGGTATTCAACCAAGTGGAACGATTACACTTGGAAACTATTTAGGAGCAATGAAGCAGTTTACAGAGCTTCAAAATGAACACGACTGTTATTTCTGTATTGTAAACCAACATGCGATTACAGTACCTCAAGATCCCGTCGGGCTTCGTAAAAACATCCGCAGTCTTGCTGCACTTTATGTAGCATGCGGCATCGATCCTGAAAAAGCTACTTTATTTGTACAATCAGAAGTACCAGCACACGCTCAACTAGGATGGATCATGCAATCTGTTGCTTACGTTGGAGAATTAGAACGTATGACGCAATATAAAGATAAAGCTTCTGGTAGAGATTCAGTTCCAGCTGGATTACTTACGTATCCACCATTAATGGCTGCTGATATTTTACTTTACAACACTGAAATCGTGCCGGTTGGTGATGACCAAAAGCAACATATCGAATTAACACGTGACTTAGCAGAGCGTTTCAACAAACGTTACCGCGAAATCTTCACAATGCCTGAAATTCGCATTCCAAAAGTAGGAGCTCGCGTTATGTCATTAACAGAGCCTACGAAAAAAATGAGTAAATCTGATCCGAATCCAAAATCAATGATTAGTATGCTTGATGAGCCAAAAACAATTGAAAAGAAAATTAAGAGTGCTGTAACTGACTCTGAAGGTATTGTGAAATTTGATAAGGAAAACAAACCTGGTATCTCTAATTTATTAACAATCTACTCTTCATTCTCTGGAAAAACAGTTGAAGAAATCGAAGCAATGTACGAAGGAAAAGGATACGGCGACTTCAAAGGCGACCTAGCGCAAGTAGTCGTAGAAGCTATTCGTCCAATCCAAGACAAATATAACGAACTAATCAACTCACCAGAACTAGACGAAATCCTAGACAAAGGTGCAGAAAAAGCAAACCGCGTTGCATTCAAACAACTACGCAAAGTAGAAAACGCAATGGGACTAAGCAGAAAACGTAGGTAACATATAAAGCGGAGGCAGCTCGTTCAGCTCTGACTGGATAAGGTTCTTTCGCATAGAAGACGCTTTTTGTCTTCTTATGCGGAAGGTTCTTAGACACGAAGAGCTCGCTGCCGGAGCTGGATTTCTACAAAAAGCGGAGGCGGCTCGTTTAGAATGTGAAGGCGCGAAGCCACCGAACATTCTTGCCGCTGGAACTAGATTTCTACAAAATTAAAAAACCGCCAATTGGCGGTTTTTTAATTTACCTTTTGCTCATTTTCCATTTCCCATAACTTTTCAAAAAATGGCTGTCCTTTTACGAGACGCTCGCATAATTGTTCGTGCTTATCAGACCAGCCTGTTTTCGCTTCATCATACAGCTTAGCCCAAATATCTTCAAATTCCATATGTTGAACCATTCCATATGCTGATGGATCCCACTCTGTGAACCAATAGCGAATTTCTGCTGTGTTTTTCGTTGTATGTAATTGATCTAACGCCATAAATAATAATTGTTTTAGCTGTCTTTCTTTACGAGTCAAGCCATTCATAATGAAAGGCGATGGTGATAAAATATGATGTTCTTTTTCTGTTTCTTCTACTTGGAACTCATACTTTTCTGCTTGTACGTTTTCTACCATCTCATATACCATCTGCTCTTGACGTGGTATAAGTCTACTTTTGCGAATTGGTACATTGTAACCAATTGTGTCAATCGCAATAATTCCTTTTCCATCTGTAACAACAAAGCAATACTCTTGCTGCAAACGTTCATGATTTTTACGAATATAAGCCTTATGATGTACGTCTTCCAGCATTTTTTGCGGAAGCTCTAACAATTCGTTCTCGATGTAATGATATAATGTGGCATCTACTTTTAATAATGGCACTTGATCTAATAGCTCAATCGTATCATCTTTCCGCCATTCGTAAAAATGACAAACGTTATACCCATTTTCTTCACCTTCAAACCAATTTACCCATACATCATGTAGATATAACATTCACTACCCCTCACTTCACTACTGTTTGTACCAATCATTATGTTCATTTTTGCTTAACTTTATTCCACTTGAGGAAATATATTCTAATTATTATTTTTTCTTCTATTAATACTAAAAAAACAGGAAATAGAATTCCTGTTTTTTTATATATGAAATGTATTTGCTTTATTCAATATTTCTTTTGCATCTATAGATAATAAAGAAAGTGTATCTTCTCCTTCCAAAGTTACACAATCTTTGACAATATGAAATCCAAGCGCATAGCCAAGCATCTTCGGATAAGAGTGAAAGCCATTTAATAAGATGTCATGTTCCCTTGTTCCTCGTTTTATACTTATTCTTTCATGTACAACATTTTTCCAATAATAAACAGCCTCTTCTTGTGAAAGATACGCCGTCCACGGTGCATTGTTTTTTTCTGTATACCTTTCTGTTACTGCTTGTTCCGCTAGCCCTTCCATAATCATCGTATCAAGTAATGTATATTCTGTTTCTTTCGTCTCAATTTGATGTAACCTGCATATGTGATGATATTCATGCGCCAATAACACTTTTAATTCTTCTACCGAATTCCGCCCACATACGAATAAGAAAATAACATGACGCATAGATAATCCAGCCCTACCGTTATACTCTTCTTGTACAGTTCGATTATAGGAATCTGATAATAAAATAAAGACAGGGACATCTGGACCTTTTAACCAATTTTTCAGTTTATCATACTCCAGGCTCAATTCTTTCCAAATTTCCTTTTCTTCTAATTCTTTAATTTCCTTTTCTCCGCGCATGATCGGGCGATACATCCCTTTTGAAATTAAAAAGCGATACAACCTTTCTTTTGGCAACGGAATATACTTCGTAAATTTCTCACAAAGTTTTTCTGGCCGTCCATAATATAAATGTAACCATTCAGCTGTTTCAACAATCCCCATCTTTATCCCTCCTTTTTCTTATGTATATGCTACAGGAGAAAAAGGCGTAAAAATAAATAAGGAGTTTTTTCGCAATCTATTGCGAAAAAACTCCTTATTTCATCGATTATTTATACGATTTAAATACTAACACTGCGTTATGACCACCAAATCCTAATGAGTTACTTAATACTGCATTTACTTCTTGGTGTCTCGCTTGATTTGGTACGTAATCTAAGTCACATTCTGGATCTGGTGTCTCATAGTTAATTGTTGGAGGAATTACTCCGTCTGTAATTGATTTAATAGAGAAAATCGCTTCAACAGCACCAGCTGCTCCTAATAAGTGACCTGTCATTGATTTCGTTGAGCTAATTGCTACTTTATACGCGTGCTCACCGAAAGTTTCTTTAATTGCCATCGTTTCATATTTTTCATTCGCATCAGTACTTGTACCGTGCGCATTAATGTAATCAATATCTTCTGGCTGTAGGCCTGCATCAGCTAAAGCTTGACGCATTGCACGCACTCCGCCTTCCCCACCAGGAGCAGGCATTGTAATATGGAATGCATCTCCAGTTGCACCATAACCAGCAATTTCCGCGTAAATGTGAGCACCGCGTGCTAATGCGTGCTCTAATTCTTCAAGAATTAGAATACCTGAGCCTTCACCCATTACGAAACCGCTACGGTTTTTATCAAATGGACGGCAAGCCGTTGCTGGGTCTTCATTAAATGTTAATGCTTTCGCTGAGCTAAATCCTGCGAATGCCATACTTGTTAGCGGCGCTTCTGCTCCGCCTGTAATCATTGCATCAGCATCACCACGCTGAATTGCTTTAAATGCATCACCAATTGAGTTTGCACCAGATGCACAAGCCGTTACAGAACAAGTGTTAATTCCTTTTGCTCCTGTTGCGATTGATACTTGACCTGCTGCCATATCTGGAATCATCATCGGCACGAAGAATGGGCTCACGCGGCGTGGGCCTTTCTCAGTAAAAATCTTAAATTGTTCTTCGTATGTTTCCATACCGCCAATACCAGATCCAATCCATACACCAATTCGAGGTCCGTTTTCTTCTGTAATTTCAAGTTTTGCATCTGCAACTGCCATTTTCGCTGCTGCCACTGCATATTGTGTAAAGCGATCCATACGGCGCGCTTCTTTTTTATCAATATATTTCTCGACTTCAAAGTCGTTAATTTCCGCTGCTACTTTTGCTGGAAATAGTTCTGGATCAATTCTTGTAAGTCGCCCGATTCCAGATACACCCTTTTTAATGTTTTCCCACGCTGTTTCAACATCTGTTCCGACCGGTGTAACAGCTCCTAGTCCTGTAATTACGACCCTCTTTTTTTCCATACAAAATACACTCCTTTTTTTCTCTCAGTCCTTATTTACCCCAACGAAGAGCAACTGCTCCCCATGTTAATCCGCCGCCAAAACCAACAAGTATAATTAAATCACCGTCTTGAATACGTCCGTTTTGCAATTCCTCTACCATTGCAATCGGAATTGAAGAAGCTGATGTATTACCGAACTTCTCAATCGTCATACTCATTTTTTCTTGTGGTAAATTTAACCTCTCTCTTGCAGATTCCATAATACGAATGTTTGCTTGATGCGGTACTAAGAAATCCACATCTTCTTTCGTAAGACCAGCTTTATCTAAAACGCGAAGACAAGAATCACCAAGTTGACGAACGGCAAATTTAAACACTTCTCTGCCATTCATCATAACATACTCGTCTTGATAAAGGTGCTTGCCACCACTTCCGTCTGCTCCTAATTCAAAAGATAGAACGCCTTTACCTTCTGAAACAGCTCCCATTACGACAGCACCGGCTCCGTCTCCAAATAGTACTGCTGTATTTCGATCGTTCCAGTCTACAATTTTAGATAGTTTATCACTACCAACTACTAATACATTTTTATACGTTCCTGTTTGAATAAATTGCTGTGCTGTAATCATTCCGTACATAAAACCAGCACATGCTGCACTTAAATCCATTGCAGCTGCATGTTTCGCTCCTATTGCTTCTTGAATTACACAAGCAACTGCTGGAAAAGCACGATCTGGTGTTACTGTTGCTACTAAAATAAGATCGATATCCTCTCCGCTAATTCCTGCATCTTCAAGTGCTTTTTTAGAAGCCTCTACGGCCATATATGAAGTATCTATTGTATCATCGGCAATGCGTCTTTCTGCAATTCCCGTTCTCGTACGAATCCATTCATCGGATGTTTCCATTATTTTCTCTAAATCGTGATTTGTGACTACTTTTTCTGGCACATATCTTCCGATCCCTAAAATGCCCACGTTCACATCGCAGCCCTCCGTTTTATATCAATTATTATGACTTGGTACTAATTTTAAAACATAAATGTATTTTTGTCTAGAATATATTTCGCATAAAACAGAAAGCTAAGCATTATTCACGTTATTTTTCATTAAAAGAAACAGAAACATACCTCTCAAATATAAAAAGACTCAAACCGCTTCTATTTACGGTTCGATCCTCTCTTTCATCTAAAAAGATGCTTTTTTATTCTTTATCTGCTTTCCTTCTAAACTAGAGAGTTCTCCTCACTACTTTTCCTTTATCCTCTTCATATCTCTGGTTTTCCACCAGGCAAGAATAAAAAAGGCCCTGACCGCTTCTATCCACGGTTCGGGCCTCTCTTCCATCTTAAAAAGATGCTTTTTATTCTTTATCTGCTTTCCTTCTAAACTAGAGAGTTCTCCTCACTACTTTTCCTTTATCCCCTTCATATCTCTGGTTTTCCACCAGGCAAGAATAAAAAAGGCCCTGACCGCTTCTATCCACGGTTCGGGCCTCTCTTCCATCTTAAAAAGATGCTTTTTATTCTTTTTATTCTTTATCTGCTTTCCCGAGCTCATAGGCCTCGTTCATAACTTTCATTAACAACTCTAACACCGGCTGTGCCTTCTCCATATCAAGTGCAATTCCATTATCATCTAAAATTGCCTTTGCTTCCGGTAAATGCTTCATTGCGATTTGTAAAAACTGCATGCTTTTTTCGTTCATATTATGCTCTTCCTCTCCATTAAAACTTTCACATACAATAGTGTAACACGCGTACTACCCTTCGTATAACTCTTTATATTTTTTCATGTGTGCCAGTTGCTTATTTAAACCGTATTCTAACGGAGTATTTCTTTTTATTGAAATTACCTCGATAGCCTCATCTCTTACTTCGTTATTATTTTTATTTACTTTATCATCCGCGCGTAAAAGATTCATACCTTTTTCCCATAATGACTGTTTACCACTAAGTAAATTGTATATACCAAGATGCGCCCCGTTCGTTCCATTTTCCCATAAGTATTCACATACATCTTCAACGTAAAGTAAATCATTCCCCTTTTCCTCAATCGTACAACGGCACTCTTTTTCACCTAATTCTGATAAAATAAGCTGATGAAACATCATAAAGGACGGTTGCCACGGTCCATATAATGTTGGAACTCGAAATACACTATATTGTAAATTCCCTTTTTTCAATCCTTCTTCTACTTTCAAAAATATTCGCTTATTTTCGGATTCATCTGTACTGCCTACTTCAATAGAAGAAATTAAATTTAACTTCACTTTTTGTTCTTCACACATTCTTATAATTCGCTTTAAATATTGTAATATGACTCTTTCATTCCGAAATCCACTTTGCTGATTTGGCTCATATAAGCAAAAGTAAACAGTATCGAATCTCTCTTCCTCAACCGATCTCCATCCATCTTCATCTCTTATCGAATAATACGTAAATAATGCATTTCGCCCAATTAATAATAACTTCTCTTCATTAATTTTCGTCATACTATCGAATTCATCAAAATCAAGACCATATACTTCCACTTCTTCTGCAATCATTTTATTTACAAGGTGATAACCTACAAACGTAAGTGCACCTACAATTAGCACGCGTTCCATACCACCAACCCTTTCCCTCTGAAACAAATAGCTCCTCATTTATGTATATGGGAGCTTCATAATTCTTCTTCATATTTTTTAAAGAAATCGGTCGTTTGCCTAACCATTTTATATTTCACATCTTGCAGATGGAACAAGACAGAAGTATCACATTGATTTAGTTGCCTCATTTTCTCATATCTACGCAACTGCTGTTTTCTTCCTCTTTTTTCTTGTGTTGATACGAAAATTTTAACAGGTACACAAGATGGAAGAAGCGTAAATGATTTCTTATTTATTTTTGATTCTAATTCTTCTTCTTTGGCATCATACGCCAAACTTAATTCCTTCACGAGTCTCTTGTAAAAAAACTTATGCTCTTTCTCAAACTCCACATATTCTGGTAAATCTAAACACGGATTTAACATAATGACAGAGCGTATACACTCAGGGTATTTGTTCATCATTTCGAGTGCTACAAGTGCTCCCATACCATCTGCCATAATGTGCATTTTCGCATTCAATGTCTCTTTTCTCAACACAACGTCATATAAACGTTTCGCTAGACGAACAGATTGGTCGTTTCCCCAATGTCTTCCGTATAAATTAGAAGAAAAGACTGTGTAGCCTTGCTCAATAAGGCCATGTAAAAAATAAGATCTACCCGCATGCTGTGTCCATAAACTTGTACCATTCTCAATAAAGTAGTTATAATCACCGAGGAGCATAACAGAAAATCCATTTGGCTTCTCCGGTAAATAAATGACACATGGTTCTTTTTCTAAGTAAAAAAAACGTTCCGTAATACTCATTTTTCCCCCGCCTTATTTTCTAAACATATAAAACCACTCTTTTATAATGTATGAACGGAATGCAAATTTGCGTTGAAAAATCTACAAATATTTTTCTATATTCTTTTTTCAATTGTGTTACAATAAGGACAGATTGAACGAATAGAGGTGTAAAATATGCGTTTCATTTGGGCATTAATTTGGTCGTTCTTACTTGTACATATGATGAGCTATGTAATCGGCTCTATGACTGGCGGTACATACGACTTTAACCAAGCGTCTATTTTCTCAGTTGTTCTTGCTGTGTTAGTACTAGCAATTTCAGCTGCAATTCCAAACGAGCCAGTAGAACAACACTAAAAAAAGAGTCCGGATTTTATCCGAACTCTTTTTTATTTTTATTTCACATGAACGACTAATTCGTTATTTTCTACATCAACAACTACGTGACTATTATCAGTAATTGTTCCTGCAATTAATTCTCGTGCTAATTTCGTTTCCACTTGACGCTGTACGTATCGTTTTAATGGACGAGCTCCGTACATTGGGTCGAAACCGGCTTCCACAACAAATTCTTTTGCTGCATCTGTTAATTCTACTGTAATGTGACGGTCAGCTAGACGACCTTGTAGTTCTTTTACAATTTTATCAACAATGCCTTTAATTTCATTCGTTGTAAGAGGTTTGAATAAAATAATTTCATCCACACGGTTTAAAAATTCAGGGCGGAAATGTCCTCTTAATTGCCCCATTACAAGGTCTCTTGATTCCTCTTTAATGGAACCATCTTCTTCTAATCCATCTAGTAAATGAGCAGATCCAATATTTGAAGTCATAATAATAACTGTATTTTTAAAGTCCACTGTACGACCTTGCGAATCTGTAATGCGTCCATCATCTAACATTTGTAATAAAATGTTGAATACTTCTGGATGTGCTTTTTCAATTTCATCTAATAAAACAACGGAATATGGTTTACGTCTTACCGCTTCTGTTAATTGACCGCCTTCTTCATATCCTACATATCCAGGAGGTGCACCAATTAAGCGAGACACGGCGTGTTTTTCCATATACTCAGACATGTCAATGCGAATCATTTGCTCTTCACTATCGAATAAAGACTGGGCTAACGTTTTTGCAAGTTCTGTTTTACCAACACCTGTTGGTCCTAAGAAGATGAAAGAACCAATCGGGCGGTTCGGATCTTTAATACCAGCGCGAGCACGAAGAACTGCGTCTGACACTAAGCTTACTGCTTCCTCTTGTCCGATGACACGCTCTGATAAGATTTGCTCTAAGCGTAATAATTTCTCGCGTTCACCTTCCACGAGTTTCGCAACAGGAATACCAGTCCAGCGTGAAACAATATCTGCAATTTCTTCTTCACTTACTTCCTCACGTAATAAACGATTTTCTTGTTTATTATGCGCGCCCATTTCTTCCGCTTCTTTTAACTCTTTTTCAATTGCGGGAATTTTCCCGTGACGAAGTTCGGCTGCTTTATTTAAATCGTAATTGCCTTCTGCTTCTTCTAATTCACGACGCAAACGTTCTAAATGTTCACGTAAGTCACGAACTTTGTGAATGTCTTCTTTTTCTTTCTCCCATTTCGCTCTCATGCCACTTGCAACTTCTTTTAAATCCGATAATTCACGTTGCAATGTTTTTAGACGCTCTTGGCTACCACGATCCGTTTCTTTCCCAAGAGCCGCTTCTTCAATTTCCAGCTGCATAATGCGGCGCGTTACTTCATCTAATTCTGTTGGCATAGAATCAATTTCTGTACGAATTGTTGCACACGCTTCATCAACAAGGTCAATTGCTTTATCAGGTAAGAAGCGATCTGAAATATATCGATCTGATAAAACTGACGCTGCTACAATCGCACGGTCATGAATATTTACACCGTGATAAATTTCAAAGCGTTCTTTTAATCCACGTAATATGGAAATTGTATCTTCAACAGTTGGTTCTTCTGCTAATACTTGTTGGAAACGTCTTTCTAGCGCTGGATCTTTCTCAATATATTTGCGATATTCATCGAGCGTCGTCGCCCCGATACAATGCAGTTCACCGCGCGCAAGCATCGGTTTTAACATATTTCCTGCATCCATGGCTCCCTCTGTTTTACCAGCTCCAACTATTGTATGAAGTTCATCAATGAATAATAAAATGCGTCCTTCACTCTTTTTAATTTCATTTAATACAGCTTGCAGACGCTCTTCGAACTCACCACGGAATTTCGCACCTGCTACGAGCGCACTCATATCTAACGCAAAAATCGTTCTATCTTTCAATCCTTCAGGTACATCCTTTTTCACGATACGCTGTGCTAGCCCTTCAACGATTGCTGTTTTACCAACACCTGGCTCCCCAATTAAAACAGGATTGTTTTTCGTTTTACGTGAAAGAATACGAATTACACGTCGTATTTCACTATCACGGCCGATTACAGGATCGATTTTCCCTGCTCTCACTTCCGCCACTAAATCACGGCCATATTTTTCTAACGCTTCATAAGTTGCTTCTGGATTTTGACTCGTCACTCTTTGATTCCCCCGAACTGTCATTAAAGACTGTAATAAGTTATCTTTCGTAATATGCAATCTTGTAAATAATTGATTTATATCGCCTTTTTCTTCAGAAAAAGCAAGCAATACATGTTCTACTGAAATGTAATCATCCTGCAGTTTTTCTGCTTCTTTTCCTGCTCTTACAAGAAGTTGTTGCAGAGCGCTCGTTACATACAATTTTCCAACTTCTGCACCGCTCCCCGTTACAGAAGGTTTCTTTTTAATTAAACTTTCAGCACCTTGCTTTAATGCTTCTATATCAACATTCATTTTTTGAAATATACGTACTGCTAATCCATCTTGCTCTTCTAATAATGCAAGTAATAGATGAACAGTATCCACCTCTTGGTGATGATGAGATACCGCTAAAGATTGGGCACTCATAATCGCCTCTTGTGTTTTTGTTGTCATTTGATTTAAGTCCATCTTTACAGCCCTCCAAAAGTTTGACTTTCTTTGACCTTTGATTTGATTATACGCCAACTGACTTTTTTATACAATAATTTTGCCTATGTATTTTCAAACTTATTATTTGAAAAAGAAAAAGAGAGCATTCATTATACTGCTAAAAAATACGGTAAATGAAATTACAATGTGTAACGACAAAAAAGCCGCAATAATGATTGCGGCTTCTGTTACGGTTTTCTTTTATATGTCCACTGGCGGTTATGATTCGTGTTATCCGGAAACTTTTCACCGGCAGTTAATTTCACCATTTGCGGATCTTTCACCATACTTCCCGTTTCACCAATTTCTACGTAAATGCCATCATTCGGCGCTTTTTGTCCAGAACGAAACCTGCGATTTTGTCCCATCTTCATTCTCCTTCCATGACGTCTTGCCTCATTAGTATATCCATTTTAAAAGAAAGCTTTTCTGTCATGTTTAGGAAACAGTACTACATCTCATTCTTGTACATATATATGAATGACACAAGCGTAAGCAGGGATTTCTTTCCTACTTGTAGAAAAAAAAAAGAAACCAACCTACTCTAGGCTAGTTTCAAAGGAGAGTCAAACATATACGAGAAGATTACATGTTCATTATATGCCTCATCACACGAGCAATGTAACCCTTTTCACAATTTGTACATAATGAAAGAAACATTGTTTGAACTTTCTAAAAAGATGTTGACTTTTCTTAATTTCCAACGATAAATAGTAGACACCACAGCACTTTGAGACGTAAGATGGATATATAGTGAAATTTCCATCTATGGTGATTTCACCGAGTCTAACCTCTTATTTCTGCATATTAAAAACGGAAATACAGATAGATACAAAAAAATTATTATAAGAGGTGAAATTATGAACAAACAACATTTAATCGCATTAGACTTAGACGGCACTTTATTAACAGACAACAAAATAATTTCCACTCGAACGAAACATACAATTGCAAAAGCAAAGGAACAGGGACATATTGTTGTTATTTCAACAGGACGTCCATTCCGTGCTAGTTATGATTACTATAAAGAACTTGATCTTAACACACCTATCGTAAACTTTAACGGCGCTTACGTACATCATCCTCTTGATTCAAACTGGGGAACACATCACTCTCCTCTTGAGCTAGCAACAGCGCAAGAAATTGTCCGAGCTTGCTTTGATTTTGGCGTAAAAAATATATACGCGGAAGTAATGGACGATGTGTATGTTCGTGAAATTGATGAAGATAAAAAACATATTTTCGAATTCGGCTCTCCTAAGATTTTTACGGGAGACTTATTAAATATTTTAAACGATCATCCAACTTGCTTATTAATTGACGCACATGACGAGCATTCTACTGCAATTCGTCAACATTTAACCGATATGCATGCGGAAGTAATCGACCATAGAAAATGGGGCGCACCTTGGCCGATTATTGAAATTGTGAAAAGCGGATTAAATAAAGCAGTTGGATTACAAAAAATTTCTAGTCATTACAACATTCCACAAGAGCGAATTATCGCTTTCGGTGATGAAGATAATGATTTTGAAATGATTGAATTTGCTGGTCACGGCATCGCAATGGGAAATGCCATCCCTGAATTAAAATCACTCGCAAACCATACGACGTTAACGAACGAAGAAGATGGTATTGCTTTATATTTAGAAGAGGTTCTTGGGTTGTAATCTAAAAATTCCCTACTTATAGTTTCCTGCCAAATGTCCATACTATAAGTAGACGCATGAGACATTGCGTCGATTGTTTTCAGCTAAATAAAGGGGGTTTTTCGAATGGGTAAAAAGAACAAATCAAAACGTTTTATCCAACAAGGAGCCGATGCTGTTATGAAGCATGATGCAAGATTCCCGTACAGAGGTACATTAGCTGAGGCAGAAAAAGCAAGAAGTAACTCTTCTTTTGGAGGGGTTTAAATGGGGAACTTACTATTCCAACAAGCTAGAGACGCTGTTGAAAATGCCGTATCTTGTTCAAGCGGTACTGAGCAACAAGATCTCGTGTATAGAGCAAAAAATGCTTTGCAATCCGCTTACGCAAACTCTTCAACTGCTGAAAAAGTTCAGCTCCGTGAAATGCAAGAGCAATTGCAAAACATTACGAATTCACATTAAAAAAGAGGACCAACTTTGGTCCTCTTTAATCTTTCCGAAACAATCCGAATACCCCAACTGTTTGCAGTATATTTGTAAATGCACCTGGGTCCACTTGTTTAATAATCCTCTCTAATTCGTATAACTCATAACGGGTAATAACCATCATTAACATTTCTTTATTTTCATTTGTATAAGCACCTGTTGCCGGTATCGTTGTAATCCCTCTTACTAATCGCGAGTGAATCGCCTTTCTTACGTCTGCCCCATTCTTCGTAACAATTAATGCTGTAATCTTTACATGGCGAGTATGAATTGCATCAATAATTCTCGTTGATACATATAAAGTCACTAGCGTATACAACGCTTTTTCCCATCCATATACATAGCCAGCAGCGATAATGATAATTGCATTAAAAAAGAAAAAGTATGTACCGACAGGCTTATCTTTTATTTTTGATAAGATCATGGCGATAATATCTAATCCACCTGTAGAAGCACCCCACTTTAAAGCAATCCCTACTCCAATTGCCGAAATAATCCCGCCAAAAATCGCATTTAATATGATATCATTCGAAACCGCTCTAACAGGGATGATTTCTAAAAACAGAGTCATAAATATAACACAAAGAAAACTAAAAAAGGTGAAGGCCTTCCCAACCTTTTTCCACGCTAAAATAACGACAGGAATATTAAATAAGCTAAACAATACTCCCGTAGATATGTGAATCGATAAAAAATCACCTAATATTTGTGATAATAATTGAGACAATCCAGCAAAGCCGCTCGCATACACTTTTGCTGGCGTTAAAAATAAATTCATCCCAATCGCGTTTAATAAACCTGCGATGATTACAACGATTAACTTCTTTATAAGTTCAGTATAATTCAACTTCAAATCCATTTCGAATCCACCTTTACCCTTCATAAATGCACCGCTATACATAGTCTTTACGAAAAAGGAAATGATAAACGTACAACGTTTAGAAATGGAGTTGATACATATGCCACATACGAGTGATAACGACAAAAAAGCACGCGATAATAACGCAAAACGCACACAAAAAAATGAGCAAGAGCAAAAAAATATTCAGCAAGGTAAACGTGCATACTCTAAAAAGACCGATCACCTTTGATTCCATCGTACATCAACAATTATGTTGATGTACTTTTTTACATTTTAAAGGAAAAAACATTAAAAATTCACTTCATGTTCACTTCTATATTCTACAATAGCGATAACATATTCGGATGAGGTGTTGGCATGAGAGGGAAACATATTTTCATTATTACTGCACTAATAAGTATATTGATGCTATCTGCTTGCGGACAAAAGAATGGCTCAGCTACAGTCGCTACAGCAACAGACTCCACCATTACAAAGGATAACTTCGAAAAACAATTGAAAGATCGTTACGGAAAAGACATGCTATACGAAATGATGGCACAAGACGTCATCACAAAAAAATATAAAGTACCTGATGAAGAGGTAAATAAAGAAGTAGAAAAAGTAAAAAAACAATATGGAGATCAATTCAAAAAAGTATTAGAAAATTATGGTTTAAAAGATGAAGAGGATTTCAAAAATCAAATTAAGTTCAAACTTGCTATGAATGAAGCGATTAAGAAAAGCATTACAGAAAAAGACGTAAAAGACCACTATAAGCCAGAAATTAAAGCGAGTCACATTTTAGTAAGTGACGAAAATGAAGCGAAAGAAATAAAGAGTAAACTAGATGCTGGTGCTTCATTTGAAGAATTAGCAAAACAAGAATCACAAGATCTGCTATCAAAAGATAAAGGTGGAGACCTTGGATACTTCAATTCAGGTACAATGGCTCCTGAATTCGAAACGGCTGCCTACAAACTAAATGTTGGACAAATTAGCAATCCCGTAAAATCATCAAACGGTTATCACGTTATTAAATTAACTGATAAAAAAGATTTAAAACCTTACGATGAAGTAAAAAACTCTATTCGCAAAAACTTAGAGGAAGAACGTACTGCTGATCCTGTATTCAGCAAAAAATTGTTACAAGAGGAATTAAAAAAGGCAAATATTAAAATAAATGATAGTGATTTGAAAGATACATTTACTCTTGTTTCTCCGCAAGGAAATTAAAAAAGCACAACCTTATTTTTTTAAATAAGGTTGTGCTTCTTAATCTTTCATCTACTTTATTTCTTAAAGTAAGTCCAACCTTCTTCTTGGTAAACCTTTTCTTCTTTCATCAACTTACCAAGTGCGCGCTTAAATGCAGCTTTACTCATGTTAAAGCGTTCTTTAATATCTTCTGGATGGCTCTTATCCCAAAACGGCATTGCTCCGCCTCGTTCTTCCATATATGCATAAATTACTGCAGCATCGTCTTCCATTCCTTCTTCTTTACGAGGAAGAAGTGAAATGTTAATTGTACCGTCATCTTTTACGTCAATAATACGTCCTGTTACACGCTGACCGATGCGAACTTGTTCTTTTCTTTCTGTATGGTGTAAGAAAGCACGGAAATGCTCATCAGTTAGTATGAATGAACCAACTTGAAGCGAACGATATACACGTCCATTTACGTTTTTATTACGCATAGATGGCGTTGCATCTACGATAATTTCTTGCATATCACTGTCTCTTGCCGGAAGAGCAATTAAACGATCACGATTCGTTAATTTTAACGTACAATATAATTCGTCGCCTACTTCTGGCCATACTGGCATATAAATCGGGAACTCATCAGCTGGAATTAGTATATCTTTTGACACACCAATATCAACAAACACACCTAAACTAGGAATGACTTCTACAACCTTTACCCAGTTCCAATCATAAGTTGTAATAATCGGTTCCTTCATTGTTGCTGAAATACGATTTTGGTGATCAAGGTATAAGAATACATCAATCGTATCGCCTTCTTCAATTTCTCCAGCTACTTCGTTTTTATGTAGGAAAATTTCTTCTTCTTCATTCCCAACCATATATCCGATTTCCGTTTCGCGTAAAACAGTTACCTGTTCAATCGATCCTATTTGCAAATACATATTTTTTAATTCCCTTCTATATATATAAAATTATCTTTTTTATCATTCCAAACAAAAGTTAATTATAACATGATTTTTCCTGTATTTGTCCAACTGCCCAAAATTCACTATAATAAAATAAGGTTACATGAATATAAGTACGAAAACACTTAAGTCTAGACTCGTTTTCAGCTATACTTTAGTATGTACAGTACATAACAAGATTAGAAATTTATTTGGAGGTGCTAACTATGGCAAAAGATAGTTCTTTTGACATCGTTTCGAAAGTAGAATTACCTGAAGTAACAAACGCAATTAACATCGCATTAAAAGAAATACAAAACCGATATGACTTTAAAGGAAGTAAAAGTGATATTAAATTAGAAAAAGAAGTACTTGTTTTAACTTCTGATGACGAGTTTAAATTAGAGCAAGTAAAAGACGTTCTTATCTCTAAACTTGTAAAACGTAACGTTCCAATTAAGAACTTAGATTACGGAAAAGTTGAAGCTGCAACTGGCAACACTGTTCGCCAACGCGCAACACTTCAACAAGGTATCGATAAAGATAACGCGAAAAAAATTAACAACATCATTAAAGAAATGAAATTAAAAGTAAAAACACAAGTACAAGATGATCAAGTACGTGTTACAGCGAAAAGCCGTGATGACTTACAAGCAGTAATTGCAGCTGTTCGTAGCGCTGATTTACCAATCGACGTACAGTTCATTAACTACCGCTAAAAAGAAAACTCCTCTTAATTAGAGGAGTTTTTTGTTTTGTAGAGACAATATTCCGAGAACAAACCATAGAAAAATGGTATATGCGGTGAAAATCGCTAAGTGAACAGAGTCTAACCATACGAGCACTTTACAAGTGATTGCATGATCAAACTAGGCCTTATTGTAGAATTTGTTTTATACATGTATTTAGCAGACCTTATTGAAAATAAGAAAAATATACCTTAAGACGTTTCCCCTTCAATTTGAATTACTTTTCTTAATAACCACATCCTGGGCCAAAGTCATCTTAAAAATCGCTGTAACTCATAATTCCTCTCCCCGCCAAAACGTAACAATTTATGAGTATAAGAATATTTCCCAACCTTTAATGTAATGTAAAATTAGTAAGGATCTAAAAAATGTTAATTAAAAAAGAGTTAGAAGTGGTTTTTTGAAGAAATTAATATTATGGTTTTTATTAGCCACATTCTCCCTAAATACTGTAGGATGTTCTAATAATACGAATACACTAACGGATAAATCTAACTGTATCAACAAAGCTTGGTACAAAAAAAATATGTCATGTAATCATTTGAAAACATTAAATAGTTAATGATAAAGATCTAAAGAAAAGACACCCCAAAGTACCTTCCTCCGACTTGAACCAATAATATTCGGATGGATTTAAAAAGAAGCATACATCTTTAATAAAGATGCAGACTTCAAAATAAAAAAGTACGCTAAGCGCTAAGTAAACTCTTATTCAAAAATTTATATTAAGCACTAATATTTTAGAAGCAAGTTTATAAGTATAAAACCTACAGAGATTTCCCCTGTAGGTTTTATTATATTTCAAGTGATTTCCAAATGAATTATGAGTGACTTTTTTCAGTTTGGTTTTCAAAATATTTTTCTTTAACCATTTTTATCAGATTTTCTTTTTCTGTTAGTTCAAATATAAATAATGCTTTTTTCATGTTATTTGCAACATCTTCTTCATTAGGTTGTTTAAGTTTCAATAAATTCCAAGATTTTCCATAGTATAATTCACCTAGTAAATATAAAGTATTTAGATTAATAGCTAGTTTGATACCCATATCATTGTATTTTACTGCCTCTTCATGTTGATTTGCATGACCTAAAATTTTTGCTAAATTAAAAATAATTTTCAATTTAATTTCTTTATCTCTAGGAAAATCTAACTTATTAAAATTAGTTAAACACCTTCTTAATATATTAATACTTTTTTCATATTCTTTATTTTCCCCATGGAATATAGCAATTGTCTGCATAATATCTATTTCTCTTTCTGATAAAAAATCAGAATTAGTTACAGTTAATTTTAATGCATTATTTAAAAAATCTAAAGCAGTTTTTATTGATTTATCCACCATAAATATAGCAATCGCTTCATGCCATATTAAAAATTGTTTATCTTCTGTTGATTGGAAGTTATTTTCGTTTTTCTCTTTTTTCACTATTTCATAAAGTTCTTTGTATTGTTTTTGCTTTAAGCAATCTTTTATTACGCATTTTACATTTTCTAGATATTTTAATTTTTTGTTTTGAGTTAATGCAAATATATTATTTGGGTCAATACCAAGTCTTTCTGATAATTGATATAACAATATACTAGATGGATAAATCACACCTTTTTCTATTTTGCTAATTTGACTTTGCGAACATATTCCATGACATAATTCGGATTGTGATATATTTTTTTAATTCTAAGCTCTTTAATGGTAATACCCAAATCGTAAAACTCCATTTTCCCACCTACTATTTAGCACTGTATTAGTATAAGAGTATTCTCTAACTTTTAATGTAATGTAAAATTAATATAGTTGCAATTATTGATTGCTTCAAAGATTCTTCCCTATCGGTGCTAACACAAAAAACAGGTTAGGAAGAAAATCCTCTTCCTAACCTGGCCCTCCTCTCACTAGGGACGTTTTCATTCTCACATCGTTTCTCTTAAGAAATTTCATATCAACAGAATAACACTATTGCCCCGCCGAACAAACTTACAAATACAATAAGAAGACATGAACATAGAGCGAGTAATTTCTCATCTCATCTACGCTTCCTTTTAACTGCAATTAGAAACGCAATAAATAATACATTCACACCGATTATTAAGGAGATAAATAACCAATTCACACCTGTTTCTCCGTTAACTTTATACACATTTGATTCTTCACGTTTTAAAACGAGATAAAACTTTCCGTTTTCTTCTCTTATAATTTCATCCTGTAACAATCCTCTTAACTCTTGTTTTTCACCAATTGCACTTGCAGGTAAGGAGACTTTTTGTGTTTCTTTCGTATTATTAATTGCTACTAAAGTTACTTCATCTTTATATTTTCGTTTTAGTATGCTCATCCCGCTCTTATCATACAGAAGCTCAAACGTACCGCGTCGTAAAGACGGTCTCGCCTGCCTAAGTTCACCTAGTTTTGTTATGTGCTGCATAAATTTTTCGTCTGACTTAAAATCCATTAATCGTCTATTATCGGGTACACTTCCTCCATCTAATGCAATTTCCGTTCCATAATAAAAATTCGGAATCCCAGGTGATGTTAACAAATAAGTAAGCGCCAGTTTTAAACGTGATGGCGGATAATACATATTTTCTTTTGCAATACGCGCATATCTTTTTGTTTCTTGATCATCTAAAAACGTAACAAATTCCCCTTCTTTTTTACTCACATCGTATAACGATTTCACCGATACATCCGCTTCGGAAAACGATTCTACGATTTTTTCGTTGTATTCGCTATCCTCCTTTGTCATAATACGAAAATCTTTCTTTATCACTTGCATATCTTTTTGCGCGTTATCCCAAAAGGAACGCGGCTTTTTTTCACTATGTATAACATAACTTCCGTCTAAATCAACTTCTTTTATCCACCATTTCATTGCGTCAATTACCTGCCGTTCGTTTTCTCCAAGCGGAAATTGAAATACAACTTTCATTCCTTTTGCATGAGCTTCTTTTACAAGTTCTTTCACATCATTGTCTGTCCCGAAATGTTCATTTACCTTTTTAAAATTTCGCACGTCTAATCCATCGTACTTTCCACTTTCAAAAAGCGGCGAAAGCATAACGGTAGTAAAACCCATTTCTTTTATGTAATCCAACCTTTTTATAATTCCTCTTATATCCCCGCCTTGATACCCTTCTAAATTACCAACTTCTAATTGT
Source organism: Bacillus cereus group sp. Bce041 (assembly GCF_052646455.1). Lineage (NCBI taxonomy): Bacteria > Bacillati > Bacillota > Bacilli > Caryophanales > Bacillaceae > Bacillus > Bacillus cereus group sp. Bce041. Next base: position 710,395 of record NZ_JBQXON010000002.1, read on the forward strand.
TTGTCATTTTTCGGTTCTCCATTATTGAAGCGATCAATCATAATGGAGTATATAACTTCATCTTTCCACTCTCTTTTTTCGTCTGCAAAAGTATGTATTGGTACAAACAAAACAAAAGCTAAGCAAAAACAAATGAATAGTTTCCTAGTCCGTATTTTTCCCACACGCATCCCCCAAGTTTTTAATTGTAAGAATATTATACCAATTATCCGAGAGAAACGCATATGTCGATTTCAATCCTCACAAAATAATCTATGTTACATTTTCTAACATCATGTATATATTTTTCTGAATTTTTAGTTGATTTTTAGTTCCTTTTCGAATATGATATGAAACATAACAAAACGATGTTATTTTTTCTAACATTATAGGAGGAGAGCTCATGAATATGGGAGATACAGTTTTTATGTTTGTGACGACAGTAATGGTCATGTTGATGACACCAGGATTGGCACTTTTTTATGGAGGTATGGTTCGCAGCAAAAATGTACTCAGTACAACGATGCATAGTTATAGTGCAATGGCTATCGTTTCGATTCAATGGATTGTTATCGGCTATTCTTTATCATTCGGACCAGATTGGCACGGGCTTATCGGTACACTTGATTGGTTCGGTCTAAACGGAGTTACCTACGCACCAAATCCAGACTACTCATCTACTATTCCTCACAATTTATTCATGATGTTTCAACTCATGTTCGCCATTTTAACTCCAGCTTTAATTTCAGGTGCATTTGCTGAAAGAATGCGATTTTCTGCCTTTCTTATTTTTATCCTTTTATGGACAACGATTGTTTACAATCCTGTCGCTCATTGGGTATGGGGCGTCGGCGGGTGGCTAAGGGAACTTGGTGCACTAGACTTCGCTGGCGGAAACGTCGTTCACATCACTTCCGGAGTTGCTGGTCTTGTATTAGCTATTTTCCTCGGAAAACGAAAAAACATAAATGGTTCTTCTCCTCACCATTTGCCATTTACAATGTTAGGCGCAGGCTTATTATGGTTTGGCTGGTTCGGTTTTAACGTCGGCAGCGCATTATCCTTAAACGACGTAGCTTTAACTGCATTTATTAATACAAATATAGCCGCTGCTGCCTCAGCATTAACTTGGATGCTTTCAGAGTGGTTCTTCCAATCAAAACCGACTGCGATGGGAGCTGCTTGTGGCGCCGTTTCCGGTCTAGTCGCTATTACACCAGCTTGCGGGTTCGTTACACCTTTCTCAGCTCTTCTTATCGGAGCAATTGGCGGCGTATTATGCTTCGGAGCGGTCTTTTTCTTAAAAACAAAATTCGGATACGACGATACACTCGATGCATTCGGATGTCACGGCATCGGTGGAACTTGGGGCGGTATTGCGACAGGATTATTTGCAACTACTGCCGTAAACGGCGATGGCGCTAACGGATTATTTTACGGAAACGCCTCGCTGCTGTTGAAACAACTTGTAGCGATCGGCGCAACATATGCGTTCACAATTATAATGACGTATGCCATTATTAAAGCAATCAACTTCTTCCTCCCTGTCCGGGTAGATGAGCACGAGGAACATATGGGACTTGATATTTCGATGCATGGGGAGAAAGCTTATGAGTATACTGAGCGAGTGAACTAAAAAAGAGATGCAATCTATTAGTAATAGATTGCATCTCTTTTTTGCGCATCGGGCAACATACCCCACCTAGTATAACTGGAAATATATTAACGGTTTTTTGGATATATCGATTGTTCCTTTCAATATATCAACGTTTCGACACAAGATATCGATTTACCAACAAATTCCGACATAACGAAACTGAAGAATACCCGCGTGTAACTTTACACATAAAAAAGACGACCGAAACCCAGTCGTCTTTTCCGATTTATTTCGGAGCATTTCCTACATATTGCGTAATATCAACATTTAATGCCTGCGCTAAACGCATACCGTATTCTTGATCTGCACGGAAGAAGTTACAAACAGCTAGTAATTTCGTGCGTTCATTTACGTCTTTTAAGTCATTTGTTAAGTTTGCAATTAAGTTATCTTGCTCTTCTTTAGAGAATGAACGGTAACGCTCACCTGCTTGTTTGAAGTCATTTGGTTTGTCAATTTTTTCACGAGATACATAGCCTTCTACTTTCATAGTTGAATCGCGGTAAGCTGGGTCTTCAACTGGATTCTCTGCATGACGGCTCGGTTCGTAGTTGATTGTAGATGGGTTTTGATTCACTTGCATCGCACCATCACGTTGTTGATTATGAACAGCTGCGTATGGGCAGTTTACAGGGATTTGTAAGTAATTTGCACCAAGACGATAACGTTGTGTATCTGGGTAAGAGAATAAACGACCTTGTAATAATTTATCTTCCGATGGCTCAATACCATTTACAGTTGCACTTGGAGAGAACGCTACTTGTTCTACTTCTGCAAAGAAGTTTTTCGGATTACGATTTAACGTCATTGTCCCTACTTCCATTAATGGGAAGCGATCTTCTGGCCATACTTTCGTTGGATCTAGTGGATCAAAGTCTAAAGAGTCCATTTCATCTAATTGCATAACTTGTACGTGTAAATCCCATTTTGGGTGATTTCCTTTTTCGATTGCATCGAACAAGTCACGAGTTGCATGATTGAAGTCTTTCCCTTGTACTTCTTGCACTTCTTTCGCATTTAGGTTACGTACACCTTGCTGTGGTTTCCAGTGGTATTTTATATAAACAATTTTACCTTCTTCATTAATCCATTTAAATGAATGGACGCCGAAACCCTCCATTTCACGATAGCTTGCTGGTGTACCGTAATCAGAAAATACCCATGTCATCATATGTGTAGATTCTGGACTTAACGTCATGAAATCCCAATAACGATCTGGCGTTTGAATATTCGTATCAGGTGCTGGTTTTAAGGAATGTACCATATCTGGGAATTTAATTGCATCACGAATGAAGAAAACTGGTAAATGATTACCTACGATATCGTAGTTTCCTTCTTCTGTATAAAATTTAACAGCGAACCCACGTGGGTCACGTGCTGTTTCAGGAGAACCTTGACCATGAATAACCGTTGAAAAACGAACAAATACAGGCGTTTCAGTTCCTTCATTTTGTAAAAATGCAGCTTTCGTATATTGCTTCATACTATTTTTCGTTACGAATACACCGTGAGCACCTGCACCACGTGCATGCACAACACGCTCCGGAATACGTTCACGATCAAAGTGCGCAAGTTTTTCTACTAAATGATAGTCTTCTAATAATACTGGTCCACGACGACCGGCTGTACGAGAATTTTGGTTGTCTCCAACTGGAGCACCTTGGTTTGTTGTTAAGCGATTATTTGGATTCATCTAGGGGGATCCTCCTCTTTATTTCGTAGTAATTATTATTTATTTAAAATTATTATAAATTAATTATTATTCAAAACTAAATCTTTGTCAACTATTTCCTTCACTTTTTTGGAAACAATTTCAGCCAAACAGTCGATAAATGCTGATTGTGCATTCGGCATATTTGGTCTAAAATATTTGGCATTTAATTCATCAGTTACAACTTTACATTCATAATCGTTGTCATATAAAACTTCTAAATGCTCCGCTACAAAACCAACTGGGCAATATATGAAAGATTCGTACCCATGCTCTTCATATAAATCTTTCGTTAAATCTTGCACATCTGGACCAATCCACGGATCTGGAGTATTCCCAGCACTTTGCCAACCGATTGTATAGTTTTGAATATTTGCAGCTTCTGCAATTAAATCTGCCGTATGCTTTAGTTGTTCTACATAAGGGTCTCCTGCTGCAATAATTTTTTCCGGCAAACTATGCGCTGAAAAAATTACGACTGCTTTCTCTTTATTATCAATTTCTGTAAACGTCTCTTTTATTTGGTCTGCCCAATACGAAATAAATTTCGGTTCATCATACCATTGTTCAATTGGTTCAATAACAGGACCACCGATTTCTTTTGAAAGACGAATAGCACGGTCATTATACGCTTTAATGCTAAATGTAGAGTAATGCGGCGCTAATACGATACTAATCGCTTGCTCGATCCCATCACGCTTCATTTCTTCTACAGCATCTTCTATAAATGGTGCAATATGTTTTAAACCTAAGTAACAAGTAAATTCATACTCTGTAAATATGTTATTCATTGAATCTGTTAATTTATGCGCCTGTTCTTTCGTAATTTTTGCAAGCGGTGAAATTCCACCAATCGCTTTATAGCGCCCAATTAAATCTTCAAGCGCTTCTTCTGATGGCGTACGCCCGTGACGGATATGTGTATAATATGCCTCTACATCGTCTAATGATTCTGGTGTTCCATACGCCATTACGAGTAAACCTATTCTTTTCTTTGTCATCTATCTAACACCTCAATTTTATAAATGAGAATCTTTTTCAGAACATTTGTTTCCAATTATAACAAGTAATAATAAGTACGTCAAAATAATAATTCTAATTAAGTATTATTTATAAGGTGATTTTGAATTTTATATGACAATTTCTTTAATAAAAAGCGACTTACATAATTGTAAGCCGCTTTTCCCTTATTCCTTAATATTTACCCCATATTCTTTAAACCAAACATGAATTTGTGCTAAATGAGCTAAAAGCTGTGGCCCAGTCATCAATTGACCAAACCATGGTGTTTGAAATGCACTGCCGCCAGACTGAATCAATCCGCTCAACTGCTCTTTATCAAACAGTTCGTGTAAAATTGAACCTTTATCCGTTAATAGATTTTGAAGCCATACTGTTACTGCTTTTGTATAGTGCGGATTGTGCGTTTTCGGATAAGGACTCTTCTTTCTATATAAGATGTCATGTGGAAGTACACCTTCTAACGCTTTACGTAATAGACCTTTTTCGCGGTTTTTATACATTTTCATTTCCCAAGGAATATTCCACGCATATTCGACAAGACGATGATCTGCAAATGGAACACGTACTTCTAAGCTCGCTCCCATACTCATGCGGTCTTTTCTGTCTAATAATGTTGTCATAAACCATACCATATTTAAATAAAATAATTGGCGTCTTTTTGCTTCTAGCGGACTTTCCCCCTCTAAAATAGGAACTTCTTGAATCGACTCTTCATAGCGCCTTTGTACATATTGTTGTAAATTTAATTTATTTCTCCATTCTTTTTTTAGAAGTTGTTCACGTGCCTCTGTAGAACGCATCCACGGAAATGCACTCGATTGTAAATCATCTTCTCTATAAAACCACGGATATCCACCAAATATTTCATCTGCACATTCTCCAGATAAGCCAACGACAAAATCTTGTTTAATTTCTCGGCAAAACCATAATAATGACGAATCGATATCTGCCATACCAGGCAAATCACGAACGAGTACTGCTTCAGTTAAATACTCTGCTAATTTTTCATTCGAAATGACGCAGCGATGATGGGTTGTTTGAAATGTCTCAGTCATTAAATTAATAAACGGAGCATCTGAATTTGGCTGGAATGCATTCGCTTTAAAGTATTTGTCATTATCTTCGTAATCAATAGAATACGTGTGTAATTGCCCTTTTCCTGATCTCTCATATTCTTTCGCTGCAATAGCTGTAATAGCGCTCGAATCTACACCACCCGATAAAAAAGTACATAGTGGTACATCAGAAACAAGCTGTCTTGTAATAGCATCTTGTAATAAAAAGCGCGTTTTCTCTACTGTTTCTTCAAAAGAGTCTTCATGTTTTTTACTTTCTACATTCCAATATCTCCATATACATAAACCGTTCTTTGAAAATGTCATTGCATGACCTGGACGCAATTCTTTTATACCAGCATAAATACCGTGGCCAGGCGTTCTTGACGGTCCGAGCCCGAATATTTCTGATAATCCTTCTAACGTTACTTCCGCCTTCACATCTGGATGCGACAATATCGCTTTTAACTCCGAACCAAATAGTAAGCGTCCGCTATCATATTTATAAAAAAGTGGCTTTACACCTAATCGATCTCTCGCAATAAATACTTGTTCTTTCTGTTCGTCCCATACTGCAAACGCATATATACCGTTTAAATGATCGACACATTCTTCTTTCCATTCAATATAAGAAGCTAATAATACTTCTGTATCAGAATGACCTTTGAACGTATATCCTCTTCTTAATAATTCCTTTCGAATGTCTTCTGTGTTATAAAGTTCACCGTTATAGCAAATGGCGTAATTCGTTTCACCTTTTAAACAAGTCATCGGCTGTTTACCGCCCTCAGGATCCACAACGATTAACCGCTTATGCCCAAATGCGACATTTCCTTTAATCCAAACTTTATTATCATCCGGCCCCCGTTTCGCTAACGTCTCAGCCATCTTCGTAACGACATCTCTTTCTCCTTCTAATGAGCGTTTATAATCCACCCATCCTGTAATCCCGCACATATAAATCATCCTTCCATCTTATTTCTTTTCTTGAACGTGCAGTAATCCCCACCCTAAGAGTGCGGATCAAAAAAATGAAAAACTTGACGATAACCTACTATCCACATATGGAATAGCATTTTCACTCAGTAAAACGTGTTTTATTGTATGCCCACCTATGTCTATATGTGTCTAGTTATAAAGAATGCACGAACTGTCTATAACAGGAATAACTACTTTTCATAAAGGAGAAATCGTGTATGATACAACGTAAACATATTTTATATAATCAGCCCCGTGCTCATACAGTCGGTAATGTAGAATATATAAACAATGAGTGGGTATTCTTTGATGATGAAAATGATGAAGCGTTTTTATTAGAAGATATTGCCGAAGATGGGTTTGAAATTTTGTATAATAACAATTGGCTACCAGCCCGTTTCTATGAACAAGATGTATTACAAATCGCCAACGAGCAACACCATTTGCAAAATGGTGAAATGATACGTATTCGAAAAAAGTTACTTCTTAGCTATAATGAATGGCTGGAGGAATTACCTGACTCTGTCTTCACATTATTAACCGAATCATTGCAATCACTTCACTACTCTTTATATGATTGCATGTATTGTCATAATTATTTATCTTTCTTACCGCAAGAGGAGTCACGCGAAGGAGTAAATATTCTTTTGTTTGATAACGAAGAAATGATCTGTACACTGCAGCACCATTTCGTCCGTCACACTACGTCAAATAAAAATATGTTCCGTTTTACGAAAGTAAATGGAGAAGAGTTGCATATCGATGCGACATAAAGTGAAACTTTAATCAGTGGGGTAGCCCACTGATTATTAGCCTTCACCAATCTGATGTTTACGGGATAAAGTAAAAAACCACCTTATAATCTCCCAAGTCTTTGAGATCATAAGGTGGCTTTATTTTTTATTAGAATACTTTCCAGCCAATCGGTAATTTCAGCCCAAGGTAAAATACTGCTACTAGCGCAACAATAAATAAGCCCCAAACCGCCCCTGTTGGTTTGTTTTTGCTCATTTTCACAAGAACCATTTCCATTCCACCGATAACTAAAATACCAGCTAACATTTTTAAGCCATACCACATGTGCATGCTACCTGTTGCTGTCTTCACAATACTCATGTACAACATGAAGCCTGTCACAATAATAATGATATACATTAGGCGAAGCCCCATATGTACACCTTTCCCTTTTCTTCCTGCTGAATAAAGTGAATACGCAACGAAGAATAAAATTAAACCTAACGCCCATGCTGTAATATGCATATGTACCATCGTATCCCTTACCTCCTCTTTTCACACTTTTTCACTCTATATGATAACATGTTCATTTATTTTCAGGAAATGTTTCGCTTTTTTACATTTAAATGCTATAATATTTAGAGTATTTACAAACTTCTTGTAATAACAAAAGGGGGAACAATCATGATTCAAACTAAGGATATTATCGAACTTACAGACACATACGGAGCAAATAACTATCACCCACTTCCAATCGTTATTTCTAAAGCAGAAGGTGTTTGGGTAGAAGATCCTGAAGGAAACCGCTATATGGACTTATTAAGTGCATATTCTGCAGTAAACCAAGGTCATCGTCACCCGAAAATTATTAACGCTTTAATTGACCAAGCTAATCGTGTTACGTTAACTTCTCGTGCTTTCCATAGCGATCAATTAGGTCCTTGGTACGAAAAAGTTGCGAAACTAACTAATAAAGAAATGGTACTTCCAATGAATACAGGTGCTGAAGCTGTTGAAACTGCAATTAAAACAGTTCGTCGCTGGGCTTATGATGTGAAGAAAGTGGAAGCAAACCGTGCTGAAATCATCGTTTGTGAAGATAACTTCCACGGACGTACAATGGGTTCTGTTTCCATGTCTTCAAATGAAGAGTACAAGCGTGGATTCGGTCCAATGCTTCCTGGCATCGTTGTAATTCCTTACGGTGATTTAGAAGCATTAAAAGCCGCAATTACACCAAACACAGCAGCATTCATTTTAGAGCCAATTCAAGGTGAAGCAGGAATTAATATCCCACCAGCTGGTTACTTAAAAGAAGCTTTTGAAGTATGTAAAAAAGAAAACGTTTTATTTGTAGCAGATGAAATCCAAACTGGCTTAGGCCGTACTGGTAAAGTATTTGCTTGTGACTGGGACAATGTAACTCCTGACATGTACATACTTGGTAAAGCACTTGGCGGCGGTGTGTTCCCAATCTCTTGCGTAGCAGCAAACCGCGACATTTTAGGTGTATTTGAGCCAGGTTCTCACGGTTCTACATTCGGTGGTAATCCACTTGCATGTGCTGTTTCTATCGCGGCTCTTGAAGTGTTAGAAGAAGAAAAATTAACAGAGCGTTCTCTTCAATTAGGTGAAAAATTAGTTGGGCAATTAAAAGAGATTGATAACCCAATGATCACTGAAGTTCGTGGTAAAGGTTTATTCATCGGTATCGAATTAAACGAGCCAGCTCGTCCTTACTGTGAACAACTAAAAGCAGCTGGTCTATTATGTAAAGAAACACACGAAAATGTAATTCGTATCGCACCACCTCTAGTAATCTCTGAAGAAGATTTAGAGTGGGCATTCCAAAAAATTAAAGCTGTATTATCGTAATGATAGAGAGGTTGTCCGACATGTTGGGACAACCTCTTTCTTTTTATATTCATTTATATTAAGATGGAATTGTAATTTTCTGTATTTTAAAATCGTAAAGGAGGTGCGACATGCTATTAAGATATGGTAAACATATTAACTATTTAGCTACAGCTTTTATTTTAGTTACATTCCTTGGTTTCCTACTTTCCACAACATGGCTTCATTACTCAACTCCTACTACACTCACACTACTGAAAGCATCATTTTGGACTGCTGTTATTCTTACTATCATTGGTTTTGGACGAGAAAAAAGCGCACTTACGGTTATACTATTTGGCATTTGTACACTTGCATTCATTGGTCTTTACACTTTTGCCGTTATCGATTACCTCTATAACCCAAGGCCATAAAAAAGAGCTATCTTTTAACAAGATAGCTCTTTTCTTTATTTCACTACATTTCGTAAAGTACCAATTCCTTCTACTGTAATGACCACTTCATCACCAGCATGTAAAAACTTCGGTGGTGTAAAACCTTTTCCGACACCAGCCGGCGTTCCTGTTGCGATAATATCACCTGGTTCTAAAGTCATTCCTTTACTTATCGTTGAAATAATTTCTTCTATTGAAAAAATCATTTTATTTGTGTTAGAAGTTTGCCTTACTTCTCCATTTACTACCGTTTCAATGTGTAATGCATTCGGCGCATTAACCACCGATTTATGAATTAAATACGGTCCCATCGGACAAAATGTATCGAAGCTTTTCCCAAGGAAAAACTGTTTATGTTTTCTTTGAATGTCTCGAGCTGTTACATCATTGATAATCGTATAACCAAAAACATGCTCAAGCGCTTTTTCTTTTTTTATTTGCTTCCCTCGCTTACCAATAATGATAGCTAATTCTCCTTCATAATCTAGTTCGTCCGTTGCATGAGGGTGACCATTAATTTGCTCATTTATGCCAATAACTGTTGTTGGCGCTTTCGTAAAGATCATTATATTTTCTGGAATAGACTCTACTCCGCCCATTTCTACCGCATGCTCACGATAGTTTTTTCCAACGCACAAAATATTCTTTCTTGGCCTTGGAATCGGCGCTAATATTTTCACCTCTGTTAACGGATAATACGCCGCTTCCCCGTTCTCTTTTGCCCAATTTACAATTTCACATACTTTCTCAAAGCATTCAGTCCCTCTTTCAATACACTCTAACATTGTAATAGGGATTATAACCTTTTCCCCTTTTTGTCTTTGCGCTTCTCTTAAGTGTAATACCTTTTCTTCTTCTTCATCTACAATACCTACAAATACCTTTTCTTCTTTCTTCGCCGTTACAAAACGCAATATTTCCACTCTCCATCCTAAAACTCATACCCTTTAATTGTATTCGCATCCGCAAGAAAAAAACCTTCTCATGCACGCTAATTTTTACAATATTCTTCTCATCCCCTATTCGTTACCCCTCTATCATTTGGCATAAAATGTAGAAATTTTACTTTTTTTAGCGAATGCATTTCTTTTTTATGAAGTTTTTGTATAATATGTACTACATATATACTAAAAATTTCATTTAGAGATGGAGCCGATTTCAATGTTTGAGCAAGCGATTGAAAAAAAACGTGAAAAAATGATTTATTTTGCTGAACGCTATGGAATGACTTCTCAAAAAACAGTGGATTGTAGCCAAGAACTGGACAGGCTCTTAAATGTAATTTGTCATGTACATACGGATTTACACCCTAATCAAACGTTCAAAACACACACGCAATAATGCGTGTGTTTCTTTTATTTCAAAAAAATACACATTTTATTGGAAACGCCCATACAATAGTAGAAAAGAAAATTTTAAAAACGAAGGGTGTTTTGTATGCCAGCTATGGTCGGACATATTCGTATCGTCAATATTGGATCAAGTGGTATTTTTCATATTGGAGATGTATTTGCGATTAGGCCTATTAGTTACTCACGTGCTTTCGCCGGGGCCGGCTCTTTCAACGTTGGAGACAATGTTTCTGTCTACAATTATCAAAGTGCAACGACTGTCAACGATTCAGATGTAATCGATCAAGCGATAATTGGCTCAACTTAAAGGAGGCAATTGCATTGAATTTTTATGTAAACCAAAGTATCATCATCAACAGTATTAAAATTGATAGCATTACAACCTCTTCTGTGTTCCAAATTGGTACTGCCGGAAGTATTAAAGCCCTATCTAAATTTTCAAATACGGGCGGATTTACGGAACCGCTTCGCCCATTACAGGCGAAAGGACAAATTATTTCTATCAAACCATCAACTAGTTCTTCTTAAGACATCCTTGTCATAAATATATAGCAGGAATATTTTTACCCTCCCTATTGAAAAGGAGGTTTCACAAATGAATCAAGATATATATACTTACTTACACCAACTTCAACAAGCTCTTCAAACACAACAAGCAGCCATCCTAAATTTAGAAGATCAAGTGCGCCAACTCCAAGAAGAGCTTAACGAATTAAAAAATCGCCCCTCCTCTTCTGTAGGAAAAGTGGAATACAAATTCGATCAATTAAAAGTCGAAAATTTAAATGGTACTTTAAATATTGGTTTAAACCCATTTTCAGCAAAAGGACAACAAATTGAAGATTTTCAAGTGGATACAGAAACATTGAAGGTAAACCCTGAAACCGAAACAAACCCAGACTTTTATCAAGGTATCCTCCAAGAAATGCATCGATACTTAGATGAAGAAGCATATAATCGTATTCTCCATTTTGAACAAGAAGAGAGAACACCGCTTGATGAAATGTATCGACAAATGATGGTGGATGACATAAAAAAACAGATGGAGCATCGACTCCCTTATTATTTATCACAAGCGCAATCATATGAAGGTATTTCAACAGATCCAGATTATTTACGAGATATCATTATTCAGGCAATGAAACAAGATATTGACAAAGCCTTTCTCTCCTTTATTCAGCACATACCGGGAAATTTCCGAAAGGAGTAAGTATGTATGAACCTTAACGTTGTAAACCGTGAGTTAAAAGTCGGACAGATTAAAATGAACGGTGTATCGTCGTCCGCACTCTTTTTAATTGGAGATGCAAATCTCCTCATTCTATCTTCTATTCTCGATACACCATTTGAAACAGTTACAGAGGGTCCATTTGTACCATTAGTAACAGATGTCCCCCCTACTCCAGGTTAAGGAGACTGAAAAATTATGTTGCATCATGTGTCCATTGTCCAAAATGTTTCTATTATTTCTTTAGGGATTACTGCCGTATTTCAAGTTGGAGATGCAAACCAAATGGAATTAAAAAGTAGAGCTATTGCCGTCCACCGTGAAATTCCTTTTTATATACGGGGAGAAGGTCGCTTTGATGCTTTTGAAATCTTTACAGATGAACACATTACAATTCCAAAACGAACGACAGATGTAAAATTAAATATTGTAAATGAATGCCCTTTTATTGAAGTGAATAACGTTGAATTGCGGACACTTTTAAATTCTGGTTGCTTTCAAATTGGAAATGTTGATTATGGTTTTAATAACTCTCGTATTATACAAATCCGCCAATATATTACGGATGAACCTTCCGCACAATAATTCATATAGTAATTAAAAAGCTTAGTAAAGTAGGTGGATGGTATGCCTTCAGTTGTAGGAAATCTCGTCGTGCAAAACAGTAACGGCTCTTTCAACTTAGGAGATTTTTATAACGTATCTCCGAAAGAAAACACGAAAGCCTATAACGGATCTGGAGCTTCCAATGTTGGGTTTGTCGTGAATACGTTTAACGGTGTTAGTGCAACGAATACATTTGATTCTGATGTGGCAGATCAAGATCAGATTGGAACAGCGTAAAAAAAGTAGGAGATATTCTCCTACTTTTTTCTTTTATGTAATTCAAAATTATTAAAATGAAATTTTAATAAGCAAGAGCTTCACTGTCCACAAATAGTGGTATAAACACATAAGTAGTGAAGAGGCACTATTTCATTTTATTTAAATGATAACCCACTCTCCTCCAAAGCCTTCCTAAGCTTCGGCAAAGACGCAGGTCCCATACCATGCAGTTTTAAAATTTCTTTTTCACTATATTTTGAGAGTTCTTCTACAGTTTGAATTCCACGGTGCTCTAATGCCCTTCTTGCTGGCGCTGAAAGAAGAGAGAGAAAACCTTCTTTTGGTTTTCTCTCTTTCTCACAGACTGGGCAAGTTGGACAATCGCTACTTTTATAGTACTCGTGTCCCTGTTCACAAGTTCTTAACGTTTTTTCCGTTACCATTTTCAAGCCCCTCTATTCTTCAATATTTACAACGTGATTCCCATCAAAGAAGTATAAACATTTCTCTTTTACAGGATGTTGTAAGCTTTTCTCCAGTGCTTTTGCATATAACGAAAGCTGCACTTTATATCGATCTTCTAAAATTGGTTTCGCTTGTTCGAATCCGCCTGGGAATTTCCCTTCAATCGTATCTGTTTTAAAGTCGATTAACGTAATGCCATCTTCCTCTTCAATCATGCAGTCGATAACCCCTTGGACAAGAATCGTTTCTTCACTCTTCCCTTGCCAATCTTGATATGCTTCTTCTGCTGCAAGCATCATCGTAAATGGTACTTCACGCTCAACACTTTTCGCCGCTAATACCCTTTTACCTAAGTCACTGTCAAAGAATGAAATTACTTTTTCAATCGCTATTTCTTCCGCCTGCTCGAATGTTAATAATTCCTTATTTACCATTCCAGCAATTTGCTCTTGAAGAACTTCAACCGTAATCGGCTTCTTCAAATCAACATGCTGCATAACGGCATGGACTGCTGTTCCGCGCTCTGCGTACGTTAACCCTTTTTTCTCCATAAAGCGCGGGCGTGTTTTAATTGGTGCACGTAGTTTTTTAATAAAGGCGTTATCGCTACCTTCTTCAGATTGATAATTTCTCTTTATTTCTGTAACAGATTGCTTCGCACGATGAGATGTCGCATCCTCATATCCGTACTTCCACATTAATCTGTCGTACACTTCTTCTTTCCGTTCACTTTGCAGGGGAACAGCCTTTTTCTCACGAAGCGCTTCTAACAATTCTTGTTTCTCTTCTTGAACTGGCTCTGGTGCAAGTAGTGTGTTACCGTCCACAACTTCTACTTTCCAGCTAGTGTCATATCCGTAAATTTCATCTGGAATACTTCCTTGTCCTAATTCAAGAAGCATTTCACTATCACGGTGTCTATATAATGAAGGTGCAATCCAGTCTAAATAACAAGACGCTCCGGCACGTATGTGATCTGGTAATAACCATTCACTATGTTCCCTCGCATCAAGCCATTTTTCCATTTCCTTATTTGCATCCTTAACTGTTCCGATTAAAATTAACTTCTCTTTCGCACGCGTCAATGCTACGTATAGTACGCGCATTTCTTCCGCAATTAATTCCATTTTCATTTTACGCTTAATCGCAAGCTGTGATAATGTTGTATATTTAATTCGTTTACGCGGATCGATAAATTGCGAACCGAAACCGAAATCTTTATGCAATAAGAAACGTTTCATTAAGTCTTGTGTATTAAAACGACGACCGAGTCCAGCTACAAATACGACCGGGAACTCTAGCCCTTTACTTTTATGAATCGTCATAATGCGAACAACGTCTTCTTGTTCACCGAGGGCCCTCGCCGTACCCATATCATCACCGCGTTCTAAAATACGTTCAATAAAACGTAAGAAGCGGAATAATCCTCTAAATGATGTTGCTTCATATTGTCTTGCGCGGTCATATAGTACGCGTAAGTTTGCCTGCCTTTGCTTTCCAGCTGGTAAACCGCCAACGAAGTCGTAATAACCTGTCTCACCGTACACTTTCCAAATTAAATCAGAAAGTGATTGTTGACGGGCGAATTCACGCCATCCTTGCAATAAGTTATAAAACCACTCTAATTTATCATGAAGTTCTTGCTCCTCTTCAAGCGGTGCCCCTTTTAAGAATGAGCTCATTACTTCATAAAACGAGCCTTTCTTTCCATGAGCACGAAGCGTTGCAAGTTCTTCATCGCTCAATCCAACGATTGGGGAACGAAGTACAGCGGCAAGCGGAATATCTTGCATCGGATTATCAATAACGCGGAATACGTTCATCATAATATTTACTTCCGTCGCTTCAAAATAACCAGTCGCGAGGTCAGCGTATACTGGAATTCCTTGTAATTTTAACTCTTCCATAATTTGCGGGGCCCACGGCATGGAGCGAAGTAAAATAACGAAATCGCGATATTGCACCGGACGCATACTATCATTTTTACGGTCATACACTTCATAACCGGAATCAACCATCGCTTTAATGCGCTGCGCCATAAGGCGAGCTTCAAGCTGTGCTTTTTCGACTTCTGCACCTTCTTCACCGTCTATTACTTCTTCTTCCGTTTGCTGAATACATAATAATTCTGCTGCTACATCTTCACCTTCTGGATAGGTAGCACCTAGCTTTAGTTCAGCGTCAGCATCGTAGTCAATTTCCCCAACTTCTTCGCCCATAATTTGTTTAAAAATAAAGTTCGTACCTGCTAGTACTTCATGACGACTACGGAAGTTTTTCGCTAAGTCAATCTTCATTCCGCCGCCCAATCCTTCTTGTGTGAAACGTTTATACTTTCCTAGGAATAAGCCTGGCTCGGCTAGTCGGAAACGATAAATCGACTGCTTTACGTCACCAACCATGAACAAGTTTCCTTCACTCTCAGAATCTTTCGTTACGAATTTAATAATGGATTCCTGTACAAAGTTCGTGTCTTGATATTCATCGACTAATACTTCAGCAAATTTATTACGATATTGGAGCGCCACTGCTGACGGATTCATTTCACCATTTTCACTTTGTTCACTTAAAATTTGTAAACAGAAATGCTCTAAATCTGTGAAATCGACCATTCCTTTATCTCGCTTCATCGCTTGGAAACGCTCTGTAAATACTTTTACAAGTTGAACAAGCTTTTCTAATACTGGGTGCATATCTTGAAAATCTCGTAAGAAACTTTCAGGTTTGCGGCTAAATAACTCTTCTTGTAATTTCTTCACTTCATCTTTCGCTTTATTACGAAGAGAGTCTACTTGTTTTACAACATCTTCATTGTAATCACTTTTCTTAATACGCTTTAACGTTTGCCACGATACGTTTTGCATCGCTTCATACACACTTGTCCACGACTCACGAGCAGCTGATGATAGCGTTCCAAGTAATGCTACATCTGCTTGCAGGGTTTCAATGCGAGGCGCTGGACCGTCAGGAAGCATTGCGAGTTCAGTTGCCTTACGAATATGCTGTTCCGCTGTTTCAAGCTGGAATTTCACATCTTCTAATAAATAAGAAGCATATACTAAATCCTCAATTGTCTTTCCTTCTACGTCATATGCTTCTACTAATTTATCAAGCCATTTTTCCGGATTTGGATGCGCTCTTGATTCTGTATGAAGCGCTAAAATCATACGTTGTAAGTCATCATCACTACGGTCACTCGTATAACGATCAACGAGTTCAAAGAATATCGTATTATCTTCGATGCCATACTCTTCTTCTAATATGTCATCTAGCACTTCTTCTTTTAACAATTCATTTTCTGTTTGATTCGCAATACGGAAACGAGGATCAACATCAAGCATGTAGTAATATCCTCTAATTACTTGTAAACAGAATGAGTGAATTGTTGAAATGGAAGCTTTATTTAATAGGCTCAGCTGCTTTCTTACGTGTTGAGAGCCTGGTTCATCAATTAATACCTTTTCTAACGCTTCTCCGATTCGGTTTTTCATCTCTTGTGCTGCTGCATTCGTAAATGTTACAACGAGCAGGCGGTCGACATCGACTGGATTCTCTTCATTAATAATCTTTTTAATAATACGTTCAACTAATACCGCTGTTTTACCTGATCCAGCTGCAGCAGCAACTAAAATATCACGTCCGTTAGCTACAACAGCTTTCCACTGGTCATCTGTCCATTGACTACCTTCTGGTTTTTTAGGCCAATTTTCTATCATTCTCCGCCAACCTCCTCTCTTATTTTCTCCATCGCTTCGCTATCTTTCATATCTTTTAACGATCGGAACTGATTATCTTCCAGTGACTCATCAAACTGACAAACAGATTTGAAGTTACAGAACGTACATGCCGCTTTATTCCCCATTTTATAAGGAGCAATATCGATAACACCTTCTGTAATGTCTTTTCCGATATTTTCAAACGTATGGTGTACATATTTTTGCAGTACGTTAAACTCTTGCTCACTTGCAATACTTGAACGCGCACTAAAGCTACCGTCTTTTTTCAGGCCAGCAGAAATAATATCTGAGCTTCCTGTTGAAAGTTTGTTATCCATTAAACGAACAACGTCAGCATCTCCTAATACGAGTCCTTTCATTTTAAATTTCTTCAAAATTTCTTTTTCAATTTCAGCTTCAGATGCGTCACCTTTCATCTCAACGATTGGGTTATGAATATGGAAATACAATACACCAGCTGGTAATGCTGCGTGGCCTTTTTTCATCCACGTCTGTGCATTCGAAGTAACAACATCTAAATACGTTAACATTTGAAGTGCTAATCCGTAATACACTTCCGTTAAATCTAACGCTTTTGAACTTGATTTATAATCAATAATACGTAAGAACGTCCCGTTTTCATCTTCTGCCTTATCAACACGGTCAATACGGCCGACTACTTCCATCTTTACACCATTTGGTAATGAGAATTCCATCGGCGGAAGTGACCCTGTACCTCCCATACCGAACGGCACCTCTAAATCAACTGGTACGAATCCGCTTGACTTCGCATGTTCACGAAGAATGATTGACGTACGGAAAATGATTTGTTGTAGTTTTTGTTTTAAATAGAAATGACGGTTTGAACTTAATAAAATTTGTCGTTGTAATAACGGTGCGATTTCTTCTATTACTAAGACAGAAAGATGCTCACACTCTTTTATGGATAAATCCGCCCAAGTACGGTTTTCACGCAATAACTTGTCCGCAATTTTCTTTAATGCCGCATGGAATAATTCGCCGATGTCCGGCGCATCAAGCTTGAAAATATCACGCTCTCTAAGCGATAAACCGTGCTGCGCAAAATGAGCGTATGCACAACGGTTAAATAGTTCCATACGAGAGACGCTTCCTTTAATTATATCTCCGTATAAATCTCTACTTACTGCTGTACTTAGTTTCTTCGCACGATTTCGATAGAATAAACTTGATAAGACGCGGCTACTTTTTTGTTTCCATTCATCTGAAGTTACGTAGAAATTATATACGTCCCACCAAAAGTCTAAATTCCCTTCAAATCCGTATCGCTTCCACGTTTGTAGTTGCTGCATAACGTAAGATAACGTTACTTCTGGCGTTGCTACATATGAAATTTGTTCTGAACGTGATAAATCATTTACGTCATTCGTAATAAATGAATCTTTCACATTAGGGAACATTCTTTTTATTTTCTTAATAAAGCTAGACGCAAGTAACGTCTTTCCTTCTTCATCTGCAAGCGGGCATGAAATGTATAACTTCTCAGATGCTCTCGTTACCATTTGATACATAACGAACTGTTCTTCTAACAAAGTTTGTCTCGTCGTTGGCGCTAATTCAATCCCTGCCGCACCAAGAACTTCTCTTTCCTCATCAGAAAGCATACCTTCATCCATAGGTGCTGCTGGAATGACACCCTCATTTACACCTATAATAAACGTTGCTTTCACATCAGATAATCTGGAGTGATCAATATTAGCAATTAACACTTGGTCTAATGACGGCGGAATGTTAGCAAATTGAAGTGCCTCAAGACCAGTCGACATAACGTCAGTAAACATTGAAAGAGACATTTTCTCTTCCCCAAGCATCTCTACAAATGTATCAAGAAGGCTCATTACTTCTTCCCATACTTGTTCATGATCTGTCGCAAATAAGAAATCTCCACTTTCTTCTGCACGTATACGTAATTCTTCTAGTTTTTTCGGAACATCCAGTTCTTCTAAAAACAAGTAAACTGCTTCACACATTTGCATAACTGTTCCTGCACGCTTTAACCTTTTTTGCATGCGAATAACAGGTGTTCTTACAACGTCACGTAGCCTATTTATTTTCTCTTCCATTTCACGTTCACTGTCTGTAATCATCCCGTTCGTATCATCAAGAGAACGATAACGGCGATACATCCATGGATCTTCAGCAGTCCATCTCTTTCCTTGTACACCGTACGCTAAACAGTAATTTTCAAATTCATCCATTTCTTCACGCATCGCTTCTTTTCTTACGTCTAATGGATATAAAAGCTCTGTTTTCACGCAGCGGAACACCGCATCATAACGCCAATTCCCACTAATAATCTCGAGTGCAGAACGAATACATTCTACTAATGGGTGATGTGACATCGGGCGCTTTTCATCGATGAAGTGCGGGATATTATAATCTGTAAATAACGTTCGCATCACATCGTAATAACTTTCCCCATTACGAAGAAGCACTGCAATATCCCGGTAACGATATTTTTCGTCCGCAACAAGTTTACGAATTTCACGAGCAACACCTTCTACCTCCGCTCGTAAATTCGCAGCTGTACTAATCGTTACACTCGCTTCACCGTTAAATTTTTCATTCGGACGCGCTTCATAATGAGCTTCTAAATGCGCTAATGCCGGAGAATGAAAACGCGGCTGTTCCATAAGTGGAATTGTTTTTTCAATTTCTATTTTCTCTTCACGCGCTACTTGTTTTATTTTTTCATACGTTAACGTCGTTTCATAAAATAAATCGAGTTCATTTACTGGCTGCTCTAACGTTTTTTCATCTATCGTTAACGTGATCGTAACTCTCGCTCCGCAAATCATAAGCTGTCTTACAATCTCTAACTCTTGCGGGGAGAATGAATGAAATCCGTCTATATAAATTTCCGCACCATTTACATATTCAGACTGCGGAAGCTTTTCCACTAGCAATTGCAGGTAGTCTTCTGAATCTAAATATTTTCCAATTAAAGCACGTTCAAAATCATCGTATAACAGCTGTAAATCATACACTTTATTCGCTAGTAACTTTTGTTCGGCACTGCTACTATGCGCATCTAATTGTTGCCACATTTCATATACGTTAGATGGCGTTACATTGTAACGTTTAAACTCTGCAATCATACTACCAAGATGTTCAAAGAAACCGTTTTGCTCCGCTGCTTTTTGGAACACCGATAATCCATCTTTACGAGACTCTACAATTTTACGGAGTAACATATGTACACCAGCTTCATCAATATGAAGACGACTCGCTCCGCCAACTTCTTGCAGTACCTTCCACGCTAATCGTGAAAAACTAAAAACTTGTGCCCGAATAGAACCTCTTACATCCTCACTTCCAATTAACGCCTGCTGCGTCTGGAATGTCATCTGTTCTGGCACAAGATATAATATTGTTTTCCCTCTCGGGCGTTGTTTTAACTCTTCTTGCACTTCGCGTAAACAAAGTGTACTTTTTCCACTTCCCGCTCTACCAATCACAAATCGAAGTGACATGTAACCCCACCTTTCACTTACATAACGAACGTTAGTTTGCTACTATAATTGTATTATAGGACACGAAAAAAGACAAACTGAGTTGTTTGCCTTTTTCTATACTTCTATCTATTATATCAACCTTTTGAAAAATTCGTTTGCACCTCTTGAATTGGCCAATATCGCAAATCAACTTTACCGACGACTGTATCAGCTTTTACAAAGCCAAAGTGTCTACTATCCCAACTCCCGAGCCGGTTATCACCTACTACAAAAATAAACCCAGGTGGCACCAGTTTTTCTTTCGTTAACTCTTCTAATGTAAAGTCGCCTGTTAGTTGCCTTCCGTTTATCTCTTTCTTATACTTCTCTAAATACGGCTCATCAATAAATTGACCGTTTATATATAACTTATCCTGCTTATATTCAATATGATCTCCAGGTAAACCGATAATCCGCTTTACATAGTCCTCTTTTTTATTCGCATGAAATACCACAACGTCAAATCTGTTCAAGTCCCCAACTTGATAACTCACCTTATTTACAACTAGCATATTGCCATCTTGCAATGTCGGCATCATTGACTTCCCCTCTACAACATACGTTGAAAAGAAAAACGTTCGAAAAAATACAGCTAATAATACACCAATTAAAATTGTTCGTATCCACTCCATGCCTTCTTTTTTCAAAGTTTTCTTCATCTGCTTCTCCCCTTATCCTTTAATACTGAAGCTTTCCTTTACAAAGAAGACTATTCTTAATGTAGTTCTAACTTTACTTCGATTTTCTTACCGACATACCATAAAATAAAAATACCAATCGCTACAATAACTGATTTCACCGGATTATGAATAAATGACATTAAATCATGACCGATATACGTTAAAATAAAAATCATCACAAGTTTTCCGAATGCTAACGCTAGACCAAACTGTTTTACACTAATTCGGGATAAACCAGCGACAACATTTATGAGCGCTGACGGTGTAAACGGAAAACAAAATATAACAAAAATCGGTGCGAATCCTTTCCTTTCAATCCACCCCATTGCTTTTCGTACTCTCTCATGCTTATTTACAAACGAAAAGAAACGACTGCGACCAAAATGGCGGATGATGAAAAAGACAAGTAATGCACCCATTACTGATCCAAGCCATGAATAAAGAAAACCGAGCCAAAAGCCAAATGCAACAGCATTCGCCAGTACAAATACGATAAGCGGTAATGCTGGAATCAACGCCTCTATCATCGGTAAACCAATACCAAGAAGTGGTCCGAACGCTTTATAACTCTCAACAATATGATCCATATTTTCTGGTGAAAAATACTCTTTGATTGTCTGAAAATCCATTCTACACTTTACCCCTTTACTCTAAATACTATCCCTACTGTATCATTGCTTATATGAAAGAGGAAATGGTAGATACGACATATGGAGATGTATTTATTAAAGTTTCCATATCTTTCATAAGAATTCCTTCATTATTTAGCTATGATAATCTATCAATATTCGACAGGACGTGTCATTCGTTTTGTTATTTAGATTGTTTTTTTGATTTTTTCGGTAAATGAAATTACAATGGTGATTTTCTAAATATAACAATTACAACTCGGTTTTTCTAATATATCGCCTTACCTACAAAGACTGATAAAGTGAAACTTTAATCAGTGGGGATTTTGTTGATCCCCCGCTTAACTTCTTTGCTTTCGCTGAATTTTGAGGCGGGGGTCTTACTGCCCACAAATAACAGGATAAACAAAAAAGAATGGGGATTCCCCCATCCTTTCACACTTCGCCTTCCTTCACAAAATACACACTCTCATAAGCGGGTCTTAATGTTGATTCCTCTTTTTTATCAACCTCTTTAAAACAAGGATTCCCTTGTTTTTTCCTACGATCTTCATATTCAGTACGTAATTTCGCTGTACGATTTTGTTGATTTTCAAAACTAGTTTTTGATATCTCTAATTTCACAGCAAAGCCATTTATAAATCTAATAATAAGATTTCCATCTTTTAATTCTTTATTACTTTCAATATAAAAATGAGACAACCAAGCACACTCTTTTCTAGAGTAAGAATAGGTAGGGAAAAAATAAAGTTGATCTGCTGGACTAATCGCAATCGGTGCTTTATGTGTAATATGAGTTAACTCTTTCGTTCCTTCTTTTCTGCCTAAGAAACTAGAGCCATGCTTGCGGCAACTTCTTTCTATAATATCTAGAGGTTTTTGAAATACGAAAAAAGAATCATTCATTTCAACGACTCGCGTAACAATTTTCTTTTCACTTAGAATAACAGGAAGTAAGGCCATCGTATTTTTCGTTACAACATAATTTTCGACATAGCGTTCCACTTTACTTTCCATACTCCATTATCTCCTTTTTTCCATTTATATTAGCAGCTGCATATATAATTTTAGCATCTATGAAAAGGAAATAGCTTACAAGTTCCGCTTTTTTACAATTTTTTATCATTTATCAAACATTTGTTAAATAAAAAAATCACGATATAGTAATGTTTTAATTTTAAAGTTATAAAAACAGCATTTATACTACCTATAAATATTTATTATCCCTTCCTATTTTCACATCATGAAAACAATTAACTTTGCTATAATTAAAATGTAAATCCAATATATGGAGGGCCACTATGGAGGAAAAAGAGATCCAACCATCGATTCAAATGAAAAATAGTAGCGTCATTATCGTGAAAAACTCAGCTAGTATTATATTTGGTTTATTTTTCATTCTGCTATTCTTTGCTAAACCGTTTCGTAAATCAAGATGTCCAGAATGTAAAAAACGTGAGAAGAAAAAATTAGAGCAAGAACAATAAAAGGCCTTCCTTTATGGATTGCCTTTTTACATTTGTAGCATCATTTTATTTATTCTTCTCCCTAAAAAAACAACTATATTTTCTCCCAAGGTTCTCTACATCTTTTTTGATTTGTAATATGATCCTTATATAAAACATGAGAAAGAGTATTACTTGTTACCCGCTTTTAATTTTTATTAAACACTTCAAATTTGTACATCTTTATCCATCACTAACAATTCGTTAATTAGTTAACTTTGTAATATAAGTTTTGTATATAATGTCATTCAAAAACACAATATATATAAGTAGCTATTTATAATTACATTGCTTTTTATCGAATTCCAAAAAGGAGCTGTATACTATGGACAAAGAAAATCTATTAAGCCAGCAGGTTAATAGCATCCCCTCAGATGCTCTGAATACCCCTAGTAAGGAACAAGAACAACTGTTAGAAACATCATCTCAAAACGTACAAAATTCCAACAACAATGCTAACAAAAAAGATGTTACTCAAGGTCTATCTGGAAAAGATTCCCCTATTTCAATAGAGAATACAAATTTATAGTTATTTACTATCATACGCAGCAAATGCTCTTGCTGAACTAATTCTTCTACAGAAACTAATACGCATTCCAGATAATTTTTCACTCGTTGTAACATAGAAAAAGAGATTTAGATATAAAAACAAGCTCTGGGAAAACTTTCTCCACAACCTAAAAAAAGGATGGCATTAGCCATCCTTTTTTCCATCATCAACTATAAAATTATAGTTTGATTACGTTTTTAGCTTGAGGTCCACGGTTACCTTCTTCGATTTCGAAGCTAACTTTTTGGCCTTCTTCTAGAGATTTGAAACCTTCAGTTTCGATTGCAGAGAAGTGTACGAATACATCGTTTTCGCCTGGAACTTCGATGAAACCGAAGCCTTTTTCGTTGTTAAACCATTTTACTTGTCCTGTTACTGCCATGATTATTTCCTCCTAAGAAAATACAAATTTTTAATTTTTTAGTCTTCCTGTCTAAAAAAAGAATCCACACATTATCAAATACGAAACATAAACTAGTTCTCACATACTTTTTCTCGTTCGTTTTCAGCACTTGATAACATATGGATTGCTTAATTTAACTATTCAACTGACATCATCATAGCACATTAAAATAAAATGTACAATCTTTTTCGAAAATAGAATTTCTAATTTTTAGTATTTCTTATAAAATATAATTATCTCTATTCTAAATAAGGAGGAGTTTATGACCAATAAAATTCCTAGAAAAACATTAAAAAGAATTGAAGAGGATATTGAAAATAATAATCTTGGAAAAGCAAGAGATAGATTGCATGGCCTCATCTTTACATACCCAAATGAATTACATCTTCGAAAAAAACTCGGAGATATTTATTATACATTACAATATCCAGAAATGGCTGGACGTTACTGGTATCTAGAGGAGCATAAAGTGAAACTTTAATCAGTGGGGGTTTTGTTTATTCCCCACTGATTATTAGTTGAACCAATCGGGCTTTTCCGGGCAGTTGATCCCTCACCTAACTTCTTCGCTTTCGCTAAATTTTGAGGTGGGGGTCTTACTGCCCGTTAATGCGGGATAAAACAGACATTATGCATGAATCATGTTTATTATTTGAAAAATCAATGGGAAATAGTCCTCATCATATTGCACGTGCTTTAAAGTTTAAAGGCGATTCTAACCATATAAAAGGTTTGTATAAAGATCAACCTTTATCTTCAGTGCAGAAGAAAGTAGCAGAGGAGTTAATTTATGAGTATAAAGAAACATGGCAAGATAAGCTAGTTCCTTTTTGCTGTCTAGCATTGCTTGCTTCCCTTCTCTTTTCTGCCGTTGTTGGTCTATTTACTATTTGGAATTGGATTTTTTAATCACAGGGGGAATTTTCACATGTCAAACTACGCTAAAGAAGAAAGGCTAACAGGGGGAAACGTCTCAAGCGTATATCGTTCTGAAAATACTGTTCGGCGAGAGTTAAAGTCAAATAGTGAAAAGATTCATAAGTTATTGCAACATTTAGAAAATAAAGAATTTCATTATGCTCCAAAGTTTTTAGGTGTAGATGAAAAGGATAGAGAGATTTTATCCTTTATTGAAGGAGAAGCTGGCAATTATCCTTTAAAAGAATATATGCGATCTAATGATGTATTAAAAGAAATCGCAAAGATACTTCGCCTTTACCATGATGCTGTAAGTGATTTTCCGTTATTAGATGATTGGAAACCGATGGATCACACTCCAAATAACATTGAGGTTTTATGTCACAATGATTTTGCCATATATAACATTATTTTTAATAATGAGAAGCCAGTAGGGATTATTGATTTCGATGTTGCTGCTCCTGGTCCAAGACTATGGGATATCGCTTATACACTTTATACTTGTGTGCCTTTAAGTAGAGTGTATTATACAGAATCCGGTGAAGCTGTTCATTATGACTCATCGCAACATGCAGATCGTATTAAAGAGAGAATAAATTTGTTCGTTCAGTCCTATGATAAAAATATGAATGAAGATTACTTAGGAATGGTGTTGCTTCGATTAGAAGGATTATGTACATATATGAAACGAAAAGCGCAAGAAGGCGACTTGAATTTCCAAAGAATGATTGATGAAGGACATCTAGAGCATTATGAGAAAGATATAAAGTTTATTCGTGATCATAAGGCTGAGTGGAGTTGATTTGATTTAGTAATAAAGAAAAGGAAGTATCGTTTTTTGCCGACAACTCACTCTCTCTTTTCGAATCGTTTAGAAAATAACAAGGGGCACCCTTCAAAAAGGTGCCCCTTCCTTTTATTTCGTAAACTGTGCTTCTTCCGTAGATCCTTTTAACGCTGTCGTTGATGAAGTTCCGCCCGTAATCACTTGTGCAACTTCATCAAAGTAACCTGTTCCTACTTCGCGTTGATGACGTGTTGCAGAGTAGCCATGTTTTTCAGCTGCGAATTCTGCTTGTTGTAGTTCAGAGTATGCTGCCATGCCGCGCTCTTTATAGCCACGTGCTAGTTCAAACATACCGTAATTTAATGAATGGAATCCAGCAAGTGTTACGAATTGGAACTTGTAACCGTAAGATGCGATTTCCTTTTGGAAGCTTGCAATTGTTTTTTCATCTAGTTTTTGTTTCCAGTTGAATGAAGGTGAGCAGTTATATGCAAGTAGCTTCCCTGGATGCTCCTTATGAATTGCGTCCGCAAATCGTTTTGCATCTTCTAAATTTGGTTCTGACGTTTCACACCAAACGAGGTCTGCGTACGGTGCATACGCTAAACCGCGCGCAATTGCTTGATCAAGACCTGCATTCGTACGGTAAAACCCTTCTGGTGTTCTTTCTCCTGTAATAAATGCTTTATCAACAGGATCGATATCGCTCGTAATTAAATCAGCTGCATCCGCATCTGTTCTTGCAACGATAATTGTCGGCACTCCCATTACATCTGCTGCAAGGCGTGCAGAAATTAAATTGCGTACTGCTGTTTGCGTTGGTAGTAGTACTTTTCCACCTAAATGGCCACATTTTTTCTCTGAAGATAATTGATCTTCAAAATGCACACCTGATGCACCTGCTTCAATCATACCTTTCATCAGTTCGAATACATTTAATTGCCCACCAAATCCAGCTTCTGCATCTGCTACAATCGGTACGAAATAGTCTGTATCATCGCTTCCTTCCATATGCTGAATTTGATCCGCACGTTGAAGCGTTTGATTAATTCGTTTTACTACAGCAGGTACGCTGTTCGCTGGATATAAACTTTGGTCTGGATACATATGTCCAGAAAGGTTTGCATCAGCTGCTACTTGCCAACCACTTAAGTAAATCGCTTTTAACCCAGCTTTTACTTGTTGCATCGCTTGGTTTCCTGTTAATGCGCCAAGTGCGTTAATATAGTCTTCTGTATGAAGCGATGTCCAAAGCTTCTCAGCACCGCGACGCGCTAAAGTATGTTCAATATCAATTGACCCGCGCAGGCGAATTACATCTTCTGCCGAATATGGACGTGTGATCCCTTTCCAACGCTCATCTAATTCCCAGCTTTCTTGTAACTTCTCGATTCTTTCGTTTTTCATTTGTTCCATCCCCTTTTCATTTTTTATAAAATTTCATAACCCGGTAATGTTAAAAATGGTACGAATTCATCATTTCGAACGAGATCTGTAAACAACGTTGTCGCCTCTTGGAATCTCCCTTTCTTAAAGGCTTCCTTACCAATCTCTCTTTCTATTTTTGCTAATTCTTCTTCTTTTAGCTCTTCCATTAATTCAAGCGTAATATTACGACCATCATTTAGTTTTCCACCTTCATGACGAATCCATTGCCATACTTGTGCTCTTGAAATTTCAGCTGTTGCCGCATCTTCCATTAAGTTATAAATGGGTGCTGCTCCCCGTCCGCTTAACCAAGATGCAATATATTGAATACCTACGCTAATATTCATGCGAAGGCCCTCTTCTGTAATCGTTCCCACCGGTACCTCTAGTAAATCGTTTTCTGTTACACATATTTCTTCACGTTTTCTAAAAATTTGATTTGGTGTTTTCATAATGTGATTAAACACTTCCATTGCAACCGGTACAAGTCCAGGGTGGGCAACCCAAGTCCCGTCATGACCGTCTAAAGCTTCGCGTTCCTTATCAGCACGCACTTTTTCAAAAGCTGCTTCATTTGCTTCTGGATTATTTTTAATCGGAATTTGTGCCGCCATTCCTCCAATTGCTGGTGCATTACGGCGGTGACATGTTTGAATTACTTTCAAAGAATACGAACGCATAAATGGCGCCGTCATCGTGACTTGTGCTCTATCTGGTAGTAAGAATTTATTATGATTACGGAAACTCTTTAAAAAGCTAAAAATATAATCCCATCTTCCGCAATTTAAGCCAGCAGAATGATCTTTTAGCTCATATAAAATTTCATCCATTTCAAACGAAGCGTGAATCGTTTCCAGTAACACAGTTGCTTTAATCGTTCCGTTTGGAATGCCGATATATTTTTGAGCAAATACGAATACATCATTCCATAATCTCGCTTCTAAATAACTTTCCATTTTCGGTAAGTAAAAGTATGGGCCGCTCCCTTTTGCTAAAAGAGCTTTCGCATTATGGAAAAAATACAAGCCGAAATCTACTAAACTACCCGACATATTTTTCCCATCAACTTGCATATGCTTTTCCTCTAAATGCCATCCTCTTGGACGTACAATGAGTACAGCTGTTTTCTCATTTAATCTATATTCTTTCCCTTTATCATTTTCATGTGAAATCGTTCCCTTTACTGCATCTCGTAAATTGATTTGCCCTTCAACTGCGTTTTCCCAAGTTGGTGCATTCGAATCTTCAAAATCCGCCATAAAAAGATGCGCTCCTGAATTTAAAGCGTTAATGACCATCTTTCTATCTACTGGTCCAGTAATCTCTACGCGGCGATCCTCTAAGTCTTTTGGCAGCTTGGCAATTGTCCAATCCGCTTCACGTATGTGTTTTGTTTCTTCTAGAAACTTCGGAAACTCCCCTGCATCAATTCTCTGTTGTTTTTCTACACGTTTTTGTAAAAGTTCTATGCGGCGCTCATTAAAATTCTCATGTAGTTCCTTCAAAAAACTAAGCACCTCAGGTGTCAATATTTCGTTGTACGCTGGTAACATTTCTCCAACGAGTGTAACCCGTGAAGTTTGCGTCGACATATTAGCATCCCCTTCTTAAACTGTTTTATAACAGATTTGATTTCATGTTTTATATTATATAACAAATCTTCAGAAAAGGAAGTTTTTTTTGAAAATTCATTTCATTTTTTTTCAAAACGCCATTCTTTCGTGCTTTATTTCATACAAAAAAGGCCACTGTTATACAACAACGACCTTTTTGTATTATTTTTAAATTTCACTTTGACTAGTTAAACTTTATTACTGCCCTTGTTCCATATCATGCAATATTGCTCTATGTAAAAACTGTGCGTATTGTTCTCTCGTTACCTTCATAGACGGACCGAATTTACCTTCTCCGATTCCCATTGTAATACCATTTGTTTGTACTGCACTAATTGCATTCGTTGCCCATGAATTTGCTGAAACATCATTAAAGTTATGAGATCCCTTTGCCTGTAAGTCAAAAGCATTCGTAAGAACTTGTGCCATTTCCGCACGCGTTAACGTCGCCTTCGGTCTAAAGTTTCCATTCTCGTCTCCCTGGAAAATTCCCATTTCCGTTAAAGCCAATATCTCCTCGATAAAGCTTGTTGAATTTTCATCAATATCTCCATATGGGTTTTCATATTCATCTTGTTCTTCCATATCAAACACACGGTAAATTAAAGCTGCAACTTGCTCACGTGTTACATTATCCCCAAAACCGAATATTCCATCGCCATATCCCAAAATAATTTCTTGTTCCGCTAATTCATGAATTGCCTCATATGCCCAATGTCCTTTTGGTACATCTTTAAATACAATTGTATTTGTTTTTTGCAACGGTGCACTTTCCGCTTTTACACTGTTACTCTCTACTGAGAATAACACCCCACCCATAATTGTTAATGCTGTAGCTGTTTTTAATAATTTTTTGCTCATCAAATTATCTCCCCAATATGTATATGTTTTTTTAAAAATATACAGAATAAATGGTATAGTGACAATATATTTTCCGACACATTTCGTGACGGTTTTGTGAATCATATTACACATCATGTCTTTTTCATCGGGTTGATTATAAAGCTTGTGTATAACCATAAAAATACATAAATGCGAATAATAATTCTTTTTTAAACAAACAAAAAAGCACAAATATTTCTATTTGTGCTTTCATATTTTACTCTACTTCCAATCCTCTTTCAAATGATAATTAATAATCGCATTATTAATAAACTGAGCATATTGTTCTCTAGGTACAGGGCGATTTAATTCATACATGTCATTCCCAGTTCCTCTTACAACATTATTAGATTGTAACGCACTAATTGCATCTTCTGCCCAGTGGCCTTTTGGAATATCTTTAAATGTATGTTTTTGTTTCGTTTCAAAATGAAATGCTCGTTTTAAAATGACAGCCATTTCCGCTCTAGAGATTGGTGCTTTCGGCCTAAAATTCCCTTGGCCATCCCCTGAAAAAACACCACGTTTTGTTAACGCCAAAATTTCCTTTTTAAAAGTTGTTGTACTATCAGAAACATCTTTATATGGATTCGCTACTGGCCCTTCTTCTTTTATCTCAAGTGTTCTGTAAATAGTCCCAGCTACTTGTTCACGTGTTATAAGATCGCCAACACCATACTTCCCGTTTCCATACCCTAATATAATTTTATGATATGCTAAATCCATAATAGCATCATATGCCCAAAATCCGTATGGAACATCTTCAAACACAATCATTTGTGGATACTCTTCCGCTTTTACAGGCGTCACATTCGTCCCTGTAAATATACCTCCTGCCATTGTCGCAATCATCATTACACCCAATATTTTTTTCTTCATTGTCCTCTCTCCCTATTTCATTCAAATAAAATGAACTTCATTGTTTCAGGAGTATTATTTTTTGGTGAATGTAAGATAAAATGTAAATCTTCTAGAAGAAATATTTCCACTACCTTTCTGCTTTATACTTCTTTCTTTTTCAAAAAGGAAGTTGTCACATCTAAGGTGTTATATACTAAAACATTCTACAATCTCTTTATAAACTCCTTTTCACTTTATAACTTCCCTTTATTGGCACCTAAAGGAGATACCTAGTGGAGGCTACTATATTCATGGCTTATATTTCAGAGGTAGCATTCCCCTTCACTGATAACTCGTTTTCGCTGAATTTTGAGGTGGTGGTCTTACTGCCCAGCAAATAACGAGATAAAAAAATCATCCTTTTTTCTTAAAAGAGGATGATTTTTTTATCTTTATTAACACTCAAATATGCTACTACTTTTGAAGAGTAAATTGGGCAACTATTTGTTTTAGTTTTCCTGCTGCGTTATGCATATGTTCAATTGAAATCGAAATCTCTTGAACAGATTTTTCTTGCTGTTGAATAGACTCTTTTACCCTATCAGTTCGGTCAGATGATCTTTGGGAAATTTGAGCCATGTCTTCTGCAGAAGCCGAGATTTCCTCACTACTCGCTGCAATTTCATCTGTAGACATAGATACCGTTTGAATTTGCTCAGATACTTGCTGTACTTTTTCTGTAATTGTTCCAAATACTTTTTCTGTATGCATTACTACTTGTGTACCTGCCTGTACCTCATTATCTACTTTCCCCATCATATGTACCGTATGGTTCGTTGTTCCCATAACTTGAGTAATAAGATTCTCAATTTGTTTTGCAGAATCACTAGATTGTTCTGCTAATTTCCGCACTTCATCTGCCACAATTGCAAATCCTCTACCACTTTCACCAGCACGTGCAGCCTCAATTGCGGCGTTTAATGCTAATAAGTTAATCTGGGAGGTAATACCTTGCATAACATCAATGATTTTAACAATTTCTTCTGATTGTTCTTTCATAGTCTCTACTTGTTTCACACCGCTATGTACCGAATTTTGAATTGTATCCATCTGTTGAATCATTTGTTTCATTAATTTGTTACCATTCTCTGCATCTAATGCTGATTGAGCAGATAATTCATTTACAGAGGATGATGTATTGACTATACTCTGCATTCCTTGTGTCAACTCTTCCAACGCACCCGCAGTTTGTTCCATTGCTTGCATTTGACTTTCTGCACCATTTGCAACTTCTTCAATATCCATAGTGATTTTCTTTGCTGCACTACTAGATACTTCTGATGCAGATACTACTCCGTCTGCATGTTGAAATAAAAGCTGAATATTATTCTCTACTTCTTGCATATTTGTTCTTAGCCCTGCAATCATCTCGTTAAAATTACTTACTAATACACCTAATTCATCTTTAGCAGTATAATCACCATGTACGGTTAAATCTCCTTCTTTCGCTCTTTCCATCATACGACTAACCGTTTGTAAAGGAGCAACTATGAGCTTGCTAATAATATAACTTACTATACATATAACGATTGTAGTAACTACTACAAGAATGATAAAGGTAATAACGGAACGATCAATCATTTTTTGAGAATCTTTAAATACTTGGTCAGCTAAATTTGAAACATACGATTCTAGATCCACTGCATAACCAGCTAACTCTATTCCCTTCGGTTTTAATTCCTTCTGAAATTCATTTACCATTTGTGGCTCATTTGTTGCCTTCGCCTTTTCAAATAATTTTTTATATGTATCTTTATAACTTGGCAAAGATTTCTTCATCTTCTGAAATAGTTCATCCTCTTGCTTACTTAAATTAAAACCATCATCATATTCTTTTAATAAAGAATCATATTTTTTAAGATCCTTTTCAATATTATCAATTATCCCCTCTTTATTTGCCACTTCATTTTGTGATGCCGTAATTAATTCTAGTAAGTTATATTCTAATGAATTTTGTGTACGAAGCATTCCTTCTAATAAAATTGCAGAATATTGATAATCATCTACTACAACCTCTGTATCGTGCTTAATCTTATTAATAGAATTAATTGCTACACTGCTCATAATTACCATACCTAAAACTGCTAATGAAATAAGCGCTAATAATTTATATTTCACTTTTAAATTTTGTAAAAAATACATTTTTCCACCTTTATTCCTTTATATATAGATTTTTAGAATTTTATAGCTTATTATTTACAAAATCGTAATAAAAAGCAATGATAAATATTCCCAATATGAAACTTATATCTCTATAAAAAAAGAAGTAGCTATCATGCTACTCCTTTTTGCTTTGTTTCTCATATTGTTCAAACGTATGAATTCTTTCAAAAATTGGTGGGTGCGTGTATAAGAAAAATTTTACTAACGCAGGCGGATTTACTTGGCTTAAACTTGTTTTTGATAAATATTGAAAAGTTTTCACACCAGATTTCCCATCCTTCGTCATATTTAAAGCATATTGATCTGCCGCTCTTTCTTCTATACGTGAAACGTAGTTTGTTGCTGGTTGTGCTGCAAAAGAGAGGACAGAAGAAATTAAGAAAAATAAAGGTAAAATGGAGAAACATGCTACTTTTGAAATTTGCAATGTATCTCCCCATTTGCGAATACACATATTTATAATACGACTAATTAAAAACATACCTATAAACGATAGCAATACATAACTTGCAACGCCAAAATATATATGTTTCATAACATAATGCCCCATTTCATGGGCCATTATAAATAAAATCTCTTTATCTTTTAACTGCTTAAGTGTTGTATCCCACATTACAATACGGGCGTTAGGGCCAATTCCTGTTACGTAAGCATTTAATGCATTCGTTTTTTCTGACATATTTACTTCATATACGTGTTTAGCAGGAATGTCCGCTTTGTCTGCTATCGCTAAAATTTTCGTTTCTAATTCTTTATTTTTCAGCGTCGAGAAGTCGTTATACAGTGGATCAATAACGACAGGCTGTATGAATGTTAAAAAGATTGTAAATGGAACAGAGAGCGCCCATCCTGCGAGCCACCATCTCTTCGGAAATTTACGGATAAGCCATAATAGAACGGTAACTACGATTAACATAGTCGCATAACTTTCCCAAAAACCGATAACATGATCTTTTATCCAGCTTTGTGTACTTTGTGTTGAAATGCCGTAATCAACGGACACTTTCCGGCCAATCCATTGCATCGGTAAGGCAAGCACTGTTGTCAATAATGATAAATAAAAGAAATAAATCGCAACTTGCAAAACACTTATTTTAGTCGTTTCCTTCGACCATTTCTCAAACTTTCTTGAAATACCTAGCACAAGTACAAATAATAAAATAATCCATTCAAGAGGCGTCGCTAAAAAGTATAGTAAATTTTTCACGCGCGAATAATCTTGGCTTAGCGTAAGCTCTCTCGTACTCATAAACGTTTCTGGATCTGCACTCGTTCCCTTATACATGTCCGGAATAAGTTCATGATTCCATCCAAATAAATACCAATATATAAGTAACGCAAATCCAACGTACAAAAAAAGCGACCAACCGATAACCTTCTTCACGCTATTCCCTCCTCTATGCTGCCTGTCTATTATTATTGTAAGTTCGTACACGCTAAATTAGAACAAGCTTATTATGTGAATTGCTCTGGATCTTTTTATTTACATAAAAAAACTCTTCTACATAAGAAGAGTTTTACCTATCTTTAAACACTTTCTTCGGTTCACAATCCGTACACTTACAAACCAACACGTACCCTACTTGCTTTTTAGATAAAATAAAAAGCCTCTTTAAGGAAGTACATCTATTAATAAACTAAAATCTTGTAAAGAGAAAGAACTATATTTCATAATACCCTGTACAGCTAAAAGTAAAACAAGACCGATCACACACATATAGTTAACGCTTTCTTCATTCTTTTTTTCAGTAACCACTCCACCACTTATACATAAAATCCCTAGCAAATGGAGCGCTAAATACATGAAAAAATAAGCTTCCTCCCAGCGCAAAATAACATTCACTGTCGTTATTAACACTAGACTAAGTAAAATCAAATAAAAAAACTTATTTGATGATATCGTTTCATTCATATAATTTTATACATCCCTTTCAAATTTCGAATTAATGATGTTTCAAAGCTATAAAGTAAATGATTGTTTTTATACCATAAAACAAAAGGAAAGCCACCATTACTTTCTCGAATACTTTATGAATCCACATATACTTCTCTTCATTCTTTTTGAAGATGCGCTTCATCATTTCTTCTACAATTAGACCAAATATTAGTAAAACCCCGAACACAATAAGAAGAGAAATAATATTTTCTTTTAAATGAGTACTAGAAAATAAGTAATACTCTGGAAACACAATCGTATCTACTACAGGTTGAAGCCAATGACAAACGCTTTTATCACACATATCTGTAATAGACGTAGAATCTATAATGTCTTTTAATATTTTTTCACCCGTCTTCTTCATCTTATTTACTCCCGACTACATCTGAAAAGCTCTTTTCCTGCTCTGCATATATAACCGGCACTTCTTTACTCCAATATTTGCGATTAACAAATAAAAAGATAAGTACTAAGTTTAATCCTGTTATAAAAATAATAAGTCCAGGAAAGAATGTCGTATAATTTGAGAAATCGGCAAAACTAATAATTTTTTCTCTACTTATTAGAAAAGACGCACCTATTACAAATGCATTGTTTAACATATGTATTGCAATTGGCATGAGTAAACTTTTCGTACGAATATATACGATTGACAATACGATGCTGAATATGGCTGCACCGAGGAAATCAACATGTAACAACGCAAACAATATTGCTACAACGATGGTCGCTATGCTCGTTCCCCATTTTGTTGCAAAACGTTGAAGTAAAAATCCGCGAAAAACAAATTCCCCGATAATTGGTGCGATGAATACGACCCTAATGACTTGAGATACATATCCCCCAGTACTATCTACAATTGGTTCATGCAGGGCGTTCATAATAAAGTCCGGTGTAATCCATGCAAAACTATACATATACAAAATAAGATACCCGTAACTAAACATGCATAACATAACCGTAATGTATAAAACTTGTACCAAGTTAAATGTTTCATTTTTATTAACAAATAATGAAAATGAAATGTGGTGCTTTCTATACTCATAAGAAATCCATACCATCGGAAGGATATAGAATATAAGGATATTTATAAAAGAAGAATTTTGTATATGAAATATACTTGTTAGCAAATCGCCACTACTTCTCGCTATTAAAATTAATAGTGCAAATACAATTAAAAAATATCTAGCTCGCATCACTTGAAACGGGTTCACACTCATCTCCTCCCCTATGTTACTTTTATCATATCATTTGATTCTTAATTTTTTGCGAAAGAAAACCTTAAAATTCCCTTAAAAATTCCATAAGTTACAAAATGATGATATGATATTCGAGAAAATTAGGAGGGATGTTTATGTACCAAGCAAATA
The DNA here is from genome assembly GCF_052646455.1 of Bacillus cereus group sp. Bce041. Classification (NCBI taxonomy): domain Bacteria; kingdom Bacillati; phylum Bacillota; class Bacilli; order Caryophanales; family Bacillaceae; genus Bacillus; species Bacillus cereus group sp. Bce041. Next base: position 746,704 of record NZ_JBQXON010000002.1, read on the forward strand.
TTTTACTCGTTGATGATGAAACAGCAATTTTACAATTACTAACTACCATTCTTGAAAAAGAAGGCTTTTCTCATATTACAACTGCAACATCAGCTGAAATGGCTTTATCTCTAACTAAGCAAAACAATTACGATTTAATTATTTTAGATGTAATGCTTCCTGGACAATCTGGTTTTGATATTTGTCCAATCATTCGCCAACAAACAGATTGTCCAATTTTCTTCCTATCAGCAAAAGCATCTGATTTAGATAAAATATCCGGATTTTCATACGGTGCAGATGATTATATTACGAAACCATTTAATCCATTAGAAGTAGTAGCACGTATGAAAGCACAGCTTCGGAGACATATGAAACAAACCGTACCACACGAACAAAAACCACACTCAATTTCATTTGGAAGATTTGAAATTGATCAGCACTCTGCAGAACTAACAGTAGATGGGCACATTGTCGAATGTTCTGCTCAACTCTTTCAACTACTACTCTTCTTTTGCGAGAATCCGAACTACGTATTTTCGAAAGAGGAAATATATGAAAAAGTTTGGGGAGCACCTGCCTATAATGGCGATGACAACACTGTTATGGTCCACATTCGAAAACTACGTGAAAAAATTGAACACGATCCAAGTAAACCAGAATATATAAAAACCGTTCGCGGGCTTGGTTATAAGTTCGTTACAAAGTAGGGTGACGATATGAATTTTAATAAACGACTTATTATTCAATTTATCATGCAACACGTTTTTGTTTTAGTTACATTACTTATCGCTGTAGTTGCTGCTTTTACTTATTTAATTTTTCTTCTTACTAGTACTTTATACGAACCTAACATTCCGGATTCTGATAGTTTTACAATTTCAAGATACATCTCTTCAGAAGATGGGCATATTTCGTTACAATCTGAAGTGCAAGATTTAATAAAGGAGAAAAATGATTGGCTCCAAGTTGTAGATGAAAACGGAAAAATCCTCTACCACTTTAATACACCAAATGATGTTCCGGATGCTTATACGAAGACATCTTTAGTCGCATATATACAGCATCATATCGAAAGCAATTATAAATTTACATATTGGGAAATTGAATTAGAAGAAAAGAAAGCACTTGTTATTTATGGTGGTATGTTAAAAAGCAATGCGTTACTGACAGCAATTCAAAAGGAGCATTCCTCTTTAACGATGGATTCGTTCGCATTAACAGATCAAGAAAAACAGTTACTGTCTAAAGAAAAAGCAACACTTCAAATATTTAATCAAAATGGCGAAGAGGTTTTTTCCTATCCAACTGGAAAGAAAAAAACATTTTCAGCAATACAAATTGCCCTTAATGAAAAAGAACCGTGGAATCATAAAGAAAACACGTCTAGCTTTTACGATGCAAATAGTGGCAACCTTCTCGTTGTAACTGCAAAAAATGAGCACTACTATCCAGATGACGAAATTGAAGATGTATTTACTAAGAAGTTTCTCATCGGATGCGGATTAATCCTTCTTATCGTATTTGTTTATTTAGTCATTCTTTCTATTTGGTACGGTAATAAATTCGGGAAACCGTTATTACATGCGATGCGCTGGCTTAAAAATATCGCTGGTGGAAAATATGAAGAACCTATTAGTAAAAAAGGAAAACCCGTCAGGTTCCGGCGATCTGGTAAAGAAAAATGGTCATTCCGTTTGTTTAGAGATGTAACAAGTTCACTAGAACACCTTTCTATTACACTCAAAAAAAATGATGCGATGAGGCAAGTCCTCCAGCAAACACGAGAAGAATGGATTACCGGTCTAACACACGACTTAAAAACACCACTTAGCTCTATATATGGCTACGCATTATTACTCGAATCGAATCAATATAACTGGACTGATCGTGATATTCAGCAATTTGGTAGTGTTATGAAAGAGAAATCTCAATATATGACGACATTAATTGATGATTTAAGCTTAACGTATCAATTAAAAAATAACAGCCTTCCTGCCCAACACGTAAACGTTGAAATCAATCAGTTCGTCCAAAAAGTATTATTGCAATTTATTAACAATCCAACACTTCAAAATCAAAATATTGAATTCGTACCGAGCTCAAATAAAATTCAATATTTCATTGAAGAAAAATGGTTCCAGCGTATTATCGAAAACTTACTAGTAAATGCTGTAAAACATAATAACGAAACAACTACTGTCATCGTAAAATTATCACAAAACGCTAATTCCTTTACACTCTCCATTTCAGATGATGGAAAAGGAATGGATGAAAAAACGAAAGAACTTCTATTTGAACGATATTACCGCGGAACAAACACAGAAGAAAGCAACATCGGAACTGGACTTGGCCTAGCCATTACAAAACAGCTCGTTCATGCTCATAACGGGACAATTTCCGTTGATAGTGCACTCGGAAAAGGAACGACGATTATTCTTGTGTTTCCGTTTCGTTCGTAGGAAAGACGCTATGTGGCGTCTTTTTTTCTTTTCTGAGAGAGTTTTGCGGTAATTGAAATTATGCAGATCGTTTTTTGGGGGTGTTTTAGCGGTATATGAAATTATATCGGCGATTTTTTGAATATATCGGCGCAACTCGAATTATATCAGCGATTTTTTGAATATATCAGCGCAACTCGAATTATATCAGCGATTTTCTAGATATATCGACTTACCGACAAAAACCGACAATACTAACCTACTTCCTCTACTACTATACAAAGTAAAAATAACCCTTCATAACTCACTATGAAAGGTCACTCCATATTTCAGCTATTTCCCTACTAACACAAACACATTCTCATCAGGTGCTTCCATTACTGCAACATGTCCTGATTCTGTTGGAAATGGTTCGCGAATCCACTTTACATCTTTATTATCTTTTAAACTCTCATACGTTTGTTGTACATCTTCTACTAATACTTCGACTTCCGTAAAATTAATATCCGGATGATTGCTTATTACTAACTCCGAACTTTTCTCATCTGGAAATTTCAATCCTATTAACGTCCAAATAGCTCCTTCTTCTAGTTCTCTTTCTATCATCCAGTTTTGCTTCATTCCCATTTCTTTATAGAAAGAAACTGATCTTTCTATATCTTTCGTATGTATAGATACACATTCTAGTTTTTTGAACATTTTCCCATTTCTCCTTTTATGAAAAAGCGAACCATCTCCCAATGATTCGCTCTTACCCTATTATTTTTTCTTCACCGGTATCCAAAGCTCTACTTGTGCAAACTCACTCTTATCTTCGTGGCAACGCTCATCGTACAGTTCAAACTCTGTAACTCCGCAATGTTCATACCCTGAATGCGGGAACCATTCTGAGAATACTGCATTCCACGTTTGGTGAATAGACGATACCATTTCTTTATGAGGAACTTTCGGCGTTGTAAATACTGCATATGTTGCTGCAGGGAAAGTACGCTTTGCAATTTCATTTGGTACATTTTCAAAGTCTGTAACTTCCATTCCAATAATATAAGTGAAGTCCCCTGTTTCTAAATTAAAATCAGTACATAATCCAAGCTCTACCCATTGGCTCGTATCTTTACGATTCGGAATCGTTGTTCCAAGATCTTTTTGTAAATATTCTTGCCAAAATGCTGGGATGTCTTGATGGTTCTTCCCCTCTTTACTTGTCGTCTTCAGTTCATAACCTGCCATTAAAAATTCTGGTTTATTTACAATACGATATTCCATTTGTATGCCTCCTAAATACCGATTTAATTTTCTTTGCTTTACATTCACGCTGTAATACATCGGTGTTTCAATTTCTTGTTTTCGATATTCACTCGGTGTCATTTGAAATAATTTCTTAAAGGCTCTCGTGAACGTTTCGTGAGATTGAAAGCCATGCTCAAATGCGATATCAATAACTTTTTCATCCGTATGAGAAAGTTGATAAGCTGCCCGGGCTAACCTCCGCTTTCGAACATACTCCATTACTGTATCACCTACTAATGCCTGAAATACACGATGAAAATGCGACTCAGAAAAACCTGCAATACGTGCTAAATTACGCAGCGTCTGTTTTTCCATTACATCTTCCTCAATATAATCAATTGACCTTTGAATTTGTGTTTCATAGCTTTCCATCTCTGTTCACCCGCCTTATATGTATTATGATAAAAGAGAATCCTATCCAATTCTTGACGTTTTTTACTATAATTCCATAAAAAATTGTAACTTTTTTATATGTATTTCGTTGTTATGTATGAAGGGAGGGAGGGAAATGTAGTGAAACGCAAACAATCATTAGAAGACATTTACTCCGAGCATATGCAAGATTTATTTCGCTATCTTCTCTCCCTAACCGGAGATTCCCACTATGCGGAAGATCTCATGCAAGAAACCTTTTACCGAATGCTCGTCCATATTGACTATTATAAAGGAGAAGAAATTAGGCCGTGGTTATTTACAATTGCCTACAATGCCTTTATCGATTGGTATCGTAAAGAAAAGAAATATAAAACAACAGAAGTTGCAGAATTCCATTTACCAAACGTTCCAAGTACAGAACATGAATATTTCGTAAAATTTGAGATTGCTAGTTGGTTAGAAAGTTTATCTTCTCTTCCGCTCGAACGACGAAATGCCCTGCTACTACGAGATTACTATGGATTCTCCTATAAGGAAATAGCAGAAATGACTGGTCTCTCATTAGCGAAAGTGAAAATTGAATTACACAGGGGACGAAAAGAAATAAAAAGCATAAAGGAGTGATACAGATGGGCTGTGCAGAATTTAAAAAACTATGGAAGAAGTATGAAAATGGAACGCTCACGCATGATGAACAAGAACTGTTAGAAAGTCATATTGAGTCATGTGAAGAGTGTGAAGCTTACTTAGATGAGCTGTTAACAAAAACAGAACCAATTAAGAAAAAGTTACCTCCAAAAGATCTTAAAATTCCTTTTTGGAGAATTAAGTGGAAACATCGTTTACAAACGTTTGGTTTTATATTATCAATTTGCATCGTTATCTATATAATCGGCGGGGTATTATCAGCCTTTTATTTTCAAGCTAATAATGATAAAAGGCTAAAAGAAATTAGAGAGGTTCCTTCGCTGGCACTTGAAGCAACTATCCCAAATAGCCGCGTTATGGGAGGCGGAACAAGTGTAGAAGCTTTTTTCCGTACGAATAGCCAATTTGATTTAGTAAGAACCGTCGGTAAAAAAGAAATGCCACTTGGTACAATAGAAACAAAAAGCTTCTTATCATCTGTAGATATCACGAAGCAAACTTGGATGAATCCGTTCTATCAACCAAAACTCTTCTTTGTTCATCCCAAAACAGAGCAGGGTGATTATTTAAAGGATTCATCAAAAAAAGTATGGGATACACTTGCAAAAGTACATGATGGAACCGTTGCAGAAGTAGCAATTTCTTTTGATAAAGCTTACACTTTAAAAGAATTAGAACCGCTTTTATATAGCATATTCGAGGCACAAGAACTCCCTCCAACTCCTGTATGGTACGCTTTAGATACAGGACAAGAAAGAAAAAATGTAGATGACTATATCCTACATGGCGGAGAAGCTATAGGGTTTCCAGAACATGTAAGATTCCTCGATAATGAAACTGACGGGCAGAAAACGCAAGAAGACAAAGTAACCGAAATGATGCGCGTTCTTTCTATCCATAAAAAAACGGTAAGCAAAATAGCAGCGCTTTCTGAGAAAGAACTAAACTTAGATAAACGTTATCAATATGTAAAGGATAACGGTGTAAAAGTATACGGAATTGTTATTACTGGCCCATCGAAAGAGTTATTAAAATTACAAAACTCCCCGCACGTACGTTATGCGACTCTTGGAGATATTGAGATTTGGAATTGGTTTGATAATTAATAAAAAAGAAGTAGCGCTCTAAAAAAGATGCGCTACTTCTTTTTTATTCCGAAATCAATTTCACATACATCCCTCTCACCGCTTTTTCATAAGCAATATCACTCATCTGTCTTATGTTTTCTGACACAACAGACGACTGAACGATTTTTCCTTCACGAAGTAACGGCGGATCAATAAGACGCACTTTATTTTTCTGATGTAAATCATAATCGTTTCTATCTTCTTTTACTTTTACATTTCGATGAACTTTGCTTAATAAAGCTTCTACTTCGGGGTCATTACATTGTTGCAATTTCGAAATAAGCTCCTCATCTTCAAGAAGAAAATCATCTGCATGAATAATCCTTTTATGAAGAGCTACCTTTAACGTTTTCGCTAACATATCATTTCCGTAAATATTCATTGGTTCCATAAAGAAATCGATTACTTCCTTGTAATACGTTTCTGTAAACCATTCTGCCATTTCGACACTTTGAACAACCATTTTCCCATCTACAGCGATGACATCTTCTAAAAAACTGTGAACTTCTTCTAAAGAAACATACCCATATGTATACATATCTCGTAATGTATAATCCACTCTGTCTGCGCATAATTCTGGTGCTGACCTTTCGAGTAACGTCCATTTCGAATCATCTAACAAAATATCTTCATAGTTATAACCATACTTCGCAAGAATCGCTGGAATTTCTGAGTTTTTCACAACAGAACTAAATATCTCTTCATGATAACTTTCATCTTCATTATCAAAAACGTAATCAATCACATGGGAAAAAGCAGTATGCGATACGTCATGCAGTAAACTAGCAATCTGTTCTTCTACTGAACCACCTAATTTTTTAACTAATAACATAACACCAACTGAATGATCAAAGCGCGTTACATTCCATTTCTCGTTCATTAAGTAACTTGCGCCATTTTGATGAATACCTTTTAGCCTTTGCATAGACTTACTTGAAATTAATTCTTCTACTACTTGATCCACTTCAAATTCTCCGTATAGTACATCTGATATGATCACTTACAATCCCCCTTTATTTTAATCGAGTCTTATAATCTTATCTCTTTTATGAAATTAGCACCAACATAAATATTTATTGTTATTTGTTTTTATTAAAAAAAATAGAGAGCCATCAGCTCTCTATTTCATAACCCCTATTCAAATGTAACTTCTACCTGCACAATCTCCGACCTACTACCAAGTCTAAGCGGTGGTCCCCAAAACCCAAATCCAGAAGAAACAATTGCGTGGAACGCGCCTTTTTGTGCGTATCCCCAGTCTAGCTCGTACATTCTTCTCGTTACAATATGATTGGGCGCCATTTGTCCGCGGTGCGTATGACCGGATAATAATAAATCTACACCTGCCGCTGCTGCTTGTTTCAACTCAAATGGCTGGTGATCCATTGCGATAACAGGCATCGATTTATCTACCGTACTCATTAATTGTTCAAAGCTTTGACGATCTCGCTCTGTTTTATCTCTTCTTCCAACGAGATAAAAGTCATCTTCAATTGTAATTACTTCATCTAAAAGAATACGAATATCAATCTTATCCATCTCTTGTAAAAACTCTGGAACCGCTCTACCATAGTATTCATGGTTCCCTAAAACACCATATACGCCTAATGGTGCTTTCATTTGTTTCATGATTGGTCCCATATTCTTTTGAATGAACACACCTGGATGATCATCGATAATATCACCTGGCAGTAAAATAATATCAGGTTCCATCTCATTTACATGACGAACAAGCCTTTTTAAATGCGAAACGCCAGACAGTTTACCGAAATGCATATCAGAAGCCATCGCAATGCGTAAACTTTTACGTCCCTCTACTTTTTTCGGTATGTGCACCTCGTACTTTCTAACTACTGGGCTATATGCGTTGAATACTCCGTATGCAAAAATAAAGATAAACGCAAGTAACACGGCCGTTCCTGTCCAAATAATTGCCGCTTCTTTCTCTACTGAAAACTGTAAAAGAAAGACCATAATATTAGCTACTGGCAACAGCATAAGCGCATATTGTATAACCGCAAACCAAATCGAACCTATCGTTCGCAGAAATGGCAAAAACTTAAACACTTGCACGAGAATGTACGCATATGAAATAAATGCAACTATAAAAGCATAATATCCCCAAGATTCCCAGCCAAATACCGCATGAAGCCAAACCCATCCGTTCCAGCCGATGTAAAACATAAGTAGTGTGTATATAATTAATATGGTAAATATATTGAGATAACGAAGATTCTTCACAGCCAGCCTCCTTATTGATTTCTTTTATTATAACTTGTTATGCACTTATAACGTAAATATTAAGCACTTCAATCTTCAGAATAAGAACATTGATAAACATATTGTCTTAAAATTTTTAAGAACGGCTGTAATGGACATTTTTGAGTCTTAAGTGTTGGATGAAATTCTATTATCTTTATCCTTCAAAACTCATCTATGCAATTATGCATAACCATCCATTCCGTTTTATTTTCATGTTACGATATAAATGTAATACGACATATATCGACAAAGATAAAAGGAAGTGATTGTATGAAACGTTCTAAAACATACTTAAAATGTTTAGCATTATCCGCTGTTTTTGCTAGTAGCGCTGTAACTCTTTCAACACCTGCTGCTTATGCTCAAACAACATCGCAAGTTGTAACAGATATCGGACAAAACGCAAAAACACATACGAGCTATAATACATTTAATAATGATCAAGCTGATAATATGACAATGTCTTTAAAGGTAACTTTTATCGATGACCCAAGCGCTGATAAACAGATTGCCGTTATTAATACAACTGGTAGTTTTCTAAAAGCAAATCCTACTATAAGTGATGCACCTATTGATAACTACCCAATCCCTGGCGCTAGTGCAACATTACGTTATCCTTCACAATATGATGTTGCATTTAACCTTCAAGATAACAGCGCTCGTTTCTTTAACGTAGCACCTACAAATGCTGTAGAAGAAACGACTGTAACATCTAGCGTATCTTATCAACTTGGTGGCTCTGTTAAAGCTTCTGTAACGCCTAATGGCCCTAGCGGTGAAGCTGGTGCAACTGGTCAAGTCACTTGGTCTGACTCTGTAAGCTATAAACAAACTAGTTATAAAACAAATTTAATTGACCAAACAAACAAAAACGTAAAGTGGAACGTATTCTTTAACGGATATAACAATCAAAACTGGGGTATTTACACACGTGACTCCTATCATTCTTTATATGGAAACCAACTTTTCATGTACTCTCGCACATACCTATATGAATCTGATGCAAAAGGTAATTTAATACCGATGGATCAACTTCCAGCGCTAACAAATAGCGGTTTCTCTCCTGGTATGATCGCTGTTGTTATCTCTGAAAAAAATACAGATCAATCTAACTTACAAGTCGCTTATACAAAACACGCCGACGATTACCAACTTCGTCCAGGCTACACATTCGGAACTGCAAACTGGGTTGGAAACAACGTAAAAGACGTTGATCAAAAAACATTTAATAAATTGTTCACACTAGATTGGAAGAATAAGAAATTAGTAGAGAAAAAATAAAGAAAACCGAACCTCCATTTAGATGGTGGTTCGGTTTTTATTTAAATTACAAAATCCTCCGGAATAAACACTTTCACTTCTTTCGGCTGTACGTATACGAAATCACCCGCTTGAATGTTCAGCTGTTTGAACTGTTCTTTCGTAATTTCTGCTTCTAAATATTCATCTGTTCCGTCTCGTTTTAATTCTACATATACGACAGGTCCGACTGCGTGAGAATAAGATACTTTTGCCGGGATTGCATCTATGCTTTTTTTCGTACGAGAGATTGATAAGTCATGCGGCCTTACGTAGGCTATTCCGTCTACGTTGGAAACGTGCTTATGCTCTGGTGCTTCTAGTTCGACCGATCCTACATTTAGCTTTCCTTTATGAACGCGGCCGTGAAATAAATTTACATTTCCTAAAAAATCGTAAACGAACGGGCTTGCTGGGTTTTCATATACTTCTTCCGGTGTTCCCATTTGTTCAATGCGACCTTCATTCATTACAACAATACGGTCTGCAACGTCTAACGCTTCTTCTTGGTCATGCGTTACGAATACGCTCGTAATTTGAAATTCGTCATGTAATTTTCGGAGCCATCTTCGTAATTCTTTTCTCACCTTTGCATCGAGTGCACCGAACGGTTCATCAAGTAATAAAATTTTCGGTTCGACTGCAAGTGCCCGGGCTAGTGCAATACGTTGACGTTGTCCACCAGATAATTGCACTGGATAACGTTTAGCAAAGCCATCCATTTTTACGAGCTTTAATAATTCTGTTACCTTTTCTTCTATCGCTTCTGCTGACGGTCTTAAGCTTTTCTTTCTTACTTTTAAACCGAAAGCGACATTCTCAAATACATTCATATGCTTAAAGAGCGCATAGTGCTGAAAGACGAAACCGACTTGCCTGTTTTTCACGTGAATGTCTGTTAAATCTTCTCCATCAAATGAAACAGAGCCTCCATCCGCTTCTTCTAATCCTGCAATAATGCGTAATAACGTCGTTTTCCCAGAACCTGACGGGCCTAATAAGGCAACAAGTTCACCTTTTGGAATATCCAAATGAATGTCTGTTAGTGCTTGAAATGTACCATATTGCTTTGATACACCTTGAATTTGAATACTCACCGTAATCCCCCTTATTGTCGTTTTTCCATTCGCCATTCAATCCAGTTTTTTATAACGAGTGTAAACACTGCAATTAATGACATTAACGTCGCTACTGCAAATGCTGCTGAAAATTGATATTCATTGTACAAAATTTCAATATGGAGCGGCATCGTGTTCGTAATGCCACGCACGTGACCTGATACGACAGAAACGGCTCCAAACTCACCGATAGCACGGGCATTACATAGAATCATGCCGTATAAAAGACCCCATTTTATATTTGGAAGCGTAACGCGCCAAAACATTTTCCAGCCACTTGCGCCAAGTGATAAAGCTGCCTCTTCTTCACTTTTCCCTTGCGCCTGCATAACCGGAATTAATTCACGTGCAACGAACGGGAAGGTTACAAAGATTGTTGCGATAATAATGCCTGGTACAGAGAAAATGAGTTTCACTCCATGTTCAAGTAACCATTCGCCAAGAGCACCCCTCGGTGTGAAAAGTAAGACGAATACTAATCCTGCGATAACTGGTGACACAGCAAACGGCAGTTCAATAAGAGAGAGTAATACTTGTTTTCCTTTAAACTGAAACTTTGTAATAAGCCATGCCGCTGCGATTCCGAATACCGTATTCAGCGGTACAACGATTAACGTAACGAGAAGCGTTAACCTAATTGCTGAAAATGCTTCTTGATCTGTAATAGCGGCAATGTATACATCCATCCCTCTTTCAAAGGCTTTTAGAAAAATAGTTATGAGTGGCAGTAATAGAAAGAGAGATAAAAATAAAACTGTAATCGTAATTAATATGCCTGGTACAAGCTTAGATTCTTTTTTAGCTGATACGCTTTTTACTATTTTCTTTTCTAATAATGTTGGTTCCATTTTCTCTCCTCCTATTCACTTTTTAGTTCATGCCTTCTACTCCAGCTTTGAATCATATTAATAAGAAGAAGGAAAAGGAGGGAAATAATAAGCATCACGGTCGCTACAGCTGTTGCCCCCGCGTAATCATATTGTTCTAGTTTCGTCATAATCATCAGTGGTGCAATTTCTGTTTTCATCGGCATATTACCTGCGATGAAAACGACAGATCCGTATTCTCCTAATGCTCTTGCAAATGCGAGTGAAAAACCGGCAAGAAGAGCGGGAAAGATTTCTGGTAAAATGATTTTCACAAATATTTGCAAGCGGGATGCACCTAAACTCGAAGCCGCCTCTTCTACTTCTTTATCAATATTTTGCAGCACTGGTTGCACCATTCGAACGACAAATGGTAAACCGATAAAAGTAAGCGCAACGATAATTCCGAGTGGTGTAAAAGCTACTTTTATATGAAACAGACTAAATATTTTCCCAATCCATCCATTTTCCGCATAAAGCGTTGTAAGTGTAATACCAGCTACAGCTGTCGGAAGTGCAAACGGTAAATCAATGAGTCCATCTAATAGTCGTTTCCCTGGAAACTTGTAGCGTACGAGCACCCAAGCTATTAATAAACCGAAAATGGCATTTACAATAGCAGCTGCAAATGAAGTTGTAAAACTAACTTGATAGGAATGCAACACACGCTCGTTCGTTATAACCCCAGCGAACTTCTTCCAACCTAACTGTGAAGTTTGAATAAATACGATAGAAAGTGGTATAAGTACGAATAAGCTCATGTACAACATTGTAAATCCAAGCGATAATCCAAACCCTGGTAAAACACGCTTCTTCCTCATCCTCTTTCACCTCATCCCCCTTTAGCAGTACGCATTATTTTTGATAAATTTTATCGAATACGCCGCCGTCATTAAAGTGTTTTTCTTGTGCTTTTTTCCAGCCACCAAATAGTTCATCTACTGTAAATAATTGAACTTTCGGAAATTGAGATGCATATTTTTCTGCTACTTTTTCATTACGTGGACGATAAAAGTTTTTTGCCGCAATTTCCTGTCCTTTTTCTGAGTACAAATATTCAAGATACCCTTCTGCTACTTTTTTCGTTCCTTTTTTATCAACGACTTTATCTACAACCGCTACTGGTGGTTCTGCAAGTACACTAATAGAAGGGGTTACAATTTCAAATTTATCTTTTCCAAGCTCTTTTTGGGATAATAACGCTTCATTTTCCCATGCGATTAATACGTCACCAATTCCTTTTTCAACAAATGTTGTCGTTGCTCCGCGCGCTCCTGAATCTAATACTTCTACGTTTTTATAAATTTGGCTAACAAACTCTTTCGCCTTATCTTCACTATTATTATATTTTTTCAGTGCGTATCCCCACGCCGCTAAATAGTTCCAACGTGCCCCGCCTGATGTTTTTGGGTTTGGTGTAATGACAGACACACCTTTTTTCGTTAAATCATCCCAGTCTTTAATACCTTTCGGGTTTCCTTTTCGAACAAGAAATACAATTGTTGACGTGTATGGAGTGGAATTATTCGCAAGTCGCTTCTGCCAATCTTCTGCTAATTGTTTTTTCTTACTAATCGCATCAATATCATAAGCAAGTGCTAGTGTAACAACGTCTGCTTCTAGGCCATCAATAACAGAGCGCGCTTGACTTCCAGATCCCCCGTGTGATTGTTTTACATTTACTGTTTGCCCATGCTTCTCTTTCCAATACTTCGCAAAATCTTTATTGAAATCTTGATATAACTCCCTCGTTGGATCATAAGAAACATTTAAAAGCTCAACTGTTTTTTTATCTCCACTTCCTTCAGAATTACTAGTGGATGTTGCCGAACCACACCCTGATAAAAGTACAACTGCTGATAATAAAACACCTGTACTTTTCATAAACGCTGTCTTACCCCACTTTTTCATCGTTAAGCCCCCTTAGTTATACAATAGAAAAAGGCACACAATATATTCACAAATGTGAACATTGTGCGCCTTCAGTTTATCTGATTAGCTTCTAATGTATTGTATTCGATTTCTTTTCATTTTAATTCTGTAATTCATATGTGTCAACTTGGAATTTGAATTTTCTTGCTAAACTAAAATATTGGCATACTTCGAGCCCAATGATTTTTCAAATCAGCAAATTCTTTTGGTAACTTACTATTTTCATTCCATTCTAATTTATATGTATTTACTAACAACGTAGCCATTGATTCACGGTTCATTACTCCATTTTGATTAAAATTACCGTTCTTATCATTTTCAGAGTTCATCCATAATTTCACAAATAAGATATTGCACTCGCCGTAAGCGTTAATCCCTTCTGTTCTATGTATATCTCCTCCTTGTTGGTCATATGAAGCTTTAAATATATGGCACCACAGCTTAATCAATACATAAAAAATGAGGCAACCACCTTCAAAGATGGTTGCCTCATTTTTACACTTGCATCGCTTTCTCTCTCAATGCTCTTCTTAACAACTTACCAGTCGTATTCTTCGGTAATTCTATTAAAAACTCAATGCTTTTCGGCACTTTATATTTCGCTAAATGTAACGTACAGTAATGCATTAGTTCTTCTTCTGTTACGTTTGCTTGCTTCAAAACGACGTACGCTCGCACAGCTTCTCCTAAGTTTTCATCAGGAACACCGATTACGACAACTTCCGCTACTGATTCGTGCGTATATAATACTTCTTCTACTTCACGAGGGTATACGTTATAACCGCCAACTAAGACGATATCTTTTTTACGATCCACGATATAGAAGTAACCTTCTTCATCCATTTTCGCCAAGTCACCTGTATATAGCCAGCCGTCTTTCAATGTCGCAGCTGTATCTTCTGGTGCATTATAGTATCCTTTCATAACGTTAGGTCCGCGAACAATTAATTCACCGACTGCGCCGACAGGTACTTCTTCCCCAAGTTCATTTACAATTTTATTTTCTACATGCCAAATATTTGTGCCAATTGATCCTGGTTTCCGAGGACGATCTAGCGGATTGAAACAAGTAACTGGTGATGCTTCTGATAAACCGTATCCTTCTGAAACAATAACGTTAAAACGTTTTTCAAAGTTTTGCAGAAGAGCAACAGGCATCGATGCACCACCGGAAATACAAAGGCGAAGCGTCTTCACATCTTCTGCGCTTGCTTCTTCAAATAAATATAAATAATTGTACATCGTCGGTACGCCAGCAAAGATCGTTGGTTCGTACGTGCGACAAATACGGAATACTTCTTTCGGACTAAATTTCGGTAACATTAAAATCGTTGCCCCGTTCACAATCGGTGCATTTACCGCAACTGTTAAACAGAATACATGGAACATAGGCAGTGCCGCAACAACGCGGTCATCAGCCGTATATTGTAAATACGACGCCACATCGTTCGCATTACTATATAAATTTTTATGTGTTAACATAGCGCCTTTCGGTTTTCCAGTTGTGCCCGATGTGTATAGAATAACCGCTACATCTTCTTCATCTAGTTCAGGACCTTCGTAAGTTGTATCTCCAGTCCCCACAAAACTAGTAAACGTTTTCATTTTTTCGGTTTCTGTATGGTTAAAATCTGATGAGGTTTCACATATGATGATGTTTTCTAATGAAGGAAGTCTTGTTGTAAGAGATTGTATAACAGGTAGAAGGACGTCGAGTACGATGATTGTTTTTACATCTCCATTTTGTAAAATATAATGCATTTCGTCTGCTGTATAAATTGGATTAACTGGAATAACAGTTGCTCCGGCTTTCATTGTTCCGTATAAACCGACCAAATAATGTGGTGAGTTCCCAACAACTAATGCGACATTGTCCCCTTTTCCAATGCCCATTTCTGCTAAATTGCTAGAAAACCTTGTGACCATTTTGTTTAATTGGTCATATGAGACCGACTGATCCATAAATATATAAGCCGGTTTTTCCCCCTTCTTTTTTGCCGTTTCAGCCAAAGATTGAACGAGATTCACAAAAACCCCACCTTTATAAAATTTAGAATATTTAAAAATTCTAAATTAATTATATTAAAAGAAAATTAAAGTGGCAAGTGATATTCTATTAACTGCATATAGACAGATCACCTTCTCTTAGTTTACTTTGGAAAAATAAGGGGATTTTATTTACAAGTAATTTATAACACTAGACCAAAAATCATTTTAGGATAATATGCGTTCATCTTTTCTCTAAGTTTAGTAAGTTCCTCTTTATTTAACGTCGTATGCTCTCCAAACAAGTTAATTGCGTCCGCCCCATCTTCATGAAAATACACCGTCACATATAATGCCGGTAACCCTATATTGTCTTCATCTATTGATAAGACGACATCTGGTGTTTTATTAACAGTGCTGAATGTTTCATTTCTTTTCCACTTCTTATTTTGAAACATGTCTTGTATATCATGTATCTTTCGTTTGTTATCTGTATGCGTAAAATATATAACATTATCCTCCGCTGGTTTTCCGATAGACAAAATTATACGACTTGAGGGCGATCCACTGCTACACGCTGTCATTCCGACGACGAAGCTGAGTAATAATACAACGTACATTACCCTTTTCATTTCGATTCGCCTCCTTTTGTATATATATATTCCTTTACGAGGGGCGAATGTCCTGTGATTTTATGTTTTGTGGTAAATGAAATTATATGAGAGATTTTTCAGTTATATCAGCGCAGCTCGATTTATATCGGCGATTTTTCAAATATATCAGCGCAACTCCATTTATATCAGCGATTTTCCAGTTATATCGACTTACCGACAAAACCTGACAATCTACGCAAAAAGAAAGAGGCTGCCCATTATCGCAACCTCCCTTATTTTTAGAAGAATAAATGTAAGAAATCTTCTGTTGTAATGTTACCGAAGTAACGTGCGATATCTACGCCTTCTAAAGCTACAGTGAATGCATCTTTATCGAATTGAACGCCTGTTAGACGCTCTTCAATATCATGAACATCTAGTGAACCGAAGAAGTCGCCGTAAATTTTGCATTCTGTTACTGTTCCTTTTTTCACTTCAAGACGAACGTCAACTTGTCCAACTGGGAAGCGGTGTGAATGTTGTAAGTTGAACTTCGGTGATTTTCCGTAGTTCCAATCCCAATTTTGGTAACGTTCTTCAGAAAGTTTATGGATCTCTTTCCAATCCTCTTCTGTTAATTCATACGTTGGGATTTCTGTTTCTCCTTCGAAAATTGTTTCTAGAAGAAGTTGTCTAAACTCTTCTGTCGTCATTTCTTCGTTTAGGAACTCTGTAATGTTCGCAACGCGGCTACGGATTGATTTAATACCTTTTGATTGGATTTTATCCATTTTTACTTTTAACGCTGATACGACGTGATCGATTTCAGAGTCAAATAGTAACGTACCGTGACTGAACATACGACCTTTCGTTGAGAACTGCGCATTACCCGAAATTTTTCTACCTTCAGCTAAAATGTCGTTACGACCACTTAGTTCTGCATTTACGCCTAATTTACTAAGCGCTTTCGTTACAGGCTCTGTGAATTTTTTGAAGTTGCTGAAACTGTCTCCATCATCTTTCGTAATAAAACTGAAGTTTAAGTTTCCTAAATCATGATATACTGCACCTCCACCTGATAGACGACGAACGACATGAATACCTTTTTCTTTTACGTAATCTGCATTAATTTCTTCTACTGTGTTTTGGTTTTTACCAATGATTATCGAAGGCTCATTAATGTAAAACAGTAAATATGTTTCGTTAATATCTAAATTCTTCACACAATATTCTTCAATTGCTAAGTTTATTCTAGGGTCTGTAATTCCTTTATTATCAATAAATAACATCGTATCACCTCATGAGTTCCATACGTAGCCACTATGCGCTAGCGTAATATGGCCACTGAGAATTTGTTTTGCTTCTGTTACTAAATCAGCTGGGTTGCCTGTATGCGGTAAGTGCGTTAATAAAAGTTCTTTTACATTCGCATCTTTTGCAATACTTGCTACTTCTGTACTATTCATATGCCCTGCTTTTGCAGCCTCTTGATGTGCATACATATTACACTCACAAATGAAAAGATCAGCATCTTTCGTGAATGGAATGAATTCAGGAATATAACTTGAATCAGCGCTGTATACTACAGCATCATCTCCAGCTGTAATACGCATCGCAAAGCATGTAACAGGATGAACAGTTTTTAAGAACGAAATCGAGAATGGTCCAACTTGAAGTGTTTCTTCTGGATTGTACGCGATTCCTTTCGTATGTGGTTCATGCGTTAAAGAGTTGAATCCATTCTCATCAAACGTATGACCGTATATTGGTAATTCCGGTAGTTGCCCCTTCGTCCCGCTCGTAATTAATCTCGCATATTGCAATACCCCAATGTCTGCAACATGATCATGATGATAGTGTGACAGTACAACTGCATCTATATGAGATGGTGTTATATATTTTTGAAGCTGTGCTAGTACACCACTACCACAGTCTACAAGTAAACGAAAACCATCGTGTTCAAACAAATACCCCGACGTTGCTTCTCCCGCTTCTGGAAAGCCGCCCCAAAAGCCGACAACAGTCATTTTCATATGTATCCATCCTTTCTAAAACCGAGTAGGAATGCATGTTTTACTTACATCCTACATTGTTAACTATAATCCATTTCCTAAACTTTTTCATTATTTTTCAATTTTGTTATAAAACAGTTATTGACTTTTATTTTTTGTACTAATACAATGATAGTAAGAAATGGAAATGGAGGAATTGACATGATCGATCAACCAATGGAGTTTTTCAGAAATTTACCGACGAAAACTTGTGCGCACTGCGGGAAAGAAATTGATGAGCAACACGAAGCATACCATAACAAATGTGATGATTGCGTTCACGAAGAATAGTAGTTTTTGAACATAAAAAAACCTAGCAGACATAGTCTACTAGGCTAATAACATCTTATCCTTCATCGTTGAACCTTTCACCAAGAGCTCCAGTTCAAACTCATACAATTCTTTTTTTCGATAATTTTTCGTATGGATTTTATCCATCATCAGGTCGACAACTTTTCGGGCCATTTCATCAATTGGCTGTTCAATTGTCGTAATACCTGGTTCTGTAATCTGCGATAATATTTGATTATCAAAACCGATAACAGCGAGATCATCTGGAATGCTCCAGTTATGGCGTTTCGCCTCTGAGATAATTCCAGCTGCTACCTCATCGCCTCCTGCCAAAATCGCGGTAGGATTTTTTTTGTCCTTTAATACTTCATGGAATATTCGTTTTCCATCTTCCCAAGAGAAAGCGTTTTCAAGAAAGTCAATCGCTTCTACTTGGCGGCTCTTCTCAGTTATTGCACGTAAAAAGCCCATTTTTCGCTGCTGGCTAACGACTTTGGTTTCGTTACCACGGCAAAAAATAAGATTACGATATCCTTGATCTAACACATGCTTCGCAGCTATGTATGCTCCTTGCGCATGATCAAACTTCACTGTTGGAATATTTGCTTCCTCAATATATTCATTACACAACACGATTGGACCGTGCTGTAAGTATGGCTCTACATCTTCCCACGGATTTTCTAGTGAACATAGAATAATCCCATCTACTTGTTTCGTAGATAATAATTGTAAATACTCCATCTCTTTTTCCGGTAAATATCTTGTTTGACAAATAATCAGTTTATATTTATGTTCAGAAGCAGCAATCTCGATTGCTTCAATAAATCTACTGAAGAAAGGATTTGTAATCCTTGGAACTAGCACCGCAATTGTTTCCGTTTTTTGTTTACGAAGCCTTCTCGCCGCAGAATTAGGAACGAAGCCTAAATGCTTCATTGCTAATTGAACCCTTTTTTTCTTCTCATCTGAAACATATGGATGATTATTAATCACCCTAGAAACCGTTGTCCTTGATAACCCTGCTAATTTCGCCACGTCCTCTATAGTCGACACGAAATTCTCCCCCTTTGCATGAAAACGTTTTCTTAAATTGATTATATAGTATATTATTGGAAACTGCAATATCGGTTGTTATGATTTTACTATATTAATATTATACATAGGTAAAAGTCTGTTAATGCAGGGCAATATACTGCTTTTAGAAATTTACGTTATGTACATTCCTTTTCTTAATACCATATATTCTTTATTTAATATAAAAGCCCATCAATACATCATCTCCATATGATCCATCTTCATATTTAATTTGCTTTCGTTGTCTTCCTTCTTCTACAAAACCCATACGTTTGTACACTTTAATTGCCCGATCATTAACAGAAACTACACCTAAGCAAATTTTCTCTAAACCTTTCTGCCCTTTAGCCCAACTAATAAGAAATTCAATTAATTTCGTGCCGATGCCTTGATTACAATACGCCTCTTTAATCCCCATTCCCATTGTGCCTGCGTGTTGTAACCGTTCTAGTTCATATCGGTTGAAAAGTAAAAAGCCTACCACCTTATAATCTACTTCATACACGATATAAAGATTACCTTTCTCATTACTTTTCCGTATCTTTTCTCTTTCTGCATCAATATCATTCGGTAATTTCTTTGGAGATACTATGAAAAACTTTGTAGTATTTTCCGATAATATAATTTCTTTTCTAATGTTCATTATTGCTTCTGCATCAGCCTCTTTTGCTAATCGTATCATTGAATCACCTCGTACTTTTTCTTTTAAAAAATAATATTAAAACTATAAAACGTCCAATATGCAATATTGCATATTGAGAATCTTTTTACTCTTGATACAATATTCATACATCAAAATAAAAGGAATGTATGCAATGAATCCAATCTTAACAGCTGCAAAACAACTATTACATAAAGAAGAAAAGATTTTATCTACTTTAAAATGTTCACTTACTGGCTATATGATTACGCATAAAGTCCCGTATCCTGGCATGTTACTTGCTACTAATAAAAGACTTCTCTTTTTTAGCCAATATAAAAACACATTTATTGCCGAATTTGATTATGAAAAAATTCTATCCATAGAAACGAAGAGAAGAATCTTTGACAAAAAAATAATATTTTACTATGAAGATGAATATATAACGCTTGGATACATTACAAGTTCGAATGTTGAAGCGTTCATAGACTTACTACAAAGAAACAGCAAGACTAGCACAGGCTTATAATCAGCGGGGATTCCCTCGCTGATTCATTATTTTAACTCCTCCCACTTCGTCCAAACTTCTCTCCCGTTTATACGGTACATATTATCCTCTCTATCCATAAACCTATGTACAATAAATTCACGTCTAATTGTACAAAAATCATCATGATATTGTTTTATAAATGTATTAATTTCTTTTTCTGTATATTGATTTCCAGCATCTAACTTGCTAATTAAATGCTCTAACAATACTAGTTTCTTCTTCTTTTGACCTGGAATCGATTTTAAACGATCCTCTTTATCGAAAAAGTTACGAATGGTCGTATCACGGAATTTCATTTCACTTTCAGTCATTTTTTATCCTCCATCACTTTTTTTCTTTATCTTTTCACTTAAAATATCAATAAAGTAATATCCACCCATTAACACATAATAGAACGTGAGTATTCCAAATGCATCTTTCACACTTGTATATACTTCTTTATCAAACAATATAGGTGAAAGGGCATAAACAAGAAAGATTATTAACGGATTTACGATAAAATAATAAGTAAGATTGCCTTTCATCATATCAACTCCTCTACCCTATGTTTCTCTGTAAATTGTTGTAATTCCTTTTCTTTCGTTTCTATAGCTTTTAGAAAGATTTATAGATGAACTAAGGAAAAGATGCCCTCTATTAAAATAAAAAAGCACCAAAAAGGTGCTTTTATCTACGCTTCAACCGATTGATTTTCAGCAACATTTTTAAATTGTCGTTTGTGCATCAAAGTTAAGGAAGCGATTGTTCCAAGTGATAATACAACGATAAAGATCATGAGCATTCCTATGTTTTGCCACATGAAGTCAAAGTCTCCACTCGATACGACTGCTTTCAATCCTGATACAGAGTATGTCATCGGTAACCAAGCATTGAATGGTTGTAAAAACTTCGGAATCAATTCTAGTGGGAATGTTCCGGCACTTGTTGTAAGCTGCATAATTAATGTGATGATGGCGATAAAACGGCCTGTATCACCGAATGCTGTTACTAAACATTGAATTAATGCGATAAACGCTAAGCTTGTAACGATGCTAAAGAGTATGAAGTACGGAATACTTTGTACTTCTACACCTAATCCGAACAGTAATATAACATCTGCTACTATCGCTTGAATAATACCAACTGATAGTAGTACGCCGAACTTACTAATAAACCAACTAAACCCTGATTTTGGAACACCGACTGTATCGCGTAATGGATATACAATTGATAATAGTAATGCCCCAACAAATAAACCGAGTGATAGGAAATACGGCGTAAATCCAGTTCCGTAGTTTGGAACTTCCGCCATTTTCTCCGTCTTCACTTTTACAGGACTTGCAAACATATCATACGTTTTATCCGTCCCTTTTACTTCACCAGTTTTCACTGCCCCTTCGCCAAGTTTCTCAGCAAGTTCACCTGAACCGTCGTTTACTTTTACGAGACCATCCGTTACTTTTCCTGATCCGTCTGCTAGTTTATTAACGCCATCGATTAGCTGGGTTGAGCCAGTTGATAATGTGCCTAAGCCTGTTGTTACTTGACCGGAGCCATCTGCTAATTGATTTACTCCACCTGCCATTTGATTTGCTCCTACAGATAATGTACCTAAACCACCTGTTACTTGGCTTGAACCATCCGTTAATTGATTTACTCCTGCAGATAATGTTCCTAAACCACCTGTTACTTGGCTTGAGCCATCTGCTAATTGATTTACTCCTGCAGATAATTGACCTAATCCATCTGTTACTTTTCCAGAGCCGCTTTGTAATTGCGTTACTCCATCAATTAATTGAACTGATCCATCTTTTAATTTATCAGCACCTATTTTTGCATTATCTAATCCCTCACCAAATCCATGAAACTTACTAACAAATTCATTTTGTGCGTTCGTTAGTTTCTCAACACCATCTGCCAGAGCTTTCATCCCTGCTGGATTTGGTAATTTATTTTGCAATCCATTTGTTGTTTGATGTATTTCGCCCTTTAATTGTTTTACTTCTTCATTTAGTTTATTTGTTCCACCTGCTACTCCGGCAGCCTTTTGCTGAACTGTCGCTGTACTTTTTACAGCACTTGTTATGAACGGTTGTAACTGCTCTTGATATTCTTTTGGTAAACTTTCAATTTGCTTTTGTAAATTCGCTACATCTTGTGCTGCAGTTTTAGCATCTCCTACTGTTGATTGCGTAAGTTCATTTAACTGATTTATATTCGCCCCAGCTCCATCTATTTTTTCATTTACTGTATTCAATATAGAAGGAACTTTCGACTGCATTTCCTCTAAGCCT
Source organism: Bacillus cereus group sp. Bce041 (assembly GCF_052646455.1). Classification (NCBI taxonomy): domain Bacteria; kingdom Bacillati; phylum Bacillota; class Bacilli; order Caryophanales; family Bacillaceae; genus Bacillus; species Bacillus cereus group sp. Bce041. The sequence goes on from NZ_JBQXON010000002.1 coordinate 769,499, forward strand.
GCAGCAGACTTTTGTACGTTACTATTTAAATCTTGCAATCCCTTTTGAATTTCTTGAGACCCTTTTTCTAATTGACTTCGCCCTTCAACAAGTTTTCCCATACCATTTGATAGATCAGTTGTTCCTGTTTTTAAATCACCGGATTTACTTACTAATTTGTTCAAGCCACCGGTCACTTTCTCAGATCCATCACGCAATTCACCCGTTTTGCTATTTAATGTATTTAAACCTGCTGTTACTTTTCCTGACCCATCTACTAATTTTCCGATACCTGCATTGCTATTTAATACATGTAAACCATCTGTTACTTTTCCTGATCCATCTACTAATTTCCCGATACCTATTTGCATTTCACCGGTTTTGCTATTTAACGTATTTAAACCTGCTGTCACTTTCCCAGATCCATCAAATAGTTTCCCAACTCCATCCTTCATCTCCCCAGATTTCCCTTGAAGTGTATGAAGGCCATCCGTCACTTTACTTGAACCATCATGCAATTCACTTGATCCGTCGTGTAGTTTACTTGCCCCTTCCGCTCCATCTGCTAATCCTTTTGAGACGTCTTTAATAGAATCGAACATTTTCTCTGCATATGTTTTCGTTAACGTGCTTGATACTTCAGTTTTAATCTTTTCAATGGCTGTTCCTCCAATTTGTGAAGATAAGAAGTTTAAACTTTCGTTTGGAATGTACTCTAAGTTTAATGGCTTTGGATTGTCTTTTAGTAACGTTGTAGCGTTACTTGAGAAGTCATCTGGAATGCGCACTAACATGTAATACTTTCTACCTTCCATTCCTTTCTTTGCTTCTTTTTCACTTACGAACTCCCATTTAAAACTTTTATTATCTTTTAAATTATCAACGAGCCCTTTTCCGACCTCAATTGGTTTCCCATCAAATACTGCGCCTTTATCTAAATTGACTACTGCAACTGGTAAGTCATCTAACTGTTTATACGGATCCCAAAAAGCCCACAAAAACATCCCTGCATATAAAATTGGTACGAATAAGACCGCAATAATTGGAATTAATATTTTTTTACTTTTTATAATTTCCGTGAACTCTTTCCGAAGTAACTGATTCCCTTTCATAATTTCTCCCCCTTTTATAAAATGACCAAAATGTTCATATAGTCATTTTTACCCAAACAAAAAGGCTATACTTGTTCATACATATGCCTTATCCCTGAATTTATTACTATGCAACTTTTTCTTATTATGATTATAATTTTTCTATATCCCCCCTTAACCTAAATATATGACCGCATTGTTCATTTGGTCATTTTTTATAAAATTAAAAGGATTATCTTAGTTTGACAATCCTTTTAGTAAATAAAGTTCAAATAACTCTGCAATTTTTTCTTTTTCTAGCGGTTCGTGATTTTTTTCCCAATCAAAAATAAGCGATACATATAGACGAAGCATAATAAATGCTGTAATTTCTGGATCACATTTGCTAATTTCACCTTTTTCAATCGCAATTTTTAAATACGATTGAATAACAGAAACGATTTCCACATCAACTTGTTGCATCACTTCTTGTACTTCTTTCGTTCCCATATCGCGCTCTTCTTGAATTAATTTAATCATGAGCTGATGTTCTTTTCTAAATTCCAAGATGCTATATAATGCTCTATGTACATTTTCAAAAAATGAAACATCTGAACGAATTGCACTTTCTGCAACTTGCTTCATTTCTGTAATTAAATTAGAAATAATTTCACCAAATAACTCTTCTTTATTTTTGAAAAAAGTATAAATCGTTCCTTTCCCTACATTCGCTAACTTCGCTACTTGATCCATCGTTGTTGCTTTATAGCCGAACGCTGAAAAAGACTTTGTTGCAGCCTCAATAATAGAACGTTTTCGATCTATTGCCACATCATCACCTCCAAAAATGACCAATTGGATAATATAGTCAATCAGTACATCTTTGATATTACCACACGCTTACATTCTATACAAGTTCTCTTTTTATTATTTCCAGTATAAAAAAATTCCAGTCAGTGTATATCATACTTTCCATAGTTTATCAAAAAGTATACTTGTATGGAAAGCTAGAATATATTCGTAAATAATTGCTGACTAGATCCCACTAGAAATTTAATAAAATAGACAGTGTTCTTAAAACCAACGGTTTAAGAACACTGCCTTTTATTTTGACATAGAAAGTAATATTTTCTCCATCTCTTTCTTAGTTAGATCATCATCAATTATCTCTTCGTATATCTTTGTATCTCTTGTAAAAATATCATTTACTATGACAATTTGATAATCACTATTCTTACCTTGTGCTGGTACAAACATTTTAAGGCCCCTTAACTTCCCCTCTCCATGAGAAGATTTATTATATACCATTCCTTTCCCATCTAAACTATAACTTTCTAGATTCTCTACCCCAGGCATCATGTAGTGTAGTGGATCCTTACCACCATTAACATTACCATCCATATACATCCTTGACTGGTAAATTGTAAAACCATATTTCCCTTTTGTATATTCTGATTTAATAACTAATTCTATATCTCTTCCAAAATATGAATCAGCCCATTCTCTCTTTAATTCATAACCTTCAGGTATATAAGTTGGCTCCTTAATTTGATACGGTACATGTTCTTTTGCTTCTTCTATAGTATATGTTAAAGACTTCTCCAGCTTATCTCCAAGCGGTTTTAATGTCTTCTCAATAGTAGCTAGTCTTTCTTGATCAGCTTTCTTCAAGCGTTCAGGTTTATATTCCTTTGTATCTCCATCATAATTCTCAGGCACATTTTTCTTAACCATTGCTTTTTTATGAATTTCTTGCGCTTCCTTAAATAATCGAACATACTGCTCAAATTCTTCTTTTGTAAAATTCTTTTCTGCCAAATACAAAAAATCTGTATTCTTTTTATATGACGTTATTGACATCCCCCATTCTCTACTTGCATTCTCCGGTGTACCTAATACTGTTTCTATCGCTTTTTCAAATGCCGCTTTAGATTGCTTTTTTTCTACAACTTTTTCTTTCTGTCTTTCATCTCCCTCAGTTATCCTTGCATTTAATAAAAATCCGCCTGCTATAGCTGCTATAGCAATAACTCCGAGTAAAGAAAGACGATACGATTTCTTTTGGAATTTTTTAATCATAATGATTCTCCTTTTTAGTGTTCGTTTATTTCTACTTAAATTTGCTAGGCTTGGTACTTGATAGGAATAGTGTTCTAAAAGGGTAATAATTGTATGACCGTATGCAATTTGTTCCTCTTTATCTATAAAAGTAAGTGCATATGCATCACAGGCTAATTCTTGATCTTCTCGCATACAAAAATAGGCGTACCAAAGAATTGGATTGAACCAATTTAATATGATTAAACTGTACATAATCCAATTTACAGCTACATCGTTTCTCTTAATATGAGCTAACTCATGGTAAAAGACATATTGTAATTGTTGTTCATTTAATACTTTCATATGTTTTTTTGATAGTAATACTTTCGGGCGAAAGAAACTAAAAACCGTTGGACTTGCAATCTTTCCTGCAAGACGTAATGAAACTGCCTTCTTCATTTTCATAGACTGCTTACAGCGATTAAACACTGTAGTGACCTGTTCGTCCGTAATATCCGGTTGTTTCTTTATGTAAGAATATAAACGTCTATTTGTAAGAAACGTGATGGCTGCTAATATGATTACCCCAGCTAGCCACACATACAAAGCAAGTTTGTATAAAGAAAATGTAGTCTGTTTTTCCGAACTGACTTTTACTTCCGGTTCGCTAGTTTTTGTCACCATTTTAGAATTTGATTCCAATTCCACTTTTCGGTCGCTTTCTATGTTCACTATATTCTCAGTAGCCGGCATATTTTTTGGAATAACTTCCGATACGCTAGAACTATAAGAAAGTAATGAGTAAATGCTATAAGAGCTATCTGGCGACCACGGTAAAAGGAGTCTTATCATTAATACGATCCACAGCATATATTGCCACCGGGGGGTTAATTTATTTCTAAATAGAACTTTTATACATAAAATAAATCCGACTAATATGCTAGCCATAAGTGACGTTTCTATAAGCCAATCAAAAAAATGAGGAAGGTATACATTTATAAGCGTGTTTATCATTTTTATCGATCCTTCCTCTTATTCTCCTCTGTCTTCTCATCTAAAATGCGTTTTAATTCATTAATATCTTCTGAAGATAATTTCTCCTCTTTTAAGAAATTAACAAGTAATGGCTTAAACGCTGCACCGCAAAAACGTTTTAGTAAAGATTTCGTTTCCACTTGCAAATAATTATCTTGTGATACTAACGGGTAATAAGCGTACATACGCCCTTTATCTTGATGGTAAGAAACGGCTTCCTTTTGCACTAATCGATTAATTAATGTGCGGATTGTTTTCGGTTTCCAGTCCATTGCATCTTCCAGTTCTTCTATAATTTCATTCGCTGTTTGCGGAGAATTCGACCAAAGTACTTTCATAATTTCTAATTCCGCTTCAGATATTTTAGGTAATTGATTTGTCATCGTATGTTTCACTCCTAAGTATTACATTTGTAATCTATAATTAAGATTACAAATGTAATACTTAATTGTCAACCATATTTTAGAAAAATTAATTTCAGCTAAACCTTACTTCACAACAACAAAATTCCTCTTTTTCAAATAATCAAATAAAAAAACAAGAAAATCTTTACAATTAATAGTAATATAGAAAATAGACAAGTTTATCAAAACAGTGGAGGCTTTTTCAGTCATGATGCGTGCACTTCGTTTAAATATAAAGCAAGCTTTTTGTAGTCGTATTTCTTTAATTATGATGCTTAGTGGATTCGTTCTTATTTGCATTTATCACTATTATTATGTAATTCGTTATTTAGGAAACGCAGCAAATGGTCCTATATCAACAGATTTAAAATGGATTGGATTTCGCGACAATGAAATGGATGTTTATTTATTATTAATGCCAGTTATTGCGAGTTTCCCCTTTAGTACAAGTTACAATTCGGATAAGTCCGATGGTTTTAAACCGTTTGTGAGTAAGGGGATTTCTATATTTCCTTATTCAGTAGCGAAATATATCGTTACGTTTTTTTGCGGAGGATTTCTTTATACACTTCCATTCATCTTATCGTTATTATTTTGCAAATTAACCATTCCAGACGGAACACCTACGGTTGGTTCAGGCATCATAAATGCTGATGGAATGTTCGCAAACCTATATTTTGATGCGCCTCTCACTTACATTGCTGTATATATCGGAATTAATTTTTTATTTGCAGGTTTAATGGCCCTTTTAGGACTTGCTGCATCTGTATGGTCACAAAAAGACTATATGGCAATTCTCTTTCCATTTGCAGCCGCCTCCATTCCTTACGTCCTGCTAAATACAATACTTCCTTCAATAGGCGGAGCACCTTTTCATTTATATGATCCGAAACAACCATTGCAAGGCATGTCACCATATATTTTAATGACGCAATGTGCTTTCTTCCTTTTCGTTAGCTTACTTATGTATATACAAGGAGTAAAGCGGGATAGAAAAAAATATAAAAGAAGACTGCAAAAAAGAGAGCGGTGTAGAAAAGCGTTTCAAGTATAATAAAACCCTAATTTCCTTACTATATTGGAAATTAGGGTTTATTTACTATTCACTTATGGCGTACCTGCCACCCCCCATAAAATAACGACCGCTACAAAGTAAATCGCTTTAATACCTACAACTAAACATAATGAAACAATTGCATATTTACTTAATTCTCTTCTTGCACCTATTAAAGTGAAAATAACCGCCAAACTAAATGTTATATAAGAAGCTGCTGTATGTATTAAGTTATACGTAATATCTAGATTGCTTGTAAGTCCTGTTATATCAGCTACAAACTGAAGCATGATGATCGTACTAAAAAAAATTGCAAACTGATTCATTACCTTTCCATTTATTTGTAACTGCATTGTTGTCCCCCTTATTAAAAACTAAACATTCAATCAATTTTATCATTAGATTACAAAAAAAGGAATCATCTCTTTATACTATTCTATAACGATGCAAAAAAAGAACGCTTAGTCACCTAAGCGTTCCCCACTTTAAGAAGCCTTCTTCAAATCAATTTGAGCAAGTACTGGGTCGTGGTCACTTACACGTCCGTGTTCTTTCATAATGTTTGAGTTTAAGTGTACTGGGTCTACAATTGTGTGTGGTGCGATATTGTTTGTTACTAAAATATGATCTAACACTTGTGCATTTCCTTCGTGAATGTACGTGTAACGATTCTCTTTCGGCACTGTGTTTAACATATCTTTTAAGATTGTTCCCTCTAGTGTTTTTAGTGGTTTAGAGAATTCGAAATCGTTCATATCACCTAACACAACAACTGGTGCATTTGTATTCTTTTTCTGAATTCCTTGCACGAAATAATTTACTTCTTGTGCTAACTGAATTCGTTTGTCTTCACTCTTTAATACGAGCGGCTGCACTTTTCCAAATGGCGTTGCATCTCCTAGTTTTGAGTTTAAGTGATTTGCAACGACAACAATGTTTTGTCCTTGGAACGTAAATTCTGCCGCTAGCGGTTTACGTGTACTTTCAAACAATGGATTTTCGTCTCCAATACGAACAACATTCTTATCAAGTAACTTCGGTACCGTCGCTAATTTCACGCGTGATGGATTATAGAAGAAGCCGACGCGAATATTCGCTCCTGGTGCTCCTCCATCTTGATTATTGTTTGGAGCGATTTCTACATACTCATACTTCGGTCCACGAATTTCTAGAACTGCATCAATGATACGTTTTGCGCTTAATGACGCATCTGTTGTACCGTCATTAATTGATCCGTTATTATCTTGCATTTCCTCTACACCGATAATATCTGGCATTTTTAAATTGTATTTAATAGAATACGCTAACGCTTTTACTTTTTCATCTGTTGTTTCTTTTTTATTCGCCGAGAAGTTTTCAATGTTATATGTAGCAACCGTTAACTTATCAAGACGTGGCTGAATATTTGCCCCTACTTGCTTAAATCCACCATCCACTACAGCTGGCAGTTCTGTTATTGGCGAAATACGGAAAGAACCGTAATCATATCCTACTACCCCTGTTATATCTCCAGTAAAAGTATCTCCTACTTTTGCTACATAATCGCGAGGTACTTTTACAGAAAGGCGCTCTGGGTTTAATTGATTTTCATCTAATAGAGGTGTGCCATATTGTGTTACTATTTTATCTCCACCATTTTTTACTGTTACATATAAATTTCCGTTTTTCTGAGGTGTAATAATTTTTGGTGTTGGCATCGTAACACGCATACCTTCTATACTTTCATAGAAGTCGATTGCATCTTCATTTGGATCAAATAAACCAAATGCATCATTATCAATAATCTGGTCCGGGATTTTCACACCGTTTTCCCCAAGTACAATCGGTGCTGGCAAAGATTGATCTTTTGCGATTACAGCAACGCGGCTCGCTTTAATTTCAGTCGTCGTTAAGTCTGTTTCAAATCGCTCTGCATATCCTGGTCCAACATATTCTTCTACTACTCCATCAACTTGAATAAGATCTCCTACTGCTACATTCACATCTTTTTTATATACGTACATACCTTCTGAAGTAGCTGGATCATTATCTGGCTGATTATCTTCTATATAAAAGCCGTTTTTATCAAGCGCTGTGACAACGCCTTCCACATTGTTTACTTTCTTCCCGTTGTAAGGAGACATATGTGATTTCCCTTGAATGTCATGAATACGAACCTGTTCATTATTTACGATAATAAATGAAAATGTCGAAATTGCTGAAGGAGTAAGTCCTTCTTTTTCTGCGATTGCTTTCACTACACTATTTTCATTCACTATAATTTGTCCATTATAACGAACGCTTTTATTAGTAGGATTAGAGCCATCTAACGTATAGTAGATTGTTGCGCCTTCTGTATTCGTCGTTAATGTTACCGCTGTTCCTTTAGCAACTTCTCCACCGTTCGGTGAAGCTACTACATCGCTAACACGGTTTTGTCCTTCACCTTGAAACTTATAAGCTGTTACTGATTTTAGACCTGGGTTACTAAAATATAATTCAAGGGTCCCAGTCAAACTAACTTTCTTCCCGATATTTTCAGGGTGATCTTTTACATTCACTGCCGTTCTCACATCACCTTTCGGTAACTGAACGGGCATGATTTTGTCTGGATTCGTTTCGTTTGGCGAATCTGCAATTGCTACGTTTGTATCATCAAACTTAGCTGGATCCTTCGTATATTTAGAAGAACTTTGCGTATATCCAACAATATATCCTTCTACTATCCCCTTCGTTTTCCCTTGCTGCTTAAATACTTGAATTGCTTTTTCTACTGACATAGAAGCAGTTTCTTCTGCTTGCGCTAAAGTTCCAGTAAATGAAAGCAATAGCAAGAATGATAAAAAGACACTTAACAATTTCTTCACAGCCATTTTCCTCTCTCTATTTCATATTTTCTCAGCATTTCTATCATAACAAATGATTCGTTATATAGAACTATATTTCGACAAATTTTACAAAAGATTTATTTAATTTACAAGCTTTCAAACTATAATACAAAATAATAATTTTACACCTTCTACAAATACACTCTATAATGTTAGAGAGAGAAAACAGAAAATATCGACATTTAATTGGCATGTAAAATGGATTCATTTGAATAAGAGTGATTGGATGGAAGTGCAAACAGAAACATACCGCGCAGCTATGAATGGAACATTAGAACGTCATTTTTCAGATATGATTGCCGTTATACCAACTAGAATTACAATTGAGCAGTTAAAACAGCGACTAGAAACGATCGCTACTAAAGTTGATGATTTAAAAATTGTTTATAGTGATGAGACAAGCCTTATTGTTGAATTACATATGGGTGAAACAGTCATACCGTATGAACTGCATATTGATGAACCGAACGATCCAGAAGGATATAAAATGTACAATAGACAAGATGCTACAATCGTAGATCGTAATTTTGAAGATGCAGCTTTCGGCACTGAAATTTTCACTCGTACGCTATTTGTAGGCGATGTACTGGACTGCTTTTTCCAGCAGTTACAGTTCTTATGGAATCTCTCCCCAGATTTGTTATTTGTAATCGATTCAAGTGCAGCAATGAAAGTGATATCTAGAAGCTATATTGAATATCACGTTGAAAATGAATTATTACCTGACATTCCTGACTTATACGTTATTCATTCCGTTTATGAAGACGATAAAGACGGTGAGCCTACGCAATATTGGTTTCATACACATGGTCTTTTAAGAGCAGGCGTAACTGAAATAGAGTTAATTATTCCAAATCGCATTTCTTCCTACTACGGCATTAGCGATCTCTTTCAAACATTTGCTAATAATGCCGTTGAGAATGGACAAGTCCCTATGAATGAGCCTATCGTTATCGCGCATAGTCAGCAAGGTTCTATACATACAGTCGCTGTTCCGTGGGAAAAAGGATTATCTTATATAGGGCATAAAACGAGTATGGACCAATTATCTTCAATCGAAGATGAGGAAGTGAAACTACAACCAATAGATGCACAAAATACATTCTTAGGCGGAATGGATGCCCGAGATGAATACCATCAATCTCCATCCGTTCTCTTATTCAAATTTAATACTTCAGAAGAATATATTGAAAGTTTTTTCAAAGAACACGAGGAAGCTACAGGGCTCATGTTCTATAAAACAAATAGTGAAACCGATCGTATGGCTTACAATGCGAAAAATACTTTCGGGTATTTCAGCAACATTTTTCACATTGAACAATCAAATGAAGATTTTCGTTTCCTTGCTAAGTTTGGTGTCTCCTACGAAGAAGGAAAAAGTGAACATATGTGGTTTGAAATGCAAAACATTACGGAAGATTTCATTCAAGGAATACTCATTAATGAACCATATTTCATAGAAGATATGAGTGAAGGAAATAGTTATCATTTAGATTTTGATAACTTAACAGAGTGGGTTATTTATGCAGGAGATGCTGTTATAAAGCCAAATAACTTATATATGTTTATTGGCGAATAAGTATTTTATATAATAAACGAAACGCCTTCAATATGATTGAAGGCGTTTCTTATAATTTATTGTGCGATTAATTCAGCATCTATTACTTTCTCCAAATGAGATAATACACGCTTTGCAGCTTCCTCACCTTGATTAATACAGTCTGGAAGTCCAGCGCCAGCATAGGAGCTACCTGCCAAGTATATACCTGGCAACTCTTTCTCCATAAATGTTGTGAGCTGTTTCATTCGCTCGTTATGGCCTACTGTATATTGAGGCATCGCTTCTTTCCAGCGACTTACGATTGTAAACTCTGGATCCTCTGTAATATCCATCGTCTTCTTTAAATCTTCTAGTACGAGCTGAACGAGTTCTTCTTCAGTTTGTTCTACAACCGCTTCATCACCAGCACGTCCAACGTAGCAACGAAGGAGTGTTTTTCCTTCTGGCGTTGTATGCGGCCATTTTTTATGCGTCCACGTACATGCTGTAATGGTGTAATCGCTATTTCGTGATACGACAAATCCTGTACCATTAATATCGCGCTGGATTGCAGACTTTTGGAAAGCAAGTGCCACATTCGCAACGGATGTGGATGGAATATTACGGAAGAAACGAAACTGCTTGTACTGAGCAAACATGGACGGCAATACTTTATGCGAAGTTGCCACTACGATGGCGTCCGCTTCTATTTCTTTTCCGTTACTAAGAGTAATTGTATAACCATCACCCTGTTTTGCAACTTTTTCAATGCGAGTTCCCTTTATTATCGTACCTTCATGCATCTTTGCTTCGAGAGATTTTACGATAGATTCTAAACCTGTTTTCACTGTTTGGAACATTCCCTTTTTCGGTTCAGCTTTCTCTTCTTTCGGAGCGAGCGTACGCATACCGAGTGAAATACTGCGATGTTTCTGCTCAATCTGATACATTTGCGGGAATGTTGACATTAAGCTCATTTCATCAATATCCCCTGCATAAATACCCGATAGTAACGGTTCTATTAAGTTTTCAACCACTTCGTTTCCAAGACGATGTCTGAAAAATTGTCCGAGTGATTGGTCAGATACTGGCTTTGACCTCGGCATTAATAGATCAAAACCAGCTCTTAGTTTACCAATTGGGGAGAACAGCCCGGAAAATAGAAACGGCGTAATTTGCGTTGGAATTCCCATCATTGATCCATTCGGCATTTTATGTAACCGATTGTTTACGAGGATAAATGATTGACCGGCTTGATTATTTACAAGTTCATCGCCAAGACCTAATTCTTTCACTAATCTAGCTGCACTTTCTTTTCGTGCTAAGAAAGAATCCGGTCCGCGCTCAATTGTAAATCCATCTTTTCGAACGGTTTGAATTTTTCCGCCAAGTTTACCCGATGCTTCTATAAGTAATGTATCAATCGGCAAGTTTTTTTCATGAATATTTTTTTGTAAGTTATACATTGCTGTTAATCCAGTGATGCCTCCGCCGACGATCACAACTTTTTTCCTCAAGCAGGCTCCCCCTTTCTTCTTACAGTACAGATTCTTTTTTCTTTAATACAACATCTGTTAAACAATCAATAAATGCGTCCGATGCATTTGGCATTTCTGGACGATAATATTTCGCACCAATTTCATCCGTTACAACTTTACACTCAAAGTCGTTGTCATATAAAACTTCTAAATGTTCCGCAACAAATCCAACTGGTGCATATACGAATGAAGTATAACCGTGCTTTTCATTTAGTTCTCTCGTTAAATCTTGTACATCTGGACCAATCCAAGGATCTGGTGTGTTTCCTGCACTTTGCCAGCCTACTGCATAGTTTGCTACTTCAGCTCCGCGCGCGATATAATCCGCTGTTTCATTTAATTGATCTGGATATGGATCGCCCATTGCAATAATTTTCTCTGGTAAGCTATGTGCAGATACGATTAATACTGCTTTTTCACGCTCTGCATCTGACATACCGTTATATATACCTTTCACTGCATCAACCCAGTACTGGATGAATTTCGGCTCTTTATACCAGCTATCAATGCCGTGAATTGTTAAGTTTCCAAGTTTCTCAGCTTCTTCTTGTGCTCGTCCAACGTATGATTTCACGCTAAACGTAGAATAGTGAGGTGCAAGAACAAGTGCGATTGCATCTTGTATTCCGTCGTTATGCATATCTTTCACCGCATCTTCAATAAACGGTTCAATATGTTTTAAACCAAGATACATATGGTACTCTACTTCATCTTGTACTTCATTTAAACGCTGTTCTAACTTCTTAGCTTGCTCTAATGTAATAGTAGCTAAAGGAGAAATACCACCAATTGCACGGTAACGCTCTGTTAAATCTTCCAGCATTTCAGGACTTGGCTTTCTTCCTCTACGAATATGTGTATAGTAACGTTCAATATCTTCTTCTTTATATGGCGTTCCGTATGCCATTACAAGCAAACCAATTTTCTTTTTCATACAGCAATTCTCCTTTACTTCGCTAACTGCCCTTTAGAGTATTCATGAATAAATGTAGTTAAACGTTTTAATGTATCCGGATTTACTTCTGGGAATACACCGTGACCTAAGTTAAAGATATAACCCGGCTGTTTCATCCCTTGATCTAAAATACCTTTTACATGTTCTTCAATAACAGACCATGGTGCAAGTAAGAATGAAGGGTCCATATTACCTTGTACCGCCTTATGAACGCCACGTGCACGTGCTTCTTCAATCGGTAAGCGCCAGTCTAAGCCGACTACATCAAGCGGTAAGTCGTGCCACTCATTCACTAAGTGTGCAGCTCCTACGCCGTGCATAATCATCGGTACACCCATCTTACGAACTTCTGCAAAAATACGCTCCATTGCTGGTTTAATAAATACGCGATAATCTGCTACATTTACTGTTCCAACCCAAGAATCGAAAATTTGAACTGCTTTTGCTCCTGCGTTTATTTGCGCTTTTAAATATGTAATAACCATATCTGCTAGTTTATCCATTAAAGCGAACCAAGCTTTTGGCTCTGCATACATGAACGCTTTCGTATTATGGTAGTTACGAGATGGACCGCCTTCAATCATATAGCTCGCTAATGTAAATGGAGCTCCTGAAAAACCGATTAACGGTACGTCTAACATTTCTGTCGTTAATAAACGAATTGTATCTAGTATGTACGGTACGTCATCTTCTGGATTGATTTCCCCTAGTTTTTCTACGTCTTGTAAAGAACGGATTGGATTATCAATAACTGGGCCAATACCTGATTTAATTTCTACATCCACACCAATTGCAGGTAGTGGTGACATAATATCTTTATAAAGAATTGCTGCGTCTACGTTATATTGATCAACCGGCAATTTTGTAACGTAAGCACATAACTCTGGATTATGTGTAATTTCAAATAAAGAATACTTTTCTTTAATCTTTCTATATTCCGGCTGTGAACGACCTGCTTGACGCATATACCATGCTGGTACATAATCGGTACGTTCCCCCCTACATGCTTTTAAAAATGTCTCATTTATAGTTCTTACCAAGACCCTTGCTCCCTTCCTTACCAATGCTTCGAATACGTTCGATATTTATCTTTTTTTACTATACAGCTTGTAAAAACAAAATGCATAATATTATGTACGTTGTTCATTAAATTGACACAAACATTCTTAAAAACGCTTACTATTTTCACAACATTCTTATTATAACACAGAGAAAAACTATGGTTTAGCTACTTTTGACTTTTCTCCTTCACGATTCGTTTGTGTATTATATGGTACAACGTAAAAGCTCGGTTTTGAAAATATGTTAACGAACTTTTCCTCATATTCCCCAGCACCATTTACAGTGCTAACATGTGTATGAATTCCGTTCTCCACTCTATAGATTCGGTACATAATTCTGTTATCTGGAAGTGGCGTCCAACTTAATTTTGCTTTAAATAAACCGAAAGGGCTAAATGATAGTTTCATTTTTACATCTTCAATTTTGCGCAGTCGAATCGGAGCGCCGATTGTTTCCACACCTTCAGGCTTCATAAACTTCTCTTTATGTTCTACATTAGCCTTCGTTAAAATTTTCTTAAACAATTTTGTCGCAGATGCACTTTCTCCTTGCAACTGATGCTCCTTATCCGTACGGTCATAACCAATCCAAACAGCGCCTACTAAGTTAGGTGTATAGCCGACGAACCACATATCTCTTGCTCCCTTATCGTCATTTGGCAATGAAGTTGTACCCGTTTTTCCAGCTAACGCACCGTTATATACACCAGCTCTCGCTGTTCCTTCCTTCACAACTCCTTCTAACATTTTCGTCATATACCATGCTGTCTGCTTCGAGAAGATTTTCGTCTCTACTTTTGGAGATTCCCCAATGACTGCACCGTGTCTATTTAATACTTTATCAATAACGTGCGGCTCAATAATATTTCCATTTGCTAAAAATGAACGATACATTTTTACAAGATCAAATGTTGAAACGCCATTTTTTAGTCCCCCAAGCGCTGTACTTAAACCAGCATCTGCAATATGGACATTTCCTTTTTCTAAATATTGCTTTCCTTCTTCTACCCCTAACTCATTTAATAAAGAAACTGCCGGTACGTTTGCCGACTCTAAAATCGCATCATACATCGTCATTTCTTTTGAATACTCATGATTATAATTTCGAGGTTCATACCCTTCAAAAGAATTTCTTTCATTCGTTAATAAAGAATACGGATTATACTTTTTCGTTTCTAGTGCTGGTGCATAAACGATAAGTGGTTTTAAAACAGATCCGGGCTGCCTTTTGGCAAAAACACGATTAAATCCTCTCGGGACGTACTTTCTTCCCCCAATCGCCGCTTTAATCCCTCCCGTACGATTATCCATTAATAAGAAAGCACCTTGCGCCCCTTCTTCTTTCCCAGGAAAATTCCTTGCATCTTGAAACTGGTTATATGCTACCTTTTGAATCTTTTCATCCATAGGTACGACAAACGTATATCCTCCGCGAAGTACTTCTTGATGAGACAACCCGTATAAACGAGCGGCTTCATCTATGACCATATCAATATACGGCATATATGCAAGCTCATTCTCATCTAAATTTTTATATAGAGCAATTGTCTTCCCTTGATAACGAACGCTTTCTTCTGCAGTCAAATAGCCTTGTTTATGCATAAGTGACAATACTAGATCGCGGCGTTCCTTACTCTTCTCTGCAGAATAGTACGGTGAATATCCGTTTGGTGACTTCGGAAGGCCTGCAAGCATTGCCCCTTCCTCTACTGTTAAATCCTCAACATTTTTATTAAAATACAACTTTGCTGCCGCTTGAATCCCGTAAGCCCCATGACCAAAATAAATATGATTCATATACATTTCAAGAATTTGTTGCTTCGTATATTTTTGCTCTAATTGAAGAGAAATTGCGACTTCCTTCAATTTGCGCGTAAATGTTTTTTCACGAGTTAAAAAGACGTTTTTAGCGAGTTGCTGCGTAATGGTACTACCGCCCTCTACCTTCTCTCTAGCTAACGTATCTTTATAAAGAGCACGGAATATAGACGGATAATCAATCCCTTGATGCTCATAAAAACGAGAATCTTCCACCGCAACAAACGCCTGCTGCACATACTTCGGAATTTGCTCGATCGGTACGAGGTCTCTATTTTCTACGTATAATTTCGTAATTTCTTTCCCTTTCTGGTCAACGATACGTGATGAAGAGTGGAAAACGAGCTGCTTTTCATCCATCATATAGCCACCAGCTAACACGATAAGTTTATAGAGTACAATCGCTACTACGAACGTTGCGACGCCGCCTAATAAAGTCCACTTTACTTTCTTCATACATCGTCCTTCTTTCCAAATGATGGTACATTTATTATTTGAAAAAGAAGTATCTTTATGTATATAATCTTCGAAGTTTTTTAAGAGAGTTGATATAATAGAAACAAACTAGTAAGGGGGCATTAAAATGAAGGCTATTATTTCATACGAAACACCTCTAGAACAAGCACATTTCACTGCAAAAAATGATGAAAAAAATATGTTTTATAAAGAAAATACAGAAGAATCTGTAGAAGGTTCACTTCAGTATGACGTACTAGATGCTGTCGGCGAATTTAAAGGACAACCTGGCTATATCGTTTGTAACAACATTTCTGTAACAGACGAAGGTCGCCCTGTATTTGAAAACCGCTTTAAAAACCGCGCAGGCCTTATCGAAAACGAACCAGGATTCCAAGCGATCCGTGTTCTACGCCCATTAAGTAACGATACATATGTCATCTTAACGATGTGGGAAACAGAGCAAAACTTTAAAGACTGGACAGAATCACGTTCATTCGAAAACGCTCATAAAAAACGTCCCACGCAAGCAGAAGGACAAGCACAGGCGCATCCACATGCGGAACAGCAAAAGAGTATTTTCTCTCGCCCTTCTTTTGTGACTACTTTTGATGTGTTAGTTTAATTTTTTGAGTTTGGAGTTCGGAAACCGCGGTATGTGAAATTATATCGGCGATTTTTCGAATTTATCGGCGCAACTCGAATTATATCAGCGTTTTTCTGAATTTATCGGCGCAACTCGAATTATATCAGCGTTTCTTCGAATTTATCAGCGCAACTCAAATTATATCAGCGTTTTTCTGAATTTATCGGCGCAACTCGAATTATATCAGCGTTTCTTCGAATATATCGACTTATCGACAAATCATGACACAAAAAGGAAACACCATTACACACCGGTGTTTCCTTTTTCTTTGTACCAATTATATATACGAAGTGAATCTTTTTTTCTCATATGCTTTACTTCATAACCCCGCCCCGCTACCGCTACAAGAGTTGTACATAATTCATCCTTTCTTTGAAAATACGATTGATTATAACCTACTGCTTGAACATGTCTTCTTCGCATTATTCCTGTATATTTCGAAAAATTACGATATACAACCGTTAGTTGATTTTCTCTTAATTCATAACCGCCACTTTTATATCTAGCATACGCAAGTAACGAAAACACGATAAATAACGGTAAAATAAAAAATAACGCAATATATTGTTTTAAATATATACTCACGCTAGCAATTAGAACTGTGAGTATGATACTTATTAACCAGCCCATAATGAAATAACGACGCAACGCTGTTTTTGGTAAGTGAGCGATCTCCGCTTCAATTTCATAAGGTAACTCTAAATATGTGAGCAGGTGCTGTACATCTTTTTTCTTCATAAAAGGATGCAGCATCACTTCATTACTTGCTGCTCCAATACTGTGAATTGCTTCCACTTCAACAGCGCAATAACCAAATGGCTGGCGAAGCATACATTCTTTTACAGTAATCGCTTGAATTCGGTGCAATTTTAAGACAAACTCTTTCTTTTCAAATAACCCTTGAACGATACGAATTTCTTCCCCTTTTCGCTCAATTTTAAAGTTTGCATATTTCAACACATATCCAGCCGTGGAAATAATCCATGAAATTGCCATTAAAATTAATGCTATTACAATTAGTTTATAAACACCGTTTCCCATCACATACGCTTCTACTTTACTTGTGAATCCTTCAGGAAGAACAAAATCAAACTTTGTGTAAAGAAGTACCAGTCCAGAAAACACTAGTCCGAACCGACCAGATGTAATCGCTGCTGCTAAAACCTCTTTCGCTGTTAACTGATAAACCGTCTTGCTTTCTTCCTCTTCTATTTCTTCTTTTACAGTAGTTTCTTTCTTATGTAATAAAGAGATTAAATGTTTTGCCTCGTCTTCTTTAATACCAGCCAACATCACTTCTGGTTCACTACCACCACCCGCTACTTCTATATTTAACTTCATAAGCCCAAGCATCTGATAAATGACATTAGAAGACGTACTAACATTTTGCACACGTTCTTTATTTAAATAACTTTCCTTCTTTACAAAAACACCGTGCTTTATATGTAAAATATTATTCTCAATCCAGTACACTTTAAAATACCATTTAATTGCTGAAAAAATAGCCATGATGAATAAAACAACTAGAAGGAAAAGATAAAATAAATACCAAGGTTCCACTTGTTCATCAGGTTTAAATAAAACAAGAATAATAAGTGGCAACAAACTCGCAACTCTAATACCTAACAATATCGTAATCGGATGTTGCCTCTTATACATCCTTATCACTCACTTTCGCAAGTTCTCCAATTTGTCTTTTTAGCTGTTCTGCTTCTTCTTTCGTTAAACCTGGAATACTATGAGAAGTTGCGGCTGTTGAAATGTGTAATTCTGCTAAATTATACTTTCTCATGATCGGCCCTTGCTCAATCGTTACGTGCTGCACACGGATCATCGGAATAAGTACGCGTTTTACAACGAACATTCCCTTTTGAATCTCAATCTCTTCTTCATTTAATCTGTAACTATAATAGCGCTGACGTAAATTTGGAAACACAAAATAATCAAGTGGAATAAATGTAATAGCTCCTGTTACTAATAGTCCAAACAACCAGCCCCACCAGTTAAAGTTAATCATAAAAAAGAAATACGCAATTACGACTGTTAGTATAACTGCCGTCCCAATTAAAGCGTGAATTCGCCACACTTTCAGCATATTAGAATGAATCTCCCTTTCTAACGGCTGCATCTCATCACTCCAATTCTATGAATTTATTACTTATATATTATCAAAAAATAAGATTTCATATACATTTTTGTAAATTTATAGTCAAATAAAAATATATGAATCAAAAGCATATTAAAGAAAAACATACCTCAGTTTTGAAAATTATATATTATAAATATGAATTATATTGAACTAAAATAAACCTTACATGATTCATGTAAGGTTTATCGTTTTATACACAATATATTTCATTATTGTTGAGATATACTAGCATCGCTTTCAATTCGCTTTTCTTTTTGGCTCAGTTTTTTATCTTTAGATTTTTTTAATGTTAAAGTCATACCAATAAAAATAAAAAGAATTCCTGTTATTTGCATTAAAGTTGGACGGAATCCAGTAAGTACAGTATCTAATAATATTGCCACTGCCGGATCCAAAAAAACTAATATTGAGATTGTTTTTGTAGATAAATAGCGTAAACTATCAAAAAACAGATAATATACTATCCCTGTGTGAATAAAACCAGTAGCTATAATATATGTCCAATTACTTTGAGTGAGGCCACTAAAAGCATCTAAATCTATAAATGGTATTAAAAGAAATATCCCCAAGAATGTTTGTAAAAATGTCATTGCATAAGCACTCATTTTGTTAATCCCTTTACCAAATAAAGTTGTAAATGCATAAAAGAGAGCTGCAAGAAATCCCCATATCATACCTGAAGACATTAATGAACCGACAGAGAAACTTCCATCGATACCAGCAATTAATAAAGCTCCTGCAAAACACACAACTATTGAAATGATAGATATTAATGTTAATTTTTCTTTAAAGACGATACTTCCAATTAACAGTACAATTACTGGTGCAAGATGATAAACCGAGATAGCAATTGTAACTGACATATTTTCAAAGGCTTTAAATAAGAAAACCCAATTAAATACTAAGAAAAAGCCACATATTAAAACTTGAATAACTTCTTTTCGTTCCCATTTATCTTGTTTATATTGCCCTGTAAGCAACCAGCATACACTTAAAAATATTGTCGCAAAAATACACCTTACAAACACTAATTCAAACGAAGGTAAGTTTGTTTGAACTGAAAAAAATCCAACTGATCCAAAGATAACCATTGATGCTATCATCTTTAAAGCCGGTACCGTTTTCTCTTGCTTAAAACTTTTTTGAAGCAAATTAATCCCCCTCCAATAAAAACTCGGTTTATAGTGAGAAAAACACCAGCCTAAAAAAGGACAGGTGCTTTTCCTCAAAAACACTCAATTATAAATTTTTCCCAACAGTCCAACCACCATCAATTACAAAATTAGAACCAGTAATAAAGCGGGCCTGATCAGAAATCAAGTACTCAATACATGAAACAATATCCTGCGGCACCCCCCAAGTATCTAAAGATTGATTACTTTTTATCATAGACATCAAGGCTGTATTACTAAAGTATTCTTCTGTAAGTTCAGTTCTAATAACACCGGGAGAAATGCTATTCACCCTTATATTTTGCTTCCCAAATTCCATAGCCATCTGTTTAGTCAATCCGATTAAAGCATGCTTTGATGCAACATAAGCAGCTCGCTCTGGTTCAGCCATTAATCCAGAAACCGATGCTATATTCACAATACAACCTTTTATTTTCGATTCACACCATCGCTTAGCTACTTCCCTAGAAAGGATAAATGGGGCTACTAAATTTACATCAATTACTTTTTTAAACATATCATCGGATAAATGTAAAACAGGTGTTATCTCTCGAATACCAGCTGCATTTATTAATATATCAGGAGAAAGCTTTTCTAAATCTAATTGAGTAAAAAGATTATGAATCGCTTCGCTATTACTTAAATCAATTTGCACTACTTTCAAAGGCATATCTGTTTTCATATAATCTATTAAATTATTATTATTAATATCAAGCGCTATTACATGAAATGATTTTTCTAAAAAGTATTTTATACAAGCATGACCTATACCGCTATTGGCTCCAGAAATCATAATTATTTTATTCTCTCTCATTTTGTCTCCTTATAAGAAAATGTTACTAATAAAATATCACGAAAAGCCTCCGTACTACATTCTGTTCCAAGTGGCGTTACGGCATGGAAGACCTTTTGTCCAAATACTAAAGTTTCTAAAGGCTCCTTCAAACTTATAAACTGATTAATTTCCCGAGGAGAATTAGCTATTAAATTATCTCCACCAATAGCTGTATTACTTAAATTCATAAGGTGTAAAAACACTACTGGTTCATCATCTTTATGTAACCAAATAGGTGAACTAAAAGATGGTCTTTCTTTAGTAGCTTTATATCTTACTTGATGTAAACCTATAATTAAGTCTTTACTTGTATCTATTATATTTGTTTTAAATGCAAATTCAGTATCGAAGCGCACGATATTTTGAATTAAAGGATTACATAAAAAGCTATCATTTATGCTATTGAACTGTCTAACTTTCCCGCCATCGTCATAGTTATATTCTTTAGATTGGAAGTAATCATTACTATTATCTAAAATATAATCTGGTGAATCAACATACTTTATATACCTTGAATAAGATCTAGCACGGCATTCACCGTATGCATCATCTTCCAAATTATAATAATCTAACTGTGCTTGTGTTAATAGACGATGATTCTCTTCCTCTTGTAAAAAGATTTCATTTGAGATTTCAAGGAATCCTTTAGATTCAAATTCATGTACCTTTTCTTCTATGCTAAAGCCACTCATTTTACTAAGAACAAACGTCATTATAAAAACCTCCACACTATTGTATTTTTCTATCTCACCCTATGTTAGAAATGCAATAAGTAACCGAGATTCTTGCTTAATAAAATTAAAAATTATGATATTCAATTAATACACCAAATGAAATATACGTAATTCATTAAAATTATTTATTAAGCAATATTATATATCCTTTCGGGTATTTTTTCTAATTATCTGAAGATTTATCAAAATTAGTCTTAATATTCAAAAATAAAGAAATAGATTTTTCAGAAAGATAAAACTGCGCGTATTGCAATTATTTATGTATATAACTTTTTTAAAAATTATATTTTAAATATAGCTAGTTTTTTATAAATTTTTTGATATAATTACATACGGGAAAAGGGAAGAACTTTGTCTTCCCTTGTGTTTTTATTTGCATCTAGTACTTTTGCTAGATGCTTTTTTTATGCTAAAAAAGGTATCCTCAAATACTTTGAGGATACCTTTTCACCTTTATTATCTCTGCTGTTTTCTACCTAATATGAGTAATCCAAAACTCATCATTACAAGAAGTGCTCCCATATATGGTTCCACAGGCATTTTCTGCCCTGTCTTCGGTAATTCTTTTTCAGGTTTCTCTGGATTCGGTGTCCCAGGCTTTTCTGGATCTGGTGTCCCAGGTTTTTCTGGATTTGGTGTTCCAGGCTTTTCTGGATTCGGTGTTCCAGGTTTCTCCGGATTCGGTGTTCCAGGCTTTTCTGGATTCGGTGTTCCAGGTTTCTCCGGATTCGGTGTTCCAGGCTTTTCTGGATCTGGTGTTCCAGGTTTTTCTGGATCTGGTGTTTCTGGGCCTGGTGGCGCTAAATGATTCAATTTGTTTAATACTTCTAATTGAACTGCATTTATCATTCCATTTGTAATTTCAAATGGAATTGGATTAGTTAATTTTTCATATCCTTTTGGTGCTTCTACTTCTACTAGTGTGTAGTTACCTACAGATAAATCTGTGATTTTTACCTTTCCATCTTTATCTGTTGTTACTTTCACTACTACTTTTCCCTTTTCATCATGAACCTCAAACACAGCTCCTGATAAGACTTCCTTGCTTTCAGCGGCCATTTTTGTAATCTCCACTGAACCTTTGTCTAACTGTTCATTCTCTACTTGCAATGATAAGACTTTCGTCATACCTTTTGTAATTTCGAATGAAACTGGCTTTTCTAGTGGTTTGTAGCCTGCTGGTGTTTCTACTTCTACTAACTCATACTTTCCAATAGATAAATCTGAAATGTCTGCTTTTCCTTCTTTATCCGTTGTTACTTTCGCAACTACTTTGCCTTTTGAGTCACGTACTTCAAATACAACATTTTCTAATGGTGCTTTACTGTCTTTATCTATTTTTGTGATTTCTACATTCCCCGTATCTACCATTTCATTTTCTACAGTGAACGCTAAAGATTTTGTCATACCTTTTGTAATTTCAAATAGTACAGGCTTTTCTAATTTTTTGTAGCCTGGTAAACTCTCTACTTCTACTAACTTGTACTTTCCTACTGATAAATCTGCAACTGTTGCTTTTCCAGCTTTATCTGTCGTTACTTTCGTTACTACCTTGCCTTTGTCGTCTTGAACTTCAAAGACTACACCTGCTAACGGTGCCTTATTATCTTTATCTATTTTTGTAATTTCTACATTTCCCGTATCTACCATTTCATTTTCTATGTTTAATGATAGAACTTCTGTCATACCCTTTTTAATTTCGAATGATACTGGCTCTGTTAGTTTTTTGTAGCCTGGTAAGCTCTCTTTCTCTACTAATTTGTACTTTCCTACAGATAAGTCTGAGATTTTTGCTTTACCATTTTTATCTGTTTTTACTTCCGTTACTACTTTTCCTTGTTCGTCTTGCACTTCGAAGACTACGTCTTCTAATACTTTTTGACTATCTTTATCTACTTTTGTAATTTCTACTGAACCTTTATCTACTAGTTCATTCTCTACTTTTAGTGATAAGACTTCTGTCATACCTTTTTTGATTTCGAATGATACTGGTTTCGCTAGTTTTTTATATCCTGGTAAGCTCTCTACCTCTACTAGCTTATATTTTCCTACTGATAAATCAGCAATCTTTGCTTTTCCTTCTTTATCTGTCGTTACTTTTGTTACTACTTTGCCTTTTTCATCTTGTACTTCGAAGACTACGCCTTCTAATACTTTTTGACTATCTTTATCTACTTTTGTGATTTCTACATTTCCCTTGTCTAACTGTTCATTCTCTACTTTTAATGATAAGACTTCTGTCATACCTTTTTTGATTTCGAATGATACTGGCTCTGTTAATTGTTTGTAACCTGGTAAGCTTTCTTTCTCTACTAATTTGTACTTTCCTACAGATAAGTCTGAGATTTTTGCTTTTCCTTCTTTATCTGTCGTTACTTCTGTTACTACTTTTCCTTGTTCGTCTTGTACTTCGAAGACTACACCTGCTAATGCTTTTTGATTATCTTTATCTACTTTTGTGATTTCTACATTTCCCTTGTCTAACATTTCGTTTTCTACTGTTAAAGCAAGAGATTTTGTCATGCCTTTTTCAATTTGGAAAGTAATCGGATCTACTAATTGTTTATATCCTTTTGGTGCTTTTACTTCTACTAACTTGTATGTGCCGACTGATAAATTAGTAACTTGTACTTGTCCTTTTTTATCTGTCGTTATTTTAGCGACTACTTGCCCTGCTTCATCTTGAATTTCAAAGACTGCATCAGCTAAAGCATCTTTATTTTCTTTATCTACTTTTGTAATTTCTACATTTCCTGTATCCACTAATTCATTTTCTACTGTTAGCTTTAGCGCTGTTACTCTACCCTTTTCAATTTCAAATGAAATTGGCTTTTCTAGTGGTTTGTATCCTGCCGGTGTTTCTACTTCTACCAACTCATACTTCCCGATAGATAAATCTGAAACGTTTGCTTTTCCTTCTTTATCCGTTGTTACTTTCGCAACTACTTTTCCTTTTAAATCACGTACTTCAAATACAACATTTTCTAATGGTGCTTTACTATCTTTATCTATTTTTGTTATCTCGACATTCCCTGTATCCACCATTTCATTTTCTACTTTTAATGATAGGACTTCGGTCATGCCTTTTTTGATTTCAAATGATATTGGTTTTTCTAATTTTTTATAACCAGGTAAACTTTCTACCTCTACTAATTCATACTTTCCTACAAGTAAATCTGAAACATTTGCTTTTCCATCTTTATCTGTCGTTACTTTTGTAACTTCATTACCCTTTTCATCTTGGACGATGAATGTTACTCCCGCTAACGGTGCTTTATTATCTTTATCTATCTTTGTTATCTCTATATTTCCCGTATCTACCATTTCATTTTCTATTTTTAATGATAGAACTTCGGTCATGCCTTTTTTGATTTCAAATGATACTGGATCTGTTAGTTTCTTATAGCCTGGTAAACTTTCTTTCTCTACTAATTTGTACTTTCCTACTGATAGATCTGAGATTTTTGCTTTACCATCTTTATCTGTTTTTACTTCCTTTACTACTGTTCCAGCTTCATCTTGCACTTCAAAAACTACGCCTTTTAATGCTTTTTTGCTGTCTTTATCTATTTTTGTAATTTCTACTGAACCTTTATCTAACTGTTCATTTTCTACTTTCACCGATAGGACTGTTGTCATACCTTTTTTTATTTCGAATGATACTGAATCTGTTAGCTTTTTGTAGCCTGGTAAACTTTTCCTCTCTACTAATTTGTACTTCCCTACTGATAAATCAGAGATTTTTGCTTTACCATCTTTATCTGTTTTTACTTCTGTTACTACTTTTCCTTGCTCATCTTGTACTTCGAAGACTACGCCTTCTAATACTTTTTGACTATCTTTATCTATTTTTGTAATTTCTACTGAGCCTTTGTCTAACTGCTCGTTTTCTACTTTTATTGCTAAAGCTTTTGTCATACCTTTTTTGATTTCAAATGGTACTGGTTCTGTTAGCTTTTTATAACCTGGTAAGCTTTTCGTCTCTACTAATTTGTACTTTCCTACTGATAGATCTGAAACATTTGCTTTTCCATCTTTATCTGTTACTACTTTTCTTACTACTTCATCTTTCTCATCTTGGACTTCAAATTCGACACCCGCTAATACTGCTCCGTTTTCTTTGTCCACTTTTGTAATTTCTATATTACCTTTGTCTACCATTGCATTTTCCACTTGCATTGGGAATATGCCGTCCCCTGTTACACTTACTTCGAACTCTGTTTCTTTTAATTGGTAGCCTTCAGGCGCTTTCGTTTCTTTTAAAATATATTTTCCTAGTGCTAACGGTTTAGAGATTGCCTTACCATCTTTATCTGTAACAATATGTTCGACTACTACACCGTCTTTTACTATATCAAACTCTGCATTTGCTAATGGTTTTTCACCATTTTCCGAATCAATTTTCTTTATTTCAATTTGACCCTTTTGCACAGTATTTTTAATTTCAATTGTTTTTGTTTCTCCAGCTTGAAGTGTAACCTCTACTGGGCTTGTTAATTTTTGATATCCTTCTGGTGCTACTGTTTCATAAACTTTATACGTCCCAGGAGCTAAAGTTTGAGGTACTGAAAAACCTTTTTCGTCCGTTGTCAGTTTTGCAACAACTTCATTTGCACTATTTCGAACTTCAAATTCGGCACCTTTTAACCCTTTGTGATTCTCAGAATCTATTTTATGAAGCGATACTGTACCATCTTTTGGAGCTTCAGGCGGTGTAATAGTTACTTCTTTTGATGTTAATGTTTTATCATCAAAATGTAATTCCGCTTTATTAGGAATCTTCTTATCTACGTAAGAAGATAAGTCTGCATTATTTTTAATTTTCGCCTTGATACTAAGATTAATTATCTGGTCTTCATATGACTTATAATCAAAATTCTCACCAAACGTAAATGTTACTTCACTTCTTTGTTTATCTATATTTAACGTCCCTTTAGAAGTAATATCTTGGCCATTTTTATCATACACTTTTGCCTCTAATACTTCTAAAACATCTTCTAAATCATCACTAATTACCATAGATGTGTATTTAGGAGGATCGTTCGGTATATGTGTACCAACTTGGTATTGAATAACTTGATCCATTTGTGTTAGCTGCTCATTCTCTACAAGCTTGCCATTCTCATCAACTATATTTTTTTCAATGCTAGGTGGATTATTGTCACCTGAACCGGATCCTCCTCCACCACTCACAAATACTTGTCCTACTTTTTCTTCAGTTTTAATATTTTTACCTTCTAATTTCACAGTATTTTTATGAGGTTTTGCAGCAGGATTTGTAACCTTTGTTTTATATCTTACAATATAGCCTTTTGAACTGTCTGGAAATTCAATTGTAAATCCAGTCTTTGTTGCATTTATTTTAATGTTAGATAAATTTGCTGGCTTAATATTTGTTGGTGCATAACCATCTTCAAATACAGCCTCTTCTAATACTACGCTGTCTGTAATTAACTCATGCCCAGGTCCTAATGTATCTGTTAATTTAAGATCTTGCATTTCTGTTCCAGTTGCATTTACATATACAAGCCAATCAGCAATAGACGGATCTTCTTGATTATAAGAACCCCATTTCAATAGATTTTCCGTATTGGGTTGTGGCTTCGGTCTCTCTGTCGTATTACTTACATTTACTTCTTTATTTACGATTTGACCATCAACGTTAAATTCTAATGGAATTTCTTTAACACCATCATATGCTTCTAGACCAAAGTAGAATTCTACGAATAAAGAACCTTTAATGTTGTTCTTTCCTTCTACGTAATCACCCATAGTACACGTTAATAGACCCTTTTTCATCTCACATGTACCAACTGTTTTTCCTTCAGCATCTTTTAAAGGAAAACTCATATTCATAAGGTCTTTTCGAAACTCTTTTGGCATATCAATTGTGAATTGATCTCCACTTTTTATTTTTTCTTTAGCTGACCACTTCACTTCTACTTTCATACCATCTGAGGCTTGATATGGTTCAGATGTCGTGCCATCAGTACGGGAAATATTAATTTCGTCCACTGGACTTTTCATCACAGCAGCTTGAATAACTGGAGCCCACACATTCAGCACTGAAAATAATACTAGAAAAACTAATGAAACCATTGAAATATGTCTTTTAGTACTTTTCATTTGCATAGTTCCCTCCTAAATTTTTATATTTATATAACAAAAAAAGATCGTCCGGTTGCATCAAAAATGTGCAACCAGACGATCTTAGTAACCAATATGTATTACCGTAGACTCTAAGCTTTGCGGCCTATCCTTTCGAATAGTGTGCTAAAAATATCTTTTATTCTTTTTTTGTTTCATTTTCCTCTTAAACCAAATATTACTATACCGTCTGGACGGTTATAATTCAATACTCTATAAAATTGTTCTATTTTTCTAATAAAAAAAATAATTCACCACTACATTAAAGAAGCAATGGTGAATTATTTTCTCATTATATAGTTCGTATATTCTATTTATACGAATTACTAATAAGAGCTTGAATCACTTTTTCTCTTAACTCGGGGCTTAGTCTTCCAACCCCTAAATATTCCGAATACCATAATCCATCTGCTGCTAATCTAATAATTGTTGCACAAACTGAATCTATCTCATCATTTTCTATATTTTTTTGCAGTTGCTGAAATGATTGTTGTAATGGCTCAAGTAATTCAGGTTTTAACATGAGTGCTGCCATCATACTGCTAGACAACTCTTCTGTTCTTCTCTCATTACTTAATCTTTCCTCTACAAAAGAGCGAACCCATCTCCCTTTCCTCTCTGAGTCTTCCGCTACTTTATTGTAAATGGCCCCTTCATAATCCTCTACCCCTCGGACTATCATACCTTCTATTAAAGCTTCTTTATTTGAAAAGTGATACAATAATCCACCTTTGCTTAAACCCGCCTCTTTTGCCACTGCTTCTAAAGTTAATTTAGCAACCCCTTTACATTGTACAATTTGAGAAGCGGCCGCCAAAATCTTTTGCCGCGTTATGCTTATACTCATTCCTTTTTAAAACCCCATTTCTACTAAATTTATATAAATACGAATCTTATTTTTAATATTGTTGATTACTACTAAGTATTTTCTTTATACAACAAAAGCTTCATTACCTTTGAATTTTTAGTTACTTATTCTATTAAAAATTTCCATATCATTCAATATGATAACATTAAATACACAAAGATGACTATACATCTATACTTTTGTATTTATTGAAAATATATCCATTAATAAAATTTACCGATTTAGTCCTTCTTATTACTTTAAGACAGCAGTAATTCTTTCAGTACTAAATAAAAAATGTTATTACTCCCATTAAATTGAGTAATAACATTCTACTTAACAAATTCGCTGCCAACTAGCATCCTTCACATCTTCACTAGTCGGTTTTCTAACTGATCCAATAAAGTGAAACTTTATATCCGCAACATGGACAGGTGTATTTCATTTTGTCACTCCATTATTAACTTGTTTTCCCATATATTCCGACTCACAAAGAATGTAACAGCACAAATCATAGTTATCCCCATGAAAAATGTATTAGAATCTTCATATGTAGTTGGAATGCCTACCGTTACGAAAACAATACTAAAAGCTAAAAATAGATATAATAATAAAGATATAATATAGCTTGGTTTAAATCGTAAAATGATACCTCTAAACAATAGCTCACCAAGTAGACAGCCACCTAAAATAATAGGTACTCCGAAATACAATGTAAGGACTCCCATTTGCGCAGTAGATTGAATTATCTTTCCAATTATGTTCGGCGAAACCAGCTCACTATCGTTTCCCATCCTATCATATAAATCAAGTGCTGTTGCTGAAATAAAGAAACTTAATATAGAAAATGAATACGGTATTAAAAATTTGCTCACTCTCATTCACCTCGCTTTTTTCTTTACATATATTATTCATTATTTCCTATCATTTTTACATAAAAAAATAACCCTCTATGATAAAACATAGAGGGTAGCATTTCTATATAAAAATCTATACCTTATCCTGAAGTGAATCCCGAAAATAGGACAAATATCAAAACACCTAAACCATCTGCTATCTGCTCCCTACATTCTTTAGGGTAGATAGTTTATATGTTTTATTAGAAAGTAGTGCCTTCTTTTTTATAATATTCTTTTTTATAATATTCTTTTGAAATCTCTTCATAAAATGCGGCTGATGTCGCGTAGAAATAAGGTGCTAACCATAAGAAACCGATTCCTACAGTAAGAATACTTAAAATGAACCAACCTAAGAAACTTAAGCATAGTAAAAAGTAATCCATTTTATGTCCATTCATCATATGACGACTCTCAGTAATCGCTTGATTCGCTGTATATTCTGGATGATCATTCAAAATAAAATATGTCATAGAATAAGAAAATGATTTAATAATACCTGGAATAATAAGAAGTAATGTCCATAGAGTCAAGTATACATACATTAGTAAATATGTTAAAAACGACTTCATCAACTTACTTCCATCGCTAAACCATCTAAATATATGACCAATGCGAGCATCAGTCCCACGAATTGCATTTAAAACAAGATAATAGGCACCTATTGTTAATGGACCAATAACAAGCATTACTATAATACTTACTGTAAGTGAATCACTTGCTTCTTCCCAACCCCAAAATATCGAGAAAATACCTGTTGTTAGCATTTCAACAGCTCCAATAAGGATTCCAATTAATAAGGTTGCCCCTACCGCTAGTCCCCATCTTCCTTTTAATGCATCAAGTGCTTCTCTTTTCAACTGACTTATCATATATAACCTCCTAATACTATTTCCATTTTATTATACCATTTATATCAAAAATCCCACATATTTTCCTAAAACAGAAGCATATTACCTTTTTTCATACGTATTGATACATGTGTGCTGTAGTTGTACTAATATATGGATTAAACGACTCTTTTCCCTATAACAAAAAAGCCTGCCTTTCATAATAGGCAAGCTTTCTCAAGTTACATCTCATTTATTTTCTTCTTATACCAATCCTGCATTCTCTCCGCATCTTCTACTCTCGTATGCTCTATTTTATAACTAGATGATGCACTCGAAAACTTATACGTACATAAATCCGCACGGCGCTGGAAATATGATTGTGTCTTCTCCATTGATTGGACGTGTCTTCTTCTAATAAGTCCTGTATATTTTCCGACGCTACGATAGACAAGTGTAATTTGTTCTCCGTTAACACTGTAGCCATTTGTTTTAAATGTTGTGTATCCAAGTGTAAAGATAAGGATTGCGAGCGGTAGTAATGCCCACATGATGTAATACTTTTCAAAGTATATGCTTATTCCAGTAAGCGGGATTGCGAGCATAGCGAAAAAGATAAAACTATCAATGAGATAGCGGCGCAATGCTGCTTTTGGTAACGAAGTAATACTTGCATTCAGTTCGTATGGTAATTGTAAATGCGCGAGTAATTGTTGCACTCGATCTTTTCGAATGATAGGATGCAGTGTAACTTTTTCTTCTTTCCCTTCACTTTGAATGACTTCTACTTGCACAGCACAATAACCGAACGGTTGGCGTAAAATGCCTTCTTTTATCGTAATCCCTTGAATGCGGTGCAATTTTAGTACGAGTTCTTTTCTCTCCAGTAACCCTTGCGAAATACGGACTTCATCATTTTTTCGATTCACTGTGAAGTTACCGTGTTTTAACGCGTAGCCAATTGTAGATATCATCCAAGAAACGACAAGTAAAATAGCTACCATGTAAATCCAGCCATATATATCGTGGTCCATTACATATGACGTCACACTATTTTTTATCCATTTCGGAATATACTCATCTACTTGGTGATAAACGAAAAAGATTAAAGAGAACAATACTCCAAATTGACCAGATGTAACAGACGCTATTAAAATCTCTTTCCACGTTAACTTGTACTCTGTCGTTTGTTTTTCCTCTGTAACAATTGCTTTTTCTACTGTATTTTCTGCTGCTTCGTCTAACGTTTTTTCTGCTTTCACTTCTGGAGTTGGCTCATTTAGCAAAGTAATAAGCTCCGTCGCCTCTTCTACCGTAATTCCAGCTAAGCTAACTTCTGCTTCATCGCCCCCGCCAGCTGTTTCAATCTGAATTTTTTTCAAACCGAGCATTTGGTATAGTACGTTAGAACTTGTATTAATCGTTTGAACACGTTCTTTATTTAAGTAGCTCTCCTTCTTTACGAAGAGACCTTGCTTCACATGTAATACGTTATTTTCGACCCAGTATACTTTGTAATACCAACCTACGATAGCTGAAACAATTGTGATTACCGCAAAACCAATAGGAACTAAATACCAAAATGGAAACTTTCCCCTTAAGCTAAAAAGAAAAATAATGAGTGGTATAAAATCTGTTATTTTTAATTCTAATAACATCGTGATTGGATGCTGCCTCTTATACATCCTCATCACTCACTTTCGCTAATTCTGCGATTTTCGTTTTCAACATTTCAGCTTCATACATCGTTAAACCTGGGATGCTATGAGAAGTTGCTGCTGTTGAAATGTGTAATTCTGCTAATCCGTATTTTCTCATAATTGGCCCTTGTTCAATCGTAACGTGCTGCACACGAATCATCGGTACTAATACGCGCTTTACGACGAAAAGACCATGCTGAATTTCAAGTTCTTCTTCATTTAGTTGGTAGCTGTAATAACGTTGACGTAGTTTTGGAAACGTAAAGTAATCAAACGGTGTATATACAATTGTTAATCCGATGAGCACATAGAAAATCCAAGCCCACCAATTAAACTTAATCATAAAGAAAAGATATGCCAAAATGACTATAATACTGATTCCTAGCTCAATTAAAGAACGCGCTTTCCACACCTTGACCATGTCAGGGTGAATTTCATTTTTCAATGGATCCATGTAACCACTCCAAATCTAGTAATCTAATATATGAATACTCTTAATCTATATTTTACGTAACTTTACAGAAAATTGAAATTCAATCTTCTTTCTTCTCAGGAATAAAATATCCGAACCAAAGTAGCCAAATGAAACCGATTAACTTCATCCAATTTCCATCCGCTTGAAAAGCTTGAATCATACCTGGTATTTTATAAACCCCAATAAATCCAAGAAAACCGAGCCACCAGTTTTTTTGCATTTTCATCTTTACTCCTCCTTCATGACGTTTTTCACATTTCGAATCCAAATTTCTTTATACTTTAACTGGAATCCCATGAGCATATAGTTGCTCATATTATCAATCACGAGTGCTAGCGTATGAGCATTTTCTTCCGTTTCATGTTGTGACACTACGTCAAGTTCTACGCCTTTCTTCAATAAATCGTGGAAACTATTTAAGAAATCTTCTTGTATTTCAAATAAGCGTTTCTGATACTTTTCATTTCGCGATGCAGTTACGATAAATTCATTGATAACGCGTAATATCCCTTCTTGCCCTTCATATTCAGAGAGCATATGTAAACCATCAGCAATTAACTTTTCTGCAAAGTTTTCTTTCGTATATTGCTCTTTATCGAAATAACTCACGAAATGATATCCAGAGAAAATTTCTTCAAATAAAAAATCGATTAACGCTTCTTTAGAAGAAAAATGATAATAAATAGCCGGTTTTGAAATACCTACCTCTTTCGCAATCATGGAAAGACTCATCTTCTCAATGCCGTGTTCTGCCATAAGTTTAAATGATGCCTCTACAATGTTTTGCGATGTTTGTAAATTCTTCGTCATACTGTACCTCACTTATTTTTACTTACCGGTCGGTAAGTAAATTATAAAACAAAACGAAATGATTTTCAATTTAGTTAGCACTACAGAAGGTGTTTATCAGAAAATACAGAAAGTTATAAAGTAAAAGCAACATATAACAATAAGGAGGATATCATATGGGACTTGGTGGTAATGGCGGTAGTGGTGGTAATGGCGGCGGTGAAGCAGGACAAGCTGGTAAGAGCGGATTTTCATTAATCATTGTACTTTTTATCGTATTGATTATAGTTGGAGTTAGCTATATCGGACTTGGCTTCTAAGAAAAGGCGTCCTACGTTACACATGTAGGACGCCTTCTTTTTAATCCCTATTCAGCAATCGCATACGATAACAATTCATCGTCACTTCTCCGAGTCTTTGCAGTAGTTGATAGTTCGCATATGCGCCTACCGGGGCACCGATTATTGGTACGAGCTGCAGCATTTTGGCTAAATCGATATAGTCTCGGTACTCTGTTTGGAACTTTTCCCAGTCCATATGATTTTCTTCTTCTGTATCCCACGTTTCGATTGCTTTCCATATTTCTTTTCGGTGATCGTCACTTGAAAAGGCAAGCTGAAAAACATGAAGGATAAAAAGGCGCTCTTCTTTGTTGCTCGTATCAAATCCGTACAATGTCGCTGCATCGAATAAAAATTTAATTTTAATGCCGAGTAAAAGCGGAAAGTCAGCAAGACCGAGGAGAATACCGCCAGCCCCCGTCCCTGCCCCTTCTGCCGCTGCTATTTTTTTATACTCATCCATTTTTTTACGAACTTCATCGTCACGTCTTTGCAGTGACCATGTCGTCTCTTTTAGCTTCGGCTTTATAAAGTTTGACCCGGCGCTGATTGTTTGCACCA
The DNA here is from genome assembly GCF_052646455.1 of Bacillus cereus group sp. Bce041. Taxonomy (NCBI): domain Bacteria; kingdom Bacillati; phylum Bacillota; class Bacilli; order Caryophanales; family Bacillaceae; genus Bacillus; species Bacillus cereus group sp. Bce041. The sequence goes on from NZ_JBQXON010000002.1 coordinate 803,438, forward strand.
TCATACGAATCGTCTCTGTTAGTACCTTTTGTACTTTCGCCGGAATGAGCTGTTGCACCTTCGTCTGCACTTTCTTTGAGAACCGTGTCATCATAGAAGAATCTTTCATAAATGTAGCTTTCCACTGCTCCAGTTCTTTTATAACCTTTTCTTCATATGTAATCATAGGTTCATTCCCTTCAATTTAAACGCTCAATGCGCTTCGCCCCGTATTGGTAAACGAAACCGATACTAAATAATATGCTTACGATAAGTAAAATTCCTGTCATCATGAAATCTTTCGTTGCTAGTGCAAATATAACTGTAAAGATTACGCTCCCGATGATTAGAATCGCGTTTAATAAAGTAAGAAAATCTTTCTTCTTCTCTTCTCCCCCTACCGGATACAAATCAAGCCAAATCTTCATGCGGTGATGTTTCCATAAAGTTAAGAGCTGATAACCGATTAAGTATAGGAAAATAAGGCTTACGATAAATCGTCCATATAAAAACGGAATGAAGTACAAAATAACTCCTCCAAGAGCGAGCAAACGCACATATAATCCAAAATAGTTACCTGATCTTAAAAACGTTCTCGTATATAAGTATAAATATGTACGCTTTTCACCAATCATCGAAAGAATGAAATCGAGCCATTTTCTGCGTGCTACTCTTTCTTTTAATGCTGGTACATCAACGAACATGTTCGCGATGCGGTACAGCAGCATCATCTTCTTACCTTCTTCAGAAATTAAATACTCCCAGTTTAGTGGCTTTCCCTTTACCATTTGATGCATGATAGCAAGGTATAACACCATGAGAAGGACGATTCCACCAATGAAAAGAACTGAAGTACGTTCTACAAGGAAATATACAAATAAACCGTTTAGGATAAAACGAATGAACCAATCCGCTCTTTGTATATTTTGATCTGTTAAAAATGACTTTTCCCATGCTACGAATAAGTTCCACGCTTTTACGATGACAAACGCGAGTACAATCCATATGTAAGCCGCTCCTGTTTGTTTCATTTGCTGAAAGTATAACGGAGCAAGCGCTGCCGCTACAATTGCGATTATGTACAACTGAATCATAAACGTAAAAAGAAACGCCTTTGTAAAGTATGGTTTTAATTTTTGTTCAACTGGCAGCAAGTAAACGAGATCCGCTTCTTTTAATAACGTTTGAATGGATCCAGCCGTTAACACGAGTCCAATTAATACTGCCATTACGAGCGCAGTTGGAAACGAAGATGTTAACGTTTGTAACCATTGCTGGTAATAGTACGCTCCCGCACCGATGATGAACACGAAAATAAATTTCAAATGATCATTAAATACGTATTTACTATATGTACGAACTTCTTTTAGAAAGTGACGAAATCGTTCTTTCCATAACGCTGTGCTATTCATAATCTTCTTCCTTTGTTAGCGCGATGTAAATATCATCTAACGTTGCACCTGGCATATTAAACTGTGATTGCAGTTCAGATAGCGTTCCCTTCGCTCTTACTTCACCTTGATGCAAAATAATGAACGAATCACAATAACGCTCTGCCGTCGCTAAAATATGTGTGCTCATTAAAATACCGGCACCACTCTTTTTCATTTGGTCCATCATTTGAAGAAGGGATTGAATCGCTAACGGATCTAATCCAACGAAAGGTTCATCTACTATGTAAAGAGATGGCTCCACTAAAAATGCGCTCATAATCATTACTTTTTGTTTCATTCCTTTTGAGAAATGAGATGGAAACCATTTTAAACGATTTTTCATACGAAACTCTTGTAGTAGTTGTCCTACACGTTCTTCATATTGTTTTTCATCAACGCCATACGCCATAGCTGTTAATTTCAAATGCTCTTCTAACGTTAATTCATCATATAATACTGGCGTTTCCGGAATGAATGAAAAGCTAGAACGGTACGCTGTCATATCATCACGAATTGTTTTCCCATTAATTGTGACAGTTCCTTTTTTCGGTTCCATTAAACCGATAATATGTTTAATCGTCGTACTTTTACCAGCTCCATTTAAACCGATTAAGCCGACAAGTTCGCCTTTATTAACAGAGAACGAAACGTCTTTTAATACAGGTCGTTTCGTATATCCTCCTGTAACATTTTCTACACGCAATAACTCGCTCATACGACACCACTTTCTTCATTAGTATTCATTCTATATTCATCTTACCAAAAATTATGCTGTACTACATAGTATCCATGTACTCAAAAAAAATTTTTTAATTTATTAGCATATATTTTTCCGAAAGCGGACATCATAATTATTGAAGAAGGAACACATTGAAAAAGCAACCACCAATTGATGAGTACAACAACATAGTGAAGTCATCATGAAATGGGGTGTCCAAGTTGGACAATGAAATTTACACATAACCAGATCATTTGTTTCATTTTCGAAACGGGGTGTCTCTGAAAGAGCATATACTGTTTTAAAAAATAAACAATTTCATTTTAAAAAAGATTGCAATTCATTTCACTTGAAAATGGGGTGTCTACGGCAGAAACTTTAGCCGATTTACCGTGCATTTCTTAAATAAATGAGGTGTCTGCGAAACGTAAATTACGATAATGCTTTTTCAATCCCTCTTCAGAAAACAGGAAGCTGAGTCAGCTTCCTGTTTTTCGTGTTTGTTCTCTTATGTAATTATGGTAAAATACGGCTAAGGATATTTGAAAGGATGAGATCAATGAATCATACAGCAGACAATTGTATTTTTTGTAAAATCATTGACGGGCAAATCCCTTGCTCAAAAGTATACGAAGATGAACATGTGCTTGCATTTTTAGATATTAGTCAAGTAACAAAAGGACATACTCTTGTTATTCCGAAAGTTCACAAACAAGACATTTTTGCGTTAACGCCAGAAATCGCATCACACATTTTTTCTGTCGTTCCAAAAATCGCAAATGCGATTAAAGCAGAGTTTAATCCAGTTGGCTTTAACCTACTTAACAATAACGGTGAAAAAGCTGGACAAACTGTGTTCCACTTCCACCTTCATTTAATTCCACGCTACGGTGAAAAAGATGGTTTCGGTGCTGTTTGGAAATCACATCAAAATGAATACACTATGGAAAATTTACAAAACATCGCAAGTACAATTGCAAATAGTGTGAAATAATGACACTATAAGAAGGCGTAATACATAACAAGCCACTTCCCTGAAGTCATCAAATTCCGCATGGCTTGTTTCTTTACTTAAAATGCTCAGGGATGATTGTTTGTGCATAGCACATATAAGAAAGATATGCATATTTTTCCCATCATGAATACGAACAAAAAATAAGGAGGTCTCCTTTTATGTCAAAAGCTAAATCCTTTATTACAGGTGTTATTTGCGGCGGAGCAGTTGCTGGACTAGCTGTTCTTTTCTCAACTCCTTCTTCTGGTAAAGACATGCGCGGCAAGTTAAAAGAAAAAGGAAATGATATTAAAAAGACTTTAGCTGATATTACAGCTGATACGAAATTATTAAAGCGTCAAATTGTTGAAACTGCTTCAGAAGGTAAAGAAGTGTTTCAAGAATTAAAAGATGACATGCAAGACACGCTTTCTAACTGGAAGCAAGATATTTCTCAAAACAAGCGCCATATTGAGAAAGAAATTTTGGACATCCAAAAGTCAATTGAGAAACTACAAGAAGCTGTTCCAGAAAAAGCGTAAACAAATTCCTGCTTAGTTTTTTGCATATAACAAATATTTTTTATATAAATTGACCTTGACACGGCATATCGTATAGATATGCCGTGTTTTTATGCATTTACAATATATGTTATCACTTAACATGTAAGGACAACGTATGTATTTACGACTCATAAAACGCTTCCATAGTTATGCATGATTTGTATAGAATGTCATTTTTCCGAAAAATTTTCACAATTCTCACAAAAAGACTTTATTAATTTTTATTTTACTGGCATAATAGATAGTAATGAAAAAAGAATGTTAAAGTGGGTGAGTAAATGAAAAGTGGAGAAAAAGATTACTCGGTAAAAGAAGCGATGATTTTCAGCCAACGCATTGCTCAATTATCGAAAGCGTTATGGAAATGTGTAGAGAAAGATTGGCAGCAGTGGATTAAACCTTACGATTTAAATATTAATGAACATCATATTTTAACAATCGCTTATCATTTAAAAGGGGCTTCTATTTCTGAGATTGCTAAGTTTGGAGTTATGCACGTATCAACAGCGTTTAACTTCTCGAAAAAGCTGGAAGAACGCGGCTATCTTGTATTCTCAAAAAAGGAAGATGATAAACGAAATACGTACATTGAAATTACAGACAAAGGGGAAGAATTACTACTTCGCTTAATGGAAGAGTATGATCCTGAAAATAATTCAGTGTTTAATGGGGCTCTTGCACTTCGTAATTTTTATGGGAAGTTCCCAGAAAATATCGAACTGATTGCAATCCTGCGTAACATTTACGGACAAGACTTTATCGATATTTTTGAGAAATCATTAGAAGATATTGAAGAGAACTTTACAGAATCCGATCAAAAGTTAGTTAAGAAATAATCTATTTATTTTTTCGCAATCATGCTTAAGAATTCATTCATAAGCGGCTTAAATAAACCTTGTTTTGCTAGCGCTTCCGCAGTTTCGTGTACTTCGAGCTGATGTGGAAGCGCTTTTTCAAATTGATCTAACAGCGCATCGAACAAAAGAAGCCCTTCTGCTTTCTCCACTACATATTGCCCGTTCAGTTTTTCACAAAGATTTAGTATACGTTCAATATCTTTTTTACGAGCTTTTTTCTTTATGATCAAAGAATAAAATGGACACTTCTCTTCATCAATCATTTTAAATAATAGGTCTACATAGTATTCAGCTTGTTCTAATCTTCTAACAACGTCCATTTTCTCCCTCACTTTCTAACACAAAGTCTTCTATTTCTGAATTTTGTAACACGAACAAAATATCGTGTGATACAATATATGTATATGTATTTTAGCCAAAAGGAGGTCTCGCCTCATGACACTTATAACAGTTGTTTTTGTCGCATTCGCACTTCTTGTTATATTTTACACGAATTTCATGACACATACACTGTGTGAACGAAAACAAATAGCTGCGAGCCGCCAGCCCGGTGTCTTTCGGGTTATTAATGTATGTATAACAATTTTATTAATTTCTAGTTATATAGAAATTATATTTCATGGAAAGTGAGGAAGGAAAGCCCCTTCCTCACTTTTTTCCTCTATAAGCAAATTATACCTACAATAACCAATAAAATAAACAGTACAAGTAATAAAATAAGTTGAGAATTCATCCCCATCCCCTCCTCTATTCTGTATATGCGGCATACGCCCAATATGGCACACTTTCAAAATCTGACACGTGCTGGTTAATTTTTCTTTATCAATATGAAAACGGTTCGAAATATGATATATTAAATTTTGTACATATTGCTTATACTATAGAACAAAACATTCATCAAAACTTTATCCTCAGCCACGGTAAGCCCTGTTAAGCGCGCTTTACCAATATAAAAAAGCAAAAGTATCAGTGAGACTTAATCGGGCTCTTATGAACTAAAATTCATTGGTGTAGGATAAATTAAAAATACATAATAGTAGGAGTGTTTATTGAATGAAGAAAGCTATGCTTGCCTTAGCCGCAACAAGTGTAATCGCATTATCAGCATGTGGAACATCATCATCAGACAAAATTGTTACATCTAAAGCTGGTGACATTACAAAAGAAGAATTCTACGATCAAATGAAGACACAAGCTGGTAAACAAGTACTAAACAACATGGTTATGGAAAAAGTACTTATTAAAAACTACAAAGTTGAAGACAAAGATGTAGACAAAAAGTTCGATGAAATGAAAAAACAATACGGTGATCAATTCGATACACTAATGAAACAACAAGGTATTAAAGAAGAAACTATTAAAAATAGTGTGCGTGCTCAATTAGCTCAAGAAAAAGCGGTTGAACAATCGATTACTGATAAAGATGTAAAAGCAAAATTCGAGGATTATAAAAAAGAAATTAAAGCAAGTCATATCCTTGTAAAAGATGAAGAAACTGCTAAAAAGGTAAAAGATGAACTTGCTCAAGGTAAATCTTTCGAAGAATTAGCAAAACAATACTCTGAAGATACAGGCTCAAAAGAAAAAGGTGGCGACTTAGGATTCTTCGGACCAGGAAAAATGGTAAAAGAATTTGAAGAAGCAGCTCAAAAGTTGAAAAAAGGTGAAGTAAGCGAACCTGTAAAAACACAATTTGGTTACCATATTATTAAAGTAACTGATAATCACGCAGATGCAACTTTCGACAAAGCAAAAGCTGATATTAAAAAAGCACTAGTTCAAGAAAAAACACAAGATGCTCAATTTATGAACGATCTTATGATGAAAGAAATCAAAAAAGCTGACGTAAAAGTTGACGATAAAGATTTAAAAGATCTTTTCAAAGAGCAAAAAGCTGACGATAAAAAAGACGAAAAGAAATAATGAAGTAAAAAAAGCTTGGGCTTCGGCCCGAGCTTTTTTTATCCCCTCTTCTCCCGGTAGTTATATCTAGATTCGGTAAATGAAATTATATCGGCGATTTTCAAAATATATCAGCGCAACTCCAATTATATCAGCGATTTTCGAAATATATCGACTTACCGACAAAAAACGACAACAAGCGTGACTCCTCTTCAAACACAAAAAAACCTTGATCCACGCCACGTAGAGCCAAGGTTTATCTTATTATCATTGATTAAATGAAAAAACTATGTTAAATTAGAACAGAAACACGTTTTACAAAACAAAAGGAACGTATTTATCCGTATCTTAATTGTACACCAAAACACATCTTCAGTCAACCTCTATTTTTCACTTTTAAAGGAGTGCTTACCGTATGAACAAAAAACTTGATCTAGAGCAAAAAAGATTGGATACCGTAATTGAAACAATTACGGAGAAAATTGATAAACTGGAAAACGAAACTGGCAGACGCCGAGCAGAAGTAATCAATATTCGTAAACACTTTTGGGATGATGTGAAAGTGAATACTGATACTTTCGATGATTATCTTGAAACAGTTATCAACTTAAGACAACAAGCTCAGTCACTAGCTGTCACACAAATTACCCATAAGCACACCTTTAATCGACTTGCCGCATTAAGACGCATGCATAAAGCACCTTATTTCGGACGAATTGATTTCAAAGAAGAAGGAGAATCTGCCGCGGATCAAATTTATATCGGCGTCGCTACACTTACTGATGCAAGCGGAGAAAACTTCCTTATATATGACTGGCGCGCACCTATTTCGAGTGTGTACTACGATTATCCACCAGGACCGGCTGAATACAGTACACCAGGCGGCGTAATCCACGGTAATGTGGAGAAAAAATTACAATACATTATTCAAAATGGCGAGATTGATTCTATGTTCGATACGAGCCTTACAATTGGTGATGAAATCTTGCAACAAGCGCTTGGAAAAGGCACGAACAAACATATGCAAAGCATCGTTGCTACGATTCAGCGCGAGCAAAATGAAATTATCCGTCACGATGAAGGCCGACTCCTTATCGTGCAAGGAGCCGCTGGTAGTGGTAAAACATCAGCTGCATTGCAACGAATCGCCTACTTACTATATAAATATCGCGAATGGCTAAAAGCAGATCAAATTATTCTCTTCTCTCCTAACTCTATGTTCAATAGCTACGTTTCTAACGTACTACCTGAACTCGGTGAAGAAAATATGCAGCAAGTTACATTCCAAGAATATTTAAATCATAGACTAAGTAAGTCATTTGAAGTTGAAGATCCTTATGAACAATTAGAATATATGTTAACTGAAACGAATAATCCTACCTATAAAACGAGAAATGCGAGTATCCGATTTAAAGCATCCACTCAATTTTTCGAGATGATTAGAGCGTACAGACAATCTCTTGAATCTTCAGGCATGCTATTTAGAGGAATGAAATTTAGAGGAAAACTGATTGTTTCTGCGAAAGAAATTACAGAACAATTTTACAATACCGACTCCTCCCTCCGCTTCCATAGTCGAATTGAGAAGTTAACGGATTGGCTAAACAAGCAAATAGATGCACTTGAAAAAGCAGAACTGAAAAAGCCTTGGGTAGAAGAAGAAATTGAATTACTTAGTAAAGATGAATACCAAAAAGCTTATAAATATTTACAGAAAAAAGGCGAGTTTGACGACAACTCCTTTAATGATTTTGAAAAAGAAACGAGAGTACTTGGACGTATGATTGTCCGTAAAAAATTGAAGCCACTGCGTAAAGGCGTTCAAACATTACGCTTTATCAATTTCACAGGCATATATAAACAACTTTTCACAGATGCATCATGGGTTACTGAGAAAAAACCGAAAGAGTGGGATGACATTTGCTCCTTAACAGTAAACATGCTTGATGAAGGAAAACTATATTACGAGGATGCGACTCCATTCTTACTTTTAAAAGAATTAATTGAAGGCTTCCAAACGAACAGGTCGATTAAACACGTACTCGTAGACGAAGCGCAAGATTATTCGCCGTTTCAGTTCGAGTTTTTAAAACGTCTCTTCCCTGCTGCAAGAATGACTGTACTCGGAGACTTTAACCAAGCGATATTTGCTCATGCGAGTGAAGCAGTGAATTTCAACACACTTACTAGCTTATACGGACCAGACGAAACGAACGGCATCAACTTAACTCGTAGCTATCGCTCAACAAAACCAATTATTGAATTTACACGCACTCTCGTCCCGGAGGGCAAGAACATTCACGCCTTTGAACGTGACGGCGAGAAACCTAAAGTGACGAAAGTATCGAATGTCAACGAACTGCACGAACACATTACTGCCAAAGTTGCGGAACTACAAAAAGAGCAGCATAATACGATCGCAATTATATGTAAATCTGCAGCTGAAAGCGCCGCTGCCTACGAAGCACTTCGTCATATCGACAATATTAAACTTGTGAAAAGTAACTCAGCCGAGTATGAGCAAGGCATCGTCGTGATCCCTGCTTATTTAGCGAAGGGTATTGAATTTGACGCTGTTATTATTTACGATGCTTCTAAAGCTGTGTACAGTGATGAGAGCGTACGTAGATTGTTCTACACTGCTTGTACGCGGGCGATGCATGAGTTGCAACTTTATAGCGTTGGCGAGGTTAGTCCTTTTGTGCTTGGGGCTGATTCGGAGAGTTTTGAGCTTATAATGAAAACACCTTGATAATCATCAAGGTGTTTTTCTCATTCTAAAAGGAATATCTTTACGTCGATATACACTTAGCACGATCCCCATTATAAATGCGTGAAATAGAGTTGGTATCAAGCCGTAACTAATAAAGGGTAATGATATAGAGACACGTGGTAATATCCCAAGAATCATGCCAACGTTATAAACGAAATGGAATACAAAAAGAGTTACTCCACCAACGAGGAGTAATTTACCATAACCATCATTTATTTTATAAGCTATATTCATTATTCTTACTGCAAAAAGAGACAAAATCAAGACAAGAACTAGCGCAAGCACATATCCATAATAGTAAGTCAAACTTGCAAATACAAAATCAGTATGAGTAGCAGGGATAGACTTTATATTTCCATATGTACCAAACCAACCTGCCGATGCCATTGCCTCTTTTAAACGTAAATACCATTGATCATGCTCTGGGTTTAAAAACCCTAAAATTCTAGCTATCCGGTATTCTTTTACGGCAGACCAGGAAAATAAATCCCTAATAATAAAGAAACAAATCGGTAACATTGTAATGAGCCAGGCCGTTTTCTTTCCTAACTTACTCCACCAAAGCATAACAAATACCATCGTGATATAGATGAACAGTGGTAAAAGAGTTGATGTAGTTAGAAATAAATATAAAGAAAATAAATACAACATGAGAAGATGTATAAACTTTAATCTACTGTTATTGAAAAAAGAAGCCCAGGCTAGAAGGAAGAATGGTATTGTCATTAGACAGTCAATTATGATGGAACCAATTTTCATTAATGGCTCACCATTCAAATAAGCAGTCGGAAAACACTTTATCATTAACAAGATAAGTACACCAATTGTATAAAACAGCCACCCGAGTCTCTCTAACTTCCGATAATCAAATAGCATCATCCCAATCGCTGTTGTAACACCGAGAATTACAAATATCACCTTATTCATTAATAAGTCAGCATGTCCAAGCGCTATAACTGGCAAAAATCCTAGCCCCATCGCAGCCACTAATAAACCAATTAAGAACCAATCAACCTTTGGCTTATGTAGTTTATTAAGTTCCTGGCCAAGCTTAATTGGACTTCCCATTTGTTCAACAGCCTTATCTTCAGCAACTTCCTCACTTAAGCCTTTCTCTATCCACATATTCTTCGTCTGTTTCAAGTGAAAGTCTAGTTCTGTTGCCACCAAGTCCTTCGCTTCTTTTGATTTAATATGGTTCGTAACTTCTTTTAAAAAACGCTCCCCTTTTTTGCTCAATTTTTTCTCACTCCTGTACTAATCCTTTTAATATAAATCGTGCCTTCGTAGCATTCTTCTCTGCCTTTCGCAGCATTTTATTTCCTTTATCATTTAATTGATAATATTTAGCTCCCGCGTGATCCCAGCTAGATTGGATAAAGCGATTTTGTTCTAGACGATGTAATAAAGTGTATAGAGACCCTTCACCACCTTCGAATTTTTGAATCCCTCTCCCTCTTAGCAACTGCATCAATTCATAACCCGTTTTTTCATTCATAAGAAGTTGTAACACTGCTAAAAGGATATCTTCTTCCTTTTCGGACGATTGCTTAATTTTTTCGCGCACCTGCTTCTGGTGCTGATCAGAAAAACTCAAATGTTTAAACGTTGTGTTCTCCATTGATTTTCGCAAACCTTTTAATCGATCTTCCATTTGATTATCCCTCCAATCCTTTCTTCAAAAGCTCCTTCGCTTTTTTCAGTCTCGTTTTTATCGTGTTTTCCTTCACTTCTATTACCGTAGCCACCTCTTTAATTGATAATTCCTCATAATAAAATAGATAAATCACTTCTCGATATTTTATCGGTAAACTCATTACTGCAGAAGCCAGTTCACGATCCTCCGCATTTTGAATGACAGTTTGTTCCACACTTTCTTTTTGACTCTCCATATACGTAAAGTCATCCTCTGTCACGATAACTTTTTTGTTATACCAACTTTTTAAATAGTCCTTACATTGATTGATTGCAATTCTCCATAACCATGTTTTCAAATTCGAATTCCCTTTATATGTATGAAGAGATTTATAGCATTTCACGAATATATCTTGCGTTAAATCCTCCGCAACCTCTTTATTATTCACATACGAATACACAAGCTGCAGGACTTCTTGCCCATACTTGTTCATTATTTCGTCGATAAGGTCCTCCTTATCCTCTATTTCAAACGCTTCTATCGTTAATTCATCCACATCATTTCCTCCTTCCCATATATTAGACGACGCACTGTATGGAAAAGTTTTATAAATACATAAAAAAATACGGATGGTAATGTCCATACCGTTTTTATGAATATTTATTTACTTCTTGTCCCCTGACACTAATGCTCTGCTTAAAAACAGGAATTTTCATCCATATATCTTGTTCCCTATTTTAAAACATAATACAATGAATACGTAACTTAATAAGCTATAACTAGTAGGTGTGGCAATCATCTCTTCCATTTTGAAAAAAGGGGGAGGTGATAATATAATCGCGATGTTTATAATTAAATTAGTGTATGGTATCCTAACCGGAGCTGGCGTTGTCATCGGTAGAAGATACGTCGGTCCGTGGCTAATTTCTGTATACAAAAAAGCGAGAACCACCCTGCTTCGTGGAAAAGGTAAGGGCGGTTCTCGGCTAAAACATTAATGTAATTGTCTTATAACCGCACCTACTACCACCACAATAGCAAGTTAGGTTACACAAGGCAGAAGTTTCTCAGGCTTCTGTCTTTTTTTATTTTATGTAAAATTCACACTACATACTCTATCATCATTGTAACACATTTTATTTATTTTTAGTCAAGAGAAAAACTACCCAAAGGGCTCCCCTTCAGGTAGTTCTCTATTTTACGCTAACGCAGCTAGACTTTTTCAAGTTCAGCTGTGCCGCTCTCATCATTTATAGCACCAATAAAGACGGATTATGTACCCGCTTCATAACAGTATGAGTAAACAAGGAACAACACCTATTACGAATATAAAAAATCCTCTCACTATATAGCACTTATGTTTTCAGCAATACTCTATTACCATCAAACTAAATTTGTATAATTTAAACTACAGAATAGCAAGCTAATTTTCAAATATCTTCTTGCGCATTATCCTAAATTTATTATCTATTTGTATCATGCTTATAAATAAAAGATATCCTACCGACGCACCGAGCATATTTATAGCAATCCGCCACACATCAAAAACATCAGACAAAGTTAGTAAATGTAATATCTCCCAAACAAGAAAGGTCATAACATACCACTTACGAGCTTTCTTATAGTTAGTCACTTTATTAATCAGCACTGGAACGAAAAATCCGAATGGAACTACTAATATTATATGTTGTAAAACACTTAACCAATAAGTTGAGTTTCCCCAAGGACCTGGATGTGCAATAAAACCTTTAACTTGCCAAAGTGTTATTCCAAAAAGTTGTAATAACGTTTCTAAATCAGATATATGTAAAAATTGCTGCCAAAATTCAATGGGATGATAGACAGTCCCACCTGTCAAACTGCGAACAGAGTCAAATGTAGAAGTTGAAATAAACGTTCCTAAAAAGACAATAAAACAAATGATTATATAAGGAATACATAAAATTTTTGATAATACCTTTAATGGTCTAGGAACTTCGTATACCGATTTATTAATCTCTACGCCAATAACTTTTGATTCTCCAAAACTTTGAATCGCTTTATAAATCGCTTCTTTTTCATTCATACCTTGTTCCATATATTCTTCTTTCAAGCTGTTCAAGTGATCATACATTTCTAGAAATAACTCATCCTGTTCAATATCACTAAGTTCTGAATAGGCTAAAATAGACTTAATATACTCATCAAATTCACTCATAAATAACTCCTTTCTGACAAGCTTGAATTAATGCTGTTACACTCTCCCAAGAATTCACTTTCTTCTGCAATTCTTTTTTCCCTTTATCTGTAATAGTATAGAATTTCCTTTTCATCCCATTCTCAGATTCATTCCAATAAGATTCAAGAAACTCCTTTTTCTCTAATCTCTTTAAAGCAGGATACAAAGTTCCCTGCCCCATACTATACAAATCTTCACTTGCATCCTTTAAACTTTGAGCTATTTCATATCCATATGTATCACGTTTTGCAATGATAGAAAGTAATAAAATATCTATACTTCCCTTCAAGATTTCTTTGTCCAACAATACCACCACCTTATATACATCGTATAACAACATATGTCGTTATGCAATATAGTTAGAAGAATATTCCATAAAAAAAGAACCACCTAAAGGCTCCCCTTCAGGTGGTTCTCTATTTTATGCTAACGCAGCTGCCTGTTCTTGTTGATCTACAGGAATAACAGCGTCTGTTAGTGCTTTTTCTAGTTCTGCTGTATATTTCATTTGTTCTTCTTTGCTCCAGCCTAGTTTCGCAGCCATGTAGTTGATTACTGCTTCTTTCCACTCATATACCCAGTGAATGTTGAAGAATACAGCGCCTCTGCGGCGTACGAAGAAGTCAACTGGTTTTGCTGTCATTTCGTAATCCATTGCGTATACAAGCGGGATTAGAACGTCAAGCGGCATGTTGTATTCTTTCGCTTCGTCTTTATGTTTTTTCGCTAAGTCAAATAGTACGTCAACGTTAGAACCATAGAATTTCGCGAATTCTTCTGCTTGTGCTGTTGTTAAACCATATTTCGTACCTTCGCCAGCTTTTTTCGCAACGAATGCTGGGAATCCGTGTGAACCATCTACATGTCCACCAGAGATTGGCATATGTTTCGTGTCGCTCTTCGGATATGCGCTATGACCTTCTTTTTGTAGTAAGTTCGTTACGTAGTCTACTACCATTTCAGCCATTTTGCGGTATCCTGTTAATTTACCACCTGCAATTGTAATTAAACCAGATTCAGAAGTCCAAATTTCGTCTTTACGAGAAATTTCAGATGCACTCTTACCCTCTTCATAAATTAACGGACGTACACCAGCCCAGCTTGATTCAATGTCTTTCTCTGTAATTTTCACGCTTGGGAACATGTAGTTAATCGCATTAATGATGTATGTGCGATCTTCTGTTGTCATTTGTGGTACAGCTGCGTCTTTATCGTAGAACGTATCTGTTGTACCTACATAAGTTTTTCCGCCGCGAGGAATCGCGAACACCATACGTTTATCTGGTGTATCGAAGTAAATCGCTTGACCTAATGGGAAACGTTTTTGGTCAATTACTAAGTGAACACCTTTTGATAACTGAAGTACTTTCCCTTTTTTCGAGTTATCTTTTTCACGAAGTGTATCTACCCAAGGGCCAGCTGCGTTTACAATTTTCTTACCATACACTTCATATACTTCACCGTCTAGTAAATCGATTACACGTACACCGCATACTTTTCCATCTTTATATAAGAAACTGTCTACTTTTGCGTAGTTAACAGCTTTTGCGCCGTGCTCAATTGCTTCTTTCATTACTTCAATTGTAAGACGCGCATCATCTGTACGATATTCTACGTAGTAACCGCCGCCTTTTAATCCTTCTTTTTTTACAAGAGGCTCTTTGTTTAATGTTTCTTCACGGTTAAACATCTTTCTGCGCTCGCTTCGTTTTACACCTGCTAAGAAGTCGTATACACGAAGACCAATTGATGTACTAAATGATCCGAACGTACCACCTGTATGGAACGGAAGTAACATCCACTCTGGTGTTGTTACATGGGGACCGTTCTCATATACGATCGCACGCTCTTTACCCACCTCTGCTACCATTTTCACTTCAAGTTGTTTTAAATAACGTAGACCACCGTGTACAAGCTTCGTTGAACGACTTGATGTACCTGCTGCAAAGTCCTGCATTTCAAACACAATTGTTGATAACCCGCGTGTTGCTCCATCTAATGCAATACCAGAACCAGTAATACCTCCACCAATTACGATCACATCTAACTCTTGTTTATTTACTCCGTTTAATACGTCTTTACGTTGTTTACTTGAAAATTTCATGGTAATTCCTCCCTTTGATAACGAAAAAAGAGACCACAAACTCCGCTATAGATTTCGCCTCTATAGCGCGTTGTGGTCTCTCCAAATCTCCTACCGAATTATTAACTTGTCACCATTATAACACTGTTTATGATTATTTGAAAGCTTTTGTTGCTTCAATTGCTTTTTTCCATCCAGCATATAGCTCTTCGCTTGTTTTCGCTTCCATCGTTGGTTCAAAGCGTTTGTCCATATGCCACTGTTCTTTAATTTCATCTTGGTTTTTCCAATATCCAACCGCAAGACCAGCTAAGTATGCTGCACCTAGAGCCGTTGTTTCATTGATTACTGGACGCTCTACAGGAACATCTAAAATATCACTTTGGAACTTCATTAAGAAGTTATTTTTAACCGCTCCGCCATCAACGCGTAATGTTTTCAGTTCAATACCTGAATCTGCTTCCATTGCGCATAATACATCTTTCGTTTGGTAAGCTAAAGATTCTAGCGTTGCACGAATGAAGTGCTCTTTCGTCGTACCGCGTGTTACACCAAACATAGCGCCGCGTACTTCACTATCCCAGTAAGGTGTTCCTAGTCCAACGAATGCTGGTACAACGTATACACCGTCAGTTGATTCAACGCGATTCGCGTACACTTCACTCTCACTCGCATCTTTAAACATGCGCATTCCGTCGCGTAACCATTGAATTGCAGAACCCGCTACGAAAATACTTCCTTCTAATGCGTAGTTTACTTTACCATCTATTCCCCATGCAATTGTTGTTAATAGACCGTGCTCAGAAGCTACTGCTTTTTCACCTGTGTTCATTAACATGAAGCAACCAGTTCCGTAAGTATTTTTCGCCATACCTTCACCGAAACAAGCTTGTCCAAATAAAGCTGCTTGTTGGTCACCAGCTACACCTGCAATCGGTACATTTTGGCCGAAGAAGTGGTAATCAATTGTTTCTCCGTAAATTTCAGATGATGGACGTACTTCTGGAAGCATGCTCTTTGGTACTGTTAACATTTCTAGAAGCTCATCATCCCACTGTAAGTCGTGAATGTTAAACATTAACGTACGTGATGCATTTGAGTAATCTGTTACGTGTGCTTTACCACCAGATAGTTTCCATACAAGCCACGAATCAATTGTTCCGAATAATAGATCGCCGTTTTCTGCTTTTTCTCTTGCACCTTCAACATTATCTAAAATCCATTTTACTTTCGTACCAGAGAAGTATGCATCAATTAAAAGACCTGTTTTTTCACGAACCATTTCGCTATAACCTTTTTCTTTTAACTCATCACAAATTTCAGCTGTTTGGCGAGATTGCCATACGATTGCGTTGTAAATTGGTTTACTAGTTGTTTTATCCCAGACAACCGTTGTTTCACGTTGGTTCGTAATACCGATACCTGCGATTTGTTCCGGTTTTACATCTGCTTCGCTTAAGCAAGTTGCGATAACTGCTAAAATAGATCCCCAAATTTCTTGTGCATTATGCTCTACCCAGCCCGGCTTTGGAAAATGTTGTGTAAACTCTTTTTGAGCTGAATGAACAATTTCACCTTTTTTATTGAAAAGAATTGCGCGTGAGCTTGTTGTTCCTTGGTCTAATGAAAGAATATATTTTTTCATATCGGTTTCCCCCTTATGCTACTTTTCTACTATTTGTATTGCTTCCGCTTTTTTTACTTGTCATATAAGAGATTGCTAGTACAATCACAGTTGCGATAATCACATAAATAAGTGCTGAATTTTGCTTTCCTTCAAATACAACTTGATGGAATAAACCTGCAAGTGATCCACCTAAAATTGGACCAACTACTGGAATCCATGCATACTTCCAGTTTGAACCGCCTTTTCCTGCAATCGGAAGGAAGAAGTGTGCGATACGCGGACCTAAATCACGTGCTGGGTTAATTGCGTATCCTGTTGTCCCACCTAATGATAAACCAATACTTACAATTAAGAAACCTACGATAAATGGATTTAATCCATCTGCAAATTTATTTGCACCAATTGCTAATATACCAAATACTAAAACGAATGTTCCAATCATTTCACTTAAAAGGTTTGCAAATGTGTTCGGAATTGCTGGACCTGTTGCAAATACACCTAACTTTGTTCCTGGATCTTCTGTTTCTTTCCAGTGTGGTAAGTAATGTAAATATACGATAACTGCCCCGATAATTGCCCCAATCATTTGTGCTGCGATATAACCAGGTACGTCACTCCATGGGAACGCTCCCTTAAATGCTAATCCTATTGTTAAAGCTGGATTCAAATGTGCCCCACTAATTGATCCAACCGCATATGCTGCAACCGCTACCGCTAAGCCCCAGCCCATTGTAATTACAATCCAACCAGAATCTTTCGCAAACGACTTCTTTAAACTTACACCAGCACAAACGCCGCCACCAAGTACGATTAACAACGCAGTCCCTATTAACTCTCCTAAAAATGCTGACATAGTATCCCTCCACAATCAATTTAAACGCTTCCAAATGTGATAGAGGTAAAATGAATGGCCATTCGTTTTTGTCAAAAGAAAAAGACCCACAGCTTGCACGCTTCTATATAAATTTATATAGAAACAATGAAATGTGGATCTCTACTTTTCTCCGTCACGTTTATTAACTTGTCTATAATGTTAACCGTAAATGAAAGCGGTGTCAACGAAAAAATTCACATTTTCGTCACTTTTTTTGGTAATGTTTCCATAGTTCGCGTTTTGATGTCGTAATTGCTGTCGCACCAGCGTTTAAAGCTCTTTCCACATCTTCTACAGTACGAATAAAACCACCTGCTAAAATCGGTACACCAGTACGCTCTTTCACTTCAGCGATAACGTCCGTTAATGCTCCAGGAAGTACCTCAATATAATCCGGTTTCGTCTTATCTAAAAGATTGCAGCTCTTCTCCATCGCACTCGAATCGATTAAAAAGATGCGTTGTATTGCCACAACACCTTTTTGCTTCGCCTTCATAATAACGCTCGCCTTTGTTGAAAGTAACCCGTACGGTCTAAACTCCTGACATAAATATTCCGTCGCATGCCCATCACTCTGCAAACCATGAATTAAATCCACATGTAAAAACACCTTTTTACAATATTGCTTCGCAAGCGATATAACACTCTTCAATTGGCCGACATGAATATCTAAAATAACAATATATTCATACGAACTATGTAATAGCTTTTCCAAATCTTTAATTTGCCTCACTGCCGGCAAAATCTTCTGTTCATGAAATTCCATTCTCTATATCCCCTTCTTTATGTCATCCTATCCTTTATAGTACACAATTTAAGTGAAAAGAACAGCTAGTGTAGGGGATTTCTTTCAAATCTTTCCTCTATCTATATATTTTCTTCAACTTATCCGATCCCATACCACCTATAATCATGAATGCAAGGGGTAAAAGATTCATTACATATGGCGCATCTGCTACAATTGTAATACTTGCTCCTGCAAACTTATTTAGCATCCATACAACGATTTTTGCAATAAACAAAAATACCCCTATCATAAATAGACTATCAAAAAACACCTTCCATTTTGGATACGCCAATTGCTTACTATCTTCAATTACTTTCTGCGTCAATTCTTCATCACTCCTTAGCAGTTCATCAATTGTAATACCGAACAGATCACTTAAATGAATAATAATTTCAATGCTCGGATAGTTCTTTCCCGTCTCCCATTTAGAAACAGATTGCCTGCTCACATGAAGTTTTTCAGCCAAATCATTTTGCGACCAATTTCTTTTTTCCCTTTCTTCTTTTAAACGCTCACTAAAAATCATACTGTGTTTATCACCTCTCTACGCCCATTATGTTCAAATAAATGATGAAGAGTAAAGCTAGTTATCGTTGCATTTCCTGCGCAACTTATACGTTACAGCTTATAATGGCGCTCTTTTATATGTATCTTCCCTATACTATGCTCCAATAATAATTTCCCGAACAATAATACAAGGGACGGATACTAATAAAGTGAAACTTTAATCAACCCTCACCAATCGGGCTTTTACGGACCGCCCGCCCCCACCTAACTTCTTTGCTTCCGCTGAATTTTGAGGTGGGGTCTTACTGCCCGGCAAATAGCGGGATAAAGACTAGATTAGGCATAAAAAATACGCCATCCCTTCTTATCAGTCTCCAGAAAGAATAACGCAAATTTTCATTTTTACTCATCATTTTTCGGACTATATGAAAACCCCGGATATTTCACAACAGGCCTCTTCTCCTTACGCAGGGAATCCATTACTTGCGGGCCAACATGTATATTACTCTCCACTATTTCTCTAGGGGTCAGTGCCATCCATTGATTTAACGATACATCTTCAAAACGATTACTTCTGAACATCTCTAAAAACCATAATGTTTCGGTACCTGTATTTTGAATATAATGCCCCGTCGCAAACGGTACATATCCGACATCGCCAGCTCTATAATCAAATGTACGAGCGGTACCATTTCCAAGAAACACAGTCATTCTCGCTTCCCCTGTCAAATAATATTGCCATTCATCATTATTCGGGTGCCAATGAAGTTCTCTCATTCCGCCAGGCTCAACCTCAACGAGCGCTGCTGCGATTGTTTTGGAAATAGGGAAATTTGTAGAATCTACAATTCGAACGCTACCACCAGGCGTCTTAATCGGCTTTTGTTTTAACAATTCATGTTTAAATGTTAAAGGAACTTCTCCTTTCGGCGATTGAATTTCCTGACTTTCAAGCGAACCTGGCACCTCTCCTTGATAAATATAAACTTGATCTGAAGGGATAGAACGAAAAGCACTCTCAGGTACTCCGAAATTAGCCGACAACACTTCTTTTGGCGTATGCGCAAACCAATCAGAAATAGCTAAAGTAGATAAATCAGAAAAATGCCCATCATCGAAAACGAGTAGAAATTCACAATGTTCCAATCCTTGAATGGAATGCGGAATACCAGGCGGAAAATACCAAAGATCACCTGGTCCAACATCAGCAATAAAATTCCGTCCATTTTGATCAACAGCCGTTATGCGTGCCCGTCCTAAAAGCATATACGCCCATTCCGCTTCTTTATGCCAATGTAGTTCTCGTACTCCACCGGCCGTTAAACTCATATTTACTCCCGCAATCGTCGTCGAAACCGGTAGTTCTCGAACAGTAATCTCCCGAGACCACCCGCCTTGTTTCAAAATCATAGAAGTGTCCGAGAATGAAAACTTCAAGTTAGGAACTAATCCTGCATCCGTTATAGGCGGAACAAGCATATTCGGATTTTGAATATCCCGCATAACATTACGAGGTCCAGAATCAATCGTACCTGCTCCGTCGCTGCGGATTGGTTGTGGCACATTCCCTCCCGCTTCATTAACAGTACGTTTCTTCATGATTACACTCCTTTTTCATCCAATTAGTAAGTAAAAAGCCTCCATCATAGTGTATGAATTGGGCTTTGGATGGTTACAGTTACTATGGAGTTACATCATCTGCCTATCATTATCGTTTTGTTCATTTCTCAACTTATACTAGTATGCTTAGCGCTTAGGAAGACAAAAAAATAAACTAGAACTAACAAAAAACCCTGTAAAATTTATTACAGATTTTTTCACCAATTATTTATTGTTTTATATATCGAATACGAACATTATCGTCCATTTGATAAATTTGTAATGTGTTCCCATAACTAATTCCTAACTCTTCACTTGCACCAACTGCACCCACAAGTACCTCTTAAAATAATTTATTCTTAGTTGGTTTTACTACCGATACTCTTCGCTGCCTCTTCAAACAGTTTCGAACCTTCTTGTGCTTTACTTACTGATTGATGCATTTTACTTTCGTCTTCTTGATCTAATGCATCAAAGAGAAGTTGAAAACAATCCGCATACAGTTCCATCGACTGCTTTATCTTCGCCTGTTCTCCCTGTAACTCAGGAGGCGCTTGTAGATTCTTCAGTTTCGTTGCAGTTGCCTTTGCTCCACCTAAACTCAGTTGTACTTCACTTTTCTTTTGTTTGTATGATTTTACGTCTGAATCTGCTATTCCTTCAATTAATTTCATTGTATCTTCAATTTGAGTAGCACTATTTATGATATCTGCCTTGTACCTTTCAACATCTGAACCAGTTACCTTACCAGTTGAAAAACTAGAAGAAGTTGAATTATTTGAAGAAGAACTTGGTTGACTACTTGATGAACTACTGTTTGTACCTTCACCTTTCGCTACAGATAAGCTATCCTCTTTCTTGCTATCAGTTGACTTACTCTCTTTTTCAGAAGTCTTATTCTCTTTCTCTACCTTTTGCGTTTCTTCTTTCTTTGGCTCAGCTTTCTTACCATCAGTTTCAATTGTAATACAACCACTCAATAACATAACTGGTAACGCTAAACTTACTAATTTCTTTGCTTTCATGATTACTAATACCCCTTTATTTGTAAAATGTAGTGCAAACAAGTTAATATACTTAACTAATAAATTTCCCCCGAATAATTTATTAAAATCTACTATCCATAGATTTCCTGTATATTCATAATATTTCCATATATATCATTTTACAAAGAATTACATATTTGGTCAAAGGGATTTATGTAGTCCTTAAAAGAAAATTTTAATCACAAAGAAAAGAAGCTAACAATAAATTGTTAACTTCTCAATCGAAAGTAAAATACTATCTTTCCTTATCTTCTAATATCTAGGTTGTGATTGAATATTTGTAAGATGAACATCATACATATCAATGATTTCAAGAAATCTATCAGCTTCACGGAAAACATGGTCTGCTAATAACGGATGAATGATACTCTTTATTTTACATTGCTCAATTAAATCACGTGCTGTTTTCTTAAAATCCCGAAGAGATGCAACCGACACACGATTTTGATCTAAAAATTGATCTAAAAGAGGGGCTGTTTGGGATTGTGGTTTCATAGATTCTAAGTCAATTGCTTGATACATCAATTCATCAAAATCATTGCTAAAATTCCGTGCTGTATCTACAAGCTTTCTTTCCGATGGATCAAGAAGATGGCCAATAAATTTAGCATGGTCTGCCATAATCCGTAAAAAGAAAACATTTTCTTTAATAATAGCATCAGGAAGCGCATCTAATTTACCTTCATTTAATTGTATTAAACGTTTTCTAAAATAATCAGCTTCCCTACTTGTATGGTCAACTAAAAGTGGAAAGTTATTTTGTCCTGGCAATTTACATGTGAGAATTAA
Organism: Bacillus cereus group sp. Bce041; assembly: GCF_052646455.1. Lineage (NCBI taxonomy): Bacteria > Bacillati > Bacillota > Bacilli > Caryophanales > Bacillaceae > Bacillus > Bacillus cereus group sp. Bce041. Next base: position 825,823 of record NZ_JBQXON010000002.1, read on the forward strand.
TCCTAAAATTTTTCGTTTAAATCCCCAAATATTAGTTGCGGCTTGTTGTACTTCTGCATTAAATCTTTTTATTTGCTCAGGATCTGTTTCATTTGTATAGGAATGCGCTATTTGTTCAATATGTTCAAACAATCGATAAAATTGATTCGCCTCTTCGATTAGTTGAGTATCCTCGCACCTAAATCCTAAACGAAGAAAAAAAGAATGCTCCTTCATGATTCTAGACCAAAAACGAATTTCATTTAATGAACGCTCAACAAACATTACAGATGTAACACCTGTATCCGGATGTAATGAAGTTTCATCCCTATGCATTGTTAATCCCCCCCAGTAAAATCCCCACTAGTTCCATTCTTATGAGTAAAAAAATATATAAATACCATCAATAAAAGTTTATGATGACTCTCTTATACATGTAAAATTAAACTAATATAACCTTAGCTTGATGAACATATACTGCTCCCGCAGAAGAAAAAAAGCTACCACCGAGATGTAAAATCCTACTAGGTGGTAACCTTTCAAAATTTCTATTAAAGCAATACCGAATCTTTATCACTTTCCTGATTACGTTTCTCACGCTCTTCTTCTAAACGCTTCATATATACTTCGCCTTCTTTTTCAATAAACTCATTATCCATATCTTGCTCTTTTTTCGAAGTATATAAAACCATGTAGCCACTTAGTACAATCCCGACAATCACAAGATACACCCACCATGGTAAAGTTTCCAAATCACTTCATTCCTTTCCTTAGACAAGCCTTATTAGTTTCACTTTATGAGGAAAGAAGTGGATTTATGCTTAAAATTTTTATTGTGGATGCTTCGCGAAAAATGCTTGTACATATTCCATAAACTCAATTGGTTCTTGACGAAACGGTGCGTGGTATCCTTTTTCAATAATATGAAACGTACTATTTGCAAATAGCCCATGATACAGTTCACCATTTTTCCAAGAAACGCTCTTATCGTGTCGTCCCCATATAATTAAAGTCGGCACCTTAATCTTATCGGCTTCCATCGCGATGCGGCGCTCTCTCATTTTCGTAAGCTGATCATAATGCTCTTTATCATCACGACTATTTTTCACTTCATTTTTATTATACTTCGTAATCTCGGTTACAGTTTGTAAGTCCGTCGATAGCGGTGGTACTTCATAACTTTCTTTTTGCTGGAAAGACTCTATCCCTGTAGCATCCGCCAAGATGAGATGCGTCACTGCATCCGGATATAAATACGCTAAATTAAGGGACATCTCTCCGCCCATTGAATGGCCGAGCACCGCAAACTGATCGTATCCAAGCTTCTTCATTAACTTATAATATAAATTCACTTGCGCAGGAAACGAATACTGAAAATCAACCGGCTTAGAAGAACGCCCAAACCCTAAAATATCAACCGCAATAATCGTATGATCTCGCACTAGTTCCGGATAAATATCACTAAACCCATCAGAAGAACCACCAAACCCATGCAACATGAGTAACGGAGGTTTCCCCTCACCAATTTGCTTAAAATAAATCGTCTGCCCATCAATTTGCGCCATACTCTCTTTCGTATTCAGCTTCATCATAACAGTATCTTTCACTTCTTCAACCTTCGCAATCGGCTTATCAACGAAGTTACATACGATAAGCAAAACAAGCACAATACCGCTAATCAAATAAAACTTAAACCGTTTCAAAGTTCCCGTCTCCTTTCTTGAGTTGCTATTTAAAGTTTTTACATTTTTTGGTTGTTTTATGTTCTCTTTTTAATTGTAACTAAAACAGTTACAATTATACTAAAAAAATATAACTCATTTCTATTACTAATGGTTATTCTGTAACTATTATAGTTACATATTTAAAGTAAGTCAATTCTTTTCTCTACATGGCCTGAAAATAGAAAAAGGGACTTCATGTTGAAGTCCCTTTCTTTGTTATTATAGTTGGCTTACTCCGCCGTCGCCTCTATTATCTGCTGGTGCTCCGCCTGTGTCGCCAATGTTAACGTAGTCTGGTCTTGCTGGTGCTCCTCCGTCACCAATATTAACTGCTTGCTGTGTAGTAGAAGAAAAATTAAGTCCCAATGAAAGAATCCCTACAAAAATTAATCCTTTTGCTATTACGCCTACTTTTTTCATTATTTCAACGCCCCTTTTTCTAAATGTTTTTTCTGTGCTTGATTATTTATATAAAAATATTTACTTGCCTTTACATGGTTTTCTTCTTTATAAAATTGCATAGCTAAAATCTCAGTATATTCTTGAATACAATCCAACAAACCTTCTTTCTCAAAATATAAAATCCCATTTAAAATAGTGGATTCTAATAATACACTAGACGTCTTTTGATTCATTTCCTTTAAAATTACAAAACGGTGCTGAAATTCTTTATTTTGTATCTTATTACATATATCTAATCCTTTTTCAATTAATTCAGCGGCAGTATCGATTTTTCCAATTTTGTAATATTCACGTGCTAATACAAACATTGCTTTGAAATGTTTGGGATTACTTTTTATTACTTCTACTAAATGTCGAATTGCTAAACTCGAAAGGTTTTGACTTGCATATAACCATGCTAAATTATGACGAACCATTGTAATAAATCTTTCATTATCTATCTTTTGAAATACATCTAATGCCAAATTCAACTTCTCTTCGGCTTGTTCATATTGCTTTAAATCAATACAAGCCATTGCAAAAATATTCTCACACAAAGCAATACAAACTTCATAGCCAGGATGTTTTTCATATTCATCTTTTGCTAAACGTATTTGATCAATCGCCATCAATGGTTTATACGTTTGATAAGACAAATATGCAAATCTATAATTGAATTCAGCATGTTCCAACGAAGATGTTATATATTTAAGTAATTTCCCAGCCTCTTCAAAGTGATTTTGTGACTCAATGTAATTTGATATATACATTGCATGAATACCTTTAAATAAGTGATAATAATGTGTTAAAAGTGCGTCATCAGGAATTATAAAGGTATTAATTTCATCAAAACTATTCTCTGTAATACTCAAACTATCAATTAGCACATGATAACGGAATTTTAATAATGCGTGATAAAATGCCGCATACTGATCTTCTTTAATATAAATAACCTTGGACTCTATTTCCTCATTTAGTACTTTCGCTTTAACCACATCTTGTTTTAACATTGAATGATACCAATCATCCAATAAGTGTCTCATTTGCTCCCGCGTTACTACATCTGCTCCCATAAACTCGCATCCCCTTTTCTCCAAAATTAGGATTTTTATACAATTATCAAAATTGTATATTACCACTCCTTTTCTATGTATTGAAAAGTAATTATCAGAAAATTTAATGTTTTAATTAATTATACCAAACTTTTCCTTTTTGATAACTTGAGAAACAATTGTCAGAAAACTTACTAGGATAAATAAAAAAGCAAGCAGTTCCAGCACTCCGCTAAAACTACTTGCTCTCCTACTTACTATCTCTATTTTTACTCTTTAATAAATTCCTTCGTACTTCTCACTGTATCAATTGGACGCACTAATTTTTCAATTTCTTCACGTTTTGGCTCTAGGAATGGAGGTAAAGATAATTTTTCGCCAAGTGTTTCGTATGGCTCATCTCCCATAAATCCTGGGCCATCTGTTGCAAATTCAAATAAGATTTGTGGTGCAACTCTTGCGTATAATGATTCGAAGAAGTGACGGTTTACATAGCCAGATGAAGGAAGTCCAACGCTACTGATTCTCTCAATCCATTCTTCTAATACAGCGCGATCTTCTACGCGAAATGCCGCATGGTGCACTGTACCAAAACCTTGTTGTGCTTCAGGAAGAACTGTATTATGTTCTACAATGACAGAAGCACCGTTTCCACCTTTATTCACTTCAAATAAATAGAATTCTCCTTCTTGCGCAACCTCTTTAAATAATAAAACTTTTTCTAGCACTTCTTTGAAGAAACTAAAGTTTGCAATACGGATGAATACAGGGCCTAAACCAGTAATTGCATATTCTAATGGAACTGGTCCGTTTTGCCATGGTGTACCTGATTCGATCCCTTTATCAAGTTCATCTGAGATTAATTGATAGTGTTGGTCATCAAAGTCAACGAAAGAAAGAGTTTTCTTACCAAATTGCTCTTTAATTCCTGTATGTTCTACTTCAAGACGGTCAAAGCGTTTCACCCAATACTCTAATGCTGCATCAGTTGGTACACGGAATGAAGTTTTTGAAATTTCATTTGTACCGTGTACTCCTTTTGGAATACCTGGGAAGTCAAAGAATGTCATATCTGTTCCTGCACTACCTTTATCATCTGCAAAGAATAAATGATACGTTTGAATGTCATCTTGGTTTACTGTTTTTTTAACTAAACGCATTCCTAAAACATGAGTGAAAAACTCATAGTTTTTTTCTGCACTACTTGTAATCGCTGTAACGTGGTGAATTCCTTTTAATTGGTTCATTTTATATTCCTCCAATGGTTTTAAATTTTATATTTTCTCTTCAATAGGTGCTAAATTTGCTTCAATCTCTGCACGCTGATTTTCTAAGAACGGTGGTAAATCAAGTTTTTCTCCTAAATGTTCTACATCTCCATCAACTGTAAACCCTGGTCCATCTGTCGCAATTTCAAAAAGGATTCCGTTTGATTCACGGAAATATAAGCTTTTAAAGTAGAAACGGTCAATGATTCCTGAAGAATGGAAGCCTCTTTGTTTCACTTGTTCTTCCCAATAGGCAAGCTCTGCATCGTTTTTCACACGAATTGCTAAATGGTGGATGCTACCGCGGCCCGGTTTTTCAGTAGGACCATCTAAATATTTCACAACGATTTCTCCAAAAGCCTCTCCTTTAATGGACTGAAAAATTACTTCCTCTTCGCTTCGGCTAACCTCTGTATAACCAAACATCTCTGTAAGTGTACTCGCCAGTTTATCAAGTCTACGCACTGTCATTTCCACTGAACCCATTCCTTGAATTTGATGCTTTGCAGGAACTTCTGATTTCTCCCAAGTTTCCCAGTGCTCTACTTTTTCTCCGTTTGAAACGAGTAGTACTAAGCGAAGACCTTCAGCATCCTCAAATTGTAAAGCAGGACGATTTGCATATGTTGTCATCTCACTATGTTTCACATCAAATTTCTCAAATCGTTCTTTCCAGTAATGTAAGCTTTCCTCTGAAGGAACGAGTAATCCAATTCGAGTAATCGCATTTGTACCGCGATATGTTCTTCCTACTAAAGGAATTTCAAAAAATGATAACTCTGTACCCGGACTTCCTGTTTTATCTCCGTAAAATAAATGGTACATTGACGGATCATCTTGGTTCACTGTCATTTTCACACGACGTAATCCAAGCACATTTTTATAAAAGTGATTATTTTCATTTGCATTTTTCGTAACCATTGAAATGTGATGATGCCCTTTAATTTTATACATTTTTAATTCCTCCGCTTCGTTTTACTAGTCAAGTGATGATGAAAAAATAATATGCTTTTTAGCTGTTCAATTTATTCTCATTATGTTTTTGTAAATTCATCTTAGTTTTTACTGTATAAGTTACTTTGTTTTTTAATCGAAAACAACTGAGTGTATGTTTTTCATATGGCTCAATTACTTTCGTTACTATCACTTTACAACTCAAGTGATTAAAAAGCAAGTATTTTATCTCGAGTTCAAGATATTTTTTTATAAAGTATTATTTACTTCCTATAAAAATAGCCTCACTAAGTGTATTAACACTTAATGAGGCCACTTTATTCACATTATTAATTATGGAACGTCGGCTTATAGAACGAACGATTATCAAGTGCGAAGACACGCTCTGTGTATTCGCCTGGTTTTGTGCGTCCTAATGCGCGGTCCATCATGTTCATTTTTGCATCTAAGTTATCGATGTAATGCAGAATTTCTGCTTCTTTTACTAATGGTGGTTTTGGACTACCCCATTCTGCTTTTCCGTGGTGAGAAAGGACGATGTGTTGAAGAATTAATACTTCTTCTGCATCGATTTGCAATTCGTCTGCTGCTTTACCAATTTCGTTCACCATAATAGAAATGTGGCCTAGTAAATTTCCTTCTAACGTATACGTTGTAGAAATTGGGCCAGATAGTTCGATTACTTTACCAAGGTCATGTAAAATAACGCCTGCATATAGTAAGTCTTTATCTAACGATGGGTATAGATTTGAGATAGCTTTCGCTAAATCAAGCATTGATACGACGTGATAAGCTAGTCCAGATACGAACTCGTGATGGTTCTTTGTCGCTGCTGGATAGTCTAAAAATTCGTTTTGATGCTTATTTAATAAATGTCTTGTTAGACGCTGAATGTTCGGGTTTCTCATTTCAAATATGTATTGCGTAATTTTCTCAACCATATCTTCTTTTTTCACTGGTGCTTTTTCTACGAAGTCTGAGATATCTGTTACTTCATTTTCATTCGCAACACGAATTTGTTTCACACGTAATTGAATACGTCCTTTGTAGTTTAAAATATCACCAGCTACTTTCACGATTGTTTCCGCTACATATTGTTTCTCAACTTCTGGTGATACGTCCCACAATTTCGCTTCAATGTCTCCACTTGGATCTTGTAAGATTACTGTTAAAAATGGCTTTCCATTGCTTGCGATACCTTTTGTCGCTGTTTTAATTAACAAGAAAATATCGACTTGTTCACCAACTTCATACTCTGCAATTTTCTTTTTCATTCGAATTCCTCCACCAAATCAGTTACTTTTAGTATAGCACACTACAACTCATTTTCTTTACGCATATGTGTTAATTTTATAATCTGTTTTTCTGTAAAATACGCAAGTAAATGCGCATGACATGTAAAGAATATGACTTGTCTATCCTTTGCAATTTCCTTTATAAGTTCAATCGTACGATTCGTCCTTACCGCATCAAAATGCACGAAACTATCATCAATAATAAATGGATAATCATGTTCGAATGTTTTCGCGAGTGCAAATCTCAGCGATAAATATAACTGCTCCGCTGTCGCTTGGCTTAGTTCATGACTGTAAAAACGCATACCATCGTTACGTTCAACGATAAACGGTTCTGCCTCTGACGGTGAAAAGATTTTACTATAGCGTCCGCCTGTTAAATAGACGAAATACTCTTCTGATTTTTGTAAAATACGAGGAAGATGAACTTCATGATAATAGTGCTTCGTTTTCGTTAACACTGTCTTTGCGGCCGCATAAGCAGCCCACTTCTTCACTTGTTCACGCACTTGCGCTTTTTTCATTTCCCATTCATGCATTAAATCGCCGTACGTACTACCTTCTTCTAAATTCGCAATTTCCATACGATGTTTCGCAATACGCTCTGTCAGTTCTTTCTCTTTCGTAAGACAGTTTTGGACAGTTGTAATTTCTTGCTTTAATTTTCCTTCATACCCGTCAGCTTCATAATGTTCAGCTAATGATAAACTCGTTAAACGCTGTTCCAACAGATCAATTTGCGGTAATAAACGCCCCACTTGTTTCTCTGCATCCTCACGTTTTTCCGCCAGTTTACCTGCTTCTAAAAACATCTCTTCATCTGTAGACTCTGCAATATGCCATAAACCATCTCGTTCTATTAGTAATTGCTTTAATTGTTCTTGCATAAACTCATATTCTTCTTGCCATTCCGCCAGTTTTTCTTTTAACTGCTTACAAGTTTGGCGCTTCTCTTTCTCATTTTGCATACGGCTTTGTGCCTCGTGTAGCTTACTATACTCCGCACTACCGATAACAGTTTCTAGTTTATGTTCAAATTGCGAAATCATTTCATATAATGAAGATTTTCGCGTACCTTGCTTCTCTAACTCCCGATATAATTGCTGCATTTTTTCAATACGCTCAAACGCCGGCAATATGTGTGCATACGTATAAAATTCAGGAAACATATAGCGCGTTTTATATGCATCGACTTGTTCTCCCGCCTGGAACGTTTCTCTCTCCCATTCCTCATACGATGAAACAACTTTATCATACGCTCGTTCCAATTGCTGTAACTTATAAGACTCGCGCTCAAATAACTTCCGAATCTCTTCATCTTTTTCTAACTCATAGCGTACAGACATCGCTTCTTCACTTTGTCTCCCGCCGGCACTTTGCTGAAGAGTAAGAAGCTCTTCTTGTAATCCGCTTGATGGATCTTTATATAAAACAAGGGCGAGAACAATCCCTACAAATACGATGACACTAATAAATAAAAGCGGGCGATTGTCTATAAATAAGCTCGTGAATAAAATGCCTGTATTAATAAGGAGTAACAGAAGACAAACTCTTTGCCACTGCTTTTTCTTTTGCATAGCCGCTCCTGCTTTTTCCTCGTACTTGCGCTTCATTCTCTCTGCGCCCATACCGATAAACGCCGCATCTTGGAACGACTTCTCTTTCTCAGCTAACGCATTTCGCTCTTCATCCGCTAACATTTGTTGCTTAATCTGTCTTATATTCTCTTCTTGTTCTTCTAATTGCTCCTGCGCTACTTTAAAACGATCATCAAGCTGTGCTTTTTGCGTTTCTAATTCACGCGCCTTTTGCACTGTTTGCGTAATTAACTCTTTCGTTGCCAAACTCATATCAAACGACAGAACTGTTTCCTTTTCAAAAGTAGCACCAATTTGTTGCTCTAGTTCTGCCAGTTCTTCTTTTATATTCGTAATACTTCCTGTCAAATCACGCATTTCTTGGCGTGCATTTTCGTAAGACATATGCTGCATACGAAGTTCTTCTACATAACTTTCTTTTTGTAAAAACTCTTCATCTATTTGAATCGAGGCAATTTCCGATTGCACTGTCTCAATTTTCTTGTGGAGCGAATCAACTTGTAATTGAAGCGGCTCCATCTTCGCCTTAATTGCTTCATAACGCGCCATTCCGTTTACAGGAAACTGCCCGCTCTCGTTCTCTAACACTTTCTCGTGCGCACGCTTTTCAATAACGAGAGGCTCAAGCGCTGCTAATATTTCATAATCTTGCTTCCGCTTTTCTGCATTCTCTTTTTCCACGCGAACAGAAGCAAGTTTCTCTTCACTTTCTTTTAACTGCTCGACCTGTTTTTCATACGTGCCAATTTTCCCTTGCCACTCTTTCATCTTCTCTTCAAGTTTCTTCATCTCTTGCAGTGACACGTTAATTTCTGGTTTACGACCACTCGGCTTGAAGCGCTGGTCCATTTCTTTTTCTAGCTTTTTATCTAACTGCAATAGCGCATCACTTCCGACTGCACTTGCCGAAAATAAATAATTGCCAATATCCGCTTCGCCGAGCTGATGAATGTTTTGAAGGCCATGCATATCAAATGAAAAGACAGATTCAAATAAACTTTCATTCATCCCGCTTAATATATCGTTTAAAATTTCTTCTCCGCCCGTTTTCCCGTCTTCAAAATAAACGATCACCTCGCCAGCTGCCGTCTTTGGCAATCGCTCAATTTTCAAACGACCGTACTGCTCTGTTTGCACAGTGATCGCACCGCCATATTTCCCGCCTTCTTTCGGCTCATAACGGCGCTGTCCTCTCGTCGGAAAACCGAATAAAATACTTTTCATAAATGAGCGAATTGTCGATTTCCCCGCTTCATTTTCACCGTATAACACTGTCAGCAAGGAAAGATCCATTTCCACATTTTCTAATTTTCCGTACCCATAAATATGGAGTTTTTCAATTCTCATTTTTTATCCCTCTCTTGCTGGAATAATTGTTCTAAAATAATATTTTCTGCTTCCTTTTGAATCTCTTTCTTCTCTTCTTCTGTAAAAGATTCAATACTATTACGCGCTACAGGAGATGTCCAAATAGTGCGCAATACTCCGTCCATATTAGTGAAAGCTTCTAACTCCTTTAGCACACTACCGACGAAATGATTTTCCGCTTTCAAACGTTCGATTTCCACAAAAGAAACCGTCTCATTTTTCCACTTCATCGCATATACGAAATCTTTTCGCTCTTCTCCAGATGCTAAAATGTGAAAAATCTCTTCCACACGCTTTTCGTCGCGCAAATAAGGTGAAAGTGGGCCTTGTCCTGTAAATACGACAGTTAATAGCGTACCTTCCTCTTCTCTTCGGCATTCATTCATCGCAGTAGATATGCTTGTCATAAGTTCATCAACAGTTTCAAGTCCATCAATACAAACTTCGATTTCATCCCATACAACATCTGCCGTATGGAAAAATGAACACTGTGTTCCTTGTTTCGTAAGTTCAATAAGGTACGCACCCTTCTCGCCTGTTTCCTTACGATGACGACCTTGTATGTTCCCTGGATAAATAATGTATGGTTCTTCTGATAAAATTTCACGTTTATGTATATGGCCAAGGGCCCAATAGTCAAACTGTTTTTCTTTCAACTCACGAATTTGAAACGGTGCATAGCGATTATGCTCTGCATCTCCTTCCACACTACCGTGAAGCATACCAATATGAAAAGGCGCATCACTCATTTTCGTATACTGCGCTGTCATATTATCCGTTACCGCTTGCTGCAAATAACTAAACCCGTAAATAGAAGCTAACAATTCACCATTTTTATAAAATGATTTCTCTTCTACATAAGGCTCCGTAAATACATGAACATTTTCTGGAAACTCAATTGCTGCCCAGCTTCCCCCTAAATGATCGTGGTTACCGTGAATAATAAAAACAGGGACATCGTACTGCGACAGTCTCTTCATTTGCTCACGCACAAACACTTGCGCCCTCAAACTTCTCGTCTCCGCATCATACAAATCCCCAGCTAGTAATACGAAATCAACGCGCTCTTGAATCGCTTTATCAACAATACGCTCAAATGATTCAAACGTACTTTGCTTCATTCTCTCCCACACAGGCTGCGTAACATTCATCTCCATCCCTTTAAACGGACTATCCAAATGCAAATCAGCCGCATGTATAAACTTTACTTGTTTCACAAATAACGATCCTTTCTATCTTTCAAAAGTTTCATCTTATCAAAATTAAAATCGCTGAAAACTAATAATCATCGAGAATAAAAATATTCTCGATGATTAAAGTTTCATTCTATTTTACCACGCAATGTCATATATTTCTTTGCATATTGTAGCGTTTTATGTCAAAATAATTATAAGATTCTGATTTTAAATATTGGAGGGAATTTTCATGGGAGTATACGTTCTAACAGTCTTTGAAAAAGATGGTTCAAAAGCATTAGACGAATCATTCGAGGCGGCAACTGAAAAAGAAGCGAAAGCAAAAGGTGAATCTATCTTACAAGAAAAAGGATTGTATGAAAAAACACATCGCTGTACATCTACTGCAGGTAAGCTCGTTTTATTCCAGCGCTAAAAAAAGAAGCGTCATCCGCTTCTTTTTCACTCTACTATATCTTCGTCACACCACGTAAACACCACATCTAGAATGCGATTACCGATACGTACGCGCTTATTCCATTTTCCTGTTTGGATCTGATGTTGCAATTCTGCTTTCATCTTTTCCGTCCAGTCGTGAATCGTTTCACTACCGTCGTACGGATATACGCTCGGAAACTCTTTCTGCATTAGATGCAAGCTCTCTGCATCAAAATGAAAATGGAAGAAGTAGTTTGCTGTAAGCGATGGTTCTTGCAATCGTAAAAAATGATCATCAATTTGCTTTCTATTTCGATAGAAAGTAAAGATATTCACTTTACCGCTAGTAATTTGGTCAATTTGAATTTCGTGCTTCTCTATAATCACGTCTTGTCCACCTCGTTGTATACTATCTTTAGTATATATGTCTTTTGCAACAAAGTTAACCATTTTCGCGCGAAATTCATTTCCTTCATTATATTACCTGTACCTCCATATGCAATCAGAATAAATAAAACAAAGTTGAAGGGGAGCGATTACATGTATTTCGGAAGCAAAGGTTGGTATGTAAAAGAACTTAAAAAATTAGGTATCCGTACTTATGAAGGTAAAAAACTAGAATCGTATCGTACGCATGTGTTGTCTAGTTTACTTGAGAGAATGAAGAAGGCTTCGGCTTAATAGAATAGCAAGAAGTAAACCTGAATATTGATAAATGATAAAAAGCACCTCCTTAATTTGCATACTAAGTATGCAAATTAAATGGAGGTGTTTTTATCAATCTCGCTTTTTCAGGGGCTCTTTAGTTTTCATAAAATATTTTTTGTTTCCGCTGAAACGGATAAGTTTTAATCTCAGCTGTATCTAAATTTTCATTGAATAAATGAATAGCTATAATTTGTCTACAATCGTAAGTATGGTAATAATATGTTCCAGACTCCATACACATTGCACTCGTATAGATGGTATTATCTAATGTTCCGTCTTCTGTTATTACTGCCCCTTTAGGGACCTCACAATTTGATAAGATATGAAAAATAGCAGATATCCCCTCTTCTTCGTTCTCTATACCTTGAATGTTTTGTTTTCCATATGCTGCCCGCACAAATCTTGATGGCGGGGTAAAATCTCCAGGAAGTCCCATCGTTCCTGAACCTTGGCCAAAAGCACTTAATGGTACATCTCCCCACTCCGTTGGCGCAAATGGCTGCGATTTAAGTCCAATATATTGTCTTAAATTTTGTAAATGCCAATTAAACTCCGGACTATTAGTCATCACTCCTAATGGATTGTCATACATTTTTAGTCCATCAGTTGTCGGCTCAAGTACAATACAATCTCCCCATTTATCTGCTAAAATCCAATGTAGCGGTGGGGTAATTCCTAAAACTGGTGATGGTATATCTATAAGGGAAATGTTATCAACAGATTTTTTTAACTCTTCAACAGAATTAAATTGCGTGAGGCTCCAAGCTACAAAATCAAATGGCGCTAAATTCGTTTTATGGTTATCTATACTGTTACTATAAGTAGCGAATCCCGGGAAATAGAGAGTGGCACACGTCATACCAGCTTCATTTACTCCGTCCGCCATAATGACCCTTCCTTCATGATTAATTCCCATTCCGACAACAGCCTTTTTCGCTCGGATAGTTTCACCAGTTATATTGTTCCACTGATAACGCCGAGGAATGATTATTACTTCCTGATTCATATCTAATGTGAAATCCATTGTTCTCGCAAAAAGATGTTGGAAATTTTTAGTTTGTAACGTCAAACTAGTACACATGAAGAAATCCCCCCATTTTATAGTTATATACACATTTTATAAGATTCTGATAAATACGTAAATTAAAAACCCTATTTATCACTAACAAAGTAACCACCCAAACTAAAAATGCTATAATAAATCCAATCAAACTAAGGGGGCAAATTACTTTGCTTGGAACATGCATTCAATTTCATAAGTTTGGCAATCCAAAAGACGTATTACAAATTGAATATAAAAATATAGAACCACTGAAAGATAATGAAGTTTTCGTCCGTATGCTAGTTAGACCGATTAATCCATCTGACTTAATTCCCATCACAGGAGCGTACGCTCATAGAATTCCTTTACCTAACATACCTGGCTATGAAGGTGTTGGTATTGTAGAAAATGTTGGCGCTTTTGTTTCTCGAGAGCTTATCGGTAAACGAGTGTTACCTTTACGCGGGGAAGGTACTTGGCAAGAATATGTGAAGACATCGGCTGATTTTGTAGTCCCTATTCCTGATTCCATTGATGATTTCACAGCTGCACAAATGTATATTAATCCCCTTACGGCGTGGGTTACTTGTACAGAAACGTTAAACTTACAGAGTAATGACGTTTTATTAGTGAATGCTTGTGGGTCCGCTATTGGGCATCTTTTTGCGCAGTTATCCCAAATTTTAAATTTCCGATTAATTGCCGTTACAAGAAATAATAAGCATACAGAAGAATTACTGCACCTTGGTGCTGCATATGTAATTGATACTTCCACTGCCCCGCTTTATGAAACTGTTATGACATTAACAAACGGGCTCGGTGCGGATGCTGCGATTGATTCTATCGGAGGACCGGATGGAAATGAATTAGCTTTTTCCTTACGTCCAAACGGGCATTTTTTAACGATCGGTCTTCTATCAGGAATACAAGTGAACTGGGCCGAGATTGTCACAAAAGCAAAAGTGCACGCAAACATATTTCATTTACGACATTGGAATAAAGAGGTATCACCATATAAATGGCAAGAAACGTTTCGTCACTTAATTCGCTTAGTAGAAAATGAGCAATTACGTTTTATGAAAGTCCATTCTACATATGACTTAGCGGATGTGAAAGCGGCAGTTGATGTTGTGCAGTCCGCTGAGAAAACGAAAGGGTAACTAACTGTTACGATTTATTTAACCAATTATAACGAAAGTTAATTAAATATATCAGTAAGCCCTGCTAGTCAAGTGATTGGCTAGTAGTGAGGGTTAACTGCGGGCAATCCCTAAAGCTGATTGAACTACAACGTGGCTAGAAATAGTGAGCGTGAATGTCGCGAAAGCAGAAAAAATCAATCAGATGGTGCAAGGTTAAATCCTAAACACTAGAACAATGGGTCTTCCGCCTCGAATCATCTAAGTCAAAAGTGATAAGATGAACGTTCAACGACTATCTCGTATAACTGACGAGAGTACATCACAAGCCTATGGTGGTGGAAAAATCCTCTATCTTTAATTAGATAAACATATAGTCTGCGCTCATGTGAAAACATGAGAAGTTCATAAGAGAACTGGCTAAGGAATTGCGCCCTTAGTTGAACGAGATAAATTTAATTAAATCTATCAAACCTCATTGAATATATCGAACGTATGTGCTATGGTGGATTCAATGAGGTAAGAATAATAATGAAATTTTTACGAGTTAGTCAAGTATCAGAATTAACAGGTTTGCATCCGAGTAGTCTCAGGAGAATGCTGGTGGAACACGCTACGATTCAGAAGAACAAATCTTTCATTAAAGGAGTTACATTCTGATGATATTGGCGAAGAAAGTTAGACTGATTCCAACGCCTGAACAAGAACAAGTGCTTAAAAAACATGCCGGTGCTGCAAGATTCGCTTATAACTATTGTAAAAGAATGAGTGATAGATACTATAAGCTAGTTGGAAAATCTGTTTCACAGTTAGCTTTACAGAAACGATTTACAAAGATCAAGAAGCGAAAGAGATATGAGTGGTTAAAAGACATTAATGCACAAGTTCCTAAACAGGCTTCAAAAGATTTTGATACGGCGAGAAAAAATACGTTCAAAAAGTACAAAAATGGTTCTCACACTTCTTATAAATCAAAAAAAGATTTGATCCAAGGATTTTATGCCAATTATGAAAGACTGAGTATAGGAAAAAAAGTCGTTCATATTCAGTCTATTAGAGAAGTGAAAACAAGCCAACAACTACCAAGAAATAAAAAACCATCCAATCCAAGAGTTACCTTTGATGGTCGTCACTGGTGGATTAGTGTGGGGTTCCAAGAAGACTTTGAATCACAAGAACTAACCAATGAGTCAATCGGTGTGGATGTTGGTTTAAAAGAGCTGTTTGTAGCTTCTAATGGTACGAAAGAACGAAATATAAACAAAGACGCCAAGGTTAAAAAACTTTTGAAAAGGAAAAAGTCAGCGCAAAGAGATATGTCTAGGAGATTTAAAAAAGGTGTGAAAATTCAATCTGCTGGATATGAAAAAGCGAAAGCTGAGCACCTGCGGTTATCTAGGAAAATTATGAATATCCGAAATAACCATATCCATCAAGCAACAGCTAAATTGGTGAAAACCAAACCAATGAGGATTGTTGTGGAAGACTTATCTATTTCAAACCTGTTAAAAAACAAAAAACTATCGAAAGCATTTTCATTTCAAAAATTACACTTCTTCTTTCAATGTTTGTCATACAAGTGCGAGAAGTACGGCATTGCGTATGTAAAAGCTGATAAATGGTTCGCTTCAAGCAAGATTTGCTCATGTTGCGGAGTAAAATACGACCATTCAGTTCAACCAGAAGGACAGTGGAGCTTAAAAATACGTGAGTGGTGTTGTGCTTCATGCAATAGCTATCACGATAGGGATGTAAATGCGTCGATAAATTTATCAAGATGGGTAAAATAAATGCTTGATAATAGGAGGTAACGATACTGCCTCGTGTGGAGTGTTATACCCCTCGTCCCTTCGGGGTTGCGAGAACACGATGAAGCACTAACTTGTGTAAATTTGATTGAATTGTATAGATTTAGTTAAGTTTATCGTATCGGAAAGTGTTTTTGACGAGTTATTAAATGCAAAAGAAGAAGTCTTTTGCATTTACCTTTTAAATAGACTAGATAGTACGTTTAGCAGTCTATAATTGTAATTTTTTGGTACAATTATATTGAAAGGTGAAAGGAGCTTCTAACATGTGGTTCATTTCGGCAATTTGGCCTATTATACTAGTCGGCGGAATTGTAGTATTTGTAATAAAAAGATTGGAACATAAATATAAGCACGGCAAATTGGGTAAGAAAAAATCAAATGAGGCTCAAATTTTATTAGACATTTTCATACCTATAGGAATGCTTGTCGGCTGTATAATTGGTTTGATTTTCGGCATGTTTTCCCCAGATTTCTCACTACTTTCAATTAGTTTAGGATCCGGAATAGGCTATTTATTTGGTTTTTTCGCCTATGAAATTTATAGCAAGACAGGAAACAATTTTTCCTAATCCAAAAGGAATAAGCGGGACAGTACATAGTAATCATATAAAATATGTAACTGTCCTTTATTTTTGCATCAATGTTATCACCTTACCTTTCGCCTACTATACACCTCTTTGATTGATTTTTCTCTCCTCCCCTTTTTGCATATCCGCTTTTTTATTTTCATTGGATCTATATCCAAAGTAAAGTAGCGCACATGTAATAACAGAACCTACAATGTATCCTAAAAAACATCCTAACCAAAACATAAAAATTGCCCCCAATCCATTATAAATTTTATGTAGTAGACATCTGTAAACCGTTCTCAGTACCTCCGTTTTTTATTACAGATTGGAAAATCCCCTTAACCATTCCATCCATGAACATTCTGTCTTCTCTATTTTGATTATTATCTATAAAGTTATTTATACCACTAATTCTTCCATTATCTCAAATAACAACTTTATTATTTATTATAAAGTTTGCACTCACGCTACATATATGTAGCATCACTGTCTCTTTTTCATTTTACCCTTGCAACTGGAGTTTACTTCTACAACTTAAAAACAAAAAACCCCCTCAAAGCATAAACTTCAAGGGGTAAGCCTGTTTTTTATTTACTTATATACGTACAGCTGTACCACTTACAGCAACCATTAACATTCCATCACGAACAACTTCGTAATCTACGTCAACACCAACGATAGCGTTCGCACCTTTTTGTTTTGCAAGTTCTTTCATTTCGTCCATCGCAATATCACGAGCTTCTTTTAGCTTACTTTCATAAGAACCAGCACGACCACCGACAACATCACGAACAGAAGCGAATAAATCGCGGACAATATTTGCACCCATAATAGCTTCACCATTTACAATATCGATATACTCAATAATTTCTTTACCTTGAATTCCAGACGTTGTTGTTACAATCATGACTGACACTCTCCTATAAATTATAATTTTTGATTAGCTTTCTTATGTCTTTATTATGACATGGAAAAAGTAACTAATCTATTGAATTACCTTACAGGAGTGTGACAATTTTGTAATAATAAAACGCGCTTTATGTTTCATTTTAATAAAGCGCTTTAATATTGGGATACATAAACGAGTCTCTATTTTCTTTCCAATCCTTTTCTACTTCTTTAAAAGTTGGTCGCCCTAATTCTTTATTATTTTCATGTTTACTAAACCATTTTTTCACATACCGATCTCCATTTTTACTTTGAACTGTGCAAAGGAAACTATTACTACTATCCTTTAATATTTTTACAATCACGAATAGACACCTCTTCCCTTCTCAATATCATAATAGGACTTGATCTTTTACTATAAGCCCTTCCTCTCTTATAGTCATACGACTCCTCGGCCGCGCCAAAGTTGTAAGATCAAAAACGATATTCACTTTGTTTACATTTTATTTAAAGAAATCAGAGTTATAGGCATTATGCTTATCAAATATTTTATAGATTTCTAACTTATCATCTAATTTTGCATCTACTAAAATTAATATATTTCCATCGTAAATATATTCTTCATACTTTTTAGCATGGTCTTCAGGGATTCCTAAGCCGATAAATGCTCCTATTAAACTTCCAGCTCCTCCGCCAATACCAGCTCCTCCAATAGCTGCTGCGATTGGTCCTGCTGCTACAATTGGACCCATTCCAGAAACGGCAAGTATACCAAGACCTGTTAATAAACCACCGAGCCCGCCTGCTACTCCTCCAGCCACAAGCCCTGTCGCTGAAAAGATATCTGCTTTATGTGCAGTTTCGCTATTCACTTTTTCACCCGATTTTTCTTCTAGATGTTCAATTTCCTTTTGATCTTTCGCAATAGCTGAAATGTTATCTGCTGAATATCCTTTATCATTTAATTCATTAATAACGAGTGCCGCATCATCAATTGTTCTAAAAACACCTACTATTTTTCTATCTACATTCATAACTATTAACCTCCTAAAGTTTTATATAATGTATTTTTATTTTTCTTCATTTCTGTATACACTAATTTTCTTATTAACATAACCATTTATGAAAAAAGCGAATAGTAAAAGCACTACAAGTGAACTACTTAACAAGTAAATTAAATCAAATGTAATATTAATCATCATTTCATTCATGTATACCAGGCTCCTTTTTATTTAAAGTAAAAGTATATTTTGATAGACTAATCTACTAAACATAGACATCCTACAATTCATCTTCAGTCAATCTCTTTGTAGTATATGTATACCCTTCCTAACCTTTTCTAAACGTAAAAAACTATAATTATATTTTTTCTTATTTATATGTTTAACATTTTTTAAAACGGGTATGTTTATATTGTTATGCTTACTAT
The DNA here is from genome assembly GCF_052646455.1 of Bacillus cereus group sp. Bce041. NCBI lineage: Bacteria > Bacillati > Bacillota > Bacilli > Caryophanales > Bacillaceae > Bacillus > Bacillus cereus group sp. Bce041. The sequence goes on from NZ_JBQXON010000002.1 coordinate 844,701, forward strand.
ATGGAAAGGAATATTACGATGAACGCCATTCACTCTACTACTATTTCTTATAATGAAACACCTACAATAACTCAAATTCATCATTTTTATGCTTTAATGACAACATTTCAAACGAATGTATTTATAAGTAAACACGGAACACTTACTTCTATTAAAAACTTAAGCACTCTAGTATCCTTTTTCCTTACTGTAAAAAAGAGAGATCTTGTATTATTTATTTTTGAAGGAATAGATGCAAAAAGAGCTTTAAGAACACTCTTCCCTTCTTAAAAGTTTTGTTATCCCCTATTCCCTCGATTGTTACTTTTCATATATAGTTTTATATTTCAAAATGATTTCCTCTATTAAAAAAGAACCCCCTAATACAATAGGGGGATTTCTAGTTTAGCCTTATGAAAACTGATATAATATATATTACGTTTTTCATTCTTTAAAATAGAAAAGTTTTAATAACCTTGAAGGTAGGAATTTTTAATGAACTCGAAAGCAAAATTTAGTATTCGCTACAAAATTATGGCTGGTTATTTAGTTATCATTTTGTTCTTACTTGTTTCTTTCATTATGTTGAACAATGAGATTTCTAATTTACAAAAATCTCGTAATTTTATTATTGATCACGATTTTAAAGTTCTCAATTTAACAAATCAAGTGGAGAAAGATTTACTAACAATTGAAAATAAAGCGAAAGGGTTTATCATTTCTAATAATCCAAATTACGTACAATCTCTTAATTCTGCGGAAAAGGATTACGAAAAGCATTATCAAGATCTTTTCTCATTATTAGAGGATAACCCATCTCAGCAAGAAAAATTAAAACAGATTAACGAAAATATTATTAGTTGGATAAATAAAGAGATTCACCCGTTAATTGCAAATCATAATAGTAATAATGTACAAACAATCGACACGACTCAAATTCAGTCATTACAGTCACAGGTAACTAACTTCCGTAGCACTGAGGAGCAATTAACGAAAAAAAGAGCAGCACAATTAGATACTGAAAATAATAAATTAGAGATTTGGTTATACAGTTTATTGTTCTTACTTTCTTGTATTTCTATTATCATTTCACTCTATATTTCGAATTCCATTACAAAAACGATTAAAAATGTAATTCAAGCTATTAAATCCATTTCTTCTAAAGAAAAAATCACGGAAAGAATTCATGTAAACACACGTGATGAAATAAAAGATCTTGCTCATACAACGAATCACCTACTAGACGAAATATCGAAAAGAGAGTGGTTACAAACGGAGCTTGCAGAATTAATTTTAATGTATCAAGGTGTATCTTCTATTGAGATGTTAGGTAAAAAAATTCTTAGTGGAATTATACAAAAAACGCAAACTTCTTGCGGTGCATTTTATGTACGTGAAGAATATGAAGAAACTGTCTACTATGTGAAAAAAGCTTCTTTCGCCGATCAAGGTGCTGATATTGGGAAACAATCCATTCAAATGGGTGAAGGTTTCATTGGACAGTCTGCCTTAGAAAAGAAAAGTTTTATTCTCAGGGATATACCCGAAGAGTTTCGTTATGTCACTAGCGGAGTATTAGAAATACGTCCTAAAAATCTATTAATCATCCCTATCTTATTTGAGGATGAAGTAATCGCAGTAATGGAGTTAGTAAGTGTAACTGAGATTTCAGATTTACATCAAGATTTAATTCAACAAACCGTTGATAATCTAGGTTTAACAATCCATAGCATTATGGGACGTATGCGAATTCAAACTCTTTTACATGAATCACAAGCAATGACAGAAGAGTTACAAGTTCAATCAGAAGAATTGCAAACGCAAGCGGAAGAACTACAAATGCAAGCAGAAGAATTACGAACAACGAATGAACAATTAGAGTCTAGAACTGAAGAGGCTGAGCAGAAGACAGCTGACTTACAAATTACTAAATCAGAATTAGAAGAAAAAGCAAGCGAGTTGTTACGCAGCTCAAAATACAAATCTGAGTTCCTAGCAAATATGTCACATGAATTACGCACACCGTTAAATAGTATTTTACTATTATCTGAAATGTTAAGAGAAAATCATGATAACAATTTATCCGACGATGAGATTGAATTAGCAACTGTCATTCATTCATCAGGGAAAGACTTACTTACTTTAATTAATGACATACTCGATTTATCTAAAGTAGAAGCAGGCAAACTAGACATCATTTTTGAAGCAACGAACATAAGTGACATGGCAGCCAATATGCATCAAAACTTTTTACATATAGCTGCACAAAAAAATGTCGAATTTACTATTGAAGACAGTGATACGATTCCTGATCTGTTTTATACAGATGCAAAACGGATTGAGCAAATTATTAAAAACTTATTATCCAATGCATTTAAATTTACAGAAAAAGGATCCGTTTCTTTACATTTCGATTCGATAGAAACAAGTAATTTAAGTCATGATATGCAGTCTATAAGTAAAGATTGGATTACAATTTCAGTAAAAGATACTGGTATTGGTATCGCTAAAGAACAGCATCAACTTATTTTCGAAGCCTTTCAACAGGCAGATGGCGCAACGATTCGGAAGTATGGTGGTACAGGATTAGGTTTATCTATTTGTAAAGAGTTTGCTAGATTGTTAGGTGGTTGGATTACGTTAGAGAGTAATGTAGGAGAAGGTAGTACTTTCACTGTATATATTCCTAACCTGCCAAATGGATTACATGATATACAGTTATCCAATTTAGAAGTCGCAGCAACGATAGAAGATGTTATTCCTGCTGAAGTTGTTGAAGAAACTATCGTTACTCCCGAAACAAATAACGTCTTCCAAGAGAAAACCATTTTAATTGTCGATGATGATCATCGAAATATATTTGCGTTACAAAACGCATTAAAAAAACAAAATGCCAACATTATTACTGCCCAAAACGGCTTAGAGTGTTTAGAAATACTAAAAAGTAATACAAATATTGACCTTATTTTAATGGATATTATGATGCCTAATATGGACGGTTATGAAACGATGGAAAATATCCGAATGAACTTAGGGTTAAATGAAATACCTATTATCGCATTAACTGCTAAAGCAATGCCAAATGATAAGGAAAAATGTTTATCTGCTGGCGCTTCAGATTATATAAGTAAACCATTAAATCTACATCAACTCTATTCGGTAATGAGTGTATGGTTAATAAAATAAGTGAGGTTTAGTTGGAGTGGAAAATAAGTATTATAATTTTGATCCATCAGTAGATACGGATGAGCGCACGAACTTAGAAATTGAATTACTATTGGAAGCGGTATTTAAACTATCAGGATTTGATTTTCGCCAATATGCTCGCACATCTATTTATAGAAGAATTTGTAATAGAATGCAGCTCTCTAATATCCCTACCATTTCAAAATTAATTGAAAAAGTAATTCACGAGGAAGGGGTTTTAGAACAGTTATTAAATGATTTCTCGATTAATGTAACTGAGATGTTCCGTAACCCTGCCTTTTTTAAAGCGCTTAGAGAGCATGTTATTCCTGAATTAAAAAAGCAACCTGAAATTAGAATTTGGCATGCTGGATGCGCAACTGGTGAAGAAGTATTATCAATGTCCATCTTACTTCACGAAGAAGGATTAAGTGAAAAGTCGGTTATTTACGCAACAGATATGAATACAAATGTGTTAGAAAAAGCAAAACAAGCTATCCTCCCGTTAAATAAAATGCAAACTTATACGAAAAATTATTTACAAGCTGGCGGTACACAAGCATTTTCTAACTATTATTCAACAGATAATCGTTTTGCTTATTTTAATCCATCACTTTTACAAAACATTATTTTTGCACAGCATAATTTAGTAACCGATCAATCTTTTAACGAGTTTCATATTATACTTTGTCGTAACGTTTTAATTTACTTTACAAGTAAACTTCAAAATCAAGTGCAGCAACTATTTTATGAAAGCTTAGGTCACAATGGTTTTCTATGTTTAGGAAATAAAGAAACTCTTCGTTTTTCAAATATAATGCCGCATTATACCCAATTTAATCCTAGCGAACAAATTTATCAAAAAATACAATAAAAAGCGTATGAAATCCTCTGTTTGGATTTCATACGCTTTTTATTTCGCATTCGTTTGTATCATAATTAGACACATATCATCTGATTGCGCTTTCTTTTGTTCTTCCTTGTAAAACCCTTCTATCTCGCCTTCTAAATCTCCCCATTTTCTTTCTGTAAAAGTACGTAATTTCTCTTCAGCCTCAAATTCATCATTTGCAATTGCTTCAAGAACACCATCTGTAAACAATACGATTTGAGCGTTCTTCTCAAAAGGTATAACTGTCTTTTTAACTTTTATTTCATCAAAAAATCCTACCGCACAACTCCCGCGATTTAGTTCAACCATATTTGTTTCATCAACTAAAACGTATCCAGAAGGATGCCCTGCATTTACATATTCAATCGTTCTCTTTTCTGTATCTACTACTAAATATATCGCTGTAAAATAATATGGAATATCGTCATTCTCATTATGTAAAAGAGTCATATATTTATTTAAGTCTTTAATGACAAGTTCTGGATCGATTAAAGATTTAATCGTTTCACGTAATACAGACGAAATAAACATACAAACTAATGAAGCAGATATACCATGTCCCATCACGTCTAATAATATAATACCGTAGCGGTTTTCATCGATTTTATACCAATAATACATATCTCCAGCTAATTTAAATGAAGGTAAGTAACTTGCTTCAATTTTTATATAATCTTCTCTTAATGGGGTACTTAATAAGTTTCTTTGTACTTGCGTAGCTAAATCTAGTTCATTCCGAAGATTTTCTTCTTGTTCTTTATGCCAATTTAATTCCGATTTCAAGCGTAACGCTACACGCATACGTGCTAATAGTTCAACTTTATTTATAGGTTTCGTAATATAATCCATTGCCCCCATATCAAGAGCTTCGGCCAATTTATTGGCATCCTCTAAAGCTGTAACAAAAATAATAGGAATATCTTTAAACTGCTCCTCTTTTTGTAATCGCCTACAAACTTCAAGTCCATCAATTTCAGGCATCATAATATCTAATAAGATTAAATCAATTTCATTATACCTGGAAGAATCTTCTCCAAATTGAATATATTCGAAAAGCTCTTGTGCAGAATTCAGCGATACAAGATCCTGATATCCGGCTTGTTTTAAAATTTTTTCAATTACAAAGATGTTAACCGGATTATCATCGACAATTAAAATGGACACAAGTTATTTCCCCTTTTCTTATTTAAAATGTAAATCTATTATCATTTTCTATTTTTCTAGTATTGCATACTCAGTTACAAAATGAAAATTTCCTACTCTAACATAATTTTTATACAGCAAAAGAACAAACCCCCAGAAATGAGAGTTTGTTCTTTCATTCTATAAATTTCCACTATTAATTTAACACCATTGCTTTGTCATTTAAAAGACGATCTAATTCTTCCATATGATTTGTTTCATCTGCAATCATATCTTCTAACTTTACAACTAACTCTGTCATATTTAATTTCGCTGCCTGTTCTTTTCTCGTTTCATAACGCTTTATTGTCTCATATTCTGATTGTCTAGCCGACTCTAACATTTCTCTAACATCTTCTACTTGTTTCACTGGTAAAGGGATTGTAGTAGGTGTACCACCTAACGTCTTAATTTTCTCCGCTAAATATAGGGCATGTCCTTGTTCATCACTAATTTCAGATTCAAAGAAAGGTTTTAACACTGGTCTATATATACCAGAAACTGTAGCTGCATTATGGTTATACATAATAATTGCTGAGTATTCTCCTGCTAAATCTTCATTCAATCCTTCGATTAGTTCTTTCACATCGTGTGACATTTTTATATCTCCTCCTATATTTAATAACTACCCCTTTTCTCATGTTTTAAACATAATGATTTTAAATTTTTATGTATCTAAAAATGCTGCTTGCTTCAATTTACTTATCGCTTGTCTTTTAATACGAGAAACGTGCATTTGTGAAATACCTAACCGTTCCCCTGTATCTTTTTGATTTAAATTTTCTCCAAATATATAATGAATAACACTCTTTTCTGTGTCATTTAATACGTTGAAAATATCCTTTAAAACGAGACGCCTTTCTGTCTCTTCATATCCTTGCTCTACTTCACCTACAGATTCAATCCTCGCTACCGAACTGCCATCAGATGAATTTTCAACTACATCATCTAAGGAAGATACGCGATAATTATTTTTCGCATCCATAATTTCTAGCACTTCCTCTTCGGATAGTCCTAAATGATCTGCAATCTCTATAATCTTCGGTGAACGCTGGAAACGATCTGTTAGCTCCTCTATCGCAAGTTTAATCTTCCCGCCTAAATCTTTAATTCGCCTTGGAACGTGAATACCCCAAGTTTTATCACGTAAATATTTCTTTATTTCGCCTACTATTGTAGGTATTGCAAACGGCTCAAAAGCATTCCCTATCGAATAATCATACCTTCTTATTGCACCTAAGAGCCCTAACATTCCTACTTGTATAATATCTTCATGCATCGGCCCACCTTTTGAATAGCGATATGCAATGGAGTATACAAGATTTTTATAGTGATTAACCAATCTTTCCTGTGCTTCATCACATTGGTTTTGTTGGAAGTCTGCAATTAGTTTAATAACGTCTTCTTTAGTAAGATTTGTAGGTTGAGATTGGATTTCCATCATTCTCCACCTGCTCTCTTTGTATATATTTTGTCATTAAAACTGTCATGCCCTCATCATGCATAATTTGTATATCATCCATTAACGTATTGATTAAATATAAACCTAAACCATTTTCTGGCAAATGTTCTACTGGTTTATTAATATCATACGGACCAACTTTACTTTTTAAGCTATTAAAATCAAAGCTAACTCCATTATCCGCAGCCATAATTTCTAATCGATCTTCATATAAGCCAAAGACAATTGTAATTTCTCCAACGTCTTCTTTATATGCATGTTGTACAATGTTTGTACAAGCTTCACTAATAGCAATTTTCATATCTTCTATATCGTCATAAGCAAAGCCCATTCGATTCGCAACACCAGCCATTGTTAAACGAATAATAGCCACATATTCTGCTTTTGCAGGAATTTTCATTTCTATCTTTTCAAATCTCTCCATCATCCCTAGTCACCTTCTTTCTACTTTTTCAAAATCGGAATTCAAATTTAATATTTCTGTTAGCCCTGTAATATCAAATAATCTTTTTAGCCTTTTAGACACACCAGTAAACTCTAGCTTCCCATCATTTTTCTTAACTGCTTTTAATAAAGCTATAAAAACTCCTAAGCCTGTACTATCCATATAATCTACGTTATGAAAATCTACTACAATATGAACCTCTTTTTCGCTTGTAATAGGCATTACCTTATTTTTTAAATCTGATGCCGTATACGCATCAATCTCACCATTAAGTTGTACCGTATAACCTACATCATTTTGCAAAATATTTATTGCCAAATTCATCATTTCCGCCCCCTTATCTCGAACTTTTACTATTTAATTACCCATAAAAATTAGTTTTAAACATATTTTTTTATTTTCATTATAAATAAATTTTCTACACCTTTCTCGGCTTAACACTTAAATCGTACTAATAAATGTTTAAAACTTATAATTTTGTGTATGTATAATGTATAAACATTATTTTTAGGGGGATCTATCTATGGAAGAGCACAACTTTAAAAAGGGAGATTTCGTTCAATTTTCTTATCGACACGATCATGCTACAAAATTAGTTGGTTCCATTATTAACATACTAACGAATACAATTGTAGTTGATATAAGTAATAGCGAGGACTTATCTCATATAGAACCAAGGCAAGTCGTAAGAATAAATAATTGTAAAAAGGTAACGATGGCTTAATACATAATAGAAAGTGTAATGTTAATGAGTGGGGGGTTCTTCATCCTCCACTCATTCCTATGTAAAATACATAAAAAAGCATCCAAATTAGTTTAATTGAATGCTTTTTTATGTATTTTTATCAGTTCATTAACTTTATAACTATATATAATAAACTTAAGATTACTATTTATTATCATACTTACGCTTTGCGCAGCATTCTAGAGAAGAATGTAACGATTAAAATAAAGACGATTGCACCTAATAACGCTGGAAGAACAAAAATGCCTCCCCATTCAGGACCCCAATGACCAAATAACGCACTACCTACCCAAGATCCGATTAATCCGGCAATCACGTTACCAACTATACCTAACGGAAAGTCTTTTCCTGTAATCATTCCAGCTAACGCACCAATAAGTCCACCTACAATACACGTAATAATAAGTCCCACAATTAAACCTCCTATATTCGTTTTATATTGAATTCATCAAGCTTTAGTATGTAACTAAAGCTTAATGAACATATATTATTCTTTATTATCCAATTCATTACTTATCTTTTGTTTCACTTTTCCGACTTTTTCTTTTATCGTTCCCTTCGTTTTTTCCCACTTACCTTCATTTTTCAACTCTCTATCTTCTGTAACTTCACCAATTCCTTCTTTTACTTGTCCTTTTTTCTTTTCAACTTTACCTTTAACTTGTTCTTTTAGTCCGTTCTCACTCATATTTACAATCTCCTTTTCGTAATAGATTTATAGATTTAAAGGACACAAATTTAAATAGAATACATGCATCTTCTTTCTTGTAACCATTCACCGACTCTTTCTAAATCCTTAACGAATAACAAGATTTTCCCTTCATCCAGTTTTTCTTCATAAAAGTTCGCTTCTTCCTCATTAAGCCCTAACTCTTGCATTTTATTTCTTAACTGATCTCCTGTTTTTTGAAAGACGTTAATAATGCTTGTCCCAAGTCCCTCCTCTTTTATCCCAATTGTATTCACGTCTGCATTGTCCGCAATTCTATCTGTCCTATCTTTCTCATGCGTTAATACGTAAATATCTTTTTGGTCTATTCCTTTTTTCACGAGATCATTCGCCGCATTCATGACCTCTTTCTCCGTAATAAATTCATATACAAAAGGTTTACTATACTTCGTTTCCATCTTTAACTTCCTCCTTTAAAATGAATTATTTGTTATATTATATGTAGTACACCCATTTTCGAAATGTTAAACATAAAATATGAAAAAAGTTATGTGAATTTTGATTTTAATAGAGAATGAACATCATCATTTACCACTTTAAAACATCTTCTCCTTACAATAACTACCTAAATTAACAGAAAATTGTTATAATTAAACTTAAGGAGGGATACTATGAAAAAAATCATATCTATATGCGCTCTAACCGCTTTATCTTTCACTTTAATAGGTTGTACAAGTACCTCGGCTACAGATAAAGCTTCACAAGTTAAGCAAGAACATAAACAAAATACCTTTCAATTAAATTCTGCTAATATTACAGACATTGAAATACTGAAAACAACAAATCATACTACTTCCAAATCTCAAACAGACAACGAAAAAATGATACAATCTATCGTTTCAGCAGTCCAAAAAGGCACTCCTAAACAAATCACACTAGATCAAAAAAAGAGAGAATCTGCACATTCTACTATTACTGTTACATATAAAGATGACTCAAAAGAAGAATTTCTTGTGTGGGCTGATAATAAGGAGCAAATTTCGATTGCTAAAGATGAGAAGAAAGATAAGGTAGAAGGTGTGATAGTGAATATTAAAGATGCTAAAATAATGAAGGATTTCTTTTAAAATTCTAATTAACGTTAAAAAAAAGTAGGATTACATCCTACTCTTTTTTTAATCATGCTCAATAAATAGACCTTTATAAAATCTATTTAAGGTCTAATTTTGCTAAATCATGTTGTAAAACATTGTTTCCTTCTTGTGGGTTAAATACGATTGCACTAAGACCAAAAACATTCGTAACAACATCTCTATCTTTCGGACGAATGATTCTTACTTCATAAGCAAAAAGTGCTGGAGGAAGAGCTGCTGAACGAAAAGTAACATATCGATTAGGTGGCAATGTTTGTGTTGAAGGGTCTATTAATGGTAACAATACCGGAGAACCAGATGACCAATCAAACATTTCAACTGTTACTCTACGAGTATCATCTGGATCAACATTCATAGCTTCAACAGTAAGAAATAACGTAGCGGAATGTCTACGTAATACACCCGTTGACAAAGTTTCATTGTGATGTTTATGACATCTTCCAGGAGGATGACCATAGCCATAGCTCATATCAATTCCCCCCTTTCATTTACAATTAAGGACAAGTATTCCTTATAATATATAATGCTAGTATTATTTTAATGAAAGGTATAAAAGCGGATTTCTATCTATTCGCTCTTAAAGAATAATATGGATTCTCCTGTTTTTCCTTTGAACTCCTGCTAAGAATAAATATATTTTGAAAAGGACCTGCTCCATTTATTCGTAAAAAGCATAAAGTAAATGGAATCCGTTAAAACACATGAGTGAACCTTTGTTTTTCTCCTCCTATTTAAAGGAGGAACTGTTATGGGCTTTGGTGGTAGTTGTGGCGGCTGTGGCTTCGCTGGAGGATTTGCTTTATTAGTTGTATTGTTTATTTTATTAATCATCGTTGGAGCTGCTTGCTTCTGCTAAAAACTATCGAAAGGACACTCACGTGAGTGTCCTTTCTTCATGAAAAAAGCCCTACGTAATGTGCAGAGGTTCAAGTGTAACGAATACTTTAAAAATGTAGTATTACATTCCCCCCTCCAAAATGAACTTCGATGCTATAAATTTCGTTTAAGTGCAATCTTAATATTTTAGTTTAATAGCAATATGGTGAAACTTTATTCCAAACAATATTGCTATTGCACCAAAGTAAAACAAACTGGACAACCTAGATTTCAAAAGGAAGACACCTTAAAGGTTGTCTTTTCTTTATAAGTAAAAAAAGCCCGCCTATTTCCGTAGGCGGGCTTTATCTTTATTACACAATATGAAAGTATACTCTCTTTTTCTTTGAAATTTTATGTAATTATACATATTCATGAAAATAGAAGAAGTGAAATTGTACGTTTAGATACAGTTTGGCAACAAACTAACTGTTTTCTTGTGCATTAATAGACAACTACTGCAAGAGTTATAGTTTTTATGTTTTCATTTCCTTTTTGCATTTCTCTTTTAATTAGACGAATGCTTTTTTTAGTACATAATAAAAAATATCCAGAAAAACTGTCACAAAATCCGTTTTTCTGGTTTCTCTATAATACAGGTATCAAATTGAAAGTGAGGTTTAAACGAACATGTTAACCATAGAAAATGAAGAAAGTCATGCTTCTGATATGACCTTTGAAGATTTATTTAAGCAGTACTATGCTTACGCTGTGAAACAAATCATCTGGATCGTTAAAGATCAATCTATCGCTGAAGAGTTAGCACAAGAAGTATTTTTACAATTATATCGTAGTGATTGGAAAGGGATTGAAAACATACCTGGATGGTTGATTAAATCTTCTACTTATGTAGCCTATAACCATTTTCGATCTGAAAAAAGGCAGCAAGCGAAGATTGATAAAGAAATACAATACCATGAAGTACAAAATGTTTCATCATTAGACGATGATTGGATAAGAAAAGAAGAAATTACAAAGGTCCAAACAATACTAAATAAAATGAATGATCGAGAACGAACCCTTTTACTAATGAAATTCTCTGGTTTTCAATATAAAGAAATTGCAGAAGTACTTCAAATTGAAATATCTTCTATTGGAACATTATTGGTCCGAGCCAAAATGAAATTTCGCAAGATTTATAAACAAATGGAGGAGGCATAACAAATGAAATGTTATGATATCGGGTTTATTCAAACATATATTGATGGAGAACTTTCTCATGATATAAGAAAGGAATTCACAAAACACCTAGATACATGTGAAGCATGCCAAGATTTATTAATAGAAATTAGTAAATTAAATCAATGGGAAAACGTAATGCTAGATGAAGAATCTGCAAATTCACCACAAGAAATCAAAATTGATATAGAACAAGCATGGAAAACATTTGAAAGTCGTTCCAAGTTAGACAATGTTTCTAATATAAATCACAAAAAACAACAAAAGAAGGGACTCTTTACAAACATGAGTAAAAAATCAAAACGTTTTATTTATACAGCAGTAGCTGCAGCAGCACTTTTCACAACAGCAATGATTCCACAAGTACAAGTGGCGGCTACAAATGTTGCCTCGTATTTTTCTAATGCAGTTACAAACGATAAGGTTGTAAATGAAGGAATAAAAGATGAAAATGGTATCACACAAGATATGATGAAGAATGGTAAATATATTCCTATTGATGAAAAAATTACAGATCAAGGTATTACTGTACATCTCAAAGAAGTATTTATCGCAGATTCACGTATATCAGTTCATTATAGAATGGAAAAAGCGGACGGAAGTTTAGTACCATTTGAATTTGATACATCAGGATTAGATCTTGAGAATGATGGTAAAATTAATGGGCAACAAGAGGAAAACCCTGAGATTAAAAATGACGGGAGACTATCATTTATCCATGATTCAGATGATTATCTTCCTTTTGAACTTATGGCAGCAGGTAAAAAGTTAGATAAAATAGGCATTCGTGATAATGATAGACCTGAAGGTGTTGCTACATTTGTTATAACTACTGAAGAAAAAGACGTTTTTAAACAGCCTCTTACTTTAGACGTAAATATAACTAGAATTGGAAAAGTAATTGGTTCTTGGAAAGCTCAAATTCCAATTGATACTTCACATTTGAAAAATAATACGAATTAACATGAAAAAAAGAATAGAACAATATGTATCTAATTCTCAGTTTATATGTTTCCTTGTTTTCGTTACATTTATTTCTTATATAGTTTTTATTTTATCTTTTATTTATGATTTAAGTTTATAACCTTAAATCAATCATTTAAAACCATTACTAGAAAAAGATCTCTAAAAAAGTGGGGAAATAAATAACCGATTTCTTAACATATAAGGAATCGGTTATTTTGTATTTAAAATGCGTCTAGACATACAATTTTCTTTTTTGATATAGTGACCTCCAATACATCATTGTCCTTCTCTAATCTCATATCTATTTTAAGAAGAGTCATTTACAAATTCAAAAAACCCTCAAAGCAGCTACTTTAAGGGGATTTCTCCTATCATCTTCTCTCTTCATACAATCGATTTGCTTTATACGAGCAAACGAAAAACATACATGTCGCAACGGGGATAAATATCAAAAAAAGTCCTCTCATTAATGCAAATGGCGTTTCAAATAAGAATGACCATAGAAATGATGCACCTTGCTTATCCCATAATCCTGGCGTCAAGTATAGTTCTTTCGGATTTACAAAGGCTCCTAAATTCATTGTATTACTATACATAAATAAAAATAATATCGGCAAATAACAGATCGCTAATTCTAAAAATGTTTTAGATAGACGCTTATACTTCCCTGCTCGTGACATTGGATCTGAAAAAATGTCATCTTCACTTTCTTCATCTACCTTTTTAAAATATTGCGTACCTGACCACCGATTACCAGCTATATGCTCCCAACCACTATCTTCAAATAATGTGCAGTAATTAATAAAATCACTTTTTCTACTAAATACTCTATGGTCTATTTTAATCGTCGCATCTTCCGGTTCTGTATATCTAAATGTATAACCAAATGTATTGCTTTCTAGTTGATAGCCTTTCCAAGCCATCTCTTCTAACCATTTTTCCTCTTTCTCAAAGTCTAAAAAGAATTTTAATCTCCACATCATCGTTTCCTCCTAACTATACGTGTAATAAACTTTTTGTAACCGCAATAATGTGCTGCATTCTCATAAAATCTAAATGCAATACTTCTTTCCCGCGTTCCGTAATGACATACACTTTTCTTCTTTTATCTTCACTTTTTACCGATTCTATTAACCCTTGTTTTAATAAATTTTCCACCGCACCATACAATGTACCCGCTGCGATTTTCACTTGATGATTACTCAGTTCCTCCACCTTTTGCATAATTAAATATCCATGAGCTGGCTCTAATAAAGCTAAAAGAACGTAATACGTTGTTTCCGTTAATGGTAAATTTTTATCTCTATTCATAAAGACCTCCAATGTAACGATAACTATATAGCTAAACTATATAGTTAAACTGTATAGTTTAATTTTATACAGTCAGACTGTATATGTCAAATGTAGGAATAACTTTATAACCCAAAACAAAAACGCTACCTTTTTAAAAGATAGCGTTTTTGTTTTACCCTTGCTTATTCTTCGCCTTCATTTGCTCTTCAAGAGATTTTTTTTCAGTTTCTAACACACTCATATCACTTTTCAACTTTTGCGTTTCTTCAAAATGTTCATCTACTAATTTATTATATTCTTTCTCAGAGTACATTTTTTCACTGGTTGATGTCGTTTTCTCTTTCGTAACAACTACATTAATAATTACAAATAAGGCTACAATTCCTAATAACACAGCGAAAATCTTCTTTTTATTCATGATTAATCCTCTAAAATGTAAAATTCCAAAAATTATCATAACAGACCAATTCGCTTTCACCTGTCATATTTTGTCGAATCAATATAATAAAAAAAGCATCTGAAACAGATGCTTTTTCTCATTCTTAATACGTAAACGTAATCGTCACTAAAGAATACCCTTCTTTCGCATTGTAAGGCTCCGCTTTATAAGAAACACGGTTGGACCCTTGCGGATAACCGATTTCCCCAATTGCATTTTTCACATCTTGCAGAGCACCGTTCATTGATTGCTTATAAAGTACTTCTATCTTTTCTGGTTTTGCACTATAGCGTTGCTGCATTTTATTTTTTAATTCAGTATAGTTATTTGCAATATATTCATTTCCTAGATAGTTTAACTTTGTATCTTTTAATATTTGCTGATATGCAGGCGTTTTCTTACTACCTGCCGCAATTTTATTTGTCAGTGTACTATAATAGTTTGTTGTCGCTTGCGGATAGTCTCCGCGGTTCCACTCATGATTTCTTGCGATTTGTTCATCTGATAAATTGAAATACGAATACGTTACGCGGCCCTGCTCATCTGGAACCGGATCATCGAATGTTGTATCAAGGTGATACCATTTGTTTTCGATTTTTACTAAATTCCAAGCATGAGGTTGTCCGTCCCCAGTTCCTGTCACGAAATGATTTTCAATTCCTGCTTCTTTTAATAATTGATAAGTTAATAGTGCGTAACCTTGGCAAACCGCAGAACGATTTACAAGTGCTTCATATGCTGTGTAAGCTTTATAAGACGTATCATAAGAAACATGCTTTACTACGTAATCATGAATCGCCTTCACTTTTTCATGATCATCCATTCCAACTTGAGTAATAGAAGAAACGATTGCTTTCGCTTGTTTCATGACATATTCCGTCTGTTCTTTCGTTTCACGATATGTAATCTTAAGCGTAAACGTATAATTTCCAGGTGATCCAGAAAGCCCATATGAAACATTCGATCTATTATTATTTGTATACTCATTTTTACTTGCCACTTCTTTATATGCGTTAAAAAGTGTATTCATCACTTCGTTTGTATTATTATTTTTCGTTTTATATGGCAATGTAATATTTGTCTCGTATGTATTAATACGCTTTTGTACTTCCTCTTTAAACGCTGTTAATAATGCCGCATCTCCTGTATCTTTCACATCAGCATTTTTATACTTCAAAGTTTTATATAAAAACTGCGCATACTGTTCACGTGTTACTGTGCCATACGGTTCAAAATTCCCGTTCCCTGTGCCATCTGCGATTCCATTTGACTGCACCGCACTAATTGCATTTTCTGCCCAAAATGGATTTGGAACATCCTTAAAGGTATGTTTTTGTTTTGCCGCAAGATGGAAAGCATTCGTAAGAATTTGTGCCATTTCCGCACGATTCACAGAAGCTTTCGGTCTAAATTGGCCATTTTCATCACCTTTAAAAACTCCTAAATTCGTTAAAGTTAATACCTCTTCTGGGAACATTGTAGAATTTTGATTAATATCACCGTAAGGATTTTTAAACGTAGATCCATCCTTTAATACGTAACGAGTTCCATCATTACTAAACGAACCGCCTTGTTTATTCGGTACTAACACTCGATAAATTAAAGCCGCAACTTGCTCCCTTGTCGCAACATCTCCAAAACCAAATATCCCATTTCCATAACCAGAAATAATATTCTTACTTGCTAAATCTTTAATCGCAGGATATGACCAATGTGATGTCGGCACATCAGAAAAAACACCCACTTCAGCAGCTTTCACATCACTGCCATTTGTATATAACAACGCACCACCAATAAGTGATAATGATGTAATTGATTTTAATAGTTTTGTGTACATAATGTCTTCTCCCAATACGTTCTCTATTTTTGTTGGTTTATGTCGAAAAATCTAAAAATATGACAAAATATATTATACAATTAAAAGTTTTTAAGGGATATATTAAATTTTAAAATATGCAAAAATTCATATTGTTATAAGGATTCATAGTAATATTATGTTATTTTACTTGCGAATATATAAATAAAAAAAACGCTCATTTGAGCGTTTCATCTATATACCTAATAATTACTTTTTTCTACACTTCGAACTCTTCTTCTGTAATAATCCTTTGATCTAACAACTCTTTATACTCCAATATTTCTTTAGCCCCACGGCTCTCCATGCGTATATTGTATAACATTTTTGGTATTGACCTTTGCTTGGTCCGTTGAAAGATTTACTCCATTTAGAAATAGTTCTATTGAATTTTTCACCACTAGCCACAAAAATATCTTATAATCTTTATATAATAAATTACAGTATTAGGAGTAGATAAAATGCCAGTTACACTCGAACTTATTCTTTTCATTCTTATAGCAATTAGTGCTGTTGGCTATTTAATAAAAGAATTTCAAAAAACTAGGAAACGAACACTTGGAATTTCACTAGAATTTTTAGTTCTTTTCTGGTCAATATGGAGAATATCAACTCTCATAATCTAATTTATAAAACATGAATTCCTTCGAATGAAGTGAAACTTTAATCAGTGGGAGTTTTATTCATCCCCCACTGATTATTAGTTAAACCAATCGGGATTTTACGGGATAAATTTACCAGTATTTTCACCACAACATTCATGTTAAAATCCCTTGTGAGTACGACATAACTCGACCTTATGAAGCTCCGCAGCTTTTATCGCGGAGCTTTTTTTATTTAAATTAACGCTTTTGTTCACTTTTTTGATACATTTACGAAACATTCATATGTTACGTTATATAAGTCCTTTTTTAAATCATATTCATTCTAGCAAAAAGTCCTAGTCCCCCTAGGACTTTTTGCATTCAAATAATGAGTTGTCTTTTTTCTCAATAACCGAAGCTATTTAACGTGGTAAAATAATAATTGGACTGGCATCCAATACCATATTACAATGGAGCAAATCGCAAGAAGGCACCTTAGAGTGTCTTTTTTGTACATAAAAAAATCTTACCATCTTATAGAAACGATAAGCCCTTTAAAACAATAATTGCAACTATATTAACTTTACATTACATTAAGGTTAGAGAATGTTCTTATATTAATAAAGTGCTAAATAGTAGGTGAAAAAATGAAATTTAACGATTTGGGTATTACCATTAAAGAACTTAGAATTAAAAAAAATATATCACAATCCGACTTATGTCACGGAATATGTTCACAAAGTCAAATTAGTAAGATCGAAAAAGGTGTGATTTATCCATCTAGCATATTGTTATATCAATTATCAGAAAGACTCGGTGTTGATCCAAATAGTATATTTGCACTAACTCAAAACAAGAAATTAAAATATACAGAAAACGTAAAATACGTAATGAGGGATTGCATAAGGCAACATCAATATAAAGAGCTTTATGAAATAGTAACAAGAGAAAAATACACAAATAATTTTCAAACAAAAGAAGATAAACAATTTCTAATATGGCATGAAGCAATTGCTATATATTGTGTGAATAACTCAACAAAAGTGGCTTTAACTCTTTTAAATAATGCACTAAAACTAACTGTAACCAATATTGATTTTTTATCAGAGAGAGAAATAGATATTCTACATACAATGGCTATACTTCATGCAGAAAATAAAGAATACAAAAAAAGTATTACTATCCTTAAAAGATGTTTAAATAATTTTAACAAATTAGATTTTCCTAGAGATAAAGAAATTAAATTGAAAATCATTTATAATTTAGCAAAAAATTTAAGTTACATATATCAATACGAAGAAGCAATAAAATACATTGATAAGGGTATCCAATTAGCTATTAATCTAAATACTTTTTACTTATTGGGTGAACTATACTATGGAAAAGGTTCAAATTTATTAAAGCTTAAACAATATAATGAAGAAGATGTTGCTAATAACATGAAAAAATCATTATTTATATTTGAATTAACAAAAAACGAAAAAAAATTACAAATAATTAAAGAAGAATATTTCGAAAACAAAAATAACCACTCATAATTTCTTAAAAACTACTTATAAAACTCACAGGAAAAATCCCAATAGTTTTTAAACTTAGAACCATATTATTGTTTTAATTCAGAGGAAGGCACCTTAGGATGTCTTTTTTTATTTTCAAAAGGACCTGCTCAATTAATTCTTAAAAACATACTAAGAAACATTGTTTTATTTATCCCATTTTCATTCATGCTATATAAAATTCGTTAATAAATCCACCTCAAACATATTTATATGCATTGGAGTATGTTTGAGGTGGAACTCCTTCAAATACTAGTTCCTTTTATAAGCCGTTTTTTTGATGTAGATGACATTATTCTCAATACAATAGAATGAATTATGGGAACATACTTAGCAATATATATCAAAAAATAATATTAAGAAAACCCCTCCACCTTAAGGTAGAAGGGATCTTCTAATTTCTATTTCAAACTACCTAAAATTTCCGTAAAGATAACCCAAAGCGTATGTGCACCTGCATCTGGATATCCTAAACTTTTTTCACCAACTACCGCTCCTCTGCCGAATGATCTTTCACCGATAGATTGTATGCCGTGAAGTGCTACTTGTAACATTTCAATTCAGATATACGACAGGAAAGAATACATCATCACAGTGTCAGCAAGCAAAAGTGTATTCTGCATTTCTGAAAACAGTAGATGGCAGATTGTGACCTACTGAATCTGCTAAGAAAGAATATACAAGAACATCCTTAACATCCTCTTTATTTCCACTAATGATGACATCAAGGAAATCTTCTACTTGAAATTCTGGAGTAAACAACACAATCTTAGTTGTTCTGTTTGGTTCTAAAGAAACAAAAGTACGAGAGATTTCAACTAATTCATTTTGAGTTGGAAAAAAAGTGTTTCGACTTCTCTTAACAGTTACCGTTACATTACTAGTATGGCAACGTGAATCATTGTTTAACATAATGTTGAGAGCAGTTGGAATAATCCCATTTTCAGAGACTGGAACTCGAAACACTCCAGTAGATTTATGAGCCATATAATCACATCCTTCCAAAATAAAATATATTTACAATATATTAAATGCAAAAAACGTTCATTTTGATATGGACAAATTACATGATTAATATATCTATAATAACCCTCGGTATTACTAAGCCAATGTTTTAAAAGATTAACAAATATCGCGAGAACCAATCGAATGTATATTAAAAGTAAAAAGAATAAGTTGTCTAAAAGATCCCCTATTTTGAGCCAATAATGAGACATTATGTTAATCTTATATGTATAGCTGCACAAAATTGAGAAACTTAAGGAGACAGATAAATTTTATGAGAAAATTATCTATATTACTTACTTTCATTCTAGTATTAGTCAGTATTACGGCTGCTTGCACACAAGATAAAACAGATAGTGCCGTTGAAAATGGTCCAATAGAAGAACCAACCGCAAAAAATGAAAATGAAGAATTAATAAATTTTGAAGAAAAAGAAGAGATAAGCCGCTTGGAACAAGGTATTTTATTAGTTGGTGAGAGTGTTAAGGGAGGCTATTACTTGACCGCTGTTCAAAGTGCATATTTAAATGCTAGCAACGATTCCGTCATTGTTAATGTCTCTGTAAAAAATGTACGAGGTCAAACGATTGGATTATCAGAATTAAAATATAACTTAAAAGATGAAAAAGACGGAAAGATCTATAAAGGAAAGGTGCTTGATCAAAACCCTTCTGATATACAAGTTAAACCAAATGAAACGGTAGAATTGAAAATAGCTTTTGAAGTACCAGGTACCGTAGATGAATATATGTTTTATATTGAAAGCTCTTTAGACCCTCTACAAACATACTGGAAAATTGATAAGCTGCAATCACAAACAAACTAAGTCTAAAATAAGCAAAAAACAATGAAAAATTTAATATAGATACAAATGAATACTATATAAACGTAAGACCATCGATTTAATGAATCGTTGGTCTTTTTCAAAAAATGCCCCATTAAAAACTAAGAGATAAAAAAGAACTAATCTCTAGAAGAGATTAGCTCAATATATCCAAAGCTATTATGGTACATAGTTTTATGAGCAAACGTTATATAATGTTGTATGGGATACATAACCTGTCATCCCTTTATATGTAACTTTTAACCACTGTTTAGAATTACTGTAATGACCTTGAACATATTCACCAGTTACCCATGTTCCAGTAATTTTCGTACCATCATTAAATGTATGTAAGACAGGTGAATCGACAGTATAACCACTGCGCATTTTTGCACCATATACACCTACCGTACCTCCCTTTGCACAAGCTGCTACTACATTTTGATTTTCAGTAGCATTCGTAGCCGCGAAAGCAGAGCCGTTAAATGTAAATAAAGTAAATATAAAAGCTGTTAGTACTGTACAAATAGATAAACGACGTAACAAAATAAATTCCCCCTTTTTTTATAATTTACTTCTTCACAAATGATTATCTTAAATATTCTAACTATTTTTAATATATTAATGTTGAGAAATATTAGTTGTATTTTTGAAATAAGATTTTATCAAAAATAGTAACAAACTCATATTTTACTGAGAAAGAACCGAAAGAAGTCTTCTACATATCAACTATATAAAAATCCCTCCACCTTAAGGCAGAGGGACTTTCCAATTACTATTTCAAACTACCTGCAATGTCCGTAAAGATAACCCCAAGTGCATGTGCACCTGCATCTGGATATCCTAAGCTTCTTTCGCCAACTGTACCAGCGCGGCCCATGCGAGCTACGATTTCTTTCGTGTACTCTGCTCCTTTGACCGCTGCTTCTGCTCCTTTTTCAAAGGCAGTTTTTACGTCTACTTCGTTTGAGGCGCTATCTAACCAAGAGTCTACACATGGAGCAAGTGCGTCAACAAGTGTTTTGTCACCAACTACTGCTCCTCTGCCGAATGATCTTTCACCGATCGATTGGATGCCTTGCAATGCTGCTTGCAGCATTTCAGCGAATTCTTTCACTGTTAACTCACGCTTCTCGGCTGCTGCTTTACTAGCTGCGCGGAATGCACCGCCCCAAATTGGACCAGATGCGCCGCCGCAATGTTCCATAATAATCATCGAACAGCCGTCAAGGAATGATCCGATCGTTACGTTTTCTTGTTCTACAATAGAGTGCCACTCACGTTTTAATTGCTTAAATCCTTTTGCCACACTCATTCCGAAGTCGCCATCACCAGCATGCGTATCTAGCTCACAGAACGGTACTTCATTTTTAATAATAATATCGCTCATTTTATCAACGAGATAAATCATGTTGTTTAATGTAATAACATTATCTTTAATAACAGCGTGCTCTTCCGCAGTTTCTAGTTCAAATGAAACTTCCTTCTCTTCTGTCTCTTCAAGTACATTTACGTACTCTACACTTTCAACTGGACCGTCTACTTTAAACGCTGGTGTATTACATTCTTTTGATAGTAATGTTTTTAGCTCTTCATCTAACTTCATTACCGTTAAAGACATACCAGCCATATCAATACTTGTCATATAGTTACCGACGAATACTCTATTAATTTTAATGTTTCTTGCAGCTAGTTCTCTCGTAACTGCGTTGTTAAATAAGTAAAGTTCTTGCAGTGGTGTTCCGCCAAAACCGTTAACTAGAATTGCGATTTCCTCGCCATCTTTTACTCCTAAATCTTTTACAAGGTCATTTGTCATACGGTTCGCTAGTTCATCTGCTGACAGCATTTTTTCACGCTTAATTCCTGGTTCGCCGTGAATACCTACACCGTATTCCATTTCATCTTCCGCAAGTGTGAAAGTAGGTGATCCACTCGCTGGAACTGTACAAGACGTTAATGCTAAACCGATTGTGCGCACGTTAGCCGCTGCTTTTTCTGCTACAGCTTTCACCGCTCCTAAATCCATACCTGCTTCCGCTGCTGCGCCAGCAATTTTATGAACTAAAATAACGCCCGCAACGCCGCGGCGTCCTACTGTGTACAGGCTATCTTCTACCGCAATATCATCGTCCACCTTTACGTAGTCGACTTCAATTCCATCTTCCGTCGCTAAATGCGCACCGTTTTTGAAATTCATAATATCGCCGCTATAATTTTTAATAATTAATAACGTACCTTTTTTACTAGCTGTCTCTTTAATCGCTTGGTATACCTGAATTTGTGAAGGTGACGCAAACACATCTCCGCACACTGCCGCATCTAACATTCCTTTTCCGACTAATCCTGCATGTGCCGGCTCGTGACCACTACCGCCTCCACTAATTAACGTTACTTTATTTTCGTTCATTTCTTTCTTCTTAATCACTTTATATTTTTTCAAAAGCTCAAGCTCTGGATGAGCCATAACCATTCCGTTGCACATTTCCATTACTAATGTTTCTGGTTTGTTTATAATCTTTTTCATTGTAGTTCTCCCTCAATTCCTTTAATATATTGTGATATATTTGAAATCTTCTTCTTACTAACCATGTTAAAATGAAAGCGTTTTATAGTAAACGGACAAAATGGACAATCTGTCTAAAGACACCGCTCTCATTTATAGATAGGATTTTCATATTAATAACATTCTAGGGATGATTCAGATGACCTCTTCTATAATTTCTAAAAAGATAATCGCGAACTCATTGAAGTATTTAATGGAAACAGAGTCGTTTCATAAAATATCAGTGAGCGATATTATGTTACACTGTCAAATGCGTAGGCAAACTTTTTATTATCATTTTAAAGATAAATTTGAACTATTAAGCTGGATTTATAGAGAAGAAACGAAGGAAAACATTATCGACTTTCTCGATTATGAAACGTGGGAAAACATTTTCGATTTATTATTTGATTACTTTTATGAAAATCAAAAATTTTACCGAAATGCTTTTAAAGTCATTGAGCAAAACTCGTTTAATCACTATTTATTTGAGCATACGAAAAACTTATATATGAAGATTATCGATGAACTATCTGTGAGCTGTGGATTCAGCCTTTCTGATGAGACAAAAAATACGATTGCCTCCTTTTATAGTCACGGCTTCGTTGGAACGATAAAAGATTGGATTGAAAGTAAGTGCGAAGTAGATCCTTCCATTATGTCTTCTCTTATGAAAAATATGATAAACAATCAATTACTACTATTACTGGAGCAATCAGCAAAGTAATTAAAGGGTGGCAAAAGCAATGAAAAAGATTATGAATGATGTACAAAATATCGTTCAAGATATGCTGCACGGCTTTTATTTTGAACATAACGACAAAGTAAATTACGATGAAACGAATAACATCATTTATGTAAAAGATATCGAAAAAATGAAGCAAGACGTCGCTATTATAAGTGGCGGTGGTAGCGGACATGAACCTGCTGATATTGGCTATGTAGGAAAAGGTATGCTTACAGCGGCAGTAAACGGAAGCATCTTCACTCCGCCTACAGTGGAACAAATTGCGGCGGCAACTCGCCTTATGCCAAAAGATAAAAGTATACTATTCATTATTAAAAACTTTAAAGATGACGTTGAGAACTTTCTTGCGGCAAAGCAGATCGCTAAAGAAGAAGGAAGAAAAATTGACCACATCATCGTAAATGACGACGTTTCAATTGAAGATGATGCTTCTTTTAATAAAAGAAGACGCGGCGTCGCTGGTACTGTTTTCGTTCAAAAAATACTTGGTGCGGCCGCTCTTGAAGGCCATTCTCTAGAAGAACTAACAACACTTGGCCGCTCTATCACTAAAAACTTACACACATTAGGAGTTGCTCTTTCCCCTGTCAACGATCCAGTAAAAGGAAAAGCTTCATTCACATTAAATGACGATGAAGTGTTTTATGGCGTAGGCATTCACGGAGAAAAAGGTTACCGTAAAGAAGCACTATCCTCTTCTGAAATATTAGCGATCGAACTAATGAACAAACTAAAAAGCATTTATCGCTGGAGAAAAGGAGACAACTTCGCTATCCTCATTAATGGACTCGGCGCAACTCCATTAATGGAACAATACATTTTCGCAAACGACATTCGCCGTTTGTGTGAACTTGAAGGATTGCAAGTGACATTCGTAAAGGTTGGTACACTGTTAACTTCTTTAGATATGAAGGGTGTTTCGCTTAGTTTGCTTAAGGTAGAGGATTTGGATTGGGTGAAGTGGTTGAAGGCGGATGTTAGAGTGGGTAATTGGTAAGTAAAAATTATGATGATAAAAGCCTTTAACTATAACAAGTTAAAGGCTTTTTGCAAATTGAAATATCACTCGAGCATTCAAAAGAAATTCGTAATTGCCTCACTGAATGATGACAGGTCTTCCAAATAAAGCTGGATGATAAATTAACATCGCTCCTACAAATGAACATACTAAACAAAAAATAGCCTCGTATTTTATAACTAGAGAAGAGCTGGTATCAAGCTTTTCCCCCTCTCTTTTAAATATCATTTTTAAAGCTCTATATAATAAATACCCAATAATCGCCCCGAGGGTGTTCGTAAATAAATCATCAATATCTGTAATTCTATTATTTAACAATTGATTTAACTCAATTGCCAATGAAAAAAAGAATCCTGCACATACCGTGTTTTTTATTTTTCTAAAATACGGCCAAATCATCGGTAATAAAAAACCGAACGGCATAAACAGTACGATGTTCAAAAGATACGTAGTACTACCTGCCGTATCAAATAGAGTCAAGTTGATTTGACTTACACGAATCCACGTTTCATATCTACTTATATCCCATACAGTTGCAATCTGCGTCACCTTATACACTAACGAAAGGTAGAACAGAAAAACATATACCCATAGAAAATGCCGAATAGATATGTTTCTTTTCGCTTTAAAATAAAATCCAATTTGAAATAAAATACAAAACATAATTGTAAAAAAATAAGTATACAAATAACTCATTAAAACTTCTGTATGCATGTGGAATCCCCTAACTTTACATTTTCATCTATTATTTTAGAATATAGTTTAAGAACCAGTACTTTGTTCATATGTTTAATCTTCTACTTTGTCTTCGAATATAGGGAATATATTAAAAATAAAAAAATCCCCACTTATTCATTTTCAGTCTCCTCCTTGATGTAACTTGTTTATAGGATAGAAAAAACTTTTAAAATAAAAAGTGGGGGAAATATAAAATTTTCCTTAAATTTTATGTTAGATTTTATTATTACTCTAATTACTAATCCGCTATTCGTTGTTAGGCAACAGTATGCTTAAACTTAGGTTTCACTTTATCTCTTCTCATCCCTCATACTGTAATACCCCAAATTAATAATAACCAAGAAATACCCACTCATAATTCCAGCAGCGAATGTCCACATGAATTCATGGTGTTCAATTTCATACATAATAATCGCGCCGAGTATTGCGGCTGCGAACCGATTTATCATTCCAAGCATCGGTGCTTTTTCTTTTTTTACAATGCTATCTCCGAACTTTTCAATACGCCTTCCTAAAATCCAGGCGCAGTACATACTTACTAAAAGGCCAATGCTTATCCCTACGAACTGTGCTGAAAAAGGTGTCACAAGCCATCCCAATAACATTACGCCTAGCAAACAATACATTTGTATGTTGAATGATCTTAATGCCATACGAATCATGTTATACTCCTTTATCTTTCTCATTGTAATCCCGTATCATCAATCCAATCTTCCAGGCTTCAAGCTTTCAGCTATATCTTTTTTAAAATGAGGGAATTTGATTTTGCTTACCATTAAATAAGCGAGTACGCATGTACCAAACGCCACGGAAACTGGATTCTTTAAAAAACATAAAATGAGGAGACACATTGCCGCGAATGGGATTGGCATGCCGATAAAGGTCGGGAGTTTGCTTTGCTGTGTGTTAAATCTTGCAAGCCGAAGCATGCCGCAAATACTGTAAGTGAGCGCGCATATCATCCCGATAGACTGCAAATCTTTTAACGAGGCACTATATGCCAGAATAGACGGTGCCACACCAAAAGTAACTAAATCCGCAAATGAGTCCAACTCTCCACCAATTTCCGAAACAGAATCAAGTTTCCGAGCGACCATACCATCTAAAAAGTCAAACAACATACCTGTAATAATAAAAACTGCTCCCAAATAAATATCGTGAACGAAAACAGCGTAAATAGCTAAAAGCCCACATACAAAATTTGCTATCGTAATCATATTTGGTATGAAACTCATAATACACTTCTCCTCCTTTCTACTAATTGCTTCATCTACGTTCTTACTCATTACAATCAAGATCTTTCTGTTTTTCTTCCAATATGACTTTATTTATTTTCGTTAACGTATCTGTCATTTGCTCTAGGGCGTTTATATCGATTTTAGAAAAATATTTCTCAATTAATACATCATCTAACTCCGACAATCGCTCTATATACTTACTACCGTTTGGACCAAGTGTAAGAAAATACTCCCGTTTATTATTAGGGTTTACTTGTTTTGAAATCATCTTCTGTTTCTCCAATTTAGATAAAACTTGACTAACGGCACTTTTTGATATATTAAAAGTAGTCGCAATGTGATTTGCTGTCGTGTTTTCATTTAAATTAATATGAAATAGCATGCTCTCTTGCTGTCCTGTAAGACCGAATTCATCTTTTAACTCCTGGAATAGTAAAATGTAGAATTCATTATAAGCTCGGTTCATTTCATTAATTACTTCTTTATACGTTCTAGTCATAGCGTTATTCCTCCATGCTTTTATTTCGTTTTGTTTAATAGTTAAGTTTACTTAACTTAACTATATTATACCGTTATGTTCGTGTAAAGGGAAATATAACTCTACACTTTACTCACAATGATACAAAAAAGAAGACACTCTTCTAAAACAAGTTAAGTCCCTTCTTCCTCACCGCTTCCTTCATCCAAATACCCGATTAATCGTTCTGAATAATCAAAAAGAAAATCAATTAAATTCCATATAGACCCATTACTGGTTAAAATGTTATAATGGAATTACCCTACATAGTTACTCATAGCCAGACTGAGGAACTAGCGTCTTATTAAGTAATGCGCATAACTAAAATAAAAAAGACACTTTACGGTGTCTTTTTTATTTATATTCCTAGGAATCATCTCTTTTATAAACAGACTCTATCAAACAGTAAAGGAGACAAACAGATGGAACATCCTGTTGCAAGAGAATTACGTTTTATACGGGTATGTCTTATCATTTTGATTATTGTCATTGCATTCTGGGATCGTGAGAAAACTGTGGAAATTACTGATCACGGTAGCGATCCTATCTTAAACACCAGCAATATGACCCAAGTTGGTGAGAATACATTTGCATACAAAGACGAATCGAATCAAATTAAAATATTTAAGTTTAATCCAGATACAAATGAAATAAAATTAATAAAAGAGTTTTATGCTAACGAATATTAATTACATGAATTAAATAATTCAAATCTGTAGAAGACACTTTAAAGTGTCTTTTCTTTATGAACTACAAAGTATGAGGACCCAAGCCATTAGCTACAATTACGACTAAGGCTTTTACTATATAAAAAATAAAACATAGTAAGAATAGAATACTCAATTAAATTATTTTTCACTTCACAAACTACATCCAAAAAGTTGGATAACTTCTTTTACTACTCATATTATTAATGAATAAAGCAATAACTACAATAACAACGGAGCCAATTAAAACTGGTGTTACTAAATAACTCCAACTATTTGCCCCTAAAATTACGATAATCGGATCGGCGCCTGCCGGAGGGTGCGTCGTTCTCGTTAACATCATAACGGCTATTGCCATCCCCACCGCTAAAGCAATTGTCCAATATTCATTCCCAAACAAATGATATATTGATAGACCAATGAAAGTTGAAATCAAATGTCCTCCAATAATATTACGCGGCTGAGATAATGGCGCATTCCAAACTCCAAACGCTAATACACAACTCGCACCAAATGGAGCCATTAATAATTCTGTAGAGGTTATGCTCGTTAAATATGTTAAGGTAAGAATTGTTAAAAATCCCCCTAGTAGTCCCGTTAAAGAGTCCTTTACATTTACTTGTAATGGGCTTCTTCCTTTCCCTTTCATTTTTGTAAAATATCGTACACTTATTGGTTGAGGATCTTTCTGCTTAGTTGCTGTTATATTATCCATCGTTCTCCTCCTTTATTTACCAACAATTATAACCCAGCATAACTAACCTGTAAATATTAATTTAAGGGGTTAGTTTTAAAATGCAAAAAAAGAATCAACTGTTATAAGTTGATTCTCTAAACTTCCTCAAATTTTCGATCCTGAAATTTTGCTACCTTTTTCCGGTTCCCACATATTTTCATAGAACACCATTTTCGTTTTCCACTCTTATCTATAAATAATAAAACACAGTCAGGATTTGAACACCTTTTAAGGGAAATAAGCTTATTTTCTGCTATTAACGTTAAAGCGTCAAATGCAATTAACGATGCGAGTACATCCTCGATTTCTCCAACCGGGATAGATACTAGCTGCTGTTCAATGATTTTATATGTAAATGGTGCCTTCTCAATTTGTTTTTCTAAATACGTAATAAAATCATTAGAAATTTCTTGCTGATCAGCAATTGCCTCAAACTGTTTTCTCAATACTTCTCTTACCTCTAATATGCTAGATGTAACTTGATCCATTCGCTTCTGAATTCCTATAAGTGTTTTTTCATTCCAAAAAGGAAGATTAACCTTTATTACATGTAGCCATTCTAATACATCTTCATCTGTTATTAATAAATCATAACGTTGTCCACGCCTAACTAACTCTGTATTTACTAAATCTAATGAGAGATTTCCCGATATAAGCGGGAATTGTTTTGTTTCCTGCATGTACTCATCACCTTCTCTTTAAATAATCATATTCCAAATTAATACAGAAGTACAACTTTTTTATAAACTACAAAGTATGAAGATTAAGGCCTTTAGCCATAATTACGACTAAAGGCTTTTTGTATGTAAGTAAATGAAAAAGGAGCTTATTTTATGGAACATAATAAAAATGGAATTCTTGCTTTAATTGTTTTATTTTTAGGATTAGTGTTTTTTGTCAGTGGAATGGTTTATCATTTATGGGGCTCATTTTAATTTCAACTTTTAGACAGATAAATAATTCGAATCAGAGAAATGTGCATTTTTCCCTTTTCCTTCCAAAATTAATATAATAAGATATAAAATGTAATACATATAAAGACAAATATATATAGCACTCATTAAAAGTGCTTCTATTTTGGAAGGAAGAAACAAACGATGAACAAAAAGTTATTAGCATCATTATTATGTAGCACATTCTTGTTTGGAGTATCAGCTTGCAGTTCACATGATGCGCCTGCGAAAAATGAGCAGGCGACTTCTAAAAAAACAGAGAATGACAAACTTAGCAACAAGGATTCGCAAAAAGAACTTCCTACCAATGTAGATTCCTCTGATGTATACATGTCAATGGGATCTGCCGAGTCATTAGATGTTCTAGGGACTGGAGAAGTTAAAGCACAAGGTGTCTTTAAAGTATTAGACATCGCAGTTTATAATCGTAAAGAAGAACCCATTACACTAGATATCAACAACTTTAAATTAATTGATGGATTTGGAAGAGAATATCACATTTCCAATGAACATCAATCCGTACTTAAAGCTGCAAATACCTCTACATTTAAATTTGGTATTGTTAACCCTGGTGAACATTCGGACGGAAACATTGTATTCGATGTACCGAAAAACACGCGAGGATTAACTTTAAAATTTAATAATGATAAGTTAGATAAAGAGCTCCAATTAAAAGTGGAATTGGAATAGGCAAAATAAATACGTCTCCCTTAACATTCTCTACTAACATAAAAAAGTACAGTCTTTTCTACAGCAGACTGTACTTTTTTATTTATCATTTCACATAACATTCCCTAATTTTTTTGACTAGATGCTCTCCAATCACGAAAAGATGTTGGGCGTCCAGAAAAAGCTCTTTGCTTTGTAACAGATGGTTTTTCTTCAGGAGTCATTGTTTTTTCTTTAAGAGTCGCTGGTTTTTCTTTAAGCGTCACTGATTTTTCTTCAAGAATAGTCACAGCTGTTTGCATTTTCTCTAACTGTTCTTTCAACAATTGTTGTTCAATCTTTAAATCCGTAAGTAAACGTAAAATCATCTCAGAATTAGCCATAAGATCCTCCTTCCCCCAATACACAGAATAAAATACAATATGTAGAAGACAAAATTCCGGTGACAAAAATAAGATCGTCAACTCTTTTTAACTTCCAAAATCCTTTTATTTTTTTAAGGACCTGCTCCATTTACCCTTAAAAACATAAATTAAATTAAATCCATTAATAAATGGTCTTTATGGAAGGAGGAGTTAATATGGGCTATGGCGGTAGTTGTGGTGGTGGCTGTGGTTTCGGCGGCGGATTTGCCTTACTTGTTGTGCTCTTCATCTTATTAATCATTGTTGGCGCTAGCTGTTGGGGCGGCGGATTCGGCTGCTAAGGAGAGGCACTCTTGAGAGTGTCTTTTTTTGATATGTGGCTCGTATACATATTGTTCAAATCTATATATTTTTTAAAAATATAGATTTAAAGCATATTTCTCAATGAATAAAACAATTTAACATGGTAAAATAATAGTTGGATGGGAGTCCAATATATTATTAAAATTAAGATGGTTCAAGTCGAAGGAAGGCACCTTAGGGTGTCTTTTCTTTATGACTTCTATCATCAACAAAGGGTGATACAAACTATTACATATGTTTGTACCACCCTTTATTGATGCGTTTAGACTTCACAGTTGTTGAAGTTTTAGACTTCTCCCTTAGTGTACCCATATTATTAGAACATCCTGTAATCTGTAGACAAAATGTAGCTAATAAAAACAATATTAATAATTTCTTCAATAAATCCTCCTACATGCATAAAACACGATATGTTACAAAACAAACATAACATCAACCCTTTATAAAAACAATATAATCCTCGGTCCTTAAGCTATCTCTTAACATAGGAGTACCGCTACATATTCATCAAGCTAAGATTTTAAAATATCCTTTACTTAAGGAATTTGTAAGTATCAAGTAAGAAAAACGAGAGCTTTGTTTCGTATAATCAAAATATAAAGTGAAGGAAGAAAGATTATTTCTGGGATTAATATGCATGGGACAAGAGAAGAAAGCTACGTTTTTTTAGAATAATAATATGAGTATGTCCAAGTTTTGGAGATTGCTTGCAAATATTTTGAAGTTTTCGCACCAGAATTCTAATTACCATACCTGTTTTGTACCATCACGTATTGGAGGTTAAAACATGAATAAAAAAAAGAAAATACAAAGATCAGTACTTACCTTTCCCCTACTCTTTTCTTTAGGCGTTTCATCTTTCCCGCTTACAACAACTATTCACGCAGATACACGCGAAGAACAATCTGCTGAAAAGAAACTAGTCTCTTTAACGGAGCGTACATCATTATTTTTTGAATATCTCCAGCAAGGTAAGTATGCAGAGGCACTACAGTTGACGTCTACTGCTTTTCAATCCAAGTTTACAGCAACCACATTACAAAACTGGTGGACACAAAGTGGCTGGAGCGGGATAAAAAGCATGGGAACCCCCGTGATAAAAGAACGAAACTTGGTCCATCAGACGGTAGAAATTCCAGCAGCTACCGAAGGAACTACCATACCGCTACTCCTTAAATTCACACCTGGCGGGAAAGTAGATGAAATTGGAGAAAGGCCACCCGAAGAATCTTATACCATCCCACATCCTAGCTATGATCAACCTGACTCCTATCAAGAACGTGAAATCGTCATTGGAAATTCTACCTATCCGTTACCAGCGACATTAACAGTTCCGAAGCATCAGCGTGGTGAAAAGGTACCCGTCGTTGTTCTTGTGCATGGTGCTGGCATCCATGATCGCGATGCTACCTATTTGGGAACAAAAATCTTACGAGACCTTGCGGTGGGCCTTTCATCCAACGGAATTGCAGTGTTGCGCTATGAAAAACGTACCTTAGAACATGCATTAAAGATGAGTGCAGAACCTGTTACATTAGACCGTGATACTACAGATGATGCCATATATGCAGCAAAGTCAGCAGCGCAGCAGGAAGGCATTGATCCAAATAATATTTTCATTCTCGGACATAGCCAAGGAGCTGGCACAATGCCGCGTATACTGAGCAAAGCGCCTTCCTCACTTGTTCGAGGAAGTATCTTACTCGCACCACCTGCACGCCCTTTGACTGACATTGCCATTGATCAGTATGAATACCTTGGGGCATCAAAGGAAGAAATCGATGAACTAAAAAGACAGGCTGCTTTTATTCAGGAGCCTACTTTCAATCCTGACCATCCTCCAGCTGGCTACAATTTTGGGTCACCTCATTTTATGTATGATGTTTCTAGGTGGCGTCCAGTTGAAGAGGCAAAATCACGAAAAGAGCCTTTACTCATTCTGCAAGGAGCACGTGATTATCAAGTAACAGTAAAAAATGAATATACAAAATGGCAAGAAGGGCTTGCAAACCGCAGGAATGTTCAGTTCAAAAAATACCCGAAATTGAATCATTTCTTCACGGAGGGTGACGGGGAATTAAGCCTCCCTAGTGAATATGAAATCCCTGCTAATATTCCCGAGTACGTCATCCAGGACATTATTACATGGGTTAACGAGACAAAAAAATAAGAAAACATCAAAAGCCTTCATGCAATCATTATTGCGTGAAGGCTTTTTTGAAGCTAGTGATTTAGAGATAGCTATTATTTTATATAATATTTGCCCCAAAACGAAAAATTAGAGTCTTTTATAATAATGAAGTTCATTTTAGAAGCAACCTGTTCTGTGAGCTTAACGGTGATGGGCGGTATCCCTAGAATAAAGAAACAAGAGTAGTTAAAGAGACTACTCTTGTTTCTTTTCTTTCTCCTCTTTTTCAATTTCAGATACTGATTTTGCTGGTTTTTTTACCATTTCATCTAATTCTCCAGAACGCGTAAATTTGTCTTCAAAGTTTTCAGTTGTACTTATACTAGCTATAAAATCTAATTCTTTATTATGATTTATATAGCCTTCTAAATAAGGAACTCCCATTGGACTTACAGCTTTTTTTGTAAACGTAATAGATTTCACATCTTTCACGTTATAACGAATATACTTTTCTACCCGTGCTTCTTGTTTCTTCCAAAAATGTTCCTCTTGTTCTTTTTTTTCTACATATTTCATTCCAATATATCCTCCTGCTATGAGTATCACAGCAGATATAACCAAAATCATTGCTTTCTTCATTGGAAATCTCCTTATAAAAAGCCTACCAATGTATTCTTCTTAAAATGGGATAGAGAAGACAAGAATAGTGCAAAAACTACTCTTGTTTCTTTTCTTTCTCCTCTTTTTCAATTTCAGATACTGATTTTTCAGAATCTTTTATAAGTTTTCCTAATTTCCCAGAACGCGTAAATTTGTCTTCAAAGTTTTCAGTTGTACTTATACTAGCTATAAAATCTAATTCTTTATTATTATTTATATAACCTTTTATATGAGGAACTCCCATTGGACTTACCTTATTTTCTGTAAATGTAATAGATTGTACATCTTTAATATTATAACGAATATACTTTTCCACTCGTGCTTCTTGTCGGTTCCAAAATTGTTCTTCTTTTTCTTTTTGTTTTAAGTATTCCATAGTAAAATATCCTCCTACTATGAGTATCACAGCAGATACAATCAAAATCATTACTTTCTTCATTGGAAATTCTCCTTATAAAAAACATTTACCAATACATTTTTCTTAGAATAGGATACAAAAAAAGAGTAGTTCAAAGACTACTCTTTTCTTTTTCTTTCTCTTCTTTTTCAATTTCCGATACCGATTTTGCTGGTTTTTTAATCATTTTATCTAATTCCCCAGAACAACCAAACTTATCCTCAAATTTATCTGTAGTACTTATACTTGCATCAAACCATAATTCCTTATCATTATTTATATATCCTTCTACAGAAGGAACTCCCATTGGACTTACATCTTTTTTTGTAAACGTAATAGATTTTACACCTTCGATATTATAATGAATATACTTTTCTACTCGTGCCTCTTGTACTTTCCAAAACTTTTCTTCTTTTTCTTTTTGTTTTAAGTATTCCATAGTAAAATATCCTCCTGCTATAATACAAATAATGGATAAAATAATTACCAATTTCTTTTTCATTTAAAATCCCCTTGTATTTAAATATAGTTAAAATATACCATGAAATGAGTTGAAATATATGAATGAACTTAAAAAGAATCCAATTGCGACAGATGAAGATTATTTCGAGCTATCGGATAAAGTTTATAAACAGAAATATTTACATAAAGAAGCAAAAATTACAGGATCTAATGGTCAAGAATGGAAAGTTATAGAAACATTTGATGCAGATGACACAAAAGTGAAAAACGGATTACAAGCAATCGCTGTAGTACCTGCAAATAAGTATAAGCCTGGTAAAAAACAGTATGACGATGTAATCATTGCATTCCGTGGTACTGAATTTGATAGATTCGATGGAGATAAAACCACAGATATAGTTCAAATTACACTTGGACAGAAAAAGAACCTTGGTGTAGCAGGCGGAAAAGCTCCGACATCATTTGATAGTGCATTAGAATTTACAGAAAAAATTAAGAAAAAATATAATCCTACATCTATTCACACTACCGGACATAGTAAAGGTGCTGCGGAGGCTCAATATGTAGCAGCAGAAATGAATTGTTATGCAACAACATATGCTGCACCAAATATTTATAGATTACTAAGTGATAAAGCAAAAAAACGAGTAGATGAAGGCGTAATGGAAAATAAAGTAGTAGATTATACTCATAAAGAAGATGCTGTAGGAAATTTCAATCAATTTGGAGCACCTATGATTGGTAAACAATTTACAACGAAAAGTAATGGAACAGATAGTATTCTCGCGGCTGTATTTATGGGACAACATCCAATGTCAACATTTCTAGAAATGTTCCACAATAATGGTAGTGTTCGACTAGAATTAGAACCAGATGATATCATTCGTCATGCAAAAGAGATACAAAAAATAAGCGATATATTATCTGATATTATTAGAAATATAGAACGATTTCAACAACAAGAAGAAGAGGAAGTTGCGAAATTAAAGAGTCAATTGAAGCATGAGACAGGCCCTGGAGGAAAATATCATCTGTTAGAAGAACATGAAGTAGATGAAGCAATTAGAGAGGTTGCAAAAATATCCCAAAACGGAAGAGACTATTTTCATGATGTACAACTAGCAGAAGAACTAATTCATCTTTTACGGAAAAAACAAAAAGAATTGATTCATTTTGGAGATGATATTGCTTATGCAGCTAATTCATTACGCGATAAAGATAATCAATTAGGAACAAATTTTGAAGGACTGGCGGCGAGATAATATGATGGATTTTATAGGGGAAATTCAAAAAATAGAGAAAGAAATAGAAAAAGCTACAGTTGGTGCAGTTGGAACTATTATAGATGAGTTGCAAGCTGTTAAAAAGCAATTAGAAAAAGAAATGCAACAATCACTTTTAAAAACTGATGTAGCATTCAAAACAAATAGCATAGTAGCAAGCCAAAAACATGCCATTCAAAAAAACAAAGAAGCATTTCATGATGTATGCAAAAGTTTATCTGAACAAGGAATTGAATTAAACAAAAGTTTTGAAAGCAAAACAGGTAGTGCAATAAAAGAAACATTACATAAACATCTCGATCAAATTCGGAATGAAATGATTTCTAAACAATATGATTTAATTAATAGTTGTGGAAAAAAATAAAAAATTTCTATTATTATTTTAATCTATATATATACAAAAAAGTCCTCTTATGTAGGACTTTTTCTAATACGCAAATAGATGCTATATTATCAAGCATCGCTCCTGCTTCAATTCTATGTAGCTTTAATTCCCTAAAAGCAAAATCTACAACAAGTTGAAGAGCCTCTGTTGTATAGCCCTTTGTATTATGCTCCTTATCCAAAGTAAAACCCGTATAACAACTTTGGAGGTCTCCCCTAACAATTTGAGTTAATGAAATGTCTCCGATAAGTTTATCATTTTCTCTTAAAAAGATTCCAAAAGGATATACTTGCCCTTCAGCTGTCTTTTTTAACGCTTGTTCAAGACGTATTTTTTGATGTTCTTCTGTATAAAAAACTTCTGGGAGCAATGGACAAACTCGCTGAAAAAATTCGCGATTTCTAATATGTAAGTTAGCTAACTCGTTAGCATCATCAGTTTTATAAAGCCGAATATAAATGTGCTTCCCTACTAGTTTCATAACATCCCTCCAACCTTTTTATATGTCTAATGAGGAAAAAGTATACCGTATACTATATACAGTTGGATAATATCAGGAAGCATTTTGCACGAAAGAAAAGACACTCTATATGAGTGTCTTTTCCAATAGTTTTTAGCAGAAGCAAGAAGCTCCAACGATGATTAATAAAATGAATAACACAACTAATAAAGCAAAGCCTCCCGAGAAGCCACAACCGCCACAACTACCACCATAACCCATAATAGTTCCTCCTTTAGATAAGAGGGGAAAACTAAGGTTCACTCATGTATTTTAATGGATTCGTTTCATCTTATGTTTTTCCGCATTGATTGAGCAGGTCCTTTCGAAAACTATTCACATATTAACTATATTTTTAAAAATGAATAATTTAACTATATCAATAAATAGATTAATTAATATAATGTATTAATTCTAAAAGAAGGGAGGAATAGCCATGCAAGTAGTTTGTTTTAAAATAGTGAGTGGTCAGTATTTCTTGTTTGTAGAAGGTATTCAAATTCCTGTACCAATTCCAGCAGTTGCTGCAGCTTTATTAATTGGTTTAGGAGTAATTCCACTTTGTTCTTAATGTAAGGAATTCGGATCATTCCTATCTTTCCATTGGAAAAGCCTCAAGTATATGAATACTTGAGGCTTTCTTTATATCAAAGAAAAAACACCTTACAGCGCTTGAAGATCTCCTGATTTAAATAATGCGGCCGTTACATCATCACCGAAAGTATTGAAACAGAATACTTGCTCGTCTACCTTATCCATTACTGTAGCTTCACCTATCTTGCCACCTTGAAGTTTAATAAAATAGTTATGTTCTTCTAAAATTTCACTAAAATCTCTATTTGACCATCTTTCAGTAATTGCTAATAGCTCTTCTTTGTTCTTGAAATTGTTTCCGTTTAGAATGTTTCTTACTTTCTCTGCATTCTTTTTGGACATAGGGGTTGCTCCCTTTCCTTCACACGCTTTTACTTTTTGATGAGTCATGCTATGCATAGCTGAAATAACTTCTTCTTCAGTAGAAGTTACTGTAATGTGAAGTTGTGCATTTGAGCCTTTCACTTCTGCTTCATTCGATAGTGTGTCTTCTTTATTAACCTCTGCAAAAACATGGTCCTCACTCTCAAGCGGGACTTCAGCAAACTGTAACATTCCATAAGTCATACCAGTTGCAAGTACTACTCCCCCTATAATAGATGCTAGCCAATACGTTAGCTTTTTGTCCATCTTCATTTCCCCTGTCTTCGTTTAAATATCTTAACTAAAGAGTA
This sequence comes from Bacillus cereus group sp. Bce041, assembly GCF_052646455.1. Classification (NCBI taxonomy): domain Bacteria; kingdom Bacillati; phylum Bacillota; class Bacilli; order Caryophanales; family Bacillaceae; genus Bacillus; species Bacillus cereus group sp. Bce041. The sequence continues at coordinate 882,674 of NZ_JBQXON010000002.1, forward strand.
CCATATTTAATTCCTTTTTATTGAAGTGTCTCTAATTTTTACTATAAAAAACGTATAAATCATTTAATACCAATATAACAACTTCACAATCATGACTATGCCTATTCTCATAACAGGATCTATATACGATGTCACTAAATCATTTGGTGAACTATTAGTTATTAGTACGGCTTTGCATCCTTATTCTCAAAAAGGATAATTATTGTACATACCAATTCTTATGTATGAAGACACCCAAAACAAATGTTACGAAAAAAATATAAAAAAGACATCTTTTCTAGGAAAAGATGTCTTTTTTATATAAACCTTAATGTTCGTTCTGTAAAACTCTCGCTTCCTTTACTCCTTCTTTGTCTTCTTTTAAGAATAACGATACGATAAATGCAACAATGATAAAGACTAACCCAAGTGCAAATGCACCTTGGAACCCTGAAGTTAAACCGTTTAACTTCTCTACTGGATCCAGTGGATTTGCGGAGCTTTCCATATACTTAGTTGTTCCTGAAGACATTTTCGAAATAAAGATAGCTGTACCAATTGCACCAGCTACTTGTTGCAACGTACTAAATAGTGCTGTTCCGTGCGGATATAAATCTGGTGTTAATTGATTTAAACCGTATGTTTGTGCTGTCATGACAAACATGAGTCCAACCATTAATACGCTATGCATGATAATAATTTGTACCATTGATGTATCAGGAGTAATGCCTTTAAATAAGAACATTGCAATTCCTACTAAGACAATGCCGGGAACGATAATAACTTTCGGACTAAATTTATCAAATAGTTTACCTGCGATTGGTCCCATTATGGCGCTAATAACACTTCCCGGAAGCATGATAATTCCTGATTTAAAAGCTGTAACGAGTAAAACGGTTTGCAGGAACATCGGTAATAAAGTCATCGTTGAAAATAACGACATCATCACAATGACAATTAATCCAACTGATAATGTAAACATCGGAACTTTAAATGCTCGTAATTCTAAAATTGGATTCTCAATTTTCAATTGTCGAACGGCAAAAATACATAATGAGATAAGCCCAACAATTAAAGTGCCATACACTTTTGCATCGGACCATCCTAAATCACCCGATGCACTAAAGCTATACACAAGCCCGCCAAATCCTAATGTCGATAAAAGGATAGATGGGTAATCTACTTTTGGCCTTGTTAACTCTGAAACATTTTGAATGTACTTCATCCCAATCATAATGGAAATAATCACGATAGGAATAACAATATAGAATAACCAGCGCCAATTTAATGAATCCACAATTACTCCAGATAATGTAGGGCCAATTGCCGGAGCTGCCATCATCACGAGTGCGATTAATCCCATTGTCGCACCACGTTTTTCAGGTGGACAAATGATTAAAATCGTATTCATTAATAACGGTGTAATTAACCCCGTCGCTACAGCTTGGACGATACGGCCAATTAATAAAACGGAAAATGTCGGTGCGAATCCCGCAATTAATGTACCGACTAAAAACGTTACCATAGCGATCAAAAACATTTGTCTCGTTGTGAGCCATTGCTGAAGTAACGCTGTAATTGGAACTAAAACCCCAACTACTAACATGTATGCTGTAGAAAGCCATTGAATCGTTGAAGCCGTTACGTCAAATTCTTTCATTAATACCGTTAACGCATTTCCAAGTAATGTTTCATTTAATAATGCAACCATTGCACCTAAAAGTAATGCAATTAAAATGGGGATATGTTTCAAATTAGAAGTATCAACTTTGCCACTTGCTGGGCTCTTAGTTGTCATATTCATTTACAGATTCTCCTCCTGTTTCTTACTTAAAAAACTTTAAATACACCGGAACACATGTAATATAATATACATATGTAGATTAAAAAGGGAGAATCAATTTTCAGCCACTGTATATTTAATCTACAAAAAAGGAGAATTGTAGATGAACGATAATGAAAAACAACTTGATTTACGTATTAGACGTACACATAAATTACTGTGGGATTCCTTATTTGAATTAATGACGCAATCAAAACAGAAATATAGTACGATTACGATTAACCAAATATGTGACCGCGCAATGGTACACCGAACAACCTTTTATAAACACTTCGAAGATAAAGATGCTTTATTAGCATTTGGATTTAAACGATATAGCAAGATGATTGCTGAAATACCGGTTTCAGATCGATTAAGTAAACCATTTCAAGTAATGGAACAATTTCTACACCATGAAGAAATCGGTAAAATATTAGAAACGCAAATGTCTGATGAACAATTTATTAACCGAACACAATATTTAAGTCACGAAACGAGAAAACAAGAAATAGAAGCGTTAAATCAACTGCACAAAAATCATACGATGCCCAATGATTTAATCATTGAATTTTATTCAGGGGCAATCACCTCATTAAGCGCATGGTGGTTTAAAAGTGAAAGAAAAGTTTCTGCTGCTGAAATGGATAGGTATCTCCATCAACTTATTAATCGGGATATTTTTCAGTTTGAAAAGGAATAAGACTACACCTTTTCAATCATGCAATAAAGTGAAACTTTAATCAGCCCTCACCAATCGGACTTTTACGGACAGCCCGACCCCCACCTAACTTCTTTGCTTCCACTGAATTTTGAGGTGGGGGTCTTACTGCCCGTTAAAGCGGGATCAAATTGACCACAAAATAGGAATATGATATATTTTCCGTAGAATACTATATAAGTGTAACAGCGAATAAATTGGCATATAATAAAAAGAAGAGATGCGCTAACATCTCTTCCTTAACTGCTACCGTATAGGGTGGTGGTTATTATACGTTATTATTTTTTACGAAACCCACCCTTTTGCTTCCTACGGCGCGGAGTGGGTTTTTTGTTGTCCTTACCCAGAAGTTGCTTCCGCAAAAAATACGCTGAAACTTCACGTACATCGTACGTCTTGATTCTGTACTGTCTGTTCCGCTACCAGATACGTAAATGAACGTCATGTTTGGATTTAACTCCGCTAATGTTTTCGCGGCGGATAACATTAAATCAATGAAATAAAACGTCGATAAATTTAAGTTACGAATATTCAGAATTAATATTAAAATTAAAAATGGGGATAGGGGTATGGGCTTATAAAATTTATACATAACGAGGGAATAGAAATGAAACTACAATTAAAAGCGGATTTAATGTTACTACTAGTTACATTTTTTTGGGGTGCATCCATCCTACTTACAAAACTTGGACTTGATGGCATAGAAGAATATAATTTAATCGCATTACGATTTATTATCGCTTTTCTTTTATCAGGTTTAATATTTTACAAACATTTATTCAAAGTTGATTTTAAAACTGTAAAATATGCATTTATACTTGCTTCTGTCTTATTTATCGTTTACATTTTCGCGACTTTCGGTACAAAGTATACGAGTGTTTCTAATGCTGGTTTCCTACTATGTCTCACAGTCATTTTCATTCCAATATTATCAGCTATATTTTTAAAACACATTCCGGAAAAGAAAGTTATAGTAGGAATCATTTTAACGATAATAGGAATCGGCTTATTAACATTAACGAGCGAATTCAAAATCGGTAACGGCGATATATTTTGCATACTGTCTGCCCTATTTTATGCGATTCACGTCATCATTACTGGAAGCGTAACGAAACATGTAAACTCCATTGCACTTGGCGTCATACAACTCGGTTTCGTCGGTCTATTTAGTCTTATTTTTTCATTCATTATAGAAACGCCAAAGCTTCCTAGCACAATCAACTCATGGCTAATCATCTTAGCCTTAAGCATATTTTGCACCGCAGTCGCATTCATCGTGCAAGTAATTGCCCAGCAATACACGACGCCTACCCATACAGGTCTTATTTTTTCATTAGAACCTGTCTTTTCCGCAGGATTCGCTTTCGTTTTCACAGGTGAAACGCTGACAGGAAAAGGATACTTAGGGGCTACGCTTATATTGCTGAGTGTGCTAATTGCTGAGTTAGATTTTAAGAGTTTGTTGAGGCCTAATTATAAGAAGAATATAGAATAAACATTTCACTATGATCAATAAACATACCCCAGAAAAATATGAGTTTATATTATTTTTATTCTCTTCACTTAGATTTTCTTTTTAGATGCTATCTTCAAACAAGGTAGCATCTAAAAAATGTTAAAAGGAATTTTCTCCTGGTATCTTCTTATATTCTATGTAGGCATCTTTGACCTTTTCTACGTTCTTTAATTACTTACTGAATATAGTCATACAGATTTTTCGCTAACAATAAACAAGTTACTGTAATGAAAAGAGCACGAACATACCCGCTTCCTTTTTTTATAGCAAATTTGGAGCCAACAATCCCTCCAGCAATTTGAGCAATCCCCATGATAAAACCATATGCATAGTTGACTTGCCCTACATACATAAACATCAACAATGCACCAACATTACTTCCTAAATTAAGAAGCTTCGCATTACCTGCTGCTTTTAAAAAATCATACCCAATAAATAAAAGAGAAAACATTAAAAATGAACCTGTTCCAGGACCTAGAAATCCATCATAAAAACCAATAGCAAAAACAAAGAAAGTAAAAATAATGACGTGTCGACCAGACAATTTTTTATGAGTGGAAATACTTCCCCAATCCTTCTTGAATATCGTATAAATAGCGACCACACCAAGCATAATCAACATCAATGGCTTCAGTACTTCTGGATTTATTAAATGAACGGTCCATGCCCCTATTATGGAACCTATGAAAGTGAGCGGAACTAATTTAAACGCCGATTTCAAATCAAGATTACCAGAACGATAAAACACAATATTACTAGTTGCACTTCCCATTGTCGATGCTAGTTTATTTGTGGCTACTGCACTTGCTGGATTCAGTCCTGTAAATAATAAAGCTGGTAAAGCAATGAGTCCACCACCACCTACAACTGAATCAATAAATGCAGCTACAAATCCAAAAACAATCAAAATCATTAATACAGATGGGTCTAAATAAAAATCCATACTATTAACCTCCCTTTTAGTCACTATTCGAATAGTAACTAATAATTTGCTAAATGTAAACAGTTATTGTAACGTTGAAATATAAAGTGAAACTTTAATCAGTGGGGCCACTGATTATTAGTTGAACCAATCGGGCTTTAACGGGCAGCCCGATCCCCACCTAACTTCTTTGCTTCCGCTGAATTTTGAGGTGGGAGTCTTACTGCCCGTTAAAGCGGGATAAAAGCAAACATCGGAGGACGAAAAAAGTGGACTACATAGTGCAACAGCTTAAAAAAATTGGTTTTAATGAATATGAAGCTAAATCTTATGTATCTCTTGTTAAACAAGGGCCTGTCACAGCCTACCAAGTGAGTAAAGATTCGAGTGTCCCAAGAGCGCGAATTTATGAGATTTTAGGTAACCTTGTAGAAAAAGGAATTGTCATGAAAGAAGAAATAAATGACACCACTCGCTATTCACCTCTACCTGTTGAAATCTTTTTACAGAAGGCGCAATCAGAATGGCAGTCTACTTATGAAGGAATTAGTGATTCATTAAAGAAACTAGAAACTTCCGAGGAAAAAACGGATAATCGAGTAATTACTTTAAAAGACAATCAAACAATCATTAGCTATTGTCAGGCATTAATAAAAAAAGCAGAACGACGTATTGTCATTTCAATGTGGGATGAGATGTATGAAGCGTTAAAAGAAGATCTATCTGAAGTAGCTGATAAAGTTACAATACAAGGTATTACCCTACATGTTGAAAATCCCATTAAAAATCTAGAAGCCCATCGCATAACACCTTATACAGAAACCTTGTCTACAGAACATTGGTTTATTGTATCGATAGATTCTAAAGAGATGATTTATGGACCATCACTTGAAGAGCGTAATATTGCTTTTTATACAGATGATCCCGTTCATATATACCTATTAGAGGATTACGTATGGCATGATGTTTTAGTAAATCGACTTGTCCGACGTAGCCAAGATGATTTGCAGCAGTGGATTACGGCAGAGAGAAAGACTTTCTTTATGGGGAAATAAGAAACATATTCAAGAGCAAATAAAAAATTTTGCGTATTAAACCTAACAACTTCTCCGTACAAAAATAGCCGACTATTATATAGTAAATATTCGGCTATTTTTGTATAAATTTATACAGACGCTGCCATTACCCCAGCGATTAATGAGATAAACGCTTCTCCCACTCTTTCACCTTTTCAATTGTTACATCTAATTTTTTAGCTATTTCTTCTACACTCATTCCTTTAAAAAGCATTCCAGCTGCCGAAAGTGCTTTATCAATTTCTTCTTGCTTCTCTTGTTCATATAAACGACCTACTTTTGTCATCCGTAACCACTCCTTTACCTTTTTATATGCCTTCTTCTATTTTATCATCCAATCTCCACAAACCGCCCAAACTCCTTCAAAAACCTCAGCTTAAAACTCCCCACAGGCCCATTCCGGTGCTTCGCCACATGAATCTCCGTCATCTCTTTCTGCACTGTTTCCTTATCGTAATAATCCTCGCGATACATAAGCATAATGACATCCGCATCTTGCTCAATTTGTCCGGTCTCTCTTAAATCTGATAAAAGCGGACGCTTATCTTGCCGCGACTCTACAGAACGAGATAACTGTGACAGTGCTACTACACAAACATTTAATTCACGTGCTAATAACTTAAGCTTACGAGAAATCTCACTAATCTCTTGAAATCGATTGCCCTTATGCTTCGGATCGCCCGTAATGAGCTGCAAATAATCTACAATGACTAAAAGCTTTTTATCACCGTGTTTCCGCTTTAACTTACGGGTTTGCATCCAAATATCTTGCACCGTAACACCTGCATTGTCGTAAATCTCAAATGGCAACTCACCAATCTCCGCAAACGCCTTACTTACCTTCTCCCAATCTTCCATCGCAAAACGATGCTTCGGATTTTTCAGCCTACCTCCTGACACTTCACCTATGCAAGAAGCCATCCTTTTTAACAATTGCTTACTACTCATCTCTAACGAAAACAATCCAACCGCCGCTCCAGACTTCGCCGCATGCAGTCCAACATTAAGCGCAAACGCAGTCTTCCCCATAGAAGGACGCGCACCAAGAACGACAAAATCTCCTTCCTGAAGTCCACACGTCATCTTATTTAACGATGTATAACCAGTCTCAATACCAGTAATCTCTTTCACATCTTGATGAAGCTCCTCATACAAATCAACTAACGCATCCTTCAAATCAAACTCACATACAGAGTCTTTTTCCTCTAACTCACAAAGTGCCGTAATCGTCTCACCGATAACTTTCTCACTCTTCTCCGCAATAAGACGCTCTCCCATCTTGTGCCCGAGAACACCGGCCTGATACATTTTCCACGCACCTCGAACAAGCCCCTCATAATAAGAGAAATTGCTAGTAGTAGGCACACCATCCATTAACCCTATAAAATACTCCATTCCCCCGATCCCCTCTAAAAACTTCGGATCTACCCTAGAAATGAACGTCACAAGATCAATCGGTTGCCCCTCGCCTTCCATCTTTCGCATTAACTGAAATATAGACTTATGTACTGGCATAGAAAAATACTGCTCCGTCAAACGGCACTCCTTAATAAGCTCTCCATCAAGTAATAGAGAACCTAACACCGTCTTCTCCGCCTCCACATTTTGAATACTCATGGCCGCCACCCGCGCTCCTCTAAAAAGCGCTGCAACTCTTCCTCAGACGGCGCATTCTGCTCCCACTCCTCACACCTCGCCAAAAACTCCTCCGTCTCCCCCGTACTAACAGACGACTCCTTATTCCTAAACTTAGCTGTATCCGCCTCAACCTCACACACTTTCGTAAATCCTTTCCCGTGCCAGCCTCTCAAAATCCCCTTCACATAAGCAACCGTCCGCTTATTATTCTCAAACGCAATTTGAAGAGCCTTCAGCACAAGCTCCTCTGACAAATCTTCCATCCACGCACTCAGTTCCTCCACAGTATGAGGAGACAAACTACCGAAATGTTGCTCATAAAAAGAAAACACACGACTTCCCGTTTCTTCCTCTACAACCGCTTCTTCCACTACCTCCTCACAAACTGGCTCAACATCATCCACAGCCAAATCATCAGGCATACCGAAATATGCTAAAAGCATCGGAACACTCAGCTCTTCCTCAGCGCACTTCTGAAGAAACATATGTACAAACTCCTTATTCTTCACACCCTTCAGCTCACGAAGCACACACTTCTCCACATTCGTATTCGTCACAGGATTATAACGAAGCCAATTCAAAACGAATAGCTCCCGAGTATCCGCATCATAAAGAATCTTTCCATAATCAATAAAACGCTGCACAAGCTTATCAACAGTCTCCCGATTATAACCCGTCTCCATCTCAGCTAACCACTTGGGAAAAGGAAAAATCCCGCACTGCGTCGTCTTCGAACAAGTCAACAAGTACACATAAAAATACCGCTCCTCCGGCGTCAAATCCAAAACAAAATCATCCTGCCAAAAATTCACCTGCACATTACGATACACCGCCATCCTAATTCCTCCCGTCTCCGTTCAAAAGTAAAAGCCCCTTCATAATATATATGGGAGGGAGTCAGGGTTTTTGGCGTGTTATTTTAAATTTTTTTTGACTACTACGGTGTTTGTTGGTGTTTTTGTTTTTGTTATGTTTTTTCTTAGTGATTTATTACTTGGTAGGGGCTTGTAAGGGGCTTCGGAGGGGTTAGTTATCGGTTACTTCGATTAGAAAGACCCATCTCCACATTCTGCTTAAACCAATTAAATGAATCCACAAATCTAATAAAAAACATATTAAATTCCAATAAAAAAGACCATATCAAAAGCATACTCCGATGTCATTTTGATACAGCCCCATCTATATTCGCTTAATAATTTTAGAAACATAAAGATATTAAAAATTTAATATACCTACAAAACATTACTATCCTTTAAATAATCATAAAGCTTATTATCAACCGATTTCTCCATAATCATATTCATCGTAACAACCGGTAGTTCTTTTCCATTTTTATCTTGCATTTCAGTTTGTTCTACACTTGCTTTATCAGGTCTCGCTTTTCCTAAATAGTAAAAGTCGCTCCCCTCGTCATCATCTTTTTTCACAAAAATATGAACATCAATATTATTTTCTTTAGCGTCAATAATTGTTTGAACTTCCTTCGATTTTAATGTTCTATTACTTCTTGTATACCATTTAAGAACATCTTGATTAAGGAATTCATCACCGTAGTCCACACTGGATTCTACCTCATCATTTTTATGGTATGTGATAAATATTGGACAAGTATAATATTTTGTCTTATAATCATACATAGTTGAGCTCTCATCATTATGCCAATTTAAAAGTTTACACACATCTTTTCTTGAGTATTTTTTATATACAGTAAGGTTACTATCACACTCATAGTTTTTGCCCTTTTCCTTCGAACTTCTAACGATGTCCATAACCATATACTTAAAGTATTCATTTTGTTCTAAGCTTTTTCGAATAGAATCATTAAACATATATATCTTATTGTTTTGTAAAGAGAGAATTGGCTTTTCTCCATATTTCTTTTGACTGTTTTGTGAGAAAAACTCTAATTCAAAAATTCGTTGTACTGAAGTAATCGTTTCATCATCTGTTAAGCAATTAGATTGTTCAAGTTGTTTTACATACTCATCCTTATCAACTTTTTCTTTCTTTAATAATAAGTCTAACAAAACGATTTCGTTTTTACGTTTTCCATTTAATACTTCCAATGAAAGCATTGTTAAAACTTTGTTTTCGTACTCTGTTAATGTAGGCACATCTTCTTTCATTTTCAATAGGAACTGATAATAGTTCGAATATCCATCTACAAGTACAACTGGATCAATAGAATGGTTTACTATAAAGTCATATAAAAATAGAATTCTTCCTATTCTATTTTTCAACTCACCAAACGCTTCCTTTAATAATTTCATTGCTGTTAAATTACTATTATTAATAGCTTTAAAGATTTGTTTTTTCGCTATCTCCTCAAAGTTAACTGTTGAAATACCTTTAATATAACTCGTGTCATTTGTATATCTGCGTATATTATCTTTATTTTGTGATCTATCTCCTGAAAGGGCAATTGGAATTAAATAGTTGTTTTTATAGTTTCCAATGAAATCAATAATCGTAACAAAATCTTTCGAATCATGTTTCCGAAGTCCACGCCCCAGTTGCTGTATAAAGATAATACTTGATTGAGTTTGTCTTAACATAACAACTTGATTCACACTCGGAATATCAATTCCTTCATTAAATATATCTACCGTTAAAATATAATCAAGTATGCCATTTTCTAATTGATTCACGCGCAATTCTCTTTCCTCTTGGGAATGATCTCCTGTTAATGCAAATGTGCGAAAACCTCTATTATTTAAGGCGTGTGATAATTGTTCTGCTTCATCTTTTCGGCTGCAAAACATTAGTCCTGTTACTTTCTCACCAGAAAAACCATAATATTTTACTTTTTCAACTATATGATCCACTCGTTCTTCTGTAACAAGTTTAGATAAAACTGTAGTGTCATCTATCTTTTCACCATTATATTCAAAATCAGTAACTCCAAAATAATGAAAAGGACAAAGCATATCTTCTTCAAGTGCTTCTTGCAAACGAATTTCATAAGCAATATTGTAATCAAATAGCTCATAAATATTAAAGTTGTCTGTACGTTCAGGTGTAGCAGTCATTCCCATTAAAAATTTCGGTTTAAAATAATCAATAACCCTATGATAAGAACTAGCACCAGCTTTATGAACTTCATCTATTAAAATATAATCGAATAGCTCAGGATCAAATTGGTGTAAAGTGTCCTCTTTTGAAATAGTTTGGATCGTCGCAAATAAATATTTAGCATTTATTTGTTTATTTGACCCTGATAAAATTCCAAAGTCCTCATCTATTCCACCAAGAACTTTTTGAAAATCTGATTTCGCTTTATTTAATATTTGCTCTCGGTGAACAATAAATAGCATCCGTTTAGGTGCAAAATTTCTGACATCAAATGCTGAAAGATATGTCTTCCCCGTTCCTGTTGCAGAGATAACTAAGCCTTTTTCTTTTCCAGCGTCTCGAATAGCTTGTATTTCTTGTAACGCAGCTTGTTGCATTTTATTTGGGTTAATTTTCAAAGCTTCTTCAATTGAATTATGATATTGACCAGGTAATTCTATAACTCGATCTAGTAACTTATTTTCTGCAGCTTGCTCATATATTGTTTCGTAATTTGCAATCAACTCTTCGGTTAATACTTGAGAATGCTCCCAAACTTCTTCAAATTGGTTTTTAAAATGCTGTACAATCTCTCCATCTTCATGCGATGTTAACTTAACGTTCCATTCATAGTTTACCTTCAAAGCATGTGCAGTCAGATTTGAACTACCGACAATTAATGAACAATGTGTTTTGTTATCAAATATGTATCCCTTTGAATGAAAACCAGATAAATTTGTTAATCTTACTTCTACATTTTCAAGTTTCATTAACTCTCTAAACACTTTTGGTGTATTAAAGTTTAAGAATGTAGATGTTAATATACGTCCTTTAACCCCTTTTTGTTTAAGATCAAGGAAATGTGATTTTAAAGTCGCTAGCCCACTTTCTGTAATAAAAGCTACTGAGAAAATAAAAGATGTACTATTTTCTAGCTCCTCCAATAATGAGCTTAAAACATTTTCATTTTTTTTCGTATTGTTTACTAATAATTTCGGCTTATATATTCCAGGATGATTATGTTTTTGATCAATAAACCCTTTATATAAAGACCCCTCTAATTTTTGAATGAAATTCTCCATATGATCACCATTTATGACAATTTTTTATATTAATTGTATTACTCACTGATTTAAAGTGCAAATTTATTACAAATATAAAAAACTATCCGTATAAAACGAATAGTTTTTTTCAAATTACTTTACAATCGATTCTTTTGATAATTTCTCAATAGTCGGGATATCCGCAGGTGCCCACTCTAAAGCTGCTAGTTCATTCGGATATAACCATTTAATTGCTACGTGCTCAGTTAGAACCGGACTTCCTTCAACAAGCTTACAATAAAAAGTTTTCAAATGAACAATACCAAAATCATACTCATAGGCTGTATAATCAATTTGCTCACCAATCTGCACGCTACAATGCATTTCTTCATCAATTTCACGCTTTAACGCCTCTTGAGGTGTTTCCCCCTCTTCTATTTTCCCACCTGGAAATTCCCACATAAGAGGTAGCGATTTAGATGGCCCTCTTTGTGCACATAAAATTTTCTCATCTTGGACAATTACCGCTCCAACAACATAAATATTTTTCTTCATTATTTCCTCCTTAAATCTCACAGAAACTCTATACTTTATGTTTCCACACTTTATAGACTGAAAAATGCCTTTTATATCTTTTAACGACTAATATATTTTTAATCAGTAAGCTAGATTTTATCTGTCCCTATCTAGCCCTTTTAATGTAATTAGCCTAACACTCTCATCTCTTTTATATTATATAGAAGTAACTACAAAAATAAAGCCTGATTGAACACTTCCCTTTTAAGCCTCTTTTTTCACCATTTCCTCGTACCTAAAATCACTCTCCTCCAAAAACCCCCTACTCTCCCCACTATCCTTATAATAAGAATTCCACCCTCTTTCCCTCAAAATCCCCTTCCAACTATCACTCTCCACCATCCTCTTAATAACACCATCCCAATAAGCAACCTCTTCCTCCGTCATATCTTTCGGGCCCATGATTCCTTTCCAGCGCTGGAATATGACGTCGATTCCTTGTTCTTTCCATGTTGGGATTTGTGGTAGTCGGTCTATCCGTTTTGGTGCGGATACGGCTAGTATTTTTATTTTGCCGGCTTTGTATTGTTTTTCGGCTTCGGATAGGGTCATGGTTGCGGCGCCTATTTGTTTGTTCGTTAGGGCGTTTATGATTTTTTCTTTGTTTTCGTAGACGAAAAATTGTAGTTCGGCTGGGTTTATACCGAAGGCTTTGCTTACTTGTACGAAGGATAGATGATCGTCATTTCCTAGGCCTGGGGCAACACCGATTTTGAAGTTTTTCTTGTCTTGTTTTAGTTGTTTCATTAGTTCGTTTGCGTTATCTATGCTAGAGTCTTTTGATACGACAACTACTTCCCAGTCCGATGCTAGCGTTGCGAGTGGTGTGAAGTCTTTATATGTTAGTTTACTGTGGCCTAGTAGGTTGTTCGTTATGAGTAAGCTTGAGTTAATCGCCAGTACGTGACCGCCTTTTTGTTTCGTATATTTCCATCCGACGTCACCACTGCCTCCTACTTTGTTTGTGACTGTGATTGGTTTTGTGAAGATTTTTTCTTCTGTCAGCGTTTTTTGCATCGCCCGTGCTGTTAAGTCCCATCCTGCTCTTGGAACGTTCGGCGCAACGATTTCTACTTCTTCTATGTTTACTGTATTCGTTTGAGATTTTTCCGAGGAACAACCAGCTATTACTCCTGTCATGATCCATATACATAGTAATAATCGTTTTTTCATAGTCCTCGTCCTATTCGATATTTTCGTTCTGGTCGTCCGATAATGCCGTATGTGTACTCTACTGTGCATTCGCCGGTCGCTACTAAGTATTCTAAATATCTTCTTGCGGTTGTTCTGGAGGCCCCCATTTGTTCTCCCATTTCTTCTATTGTAATGCCCTCTTCAAATCCTTTTATAATCCCTTTCACTTTTTGCAGTGTTAACGGATCCACACCTGTCGGTAAGTTTTTTATGTCTTGTGTTTGCGAAGTCCCGAAGAAATTATCGATGAGTGCTTGATTTACTTCATTGTTACTATGTAATAGTTGCTTCTTTCTTTTATAGTCTTCAATTGTGCGAACAAATTTTTCTAACGTGACTGGTTTTATAAGGTAATTGCTTACTCCGTTTCGAATTGCTTTTTCTAGCATATAGTTTTCATTCGCCGCCGTTACCATAATGACGTCAACGCTTGGAAAGTCAGCATGAATTTGTGGTAATAAGTCAGTTCCAATTCCATCTGGTAAGTAATTATCTAATAGAAGCAAATCGATTTCTTCCTTTTGTAGTAGTTCCATCGTTTCTTTCGCGTTCAATGCTTTTCCAATCACTTTTACGTCCTTTATTTTTAATAAAAACTCTTCCTGAATTTGCGCGACGCGGAAATCATCTTCTGCAATTGCAACCTTCAACATATGCCCATCCCCCTGTTTGTCATGTACTTTCTCTCAATGTTTTCGGAAGGTAAATTGTAAAAATCGCTCCCCCATTTTTCTCGTTTTGAATTTCAATTGTTCCCTCTAGTAGATCTACCATTTCTTTTACGTTTGCTAGTCCGTAACCACGATCAGTTCCTTTCGTTGAAAATCCTTTTTGAAAAATGGTCGTAATTTTTTTTACCGGTATTCCTATCCCACTATCTATCACTTCAAATACAATATCGTGTCCTATATCCGTAACGAAGAAGGAAACTCTCTTCTCCTCTTGCCCACTCACCGCATCAAATGCATTATCAATTATGTTTCCAAGAATCGTAATAAGATGCGACACCTTTATATGGTCTGGTAACGGATGAAGCGCGCTATCTCCTTCAATATGAAAATCAATTTTCTTTTCAGATGCTGTTCCGATTTTACCTAATAAAATAGCTTGTACTTTCGCATCATGAATTTGATGGAATAAAATATGGTTTGGCTTTGATGAATGTTAGATTCTTGTTGGATAAATTCAATCGCTTCCTTGTAATGTCCTAACTGAAGTAATCCTGATAAGACGAAAAGTTTATTTGTAAATTCATGCGTTTGAGCACGTAAGTCCTCTGAATACTTTCTTACCTCAGATATCGTATTCACTAAGTTTTGCAGTTCTGTTTTATCTCTAAAACTACATACAACGCCTACCGTACTATTATTTTCGAGTATCGGTGTCATGTTTAAAATAAACACTTTATCTTGAAACGCGATTTCTTGATCGTTTTCTAGCGCTCTTTCCATATTAAATTCCGGTAAAACCTTTGAAATGTGCTGCTGTATATAATCATCATTTACATGAAGCATTTCTTCTGCCGACGTGTTCATCATCGTAATAAAACCGTTTTGATCAATAGCTATAATTCCTTCTTTTATAGATAGTAGTATCGCACTTCGTTCCCGGTATAACGCTGCGATTTCATTCGGCTCTAAACCGAGTGTATCTTTCCTGATGCTACGCGCTAAAAGAATGCCACCAACAATGCCGACTAATAATACTGCTAATGAAAAGAGCATAATTTCTTTCGTTCTGCTTAATATGTTAGATTCGATACCTTTTATTAAAAACTCTACTGTCACAACGCCTACTACTTGATCGTAGTCTCCGTTATGAACAATAATAGGTGCCTTCGCCATTAAAGCTGGACCACTTGTACCATTTCCTTCGAGTGTATAATAACCACCAAAAGTAAGTGCCTCATAGTTATACGGGTTGTTACTCTTTGTACCAATCAACTCCGAATTAGAATGTAAATACATAACCCCATAGCGATCTTCTACAATGACGTAATCTGCACCAGCTTGCTCACGAACTTGTTCCGCAATGGATTGAATGGTACTTTTATGCTCGTTATATTGAAAAGCCTCTTTTATCGCTGGCATAAAAGAAAGAGATTTAGCCGTTTGCAGTGCTAACTGTTCCACTTGGTGCTTCGTATCAACGGACTGAATGTAAACAAATATTCCCGCTAACAGGAGAACGACAAATAAAATTAACGTAATAATTAAGCTTACTATTTTCGTTTGCAATGACACTTTGCGTGATTTTTTCATGCTTCATATCCTTTGATAAAATATTCAAAACTATCAATCTCCTTTTTCTATTATTATGACAAAACTGAAAATGAAGCAACTATAAAAACTCTCCATGTACATAAAGTACAAAAAGAATAAAATTGTCATAATATTGAGATTTTATTTAAAGGACAGTACAATTCAACTACAATGAACACGCTTTCATAATTATCATTTTATTTATAAGCAAGAGGAGGAATTAGTATGGCTCAAGTAAAATCTAATCGAGTCGCCGGCAATATTTTCAAAGGTTCTGTCGGTAATTTAATTGAATGGTACGACTGGTACGTTTACTCTGCTTTCGCTGTTTATTTTTCAGCAGAGTTCTTTCCTAAAGGCGATCCAACGAGTCAGTTACTGAACACAGCAGCTATTTTCGCAGTTGGATTTTTAATGCGCCCTATCGGAAGTTTATTAATGGGACGCTATGCGGATCGGCACGGACGCCGGGCAGCATTAACGCTTTCCATTACAGTTATGGCCGGTGGTTCTTTAATTATTGCCTGTACACCGAGTTACGAAAGTATCGGTATTATGGCCCCTATTATTTTAGTTCTTGCTCGTTTACTTCAAGGATTATCACTTGGCGGAGAGTACGGAACTTCCGCAACGTATTTATCTGAAATGGCTAGTAGTGGACGCCGTGGTTTTTATTCAAGCTTCCAATATGTAACGCTCGTTGCGGGACAGATGGTTGCGTTAGGCGTTCAAATTGTTCTTCAGCAATTACTAAGCGAACCAGATATGAAAGCTTGGGGATGGCGTATTCCATTCATTATTGGAGCGATGGGCGCAGTAGCTGTATTATGGCTTCGCCGTACGATGGATGAATCGGAGCAGTTTTCAAACATAAAATCACAAAAACGCGAAAGCGCAGGAACCGTTCGCGCGCTTATGAAACACCCGAAAGCAGTATTAACAGTAGTCGGCCTAACACTAGGAGGCACTGTTGCATTTTATACGTACACAACATATTTACAAAAGTTCATGGTAAACACAGTCGGCCTTCCGAAAGAAGTTGTAAGCTGGATTAACTTTGTCGCACTACTTATATTCGTCGTACTTCAACCAATTGCGGGGCTACTATCCGATAAAATTGGACGCCGCCCATTATTAATGGCATTCGGTATTCTCGGAACATTACTAACAGCACCGATCTTCTTCTTCATGGAAAAAACGACAGAACCAATCGTAGCATTTTTACTCATGATGGTCGGTCTCATTATCGTTACTGGTTACACTTCCATTAACGCAATTGTAAAAGCAGAACTCTTCCCAACTGAAATTCGCGCACTTGGCGTAGGTTTACCATATGCACTAACAGTTGCGATATTCGGCGGAACAGCTGAGTTCATCGCATTATGGCTAAAAAGTATCGGAATGGAATCACTATTCTACTTCTACGTAGCTGGATGTATCGCGATCAGCTTTATTACGTATTGGCGTATGGATGAGTCATCGAAGACTTCGCAGATTGAGGCAGAGCTTGGTGGTGGGGATACACTAGTTAATAATAAGTCTAGTTAAAATTATGTATTCTATGTTTTTCGTTAATCTGAACTCGATGAATCTCTTTCTTGGCAGGGTAAAGATGTTGTTGGTGCTTTAGAGGTAAGATTAGGATTTACCATTGATGTAAAGGTAACTGTGAATGGAGCGCCACAATACAAAGTACATAACAGCAAGGATAAAAGATACTATGTATCAGCAATTGAAGCCTATTTGTATGTAAAGTAAGAGGTACAAAAGGGCATCCACTTAAATGATACTTTTTAATTTAAATCAACAAAAGAGACCGCAAATGTTAGGTCTCTTTTGTTGATCATTCTCCATATGTAACTTTCTCTTCACTTACTCCAAGCTAGATAACATGGTTCATTGAAATATTCAACCTTAAAGAAGGCTTGTTCTTCAAAAAATTCATTTCTTGCCCTCAGAATCTAGCAAAGTAGCTATTCAATAAATTTTTTCTCTGAATCCAAAAATTTATAAAACCTATTTAACAAATCTTCCTTCGTAGTTGGGGTATCTTGGGGCATATAAGTAATAAAACTTGTCATATCTTCAGGATAATCATGTCTATCATAAAACTCTGCAATTCTATTTAATAGTTCATCCTCATCAGTAATCTTTTCTTTTAACTTAGATAAGTAAACGAATCTGAGTTTACTTATCTCATTCTGTAATTCTTCACTATTTTCTTCTAGATTAGGAAAGTGGAAATCTTTAATTTCAAACAAAATTTTATCTAAATCACTAGAATCTATTCCCCAAGCTAGTTCATTAACAAAAGCTTCATCATCACCGGCTTCCATTAGTTCCACCGCATAATCAGAAATGACATTCGGTTCGAAATATTTTTTATTTACACCGGTATAAATAGTTTTCCAATCATACTTAAGACCTTTGTTCTTAAAATCTATTAAATCCATATAATTCTCCTTTTACTTTTTTGGAACTTGATTTGGTTTCCCTGTAACAGTACCATTTTCAATAAATCTTCTATGACTTACATTTCCATTTGGTTCAACAATCCACTCAAAGACGCCTTTTTTACCACCATTGCTTCCTTGGATTTGGAAGAATCTTCTACTAATGCGATCTCCTCCCACTAATGGAAATTCATCAGCAAATCTTGAGTAATTATCAACAATATCAGAAAAGCCATGTTCCTTAGGGACATGAGGAAACTCTTTTACTATGATAGGCTTTCCTTTTTCATCTCTTCCCCAAATAGGTTTTACTTTATCAATCTTTTCTCCACTTCCAACTCGCTTTCCATCAATAACAGGTCCCTCTAATTCCTCAATTACTTTTGGATTATCTCCGCTGGTTTTATTACTGGTATTATCCATCCCTTTAGTAGCATTTTCCTCTTTATTAAGTTTACCATTCTCTTTAACTTTATTAATACGCTCACCAGAAGATGGAGAAGACTCGAATTTTTGAAGAGTATCCTTAGCATTTTGAATCGATTTATCCCAAACCAATCCACCATGTACAACAACACCAACACCAGCCACTGTAGCAACTGCATCTAATGGAAGAACAATTGGTGATGCTAACCCACCACTTCCTACTTCTGCGACGAATGTTAAGAAATTAGCCCCACCTATGACTGAAATACCTTCAAAAATTTCTACAATAGATCCTGCCGTTGATATAACATGTCCAGTAAATCTTCCAGCTTGATAAGTTGCTTTGCTTTCTAATTTATCATTATCAAGTGGTGTTAGTCCAATATAGTCTTCAGCTACTGCACTGCCAGCGCCTTGTATAAACTCCAAAGCACCTTCATAAATATCTTCGACACCATGTTTAAACGTATCTAGTAAAGATTCATCTTTTTTCTCACTATTTAACGGACCACACATTGTTCCTTCTTCAATTGAACTACCATTTAAATGATTATCGGCCTGACGCTTCCTATCTTCATTAATCGCCTGAATAGAAGTTGTCCATTCCATATTCAACCCTTGCGTACTAAATGTACCACTTGCAGGACTAAAGCCTTTTCCACTTTGAACTTCCGCAAGACCTGCAGCAATACTAGCTGCTAATTGAAGTGCTGTACTATAATTATTACTAGAGGTCTGATTGAATTGATACAAATGATCCAGCTTTTCTTGCAGTTTTTTCCTCATCACAGTAAAAAGATTCACCATAGCGTCCATACCTGGGATTGGCATAGCTTGACTGATGGCTTCCATACTTGCTTTCATTCGGTCAATTTCTCGAATTTGTTCTAATATTTCTTGTTCAATTACATCTGTGGAAGCGACTTGTGATTGAAATTGACTTGGAAAAGCATCGTTCTGGCGAATTAACTCTTCACACAGATAAATGATTCCTTGCGCTAAAGGACGAAAGGTTTGTACAAAAAATGATTTTGCACTGCTATAAGTTTGTCCTTGTAGAACAGTATCAATTGCAAAGGCATCAATTGACTGAATGACTTGTTCCATACCTTGAATAGTAGCGTTACATACAGCATTCATACTTTGAGTTTGGCCTTGTACTTCTCCTAAATACATATTTAAGCTCATGCATTGACCTCCCTCGCTAATTGTTGTTGTTGATAGGAAAGGTCGTTTTCTAAATCACTAAGGTTTCGTCTTTCTTTAAGCAACGTTTCTTTTTGGTTTTCTAATTCAAATGTGACTTTTCGTTCAATATGTTGTGCCTCTTGATATGTATTCATAAAAAATTGAGACATTTCTCTATCACCATGCCAAGTTCCTAAAATTCGATCAAACAAACGATGGTTTCGACCTCTCCATTCATAAAAATCTGCTTCCGCTTGCTCCTGAATGTGAATCACGGATTGATTTCGGTCTTGTTCTTCAAATACACTTCTTAACTTTTGATTTACTTGATTGATTTGTTTTTCAATATCTTGACTCATTATATTCCTCCTACTATTTTACCTTTACGTAGGTTTTCACATTAGCGAAAAGTGTTGTGAAGTTCGTTATCCATTCTCTCAAACTCTTGGGCTACTGAATGAATATTATCGACCGCTTGTTGAAAGGCAGTGGAAAATTGTTTCGTAAAATCTAACATTTGTTGATTCGCTTCTTGTGCTTTGGAATTAACAGATAGTGTTGTACGCGTCGCCTTTGTTATAGAACGATTTGTTGCACTTTGGATTATATTCGAAGCTGTTCTCATCTGCGTAGCAATTTGTTGTGCCGTTTGAAAATTACTTTGAAATTGTCCCATCACTCAAATCCTTTCTCTAATTTTCAGAAGATGCCAAAGAAATCCCAATAAATATATGAAAATTCCCTATTAATATCACTCTTTTTAAACGTGTGTCCAGCTAAGTTGGGCATGCAATCAAATGAGCCATACACTATAAGCTGTATGGCTCATTTGAAATGCCTGTTATATAGAGTATGACAATTTTTATTTCAAACCGAAATTACGTGATAATTCTTCATCATGAGAAGCAACAGCTTCTGCAGTTTTATTAAGCTGCATATTGATTTCTTGTAATAGCTGTGCGAAGTTTTGTACTTTTGGCTTTAATTGATTGAACTGTTGATCAAAACCTTCGAAAGCACGACCTTCCCATTCTCCTCTTAATTCATTTTGTAAATTTTGTAGTTGACTTAAAATGTCCTCAATTTGATTTGCACCTTGTCCATATTGAGCTGCTTTCGATTTAAGCTCCTCTGGTGACATACGAATTTGTCCAGCCATTTTCATTTCCCCTTTAATACATAATGAGCAAAATATAAATTGGTTAATTTTACTAAATATATTATAATGTATTATTTTGAACTTTAAAACATTTTATCTTTCTATTGAATATTAGAATATTAATATTCAATTTTTTCTTACTTTACAAGATTTTATGCAAAAAAGACCACCAAAAGGCAGTCCCTCAAAACTCAATCCCATCCCGCGCTCCACTACTTTCTCATACAAATAATTCGCAACGATAGTATCTACTACAGCCAAACCAACTGATTTGAAAATAGTAATCTCTTCATCATTTTCGTGACCAGCTTTTCCCCCTTATAATTTAACCAATTTCGGCGTGGAGATTGCTAGTTTTATCAAAATTTGAAGATTACCTGTTTCTAGATCCTATTCAATTAAGCAATCCTACAAATGCCTCTTCTTCCTCATCTATAAAACCTACAAATATAATTCCTTCAATATCCTCATGATTAAATACAAATGTATAATCAGGATTCATGTATCCTTCTGGATAAAAACAGCCAATATAGTCATACATCACAAGTTCTTTAACCCTAAGTTTTTGTTTTCTTCCATCGTTATTTATGTGAATTCAGCTCATTTTTTTGTTTTGGGTGAAAAAATTTTTTAACTTGATAGCAGTGTGGTGCTGCCCCTATTAGGCAAATTCGACAAAGAAAAAACACCCAAAGGTGCCTTTTTCCGACTTGAACCATCTTAATTTTATTGTGTTGTTATTATATAAGAAAAGAAGACATCGCTTAAGATGTCTTCTTTTACTTGTACACTTGGTGTTAAGAAGGTATTTATTGCTTAAAAACCATAAAAAAATATAACAATCATCGAGTAAACCTATTATAGCATCAATAAATAGAGTTTTTATATGCATCTTTACATATATATAGATTTATTTATGTTTTATCTATATAGTTAAATTGTCTGTTTCTTGTTTTAATTCGTTTTTTTATTTTGAGTGCTCCAGCAATGGAGCCTTTTTTTATGCAATAAAACATTTTCTTAGCATTACTTAGTTGATCTATATTAACTTTCCCCTCTTAAATTATATCTATATTTTACCAAATAATTATATAGATAACCAGTTTTTTCTAATAATCTAGTGAATTGATAATTTTAATGTTAGTTGTTAATACCCATAGAAAAATTCATCATGCAATGAAAATTGAGAAATCAAGAATTATAAAAAACTTATAGTATCTTTTGGAAAAGTATATTTAAAATTTGTATATTAATATGTTGTAATTTGATTTCTAAAACTACCAAAAAAGGACTGCCAGTAATGGTGGTCCTTTTTTATATTGGTGAGATTGTACTAGGTTGAGCAAAAAAATGGAACTGAAAAAGTTATTTCTAATGAGGATAGCCTTCTTATGATGAGGTTTCATTCAGTGGCTCTGCAAGCAAACATAAAAGAAGGAAAAAATTACGATTTTACTTTACGTGGATATAGAGTACCTATACTTTCATGGTTTCCAAATTTAGATGGTGCCGAACCACAAAATTAGCACTATTCTTTAATAAAAAATCCTACTCATTTTTTAATGAGTAGGATTTTTTATTAAAGAGCTATTTCGTATTAATTTGTGCCATCATTTAATATGCTATTTTTAAATGATTTCCAAATTTGATAACTAATTATCTAAATTTCTAAACTCTATACAGCACTATCAATTAAACAATTATTAGATATATCTTCTATCTAAAACATCGTATTATCATTAGCTGCTTCACTTGGAATCTCTTGAATTACATCCCAGTGTTCGACAATCTTTCCATCCTTGATACGAAATATATCCACTATAGCAACTCCCTTATCTTGAGAATTAGTACGAGAGTGTACATGAAGAGCAACTGTATCCCCTTCAGCTACTACACGTTTAATCTCTGCAGAGGAATTAGGATTTTTAACAAAATCCTCCTTAAAGAAATCCATGAAGGCTTTTCGTCCATCAGCAACAAAAGGATTATGTTGCTTATAATCTTCGCTAACATATTTAGGGATAATATCGATATTATGTTTGTTAAAAACTTCATTATAGAAATCAACTACCATCTTTTTATTCTTTTCATTTTCTTTTACTTCTTTTGATACAGAAACGACATTTTCGCTCTTAATTGAGTTCCCTTTGTTATTACCAGTGGAAGCTTGATATACCAAAGTCGAAACTACTCCTAAAATAAATACAGAAATAATTGTTATGATTAAACTTTTCTCTAATTTCATATATACCTACCTCTTCTACTTAAATAAGTTTTCTTCTATAAAAAGTTTGAAGAAGGAGAAACCTTCCCCAAAATGTAATGTCAGAGGTAATGTTAGGAATTTCATTTATCCTAACCTCCCCCTATACAAGGCATATTAGAAACGATTCATTCTAACTTAATACCTCATTAACAGTTGCACTGTCCACAATTTGAATAAACTTCTTAACCTTATCGTTCTCATCAAACTTATAAAGGTGACAAAAATCTGCTACAAATGACTTCCCTGTAGCTTTATATGTTCCACTATATTTTCCATACACGATAACAGTATTGTTATTAAAAGTATAAATTTCATCTTTAGCGCTATAGTCATCCCATTCTGTGCCAAGACGTTCATGTACGTTTTTCACTACTTCATCTGGACCTATATAAGTACCTGCATATGGAAACCCAGCAGCTTCTGTCCAAGATACATTTTCACTTAAATACGTTTTGAACGCATCCAATTTCCCTTCGCCAGTTAACACATACGTTTCATGTAATAGCTTTTGATATTTATTCATATCATTAACCCCAAGGCATTTCTTTTGTTACAACTTTTGCACTTAATTCTAATACACCTTTATTTGCATAGCCTGGATATGCTGCTTCAAGTTTTGCCACAAAATCTTTTGAAGTTCCACTTTCCTCAGAAGCTTGAACCGCAGTTCTTAGATAATCCATTGTCGCAGTAAGTGCTTGATTATTTAGGGATTTTTCAATTGATCCATGGCTAGGTACAATTATGTCAGCATGTAATGCTTGTAATACTTTCAAGTTCTCAATCCACGCCTCCATAGTCGCTTTTGAGCTAGTATCCGCTAAAAATACATGTATTTCGTTAAAGACATCAATACCACCAATTAATACTTTTAGTTC
This sequence comes from Bacillus cereus group sp. Bce041, assembly GCF_052646455.1. Lineage (NCBI taxonomy): Bacteria > Bacillati > Bacillota > Bacilli > Caryophanales > Bacillaceae > Bacillus > Bacillus cereus group sp. Bce041. The sequence goes on from NZ_JBQXON010000002.1 coordinate 906,840, forward strand.
TTTATTAAATAGGCTAGTTCTGTAATGATCTAAGCCTACTAGTTCAAATGTTAACCCCTGAAAATCAATCGCTTTTTCTTTAAACACTTGAGGTAATACCACGTTACTTGGTGCATTTTCTCCAAGGGCGTCTTTCCAAACTTTTAATTTCCCTAAGACAGAATGAACGATATGTTCAACAGTAGACTCTGTTGCATACGCTATAGCTTCTGGGTAAACGGCTTTAATGCTCTCTAATCCAAAGTAGTAGTCTGGATCCCCATGAATAATAAAGATTTTATCTAAAGATAAGTCATTTTTTTTCAGATACTCAACAATTTCTTTCGAATCAGATTGAGTAAATTTTGAGTTTATTAAAAATGCATGTCCTGCTTTCTCAACTAATGTTGCTGTGACCATAAAGCTTTTTTCGTCCGAACTAAACACCGTTAATTTCACATCTTTTTGATTTGTATCGATTGTTGTAAACATAGTATGTTATTCTCCTTTTGTTAAAGTTATGAACTAATTATCATATTTTTATCTTGTTCCGATAAAGTGAAACTTTAATCAGTGGGGGTTTTGTTCATCCCCCACTGATTATTAGCCCACACCAATCGGACTTTTACGGACAGTTGATCCCCCACCTAACTTCTTTGCTTCCACTGAATTTTGAGGTGGGGGTCTTACTGCCCGTTAAAGCGGGATAAAATCTCCCACTCCCATTTATCTGAAAGTGTAATAGTACTGGCGAATATTCCGGAGATAAATGTCAGGTGGCTTAAGATAACATGTTTGCTACTATATCCTAAATTTTCTTAATATAAATTTTTAAAACGCGCTTCAATTTTATCCGGCGTCATTACGCCACCACCAATAGGAATAATTTGATTATCCTTTTGTAAAAGTAATGAAGGATAGCTATTAACACCAAGCTGTCGAACTTTATTGAAATCATTTTGGACATCTATTATTGTTTCTTGAGCGTTTAAACGTTCTAATACTTGTTCAGGGTCCAAACCATGCTCGATTGCAATTTTGCGATATGTTTCAGGATCACTCAGACTTTGGCCCTCATAATAAAACGCTTTTTGCATAGCCGAAGTGAATTCTAATAAACGGTCTGGCGCTAATGAGCGTAAAGCTGAAAAACCAATTGCAGCATCTTTCGAATTCATTTTAAAAGTCCCTTCCTCCACCAATTTTTGATAGGAAGGACCAAATTCAGCACCTGTAAGTTGATTAATTCTTTTATTTCCTTCTTCTATATATGAGAAGTTTTTCATTGGTAAATTATCTAAAAATAACCCTCCACATAAAACTGTTAATGGCACTTCAGTGTGGTTTTTGTAAAATCCTTTAATACTTTCTGAAAAACCATAGCACCATCCACAATATGCATCCCATACGTAAATAAGGTTATCTTGTTTCGTCTCCATTTAAATCCCCTACCTTTTTTTATTATCCAGCTCAACTAAATTTTTGGTTTATATAAGTACATCTTTTTATACCTTGTTCTTTTTTAGATACCTTACTATATTTCCCCAAAACTAATATTTCCAAAGAAAGATCCACCAAGGTTTTTAACAAAAGATAACGTTGCACCTTATTGCCCCGTAACAGAAAATACTAAAGCTTAGAATATGCATCGATTTGAATGTGTTAGTAACTTTCTACACCGGGTGGCAACGTATGGACCACCATCCTTAATTAAATATATAAATCATATTTTTAGCAGATATTAGTTGTAACTAAATTGATTACATCTTTATGTAATTATTTTAGTTACAACTAATATAGAAGTCAATTCTTTTTTCCGAAAACATTAAATTTCTACATTATAACGAAATTCTGTGTTAACTTGTAAAAAAAAAAGAGGAGCCATCTCCTCTTCATAAATAAACACTATTTAATTTGTTCCTTATACTCATGGTTAACAACTACATACCACTTTCCTGTATCAAATTTTTCTTTATTAATCACGTAAACTTTATTTTGTCTCTTTACCTCCCCTGGTTTTAATTCCTTAGTAATAGTAGAGGTCTCACCTTTTTCAACCGCATAACTACTAGCTGCTAACACATCACTTTGATAAGCATTATCATTTTCATCCACTAAATCCACTGATGGTAAAACGGCTAATTTCATCGGTTCGTTTGTGATATTTTTCCCTTCTGCTTCTACAACAATAAAGACATGTCCATCTTCAGGTTTTTGGAATCCTATACTCTCTTTACCAACCTTATCTCTTTCTACAACTCTTTTTACAGTTACATCAAATTTAGGTGTATGAAAATCCTTGTTTACAGCATACTCTTTTTCTTTTATTTTTGATTTCTCTTTTGTTTGTTCTGTATTTTTCTGCTTTGTATTCTCTTTCGTTTTCGCCTCATCAGTTGTTTGCACTTTCTTTTCTTCTTGTTTAGAATTGGTTTCTTTAGATTCTGAAGAAGTTTTGTCGGATGTATTGCCGCAACCAGATAAATTGAATACTAAAGCGCCACCTAAAATACATGTAGTAAATTTTTTCAACATCTCTTTTTATCCCCCAATAACACGATATGTAAATTTCTTACTTATCATAGCAAAAAATATGATCTTAAATTGTTGTATCTTGTCGAATGATTAAGAATAATCAAGTTACTCCACGTCCTCTTTTATTATAAAGGTAAATATAACGTCTATAAAACCTGCTATAATAGGTTTTTACACCCTTAGCATACAATTTTTCACTTTCGGTAATGTGCCCCCTATTTGAAAGGTAATTGAAATATTAAGACCAACTGATAGAGGTGTTTATGTGGAATTATTTGAGTATTATAAAAAAAAGGGGAAGTTGAAGTGTTTAATTGGAACTGGGCTTTTTCTTTATGGATTAATTGGTATGTATAATACTTGGGGTAATATTAATTGGGGACCAGTAATCTTAATTATTATAGCTTCTCTTGTATTTTTTAGTATTGGATTTTGGCAATTAAGAAAAGGAAATTTACTAGAAAAAAATATAATTAAAAATGATTTAACATTTTGGGATATTGATACTTATGTTTTGTTAGAATTACCCGGCAATAATAAACATTTAGGTTTATATACTCCTGATGGAAGATATGTAGCAGGAACAAAGATGATTTCTTCAACATTACCTATTTTAAAAAATAAAGAAGTTTTTGGATTGGAAGCAAGTGATGGAGAAATCCTTGCATATTTTCAAAGTGAAGTTGAAAATTATGATTGGGCTATTTATGATTCGAATTATAATTGTGTAGGTATGTTTAAAGAAAATATGATACAAGGATTTGGAATGGTACGTGGTTCTTTGATGAATGAAAAAGAGATAAAAATTTCTGAGATAGAAGTGGAATTTGATTTTTTCGAAACGTCTTTTCGTACAATGGATGATCGTATATTAATAAACTGCAAGAGGGGATATATGCCTTTAGAATGGAGTGAAAGATTTGGCTTAAATGTACCGATTATTAAATTAGGTAATAATATTTCTAATGCTGAAAAAATATTTGGTTTAGGTATTCTTCTTTATATTTTAGAAACAATTAAAGTAAGAAAAAGTAGGATTTTTAATGATTAGAATTAAATATTTATATTATGAAATTTATTGAATCTTTTATTAGGGATTACATCGCTGAAAGTAAAATATTGTATACTTCGGAATTACTTTACGTTCACTTCTTGAAATTGATGAGCATTTGTTATGCCAGAACCAACTGGAAATGGAAACGGCAAGCGAGTATACTCCGCTTGCCGTTTTTTCATAGCTTCGTATGTATTTGAATTCCTTTCGCTTTCTCTTCTTCACCCTTCACACGTACAATTAAATCATATGATCCGGATTTTGGCGCTTCAAAAGAAAGCAAACCTTCTTTTTGAGAAGTGACTTCTTCTTCATAAATGACCTTATCGTCTTTTGTGACTTGCAATAAAATCGTACCTTCTTCAACTGCTGCCTCATAAGGAATTTCCAGATTTCCTTTTTCAGCTTTAAGCGTTTGTACATCGTAATACCCCTGCAAAGAACCAATTGTTAAAGTCGTTTCGCCATTTTTTTGAACCTTTGTGACTTTTGTTGCTGTATTACATGCGCTTAACAATACAACAAGAGTGAAAATGAGAAATGAACGAAGCAATTTCATAGAGAGTCCCCCTTCCATTAAATATATTAAGGATAAAATATACAATCTAACATATCATTACAATTATAGTTGAAAAATAAGGAAAATTATATAACAGGAAATGCAACTATAAACAATCACTGACCATTAGTCTACAACCATTCCCACACCCCAACACAAAACAAAAAAGCACCAGGTCCCCCTAGTGCTCTCCCTCTAAAACAAATGACAAGCCACTTCATGCCCTTTCGCAATCTCAACCATCTTCGGTACTTCCTGTGCGCATTTTTCAGTGGCGAATTTGCAGCGCGTTCTAAATTTGCAGCCGGATGGTGAGTTTAGTGGGCTTGGTACTTCTCCCTCTAGGATGATCCGTTCTTTTCCTATGTTTGTTGGATCTGGTTCTGGCATGGATGAGAGTAGTGCTTGTGTGTATGGATGTGCCGGTTTTGTGTATAGGTCTTCGCTGTCGGCAATTTCTACTATGTTTCCTAAGTACATGACTCCGATTCGGTCTGATATGTGCCTTACCATAGATAGGTCATGTGCGATGAATAAGTATGTGACTCCTGTTTCTTCTTGGATGTCTTGCAGCATGTTTACGACTTGTGCTTGGACTGAGACATCGAGTGCTGAGATTGGTTCGTCACATAGGATAAAGTCTGGTTTTACAGATAGTGCGCGCGCGATACTAATGCGCTGGCGCTGGCCCCCGCTAAATTCGTGCGGGTAGCGATATAAGTGTTCTTCTTTTAATCCTACCTTTTTCAGAAGGTCTAAAATGATTTCTTTTTGTTCTTCTTTTTCGTAAGAACCGTGAATGTTCATCGGTTCGCTAATAATTTGGAATACATTCATTGCCGGGTTTAATGATGCGTATGGATCTTGGAAAATGATTTGCATTCTTTTTCGATATTCTTTTAGTTCACTTTCCTTTAAACTTGCGATATCTTTTCCGTCGAATAAAACGTTACCTGAAGTGACGTCGTGTAAACGAATGATGCTTCTTCCTGTCGTTGATTTCCCGCAGCCAGATTCTCCTACTAACCCGAATGTTTCACCTTTTTTAATTGTAAAGCTTAAGTCATCGACTGCTTTTAATTGCTCTGTTTTTCTGCCAAATAGTCCTTTTTTAATAGGAAAATACTTTTTTAAGTTCCGAACTTCAATTAAGTTTTCTTCATGCATGTGAATCACCTACTGTCTTATCGTTTAACCAGCACATGGAACGTCTTTCGTTTCCGACTTCAAAATATGGCGGACGTTCTTTTTCACAAATGTCCATCGCATGCGGGCAACGCTCTGCGAATGGGCAACCTTGTGGCGGGTTTAATAAGTTTGGTGTTACACCTTGAATAGGAGCGAGTCTTTCTTTTACGCCGTTCGCTATTTTTGGCAGAGAGTTTAATAGCCCTTTCGTATATGGATGATTCGGCGATTGGAAAATATCAAGTACAGGTCCTTCTTCCATAATAAGCCCGCCGTACATAACGATGACGCGCGTACAGTTTTGCGCGACAATTCCTAAGTCGTGCGTAATAAGAAGTAACGCCATATTCGTTTCGTTCTTTAAGTTTTTCATTAAATCTAGTATTTGCGCCTGTATCGTTACATCAAGTGCCGTCGTCGGTTCGTCAGCAATAAGAAGGTCCGGATTACAAGACATCGCCATTGCGATCATAACCCTCTGCTTCATACCACCGCTTAGTTCATGCGGATATTGTTTTACGCTTTCTTCTGGTGACGAAAGGCCAACTTGTTTTAACAAGTTGATCGCGATCTGCTCTGCTTCTTTCTTTTTCACTTTTTGATGACGTATAATTACTTCCGTCATTTGTTTCCCAATTTTCACGACCGGATTTAGCGCTGACATTGGGTCTTGAGAGATAAGTGAAATTTGATTTCCTCTAATAGAACGCAATTCTTTTTCAGATTTAGAAAGTATGTTTTCATTATGAAAAAGGATTTCCCCTTCTTTCACTTTTCCTGGTGACGTAACGAGAGACATAACAGACTTCGCCATTACACTCTTCCCGCTTCCAGATTCCCCAACGATACCGACTACTTCTCCTTTATTTAAGCGAAATGTAACACCGCGAACCGCTTCAACTTCGCCACTTTCTATGAAAAAAGAAGTTTTTAAATTTTTCACTTCTAGTAGTTTTTCAGACACGCTTCTCACTCCTTTCACTTAACACTTTAGTTTTCATGTCCGGCTCCTTTTGGTGCGAAAGCTTTCTTCAATGCTTCACCAATTACGTTAAAACTCAGTACCGTTAAAAGGATAAGGAATCCTGGGAAGAGCGTTAAATACCAAGCTTCACCAATATATCCTTGCGCATTGTTTAGCATGCTGCCCCAAGAAGAATCTGGTTCTCTAATACCTAAACCTAAGAAACTAAGTGATGATTCCATTAAAATCGATGTCGCAATCGTTAATGTCGCGGCGATAATAATGGTTGATAAAATGTTAGGAATGATATGTCTTACAATAATCATAAGTGATTTTTGTCCTGATACTTTTGCGTATAAAACGTACTCACGCTCTTTTACAGATAACGTTTCTGCCCTTACGATACGGGCGGTGTCCATCCATGTTAGTAATCCGATAATAAGAACTAACGTCGTAATTCCTGGTTTTAAATACGCATTTAATAGTAGCATTAAAAAGAATGATGGAATTGACATAAGCACTTCAACAACTCGCATTAAAAAGTTGTCTAACTTTCCGCCAAAATACCCGCTAATTGTTCCAACTGCAGTACCGATTGTAATAGAAACAACCATCGCAAGGAAACCGACCGCAAGTGAAACTCGTCCGCCATATAACGCTCTCGTTAAGTAATCCCTTCCGTAATCATCCGTTCCGAAAGGATGACTCATACTCGTTTCTTGTAAGCGATCTGGAATCGACATTTTGCTAGAATCGTACGGCGATACGAATGCGAAAATTGATGCGACCGTTAAAATCGCAAGTATAATAACTCCCATTGCAACAAACTTATTTTTCGTAAAACTATGTTTTATCGTTTGAAATCTCCTACTATTCATTCCAAATCACCCCCTCATTCGAATGCGCGGATCTACTACGCCATATAAAATATCAGCAATTAAGTTACCGAGAATTAACATGAATGATGATAGTAATGTAATTGCCATGATAATCGGATAATCAAATCTAAAAATAGCATTTACCCCAAGTGAACCAAGACCCGGCCATGAAAATACTGTTTCCGTAATGAACGCTCCGCCTACTAAACTTGGAATCGATAATCCGAAAATTGTAATGATTGGTATTAATACATTTCGAAGTACGTGATTAAATAACACTGTTTTCTTTGAAGCACCATACGCATATTGAATTTGTACATATTCTTCTTCTAATTGCTGAATCGTACTTGAACGAATATATCTCATATAAACAGATACGTTTTGGAACGCTAACACCATGCAAGGTAAAATACCGTGTTGCACAATATCCCAGACAGAATCTTTACCTACGGTGCGCATACCCATACTCGGAAGTAGGTTCAATTTTAAAGAGAATAAGTAGACTAATAGTAGTGCAAACCAGAAAACCGGCATAGAAATACCAACGTATGAAATAAAGTTTCCAATGCGGTCAAAGAATGAATTCTTTTTCACACCTGTAAATAGTCCAAGCGGTATTGCGATTACGAATGAGACGAGTAAAGATGATCCCATTAATCCAATTGTTGCAGGTAATCTTTCTGTGATAAGTTCCAAAACAGGACGATGATTTTGAAGTGAGTAACCAAAGTTTCCTGTTAAAATGTTTTTTAACCATAAAAAATACTGCACGTAAATTGGTTGATCTAGTCCTAAACTTTTGCGAATACGCTCCACATCAATTGGACTCATATTTGGCGTTACAAAGTTTCGAACTGGATCCCCCGGTGCTAGTTTTATTAATAGAAAAGAAATAATAGAAATAACAAATAAAAGCGGAATTGCATTTAAAAGCCTCTTCGCAATTACTTTATACACAAACTTCCCCCCTCAAGCTAAAGAAGCTGATTTCCACCAGCTTCTTTATTGTTTCTTATTTCACTTCATAAATCTTAGATAGATCTTCAAACATTGTGACAGGAATTGCTTTCGCTTCTTTTAATCCATCAAACTTTTTATCTACTGCAATAACTGCTTTCGGATACGCGATTGGGAGATAAGGTACGTCTTCTCTAGCTGTCTCTTGAATCTTATGGTATAACTCTGCGCGTTTTGTTTTATCTGTCTCAACTGCAGCTTCTTCCCATAACTTATCGAAATCAGCGTTTTTATATCGTGCATAATTGTATTCAGCATTACTTAAGAATAAGCTCTTATATGAATCTGGCTCAGGTCCCATTATGTAACCACCAAATGTAATTTCATATTCTTTATTCTCTTTATCTAAGCCTTTTTCACTTGCTGCACTAGCATCTAATGCATTTAGTTCAACTTCTAAGCCAACTTCTTTTAATTTTTGTTGTGTATAAAGCGCTAAGCTTTCCATGATTTTATTATTCGTTACATACATCACACGTACTTTTTCGTTATCTTTCACGCCAGCTTTTGCTAATAAATCTTTCGCTTCTTTTTTATCATACTTATAGTCTTTAATATCTTTCGCATAATACATAGCGTCTGGCGTTAAGATTGAATTTGCTGGTTCTGCAAATTCACCCGAAACGAATGCTGAGTTAATCATTTCTTTTTTATCTAACGCATGCGCAATTGCTTGGCGCACTTCTTTTTTCTTCATAAGATCAGTATTCATGTTATAAGATAAGTAGAATAATCTACCTTCAGGGAATGTCACCATTGAGAAGTTCCCAGTGCTATCTAGTTTCTTAAAGTCTTGCGGCTCAATCATTTTCATGTTGATTTGACCATTTTGCAGTGAAACATTTGCTGTATTACGGTCTTTTACAACGCGGTATACGATAGAGTCTAATTTAGCTTTCCCACCTACATAATCATCAAATCGATCTAATGCAACGTACTCATCTGATTTATACTCTTTAAACTTAAATGGCCCTGATCCTACAGGCTGTAAGTTTTTCTTACTCTTCGCTAAATCTGCTTCCCCTTCAAATACATGTTTCGGAATTGGGAAGAAATCATTCATCACACCTTCGAAAGATGCGCTTACTTGTGGTAAAACGAATTGAGTGGTTAACTCATCTACCTTTTTCACCTCAAGCGGCTTTCCTTTAAAAATAAAGTTTTCACGACTTGAGCTATTTTGCTTCTCATCTAAAATAGATTGGAATGTAAATGCTATATCGTCTGATGTAATTTTCTTACCATCATGCCATTTCAAATTATCTTTTAACTTCAGTGTCCAAGTTAATTGATCTTCTGAAGGCGTAAAGCTCTCAGCAAGAACAAACTTTTTCTTACCGTCTTCCATATGATATAGCGGCGCATATAAAGCTTGCTGCACAGTTAATGACACACGATCATTCGCATAAAGCGGATTCATCGTATCTGGATTATCGCTAACACCAATCGTTAACGTTCCTCCATCTTTCGGAGTCCCTGATTTACTAGTGCCCGCTTGCTTCGAATCTTTTTCCCCTGAACAAGCAGCTAATGCAATAAATAATAGTAGGACAAATGGTAATACAAACAACTTCTTCTTCATATTTCGACCCCTCTCGACTATTTACACCTATAAGAAAACTCGGAATTAATACCGAGTTTTCTTATAGGTTTTAAATTACCACTACCGGTATGTATTGTCAAACTTTTTCGCAAAGGTAGAAAGTTTGTAATCTATTAATGCATTCTTGCGATAAACTATATTTATGCGGAGGAGAAAATAAAAAGACCACGAATAAGTAGCCTCATAAAATGAGTTAAAAAACTATCAACTTACAGAAACCCCCTCTAAAATGATTGTTTTATATGATCGAAAATGTAGAATAAAATTAAAGACAAAAAACACGTTTAGGAGGTTATCATGACATTTGATGAATTGAAAAAAATAAACCAACAACCTCATGGTTTGAGTATGATGAAGATGGGGAATTTTTTACTGAAGAAAATATAAGTGCAACAAATACAGTTCTTGACACTTACATTAACAATTTACAGCAATTAGGAGAGAATCCAACCGAAGTCGAAGTAATGCAAGTTGTTAAAGAGGTAGTTATTAAATTAAATGAATTAAATATCGAACATGACCATTTTATCGAAACAATGGAAAGAGAAGATCTCTATGAATTTATCGATACAGCAGCACGAATAGCTGGCTTAGAATCCGAGGAAGATATAACAGAAGAATGGCGTGAATGGTAAAAAGTTGCATCTCTAATAATTAGAGGTGCAACTTTTTCATATACCAATTGAATGAATGATTTGATGTCCGCGCAGAATTCATATATTTCAATATAATATTAAAAGGCTTCAATTATAAATACTAGCACACCCATCCTGACAAAAAAGACCACCAAAAGGCAGTCTCAAAACTCAATCTTATTCCCTACTCCTTGCTCCAACGCTTTCTCATACAAATACTTCGCAACGATAATATCTACTACCGCTAAACCAACTGATTTGAAAATAGTAATCTCTTCATCATTTTCGCGTCCAGCTTTTTCTCCGCTTATAATTTGACCAAGTTCAGCGTGAATGGCGTTTGCTTTGAATAAACCTTCTTTTATCGGAACTTGAAGGTCTCCTGTTTCGTCTAGTGCTGCTTCTTTTGATTCAACTACTACTTTGTTTGCGCTTGTGATGGCGTGAGATGGTAGTTCTTGCATGCTCGGTCTGAATGAGCCGACGGCGTTTACGTGGACGCCTTTTTGTAGTGTTTCTGAGAAGACTGGTGTGGATGCATTCGTAGTTGTGACGATGATGTCTGCTTCACGTATCGCTTCATTTGAATCCTTGTAAACGTAAGCTGGTTTGCCTAATTTCTCTTGTATATATTGCGCAAATGCATATGCTTTTTCTTCTGTGCGATTGTATAAGATGACTTTTTCGATATCTCTAATCGCAAATATTGCTTCAGCAATTCCTTTCGCTTGTTCACCCGTGCCGATAATGCATAAAGTTTTTGCGTTATGACGAGCTAAATATTTTGTCGCTACTCCTGATAAGGCGCCTGTTCGGATCATCGTTAAGTACGATCCTTCTAAAAGTGCGAGCGGTTCTCCCGTTTGAAAGTCTAATAGCATCACAATCCCGTTGATCGTTTTCTTTCCTATCTGTTTATTTTGCGGGACTACCGTTACTATTTTTACTCCAAGTGCCTCAAGTCCTTCCGCTACTGAAGGCATAATTAATGCCGTATTTTGCTCGTTCGCAAATGGTAATGAGCCTCTTATTGGTGTAATCGTTCTTTCTGCGGAAAATTCTTTTAAAGCAAGCGCCGCGTATTCAATAACTTCATTCATATTTACTAAGTTTCTTTGTTCGTTCGCGCTTATGACTAGCATATCTTTCCACCCCCTCCTCTTATCCTAACAAAAATCCTCGATTCAAATCATCTCTCGGGTCTACAACAAACTGATGAAATCCTGTAATAAAGGCATTCCCCGTTACTTTTGGAACGACAGCTTCATATGTATCTACTGCGGTTACCGACAATACTTCCCCCTCGAATTTCCCGTCAGTAATGCATTCATGGACGAAAATTTCTCCCTTTTGTAAAGCATCTTTTTCAAAAAGAGTTGCGATTCTCGCTGAAGTTCCTGTACCGCAAGGAGAACGATCTACTTGCCCATCAGCAAAAATCGTTACATTTCGTAGCGTAGCACCTTTGTCTTTCGGTTCATCTGAAAAAATAACGCCGTATATTCCTTTTAAACCTTCTTCAAGTGGATGCTTCACTTCCATTTTGCTCTCTATATAATGTTTAATTTTACCGCCCCACATTTGAATAGCAGATAAATCTTTGAAATCAACTTTCAAACCAAATTCTTTACAGTCTACTACCGCATAAAAAGCTCCTCCAAACGCGATATCTACTTGAAATTCATAGTCATCTATTTTAATAGGAACGTCTTTTTTGTATACAAATGAAGGAACATTTTCAAATGATACAGATTCTACTTCACTCCCGTTATATGTTGCATACGCAATAACTTCCCCAGCTGGGCTATCAATAATGAACTTTTGTTTTTCCCCCTTTACTTCAAACATGCCTGTTTCAATTCCAACTGTAATAACAGCGATAATACCGTGACCACACATCGTACTCCAGCCTTCATTGTGCATAAATAATACGCCAAAATCAGCGTGAGCACTTGCTGGCGGTGTAATGATACAACCGTACATTCCGTGATGCCCTCTCGGTTCATACATCAGAACTTCACGAAGATGGTCCAAATGTTCCATACAGTACGCGCGTCTTTCCAGCTGCGTTTCCCCTTTTATTTCTGGCACTCCGCCCGTAATAATTCGAAGTGGTTCCCCAGATACGTGTGCATCAATCGTTGTATATATTTTACTAACCTTCATTTCGATCTCTCCCCTATACGTTGATACTCTTTTCATTGCAAATATCATGCCAACGCATAGGGTATAAATTTGTATGCATTGTTTAGAAAAACATACACTACTGTCTATTTTTTTATACACTGTCCAGAGGCTATGTTATGGGGGCCCCCTTGATACAACCAGTCTTATTATTTTCAATGTAAAGTTAATTCGCTCCCCAACATATACTGTTCAAAAGCAAAAAGGAAGTGATCCAATGTACTACGGAACAAAGGGCTGGTACGTAGCTGAACTAAAAAAATTAGGTGTGCGCTATCATGAAGGACGAAAACTAGAAAGTTACCGCGGGCACATATTACGCAATTTATTAATCGCACAACAAGAGAAATTAAAAGAACAGTAATAGATTCTCCTATCACAATATCAACTTATCGCCGCCTACAAACTGCCAATCAATCACACATCAAACTACACTAAAAAGGTCACCCAAACGGGTGACCTTCCTTTCTTATTCACAAACAAGAATTTGTCTAGTAAATGACCCTTTTCTTGTAATACAGCGATCTGTAATTTCAAATCCTGCTTCATGGATCATGTCATCCATTGTTTCCATCGTGACAACGACTACCTTTTTAGCGATGCGGCGCGCACTTGAAAGAATGGAGAGCTGATCTTCTGGTGTGGCATGCGTAAATAAGTCGTATGGCATATCAATAATGGCAACGTCATAGTTCTCAGTAATTTCCTCGATCGGACCTTTTGTTACTGTTCCTTCAAATCCGAAATGTGCGATGTTTTTTCTCGTTCCAAGAACTACAAGTGGATTTATATCTCTACCAACGATGTTAATCCCCATAGAAAGTGCTTCTACTACTACTGTTCCAATACCGCAGCACGGGTCAATTGCTCGTACTCCCTCTGGATTTGGTACAGCGATATTTGCAACTGATCTCGCAACACGTGTGCTAAGAGATGTCGAATAACTATGCGGTTTTTTTATGTGATGATACCAAACTGGTTCGCTTTCTACATAGTGCCCGAAGTACCAGCGTCCTCCAAGAGGAACAATCCCGAATACACGCTCTGGATTACGAACATCCGCTTCTCCTTCAATATGCATGCCGAGGTCTCGTTCAATAAGACGTCTTTCTCCATATTCAATTTTATTCTCTCCAACAAGGTCATTAATTTTAACGAAGATGACTTTGAACGTCGCTCCTGCCAAGTCAATTTGTTCCACTTGTTTTAAGATACTTTCTAAGTCGTCTCCTTCATACATAACTTCAATTCGCTCTTTCATAAACGCACTTCTACTCGGGTCAATTTTGACATCACTTTTTAAAATATTAACGTGGGACTCCATTCCAAAGAACGAGCGCATTTCCAAGTAACATAAAGCACGCTCCTCCTCACGAAATGCATACGTATATATACAGGCAGGTGTTTTACTATGATTATTCAATCTATTATCATCCTCTATCGTTTAAAATTGTTATGATTACAATTACTCAAATACTTTTCTTTTGTATATAAAATTAAATGATATCATATGCCGGAAATAAAGAGAAACGTTAATAAATAAAAGAGACTGCCAATGGCAATCTCTTATTATTTATTAACGGAAAGAAGACACGTTGTTACCCATTTCTTCATAGTAATCTAAAATACCTTGATAAATAGCTTCCGCTGCACTTTGTCTCTGCGCTGGTGTAGCTATTTTATCTGCATCACTTTTATTATCTACAAATGCTAATTCTGCTAATACAGCTGGCATTGTATTTTCTCTAATTACGTATAAATCGCCTTTTTTCACACCACGATCTTTTGTCCCCAGTGCATCTACAAGACGCTCTTGAATTTTTTCTGCTAATAAACGACTTTCTGATACGTTAGGATTTGTTCCTCTTGCTGTCGCTGATTCATAGTAGAATGTTTCTGTACCTTGTCCATTTTTCTTTTCCGTACCATTACCATGAATACTTACAAAAATATCCCCATTATTTTTTTGAGCAAATTCTACACGTTTCTTTAAAGAATCAGGACCACTTGTTCCTGGACGTGTATCATCTGTACGAGTGAATAACACAGTAAATGGTGTCTTTTTCTCAAATATTTTCTGTAATCGCAATGATACATCTAATACAGTTTCACTTTCTTTCTCATAATAACCTGGATTACCTGAATCAACTCCACCATGACCTGGATCAATGATAATCGCTTTTCCTTCTAAGAAGTTACCTTGCTTCACTGGATTTAATTGATTTTTATTAACCCATTGGAAACCAGCGCCCATGCGGATACGAATCCAACTGCCGCTCTCTTCAATAACAGTTACTTGCTGTGCGTTATGTGTTCCCATTACTTTTGACGAAGAAGAAGCTTCTGCATAAGTAGTGAATCCTTCATTAATAACTTCTGTTTTCTCTACTAAAGGTGTCCATTTATCACCGTTACTTGTTGCAATTTTGATCCATCCATCTCGTTCTTCTTTAATTTCTACCGTTTGTGGATTATGCTGATTCGCACTAATCCCAGAACTTAATGATGGTGCGTGATATGTAATGAATTTTCTATCTATGTACATTTTCTTTGTTTCTACTGGACGATCACTATTCTTGCTAAATTTATCTGTTTGCGCAGTAAGCTGAGCTGCTTGTTCACGCGTAATAGAATCATTCGGTTTCCAGCCATTCTCTGTACCTAAAGAAAGTTTTAATTCTACTAAAATATTAACTTCTTCTTTACCCCAATGATTCTCTAAATCAGCGAATTTTGTAGGAACTGGTCCTGTTACTTTGCTTTTCAGATTATATGCTCTTACAAGCATAGCTGCCATTTCAGCACGAGTTACTTTTCCTTCAGGATCAAATACTCCTGGTTCTCGCCCTTTAATAATATTCTCTTTTTCCATGGCTGCAATAAATGAAGCTGCCCAATTATTTTTTGCATCATTATAAGACGGCTTTGCATTCGGATCTACTTTAGCACCAATTGCTGTTGCGATAATCTTTGCTGCCTGGGCACGTGTTAAATTTCCGTATGGCATAAAGTTACCATCTGGCATACCGTTAATTACATTTCTCTCTACTAAATAATAAATTGCGTCTTTCGACCACGCACTATCTGAAACATCAGGAAATTTCTTCGTTTCTGCTAAACTACTAATTGGATGTGCTAGTAAATTTGCTGCTAATAAACCTGCGGCTATTGCTTTGTACTTCATGAAAAATAAATCTCCTCTCAAAACTTCATATTCATACATTTTTTTAAATCAAGCTAACTAAAAAATATTAACTATTAATTAATTCCTTTCATAGTGTATAACATTATATATCTATAGTAAATACGTTTCCGGCCTTATAACAAAAATCGCATATATATAACTTATAATGAATGTATATAAAATAAAACTTTAATCAGCCGGCAAATAGCGGGATTAAAAAGCGATTAGAACATGTCTCCTAATCGCTTTGCCAAATAAAAAGCTGATTAAAAATAATATCTTTAATCAGCTCTCTATTATCTATGAAATTATTCTTCAATTAAATTAGACATTACATATGCATACACTAATGCTTCTGTATGCGCAATAGAACTTTCATGTGTACGTTCAAATGCGTGAGAAGAATCAATACCCGCTCCAATTAAAGCATGTTTCACATCAAATCCCGCGCGAATCGCAGCTGATGCATCAGATCCGTAGTATGGATAAATATCTACTTTATATTCAATATGATTCGTTTTCGCAAGCTCTACTAAATGTTTACGCAGTGCGTAATGATACGGGCCGCTAGAGTCTTTTGCACAAATAGATACTGTATATTCATCAGATGCTTGTCCATCACCTAACGCTCCCATATCAACTGCTAAGTATTCAACAGTTTCTTCAGGAATGTTAGAATTACCACCGTATCCAATCTCTTCATTATTAGAAATTAAGAAATGCGTCGTATATGGTAATGTTACGTTTTCATCTTGTAATCTTTTAATTAATTTTAATAAAATCGCAACACTTACTTTGTCATCTAAATGACGGGATTTTATGTATCCACTCTCTGTAATTTGAACACGCGGATCAAATGAAACGAAGTCTCCTACTTCAATTCCTAATTCGCGTACTTCATCAGCTGAAAATACGCGCTCATCAATACGAACTTCAATATTTTTCTCATCGCGTTTTGCTTCACCTGCATCTTTATATACATGTACAGATGTTTGATGCATTAAAATCGTTCCTGTATATGTCTTGCCACTTGATGTTTCAATTTCGCAATATTCCCCTTCTACAGAGTTCCAGCGAAATCCACCAATCATAGAAAGACTCAGGCGACCATCAGGCTTAATTTCTTTCACCATCGCACCTAACGTATCAACGTGTGCCGTTAATAAGCGGTGCTGCGCATCATTCTTCCCTTTTACCGTTAAAATAAGAGCTCCCTTATTATTACGTTTCGTTTCTACGTTCCACTCACTGACATAGTTTTCAATGAAATTAATAATTTTTGCTGTATTTCCAGATGGACTTGGAATAGAGACAAGCTCCTTAATCAGTTCCATCGTTTCTTTCGTATGGTGTGCCATTGTCGTTTCCTCCTCATTTTCTCTACTATTCAGTATACAAAATTCGCCAGAAAACCTCTACTTATATGGCCTAATTTTCTAAATTGTAGTAAAATTCTTTTTAGTATACAAAAGGAGCCCTGAAATATGAATATATCAAAAAAATATATACACATTGCACTCATTTGGTTTTTAGCATCATTATTTTGTTTACAAATCTCTTATGCCATTCATACTACTACTTCTATTACAATCGGCTGGATATTAACAGCTATCTTCTTCATTATTAGCTTCATTGCAACAAGAAAGCATAGCGTTACTCAGTAACGCTATGCTTTTCCTATAAAACTATTCTTCTGAAACATCTAATAAATAAATCCCTCTTTCAAATCCACCGCGTTCTATCTCTTTTTGCTTACGAAGGCGTTCCACATCTTCAATCGATGCACCTTCTGCACGTGCTAATGAAATGATAACCTCTAGCGCATCTGCAAGAGAATCTAGTGCATGTTCGCGTTCTTTCATAGAAGCAAATTCACGAATTTCTTCCGTTCCAATTTTCGCTAAAGCTTGTATGTATGCTTGACCTGTTAATTTTTGTGCTGTATACGTTTTTCCAGACATTAAAATCTTCTCTGGAACACGATCTCTTACTAACTTGTTATATGCTGACATCATTCATCCTCCTATATTTAATAACATCCGAGCTCTGCTTTATAGAAAAACCATTTTTTCTTCACGCATGCACTTAACATATCAATTCCTGATCCATGTGCTCTTACATGTGGAAAGAAATAGTGCTCTAAGTCTTCGTCCTTACCATATAGAGTTTGATACTCATCTGGAATCGCTTCTTTTTTCACATCTTTTTCTTTCGTCACCCCGTCAGAAAATGCAACACTTGGATGTCCCTCAAAAAATAACGCAGTCCGAACTGCCAAAGATGGTGTACTATGCAAAGCAGAATATGTAAGCAAAATAATAGTGATAACACCGATCATTTTCTTCATGTATTGCTCCTAAAAAAAGTGCTAACACAATTATACTAAAATGTGTTAGCACTTTCTCCCCTTTATCCCGAATTAACGAGCTAATAATCAGTGAGGAATGGACAAACATTATTCCCCTTTAAATGCTGGTAAACGTTTCTCTAAAAACGCAGCAATTCCTTCTTTATGATCCGCTGTTTGTCTCATTGCATATTGACCACGCTTTTCTAATTGCAATGTTTGCTCTAAATTAGAGCGATTTACTTCACATAAAATTTGCTTCGTTTGAATCATTGCTTTAATCGGTTTTTGTGACCATTCATTAATCTTCTGCTTCACAGCCGTTTGGAAATCTTCGCCGATTACTTCATCAATTAAGCCGATATCAAGCGCTTCTGTCGCTGATAATTTCTTACCTTCCCAAATAATTTGCTTCGTCATATTTTCACCGACACGCTTTTGAAGGAAGAAATGACCGCCTCCATCTGGAATTAAAGCGATTCCAATAAAGTTCATTGCAATAACAGATGATATATCCGCCATTACATAATCAGCTGTTAACGCAATACTTAACCCAAGACCTGCAGTCGGTCCATGAATTGCACTAATAACAAGCTTTGGCATCGTATATAATGTCACGACAACTTCAGAAATGGTATTCATAATGCCATCAAACTTACTTTCATCATTACTTGAAAGCATCGATTTAATATCCCCACCCGCAGAAAAACCACGGCCGTTCCCGCATAACACAACGATATGCGCAGAACTTTCCGCTACTTCTTTCAACTTTTGTAATAACTCTTTTAAGGTCGGCTCATCCAACGCATTTAACACCTCTGGGCGATTGACCATAACCGTTGCAACGTGGCCTTCATATTTCACAACGACAGATTCTGTTTTACTTGTTATTTCCATTATATATACCCCTCTTTTCTCCATAAAGATTATACTTATATAATTATAGAAAACCACTGAAAAATCCTTCTTTTTTCTCAATTTTCTGTCTAATAATCTCGCAATTTGTACATATACCGTATAAAACATACAATTCCGTTGAAAAATATAGAAATTAAAGTCGGTTTATCCATGCTTTTCATCTATTTACCATTACAATGAAATGGTGTATTCTTAAGTTTGATAAAAAACAAATATTGAAATTCATTCGCCTTACTATGTAAAAAAGGCTTTATACCCATCTTTTGGGTGTTGTAATAAAGGAATGAAGAACTGGAGGAACATATGGTTAATAAGTTGAAACAAACGGATAACTACTTCCCACATTTCCTATTGCTATTCATTGTGTTTCAACCAATTTTAGATTTATTAACATCTTTTTCAATCTATATACTACACATGAGCGCAACAGTTGGAGTTGTAGTCCGTTTCGCCTTTATGCTTCTTGCATTAGGATACCTACTTCTTCATCACAAACAACAAGATGCGAAAAAGTACATCCTCTATTTATGTTTACTTGGAATCGCACTCGCAATCGGTCTTGTAAATAATATGATGGTTAAATCTCCAGTTTCATTTGGAGAAGAAGTTAAATTTATCTTAAAGAGCGTATATCCAATTGTGCTACTGTTTGGATATATTATCGCCTTTAAAGAGCTAAAAAATAAAGAATATGTATTTCATAAAATCATTACATATTTCTTATATGCAACTTTAATTTTAAGCATCACAATGATTGTCGCAATGCAAACTGGAACGGATTTCCCAAGCTATCCTCACTCAAAAATCGGTTCAAGAGGTTGGTTCTTCGCTGGAAATGATTTAAGTTCTCTTTTCGCCATTATGTTCCCAATCATTGTCTTATATTCAATTCATAAAACAACTTCTTTCTCGAAAATATATTACTGGATTCCAACAATACTTGCGATGTATGCAAGTATTATGGTCGGAACGAAAGTCGGATATGGCGCAATTGTTATTACATTAGGCGTAGCACTTTTCTTCTCATTCATTGAGTACATGATAAATCGTAAAAAAGAAGGAAAAGGATTCACACATATTGTAAATACCGTTGTTGCCACTGTTATACTAGGAGGTTTAATTGTTCTTACACCGCATACTCCTATCGCAAAAAATATGGGCATTCACATGCAAATATACGAATACAAAAAATCAGTACAAGAAGAGAAAGATCGAAAAGAAGGAAAAGTAATTAAAGAAGATCCAGAAGATGCAAAAAAACATGCAAAAGGTGAACTTACAGATTCTGAAGTAAAAAGTTTAATTTACAGCGATCGCGACAAATTCTTAAAAACATACAAACAGTACTATAAAGACGCACCGCTTTCACAAAAACTATTCGGAATGGGTTACGCTGGTAACTACACAGATAAAATTAAATTAATTGAAATGGACTTCCATGACCTATTTTTCGCATTTGGAATTGTCGGTTTCCTTATTTACTTAATACCACTTCTATACTTTGGTATTAAATTATTCATCCGCATGATCACAAACTTTAAGAAAATCATGACCGTAAAGTATATGCTATTAGCGAGCACACTCATTCTATCACTTGGCATTGGCTTTATGTCTGGCCACGTATTAACAGCGCCAGCCGTTAGCATTTTCTTCGTTGTTATTCTCGCTTATATCATTGTTGATTTTGAAATTGAATAAAAAGAAGGTGCTACGAAATATTAGTAGCACCTTCTTTTTTATTTAATTAATGTTTTACGTATTCTAAGCTTTCTTTTGCAATATACGCTTCTGTTACAGTAGGATTATCTGAAATAACTTTAACCCACGCTTTTCCATTTATTATTTCTTCACCAGTAACTGTGACAACTACATTTGTATTTAAACGATACAGTCGCTCATTTGATATACTAGGATTCTTTTTCACTTCCACGTTATTCATCACACGTGCAAGTTTGTACTTGTTGTATTCTTTTTTACCTAAATAAGAATCAAAACGGTTCATATGCCCCGCTACTTTTTTACCCCAGTTCGCATCAGATGCATATTTAGCATTTAAACCAGCAGCTTTATCACCTGTATATGTTGCTGTATAACGCCAATGTCCTGGATTTAAATATCCTTCATTCATGTATAATTTTGCTGCATGTTCAATACAATCTTCTTTTGAATTGAATGCTTCTCCGTTACCATATGGACTATCGTCTGTTGCTTTTAAACCAAATAAATTATTTTTGTCTTTTGCAAGAGCGCTTGTTCCATAATAACTTTCATGAATTGCTAATGAATATAAGAATAATGCATTTACATTATACTTGCTTTCTACTTCTTTAAATTTCTTTCCTAAACCAATTAATGGAGAGTCTGGCTTAATCGATTTCACATAACTATCTAGTTGTTCAGCTGTATAATCTGTTTTCGAACGTAATGATAAATAATTGAAATATTGATAGAAAGTTTCGTCTCCGAATGTCTTTCCATCTACACTATACATTTGCTGTCCTTGCTTCATGAAAGAAGGTGCCACACCATATCTAAATTCTGTATATCCAGGTGAACTTGTATTATATGTATAATATTTATGGTATAAATATCCATCTGATTTCACATAATAAGACGACTGTTTCATTTCATTGGTAGGAATTAAAGTGATTTCATTCTTCTTCACATAACCTGTCAAACCAGAAAGTTGAACTTTCACACGATCTTCGCCAACTTCTAACACTTTCAATTCTGTTCCATACTGAATATACGTATATACTGTTGCTAAATTCTCATCATAAATATTAATGATGTTTTGCCCAGTTATTCTTTTCGCACTTGCAAAACCATCTTTAATCCATAAAAATTCGTTCTCGTATTTTACCGCATTCATACCTTTATTTTGAGCAGCCGTAACCGCTTCTTTATACGTATTATAGCGCTCTACTTCTTGCTCTGTTCCGTTTTCTCTTACATTTGTCACAACATATTTCTTAGTTTCTACAGGATTGCTATTTCCGTTTTTTTCAATTGTCTGAAGCATGCGATCCAACATAGCTGAAGCCATCCCTCTTGTAGCTGATAAATGTGGTCTAAATGTATTATCTTCTGGATACCCTTTAATAATTTGAGTAGCCACCATAACTTGCACATGCTCTTTATAGTTAATACTATCTTTATCAGTAAAGGTAAGCGGACTTACAGCTACTTTAATATTTTTATAGTCTAACGCTCGCTTTACCATGATCGACATTTCTTCACGTGTAATCACATCATTTGGTGAGAACGTCTCGTTCGTACGACCATTAATAATTTTCGCTCCATATGCTCTACTTACACCATCATATAAACCGTAAGTCTTCGGCACATCCTCGAAATTCGAATCAGCTTTCGGTAAATTTAAAGCCCTTGCTATGAATGTAGCAAACTCTGCTCTTGTTACTAATTTATCAGGCGCATATACATTGTCTCCATACCCCATTAAAACTCCTTTAGTAATAAGTGAGCGCATATTCGTCTCAAACATATGTCCTGTAATATCATCATTTGCCGCATAACTTGAAATAGGAGTTAAAAGTAATGATCCCGTTAATGCCACTGCTGTTATACCTTTTGAAAAAGTCTTCAAGGTTATCCTCCTCGTAATCTACGAATTTATTATCACAAATTTGATTATATAATAATCACAATCATTTTAGCATAATAAATAGGAATTAAAATAAAACGTTTTTTAATTAGAATTTTCATTACATTCAAAACAAAATAAAAGGCACTTTACTTTTTTAATAAAGTGCCTTTTTCCATATGATCAATGAGTTTCTTTGTTGCCTGTTTGCCTTGCAACCGAAGCTCATCTATTGTCAATTGTAACTCTTGCTGCACAGTTCCTTGTTGCATTAATTGCTTTTTCGCAATCTCATATAAATATTCAGCACTCCATTCGCCATCCACACTTCCTATAACTGGCTGATTCACTTGACTTAAAAACGAATCAATTTTCGGATCGTATGAAATCCCGACCATTGGAGTTTTGGCTACAGCAGAAAAAACTAGTGCATGAAGACGCATACCAATTAGTAATGAACATTGTGATAAAATGAATATTTTCTCGTCGATATCCATTTTATATGGAAGCATATACGTCTCTTCTCCCATTAAGTCTACTACTTCACGCGAAGCTTTTTGATCAAATGGCTCATGCATTGGAACAAATAGAATTTGGTATCCTTCTTGCTTTAATTTTTTTAATGCCGCAGCTAATTTTTTTATATAATCTTCTTTTGCATTCCAATAACGCACACTAACCGCAATTACTTTTCCATGTATCGAATGCTTTTGCAACCAATCCGATTGTTTTGTCCGTTTCCATGTTAAAACAGGGTCTGGAACAATTTCAATATCGTTTTTTATGCCAAGTTCTTTTAAATATAAAAACGAATCCTCATCTCGAACTGATACATAGGAAGCTTTTGACAAGTTCCATTTTACTAATAGACGATTATATCCTTTTGTAATTGGACCTATTCCTTGTGAATAAATATAATACGGCTTTTTTAATAATCGAGCGAGTCCCATAATACCCGTATAATATAGAATACTCTTCGTACTTGTCTGATCTTGAAGAAGGCTCCCGCCACCGCTAATAACTCCATCACTGTTTTTGATTGCATGATAAACAGCTTTTATATCCCAGCGATCTACCGATTCTACACCATACATTTCCTTTGTATATTTAGAATCATTTGATAGTACTACTAGTTCTATATCCGGGTTCTCTTTACTTAACGATTCAATAATTGATTGTAGAATCGCCTCGTCTCCAACATTATAAAAACCATAATATCCTGATAAGACTAAACGCACCCTAAATCTCCTCCAAAACTAGGTAACCGTTTATTTCATCTAACATAAACTAGTACCCATTCCTTACCTAAACACTTGATACCCTACATAGTTTCCTCTTTATCAGTTCATATGAATTATAATAAAAAATTAAATTTCTATATTTATCTTTTCAAAAATGGTATTTTGTTTATTGATATCCATTTTAATTTCAAAGCACATACACCATACAAAATGGTTGTAATACTTAATGCTATACCACTGAATAATAACGTCATAATTCTTGAAGATGTAATATTTATCACATTACATAGTTCATACAATCCTAGTCCCAAAATACATGCTATTGCTAGCACACCAAAAAAGCTTTTTAAATGAATAGAATAGGCAATATAGCTTCGAATATACAAATGATTTACAATACAAACCAATACGTAAGTAATGAATGTACTATACGCCGCTCCATCTATGCCAAACTTCTGCACGAACATTATGTTTAACACGACTTTCACACAACTCGCACCAATAACAATCCATGCAGCTTGTGCAGAACGGTTAATGCCCTGTAAAACACCTATTGATAATACCATAACCGCAGTAAAATACGAACTGCCAATCATAACTGTTAACATACTACTGCCTTTTACATCTGTGAACAATCCGACATTTAACGGTACTGTTAATGCCATCAACCATATTGTTAACGGTGCTGTCAAAACATGCGCTAGTCGATTTGTATTTTGAATTGTTATTTTCGCCAAATTTATATCTCTTTTGGCCAATGCGGAAGTTAAGAGTGGTATTAACGGAAATACAATTGCACTTGCAAAAATAACAATTATTTGCGTGAATGCAAAACCGCGACTGTATATTCCAAATTGTTCTTGAATTTCTGTTGATGATCCTTGTAATACATGCGGTATTGTAAGCGAGTCTACTAAATTTAAAAGTGGCATTGATAAAGCTCCAATAGCGATTGGGATCGATACCCGCAATATCTTTTTGCCGTTTTCTCTTAAATCTCGGAGCGAATAGGAATTGCTTTTATTGTAGTATGGACTTCTATTATATTTTATACGCAAATATATAAGCGAACTAATGACTCCAAGAAAAGAGCCAACCATCGCACCACTAGTAATAACAGTATTACTCTTATCCCATGATACTAGTATGTAAGCAATTATTAACATAAAAAACACACGTACAAATTGCTCAATGACCTGTGATACCCCTGTTGGTTTCATATCACCGAAACCTTGAAAATACCCTCTATACACCGCCATGTATGGCGCAATGAGTAATGCTAATGAAGTAATAAGCAACGGCATTCTAGTTTCTTGTCCACCAAGCATATTTGCAATTTCAATAGAAAATAATACAATGACTAAACAGCCGAAAACGCCAAATGCTATCCCAATAATTGACGCTGATTTAAATAATTTCGCAATTTCCTTTTGCTTATTTTTTTCGTTCAACTCTGCAATTAGTTTCGAAATTGCAAGTGGAACTCCGGCTACCGATAATGTAAGAGCAATCATATATACAGGAAAAACAAGGCGGAAAATACCGAGCACTTCATCTCCTGCAATATTTTGTAATGGAATTTGAAAAAAACTACCCAGCAATTTCGACAAAAAAGTTGTAATGGTTAAAATTGCTGCTCCTTTTACAAATGTTTTATTCATATTTTTTCTCTTTTCTTTTATACATATACTCTCAAACATATTGTTTTAAACGATAGGAATTCACTTTATCCCATTGGTTATCATAACAAATTTATTATAGGTTGAATACTTGGTTTTTTTTTCAAAATAGAAAAGAGAACCCATTTAAGCCTGTCTCTTCACAATATTTTTTCTAATTCCTTCCATTATATATGTACACACTATAACCGTTTCTGTTACTCAAAAGAGCCCTTCCTCTCTATCACTGCGATACATATTACTAAAAACATTATAAAAATATCCCACAACTCTACATTATAATTTATGTAAGATTGTGAGATATTCTAATTACCATCTAAACACTTAAAATTTTCAATTGCTCTTTCTGTTCATTGCTTGCCATTACTGCGATTGTTTTTTCAATACTCGGATGTACTTGCTCAAGCTTTACACTTGCTCCTACTTTATTTGATTGCTCAACAAAATTTAATAATGCCATAGCTCCTGATACATCCATATAACGCACATCTTTCATACGTAAAACAACCGGTGACTTCACATCTTGTAAAGTAGAGAAAATACGATCTACTGATAGGAAAGAGAGCGGTCCTTGAATTGTGTACGTTTCTTCTTTTTCTTTTACGATAGAAGTTTTGCGTTCTTTACATTTCACCATATATATGATGAACGAAAGAATAATACCGAATGCAACAGCAATCATTAAATCGAACTTCACCGTTACAATCATCGTTACGAGCATAACAACGACATCACCTTTAGGAGCGACATGCATCTTTTTCATGCTTCCCCAATCGAACATTCCAATACCAGTTAAAATTAAAATACCTGATAATACAGCAAGTGGAATATATTGTACGACCGAACCAAGACCCATAATAAAAATAAATAAGATAACACTATGCATACATGCCGAAAGTGCCGTTTTACCGCCACTTCTTATATTCACGATAGACCTTACAGTCGCACCTGCACCTGCTAATCCGCCAAACAATCCGCTCATCATATTACCGATACCTTGTCCGACCAGTTCTTTATTACTTTTATGACGTGTACCTGTCACATTATCCATTACGACCGATGTTAACAACGAGTCAATCGATCCTAATAAAGCAATACTAAGCGCTGGCAAAATAAGTGCTGCTATTCCTGTTCCACTTAAAGATGGAATATGAAGCGTAGGCATCGCTTCTGGAATGGTTCCAATCTTTTCAATTACTTTATTTAGTGAAAGATTTCCGATAATCGGTAACTTTACTGTAAGTCCTTCGAGTAAGGAAGAAAATAAAGGAAGCAAAGCTGTCACACCGACTAGTGCTACTAAACTAGACGGAATCGCCTTAATCCATTTACCAGAAACAATCATTACAATAATCGTTAACACAACAAGTAAAAAACTATTTTGTACGTGCTTTATTTCGCCTAAAATAATGATTAATGCAATACCATTCATAAATCCCGAAACGACAGGATACGGAATATATCGAACGTAAGAACCGAGCTTACATACACCGAATAAAATTTGAAATAACCCTGCCATCATAAAGGCAATAAAACTTGCCTCTAACCCGTGCGTCGCAATAACTCCTGTTGCAATAACGGTAATTGGTCCTGTTGGCCCTGTTACTTGCCCAGGTGTCCCGCCAAATAACGCTGCGAATAAACCTGCAAAAATCGCACCATACAATCCAACAAGCGCTCCCTCAGACGTTCCTGTCGCGGCAATACCAAATGCAATCGCAAGTGGTAACGCAACAATCGCAACAGTAAATCCTGCTAAACATTCCTTTGCTATTTTTTGAAACATAAAAAAACCACCTTTGTATAAAGTCCATGTTCCATTGTACACCTAAAAAGATACATTCGTTAGCTCACTTTTTACATTCTCGTGACGTAAACGTATTCAACGAAAAGTTTTCCCCTTATCTTTGGAAACAATTGCAACTATGCTATAATGAACAAATTAAATCTTTTACTATATACTTGGAGGCACTATGCTAACTTTTGAAGAAAAATTATCGATTATTGAATCTTTCCCAGAACTAGAAAGAAAGAACGTATCATTAAAACGTGTAAACTTCCACTTTGAAGAAAGTCGTTTAGATAAAAAGAACGTTGTATTTCATTTACACCCAAATGGAAATGGATTTGTATATGCAAGCGGTATTAAAGGTTATAAAACAGATGATAAAGGCATGGTTAACATCCGTGAGTTTTCAGCAGAGGAGTTACGTTCAGTAATTGCGAAATCAATTGACCTTCTATCACAAGAAGAAGTAGTAGCACCTGTAGAACCTGCGAAAGAAGAAGAATGGCAGAACGAAGATGGTCATATTCTTACTCTTATTTCAGAGGATGACATGTGGAACGTGTACGCTGGTGTAAACTTAGACGGTACATTCAACTCTTATCCAGAAGCTGCGGAATACCTTGATGAAGAAGGCTTTTCACGCAAATAAAAATAGAAACCTATTTCATTCAACGACTTTTATAGTAATCAAAGAAGACACTTAAGGTGTCTTTTTTTGTTATATAAACTCCTTTCTCACACTATCTCTACTAATTTTCATAAAATGATTCAGAGGAGGTTTATATGAATACAACTGCTAAATTAATAAATTGGAAAGAACATGGCGATATGATTATTCTAGAATGTGAATTAAATGGAAAACGCTTCGAGATATCAACATATAAACAACGAATATATAATGCACACCTTTTATCAGCTGACGTTTATATTCGTTTAGACTCATCTGATAATATAATTGGAATAAATATTTATAAAAAGTAAGAAAAGCCCCCTATTCCGTAGGCGGGCTTCATCTTTATTACACAATATTAGAGTATACTCTCTTTTTTTCATACAGTTTATGTAATTATACATATTCATTAAAAAATACACTAAATGAATATTACATGTAGTAAAATATAACTTGTGGGCACGTTCTATAAAGCAGATTCTTTTAAAAGGCGTAACATATCAATTATTATAGGGGATGTGGCGTCACTTCGATATTGATCTCAAATCTCTTGTCTTTTGTGAACTAACAATCTAGTGTATATAGACGATTCTGCTTTATAGTGTGTGTTTACACTTATAACAAAGGGGTAATGGTAATACGGATAGATTCCGATTCGTATGAAATGAAATGGTTCAAGTCGGAGAGAGGCACCTTAAGGTGTCTTTTCTTTTTGGACATTACATCCATTTTGTGTTTCCACCTTATTTCAAATGCGCTAATTAACCTTCACCAAGAAAAAATGAGAATTAAAAAAGATATTGTTTCTTCTGTTTAATACAGAAAAATGCAGGATACCCCATAGATATGGGGCATCCTGCATTTTCTATTTTTTCGCACCTTTCAACGACTCCCTCAGTACAAACTTCTGCAACTTCCCGCTCGCATTACGAGGGAGTTCATCTACAAATAAATAATGACGCGGACGTTTATAATCTGCTAGTTCATCACTTTCTTTGCAATACGTTTCTAAATCAGCTTCTGTTATTGTTTCATCTTTCTTCACAATAACTGCCACAACACGCTCTCCCCATAATTCATCTGGCTCACCAAGTACCGCCACATCTAATATACCTGGATGACTATGAAGGAAATCTTCAATTTCACGAGGATAAATATTTACGCCACCGCTAATTACCATATCATCAACGCGATCAGCAACGAATAAATAACCGTCTTTATCAAAATAGCCTAGATCACCAGAATGATACCATCCTTTATACATCGATTTTTTATTCGCTTCTTCACGATTATGATAGCCAGCCATCATAGTTGGGCCGCGTAAAATAATTT
This sequence comes from Bacillus cereus group sp. Bce041, assembly GCF_052646455.1. Lineage (NCBI taxonomy): Bacteria > Bacillati > Bacillota > Bacilli > Caryophanales > Bacillaceae > Bacillus > Bacillus cereus group sp. Bce041. Next base: position 936,200 of record NZ_JBQXON010000002.1, read on the forward strand.
CTCCCACTTCATAAGGAGGTAATACATCATCTGGTTCTGCCGGTGCATCCTCGTTCGGTTTCACAATACGAACTTCATGGCTAAAACATGGCGTGCCTGCTGAACCAGCTTTCGTAATTTGATCCTCCTCTACGAGAAATGCAACAACTGGCCCCATTTCTGTCATTCCGTATATTTGAACAAGATCAATGTAAAGACGTTCTTTACATTCCTTCACTAACGCCGGTGCCATTGCTGCTCCGCCATATATACCGATTTTCATTGACGTTAAATCATACTGAGCTAAATCTTTTTGCAACAACATATTCCACATCGTCGGCGCTGCAAAGAACGTCGTAATCTTTTCTTCTTGAATCGTATGTAATACTGTTTCTGTATCAAAATGATGCAAAATAACATTCTTTCCGCCAACTTGAATGCGTGGTATGATTCCGGCATTTAATTCACCACAGTGATATAAAGGCGCCACAACAAGCCCTACACTATCTCTATTATATTTAAGGAAATACGTACAAATCATACTATGCTCAGCCATTTCACGATGGCGATGTAACACGCCTTTCGGATGCCCAGTCGTACCGCTCGTATAAAGCATTGAACAATAATCCATTTCATCAATTTCGATATTTACTTTCTCAGAAGATGCTTCATTCACTTTTTCATGGTAGGAACTTGCATAGGAAGGTTTATCGTTTTCTATAGACCAAAAAGATGTATTTGGAAAATCTCTTTCAATTATAGCAACAGTTGACTCAACTGCTTTTTCAAAGACAACGACTTTCGAGGATGCGTCCTGAAGAATATAAGATACTTCTTTCGCCTTTAAGCGGAAGTTAATCGGGTTAAAAATCGCACCAATTTTCGCACAGGCTAAGTAAACGTTTACAAATTCACGGCAATTATATAAGTAAACAGATACCGTATCTCCCTTTCTTACCCCTTCTTCTAATAGAGCGTGTGCCGTTTTATTTATTTGTTCATCCCACTGTTTATACGTCCAGCGAATATTTTTTTCAGGTTCCACTAGCGCCTCTTTATTTGGATACTTACCAACTGATAAATCAAAAATTCTCCCTATCGTCATATACATGCCAACGATTTCCCCCTTTTCTCTTTCATAAATCTATCATTTCGTCCATAAGTAGACATTGTCCTCTAATGATTTGACTAATTTTTCTGATTATTATCGACATAGTTTTACATACGGTACCGCTAGACGGTAAATGAAATTATATCGGCGATTTTCCAGATATATCGACCGTAACTTGAAATATATCAACCACAACTCAATTTATATCAGCGATTTTTCGAATATATCGACTTACCGACAAAAACTGACAAGATATAATCGGACCGAACGTTACTGCAGGATAAAAAAGAGGTTGTTCCGACTCGGAACAACCTCTTTCTTCTTATGCAAATAGCTCTTCTAAAATTTTCAGTTTATCTTCTGTATATTTCACAAAGCCATCATTATATGATTTTGGATCTTTCGGATTCGCAAAGTGCGTAATTGCTCCCGTCTTCGGGTGAACAAATTTACTTGATGCACCACAACCAAGTCCGATAATTGATTGTACTTCTTCCATAATGACAATGTTGTAAATACTTTCTTGCGTCGGCATTGCATAACCAACGTTCTCTAAGTTACCTAAAATATTCTTTTGACGATATAGGTAATATGGTACGTAATTATGCTTTTGCGTCCACTCTTCTGCTTCATGCATCATCGCTGTAATTTCTTCGCGACCTGCTACTTTATATTTACGTTTGTTTTGCGTCATTTCAGAAGCACGTTTAAATGATAACGTATGAACTGTTAATGATTCTGGCATTAACTTTTCTGTTTCATCTAACGTATGCTTGAAGATATCTAACCCTTCACCAGGAAGACCAATAATTAAGTCCATATTAATATTGTTCATTCCCATTTCACGAGCTAAATGGTATTTCTCAATTGTTTCTTCTACAGTATGATGACGTCCAATTGCTTTTAGTGTCTCTTGATGGTATGACTGCGGATTAATACTAATACGGTCAATATTCCATTTATTTAACACTTCTAGCTTTGCTGGCGTAATTGTATCTGGGCGACCTGCCTCAACTGTTACTTCACGCACATTTTTCACATTTGGGAACGCTTCATACATTTCTTCATACAGCATATCCATCTCTTCTGCTGTAATACTTGTAGGTGTACCGCCGCCGTAATAAATCGTCGTAACTTTTACACCTTTTTCTTTTAAAAACTTACCAATTTCACGAACTTCATAATGTAAACCACCTAAGAACGAATCAACAGATCCTTGGCGTCCATTAATTGCATAAGCCGGGAATGTACAGTATGCACATTTCGTTGGGCAGAACGGAATACCGATATAAATACTTACTTCTTCTTTCAAACGGTATAAATCCGGAACAACTGCTAATTGGCAATCAACAATGCGCTGAAGAAGTTCAATTTTCTCTTCATGAATTAAATAACTTTCACGAAGTTCTTGATGCGCTTCTTCTTTTGACATACCATTTTGAAGCATTTTGTGAAGAAGTTTCGTCGGACGTACTCCCGTTAAAATCCCCCAGCTTTGTTCAATACCAGTTAACTGCTGAAGAACAGAAAGATATACATAAGAAACAACGTGTTTCACTTGCTTCATACGCTCTTTTTCATCTGTGAAAGCAGATAAATCTTTCGAGAATGTTTCTTCATACACATTTCCTGTGCTAACATCCGTTAATTGAGCGGATGCTTTCACATTATCCTCAATGTGTATATCAACGATCAGATTTGCTTCCTCTTGTTCAAATCCAATCGTACTATCTTCAAAAAATAAGCCGCCAATATTTTGTAGCGGACGTAAAAAACGATCATCTTGTAACGTTTTAATTGAAATTAACAACATTATCACCTTTTCATTTGCAAACTCTCTTTAGTTTACTTGAAGGGCGTTTACAGGTCAATACAGAAGGTTTTACCTGTTTCTCTTACATTTTTTCAAATAATTCTTTTTATGAATATTGCTCATGTATATAGACATCATGATTTTCTCTTGTTAAAATTTATTAGTGTTAAAATCGATACATAGTGAAAATACAATATAAAAAGGAGGACTGTTAACACTAGATTCCACAATCTAATGTGTTAAAAACAAATATGAAAAAGAAATTTTATAGTGTTTTAACTCTCTCTCTTGCATTACAAACTGTTCTTGCACCTACTTATTCATTTGCAGAGAGTGCTGAAAAATCCGCCGAAGTATATACGGAGGATCAAGTTTTTAAAAGTATTAAAGAACATGTTAATGAGCATAGTACTCATGAAGAAGATATCGAGGTTACTGGCCAATTCCTACTATACACTTCAAAAAAACATTCATTATATACCGCGAATGATTTAAAAAACAAATCGAATATCGAGATTACAGAACAAGTCGTAACGGCGACAAAGAAAAAAGGAAATGCTTATTACATAACGACGTCAACTGGCGCTGGATGGATAGATAACAATGATAATAGCTTAGAAGTTCAAGAGATTCATAAACTATCTAACCAAAAATTAATCGTAAAAGAAGAAGCTTCCATACATGCACTTCCGTTCCAATCGTTTAAAGAAGAAGGGAAACTAGAGCCACAAGTCATTACTCCTACTGAACAAGCTGGAAATTGGTTTAAAGTCCAAATAAACGAAACAGCAAAATGGATTTATGCACCTTCTGCTACATTTGAAGGTACAAAAGCTTCATTATTAAAAAACAGTCGTACTGCTAAAAACAGTTTATTGAGATCGCCAGAAGCTCTACAAACAAACAATATTTATGGCGTTACATTTAAAGAAATGATTGTCCCAAAAGGAAATGACGATATTCGACCTGGCTACCCGATGGTGCCTAAATATATTACGATTCACGAAACGGCTAATACAGCGAAAGGTGCCAATGCTCTAAATCATGCAAAATTCTTAGATAATCAAGCACGCGGAACAGCTGATCGCGCCGCATCTTGGCATTTCACAGTAGATGATAAAGAAATTTATCAACATCTTCCGGTAAATGAAGTTGGATGGCATGCTGGAAATAAAACTGGAAACTATGAATCTATCGGAATTGAAATTGCCGTTAATCAAGATGGAAACTATGAAAAAGCGGTAGAAAATGCCCGTAAATTGGCAGCTTATTTAATGAACGACTTAAATATTTCTCTAGATAAGGTCCAAAAACACCAATTTTGGTCAGGAAAAAACTGCCCTGCGTTTATGATTCAACGCGGACAATGGGATGCTTTCTTAAAAGGAACTGAAACATACTATAAAGAAAATCAAAAAAATCCAGTAACTGATGACATTACAGGTGGCTGGTATGAACAAGACATTCGTCAATTAGCAGCTAGAGGCATTATGCAAGGAGAAGGAAACGGCAAGTACTTCCCAGAACGTCTTGTAACGCGTGCTGAATTTGCTACATTAATTACTCGTGCTTTACAATTACCAAGTGGAAATGCTAATTTCACAGACTTAGAACAAGTACACCCATCGTTACGAGACGGTATTAATCGTGCAGCAAGCGCAGGCATAATCCGCGGACGTGGTGATAATACATTTGACCCAAATACTACAATTACACGCGAAGAAGCTGTTATTATGATCGATCGTTCTCTAAAACACGCTGGTATTTTTGCAAAACAAGTTGAACTACCATTCGTAGACCAAAACTTAATTTACGCTAAAGAAGAAGTACAAAGAGTGTATGGATACGGAATTGTAAAAGGTAATGAATTGAATCAATTCGTACCAAAAGGACCATCACAACGTGCTCACGCAGCTGCATTTATAAACAGAATGCTTAGCGTAATTGAAGCTTAAAATACTTATCATTCCTATAGATATTTCATTTCATCTGTATTCACTTAAAAAGGCATCAGAGATTGTATAATCTCTGATGCCTTTTATACATCTGTTAGCTATTTTTAGCCATGAATCTTAAACGTATTCCTAGTAACAGAAGCATAAAACCGATGAATGGAACGTAATTCGTATTGTGTCCTGTAGCTGGGAGTTGTTGATTATTAGAAGAACCTTGTCCTTGTTCTGGTAAATTAGGTTTTTCTACTCCCTCACCTGGCTTTTCTGTTCCTTCACCTGGCTTCTCTGTTCCTTCACCCGGCTTTCCTGTTCCTTCACCTGGTTTTCCTGTTCCTTCACCTGGTTTTCCTGTTCCTTCACCTGGTTTTCCTGTTCCTTCACCTGGTTTTTCCGGATCTTTATCTGTATCTTTTTTATTTGTAATTTGAAGCTTTACAACTTCAATTTTTTCATTAGAAATCGTAAATTTCATTTCCTTATCGGATAAAGTATATCCTTCTGGCGCTTGGATTTCTTTTAAAGTGTAATCTCCTGGTTCTAACTTCTTAGAAGTCGCTTTACCGCTCTTATTTGTTGTTAATGTGTCGATTTTTATTCCGTCTTTCCAAATTTCAAACACTGCGCCTGCTAATGTTTTATTTGTATTATTAGCATCTACCTTTGTAATTTCTAATTGACCTGTAATTTCTTCTTTTACTTTTTCATTCATAACTTCTTGTTTTACTACTTCGTTCGCTACAACATTTACTTCTACTGTTACTTCTAACGCCTTATAACCTTCCGGCGCTTTCGTTTCTTCTAACGTATACCTTCCTGGCACTAAGCTTTCGAATTTCACAACGCCGTCTTTATTCGTTGTTTTCGCTTCTCCAACTACTTGACCAGCTTCGTTCTTTAATTTAAATTCCGCACCTGCTAGAACTTTTCCACTCTCTGCATCCTTTTTGATTACTTGTAAGCTTCCTAGTTCTTTTGCGTTTTCTATTTGTACTTCTACTACTTTGTCTGCTTCCACAACGACTTCAATTTCTTCTTTTAACAACTTATATCCTTGTGGTGCTTTCGTTTCTTTTAATTTGTATGTTCCTGGCTCTAATTTCTGAGAAATTACTTTACCAGTTTTATCTGTTCGTAACGTATCTACTTTTTTACCATCCTTATACACTTCGAATTCTGCATCTGATAATACTTTCGTTTTATCTTGAGCATCTACTTTTACGATTTCGAATTGCCCAAGGCTCTTACCGTTCGTTACTTTTACATCAATAACTTTTTCACCGTCAACTGTTACATGAATTATTTGTTTTGTTAACTCATAACCTTCTGGTGCTTTTGTTTCTTCTAACGTATATTCACCTGGCACAAGTCCGTCTACCTTAACCGTTCCAGACTTATCTGTTGTAATTCCTTCTTTTACAACATTTCCTTTCGCATCTTTCAATGTAAATTCTGCGCCTGCTAAGCGTTTCGTTTGATCTTTATCATCCATTTTAATAATTTGTAGAGAACCTAAGATTTTTTCGTTTTCTGCCTCTACTTTTACTACTTCTTTCTCGTTTTGAATTGTTACTTTCCATTCTTTATTTGAAAGCTTGTAGCCCGCTGGTGCTTTCGTTTCTTTCACTGTGTATTCACCTAGCGGTAATTTTGGTGACATCACTTTTCCACTCTCATCTGTTTTCAGTTCCGCTACCTTTTTACCATCTTTATACACTTCGAATTCTGCACCTGATAACAATCTCGTTTTATCTTCCGCATCTACTTTCACGATTTCGAATTGACCTGTTACTTTTTCATTCGTAACTTCTTGTTTTACTACTTCGTTCGCTACAACGTTTACTTCTACTGTTACTTCTAACGCCTTATAACCTTCCGGCGCTTTCGTTTCCTCTAACGTGTACTTTCCTGGCACTAAGTTTTCGAATTTCACAACACCGTCTTTATTCGTTGTTTTCGCTTCTCCAACTACTTGACCAGCTTCATTTTTCAATTTAAATTCTGCACCTGCTAGAACTTTTCCACTCTCTGCATCCTTTTTGGTTACTTGTAAGCTTCCTAGTTCTTTTGCATTTTCTACTTGTACTTCTACTACTTTGTCCGCTTCCACAACGACTTCAATTTCTTCTTTTAGCAATTTATATCCTTGTGGTGCTTTCGTTTCTTTTAATGTGTACTTTCCTGGTTCTAATTTCTGAGAAACTACTTTACCAGTTTTATCTGTTCGTAACGTATCTACTTTTTTACCCTCTTTATACACTTCGAATTCTGCATCTGATAATACCTTCGTTTTATCTTCCGCATCTACTTTCACAATTTCAAATTGACCTGTTACTTTTTCGGGAATCTTTTTATTCACCACATCTACAGTCAATACTTTATTAGCCTCTACATCAACAGAAACTGAACTAGATGATAATTCATACCCTTTCGGTGCTTCTACTTCTTTTAATGTATAGCTTCCAACTGGAAGTCGTTTCGATAAGGCTTCACCTTTATCATCTGTAACAATTGTTTCCACAACTTTCCCATCTTTATCGATAACATCAAATTTTGCACCTGGCAGAAGTTGACCGGATTCACTATCTTTTTTCAATAATTTAAATTGGCCATTCTCTACTTTTTTCGTATTCTTCATAACAAGTTCAATTACGTTTGTATTATCAATTGTTACTTTGACTGGTGTATCAACTTTTATATATCCTTCTGGTGCATTTATTTCTTTTACAAAATAGTCACCAAGTGGTAAATCTTTAACTTCCGCAATACCCTTTTCGTTTGTTGTAACAGTAGCCACAACGTTATTATCTTTGTCTATAACATCAAATTTTGCGTCTTTTAAAACAATATTTCCATCGTTTTCATCAACTTTTTTAATTTGTAAATGTCCTTTTTCAGCTGCTGGTTTATTCCATTTTGGCCAGTTAAATTTAAAGTTATGAACCTCAAAACCATCTCTTTGGTGTAATCCTCCAACATAGGCTTGTCCATTAATAGAACCACCTTTTGTTTCTACAACTGCATTAGGTGCAAACACACTACCTACTACACCATAACCTTTAGTTGTTATCTTTGTAGCATTAGGAAATACCCAAATTACCTTACTAGCTAACTCAGTAAAAGATGAATTAGGGTCGTATGCTTGAGATGTATTAATTAAATCCGTCGCCATCCCAGTATTTCTTGTATCATATAAAATTGCACCGCCACCAAAACTCACTTCTTCTGCATCTGAATAAATAACAATAAAGTCTTTATTCTCTACATTCGGAAGAAAAACGTCTTTTACATCGAATGCTTTCTTTCCCGTCTGGCCTGAAGAGACATAAATATTAGGGTTGTTTACATCTTCACCGATTCCAAAGCTCATATTAGGTTTTGGCTTATCAGTGTGTAGTTTACTTGCATCCCCAATTACACCATCAACGTCTTTTCTAAATTCTTTAAACTTAGTATCAATCTCCGCTTGCTCTTTATAAGAGATACGGTCATATGACGTTTTCATTGCGCCATCTGGATCACCGTCTTTTGTCATCGCCACTGTTCCATCTTGAATAATTACTTGTCCTGCTCCCGCTTTCGTAAATTGACCGCCTAGTAATAATGATGGATATCCTTCATCTACCCAAGTTGCTCCAGCTAAGTTATTTGCTCCAGTTGCAGCCGCTACGACTGTATAACTTGATGCTTTCATATTTTTCTGAACAGCCATCGCACCTTCAATATCAGCACTCGTTGCACTATGATCTCCAAAAATGATGGCGTTGTAATAAGATACATCACCTAAACCTTTTAACTCTGTTGTAGCTGCCTCTGCTTTAAATGGTAAATGGATTAAAAAATTCATACATATTAGTAATACAACTATTAAACTACTACTTAACTTTTTAATTTTTTGATTAAATGATTTCCTCAAGAAATTCATTCCCCCTTTTAAACTTCCTAAAATCACAAAAAGAAGTACATTTCATATGTACCAGGTCTTACTCACATTAACTTAAAATAATCCATTTAAATACAACAAAGGAACGCTACAACTACTTAATAAAATTACTACAATTCATTTTTGAAATAATACGTGAACTAAACTGTCATGCGGAAATACTTTTACGTATGGGAGCCCAATAAAATTAATCTGAAGAATATTTCATGTGGTGTAACTATTTTGACAACATCCTTCACTTTACATTAGTTTTCTAAAGGATTCAAGTGAATTGTATAGATTTCATACACAATTCACATTTTAAAACGTTTTCATTCATTTTAATAAGCTCAACAAAAAACGTAGCCAAAAAGCTACGTTTTTCTTTCATCGTTTCGGTGTATTTTTATGATTCTTCAAAAACGGAAGCGGGAACTGCTTACGGAAATGCTCTTTAATCATGTACTCTACACCGTTTTCACTATTTGAACGTGTAATCCAATCGGCTGCTTGCTTTAATTCTACAGGCGAGTTCCCCATCGCTACCCCAAGTCCCACGTTTTCAATAACCTCTAAATCTTCCATACTATCTCCAATCGCAACCATTTCATTTAGCGAAATATTTAAATGCTCTCCAAGCAATTGTAACCCGCGTAACTTTGATACATTTTGCGGTAAAATTTCTATTCGTTTTGAATCACATTCAACATACTCTACATCTTGGAACGCTTTTCTTAATGTATTTAGCCCGCGTTCTTTTTCACCTTTAGTTTGGAAAAGAACATCAATTTTTGGCGCCGCTACCGGATGGTCACGAAGCGCGTCACCTAACGAATCTACAAATTGAACTGGATAAAATAACGGATCTGCGCTTGATAATACAGTGCGCGCAATTAAGTTTGGTGTATTTCTCTCACGATTTCCTATCGAAAACCGTTCATGAGAAATACGTACGTTACAATCAAAGTGCTCTAACACTTGCACAATGTTAAAAGTCTTCTCTTCAGACAATCTTCTTTGAACGTACGGCTTATCTAACGTTGCTGAAACGAAAGCACCACCATGTGTCACTAATATAGAATCTAATTTTAACGCCTTTGCTACTTTATGAGCGGATTGAAAATTACGACTCGTAAATAACGTAACGTATACATCTTTTCTTTTCACAAATTCAATTGTTTCTCTTAATCCTTTTGCAATTTTTCCATTGTTGTATAGTAGTGTCCCATCTATATTAAGAGCTAGTAAGCGATAAATCATGTCGCACTCCCCCTCTTCGCTGTTGTACTCTATCCATAATTTATGAAATAAATGTAGCAAATAGAACGAGTTAGAATTACTACTGAAAATTTGGTTTACTATATACATATACACTTAGCAAAGGAGATAGTACAATGCAGGCACCTCCTTCTTTTTATGAAGGCGATACGTTAGAAGTCGCAAAAAAATTACTCGGGCAAAAACTTGTTCATATTGTAGACGGAATAAAGCGAAGTGGAATCATTGTAGAAGTAGAAGCATATAAAGGCCCGGATGATAAGGCCGCACATAGTTACGGAGGCAGACGGACAGATCGCACAGAAGTTATGTTTGGTACACCAGGGCATGCTTACGTATATTTAATTTACGGTATGTATCATTGCTTTAACGTTATTACAGCGCCAGTGGGCACCCCACAAGGTGTTCTCATTCGAGCTCTTGAGCCGGTAGATGGAATAGAAGAAATAAAACTAGCGCGCTACAATAAGACCGAAATTACAAAAGCGCAGTACAAAAATTTAACGAACGGTCCTGGCAAACTATGCCGTGCACTTGGCATCACTTTAAAAGAACGCGGTGTATCGTTACAAAGTGATACGTTACATATTGAATTAGTTCCAAAAGAAGAACACATATCATCACAATATAAAATAACAGCAGGACCTCGTATTAATATCGACTATGCAGAAGAAGCTGTACACTATCCGTGGCGTTTTTATTATGAGGGACATCCGTTTGTTTCAAAAAAATAAGCGATATCAACAATTTTTCAAATATATCTATCGTAACTTACAATATATCAACGGTTCGACAAGAAATATCGATTTATCGACAAATAATAACATTACGAATAAAAGAAGACTGTTCCAAAATGGAACAGTCTTTCCCTCTTACTCTGCACCTTCCGCAGTTGCAATATTATCCTCTAAATTTTCTCTTGATAATTCAGCCGCCATAAAATCAGCTGTTTCTGGAAGTGCTAAATGCATATGAGCTTTTTGACAAATTTGGATCGTACAGTTTTCTATAACATAGTCGAAAACATGTCCGCCCCCGCTTCTTTCATCATCAATGTAATGTAAGTGGAATCCAGCTACCCCAATACCTTGTGCGTAATCTGGTGTCCAAAATCCAGCAAGCGTACCTTCTGTATCTTCAAATGAAAAGATTGGTTGTGATTTCGTCACTTCAACGAGCGGTGTATACGGTTTTTCTTGTCTTGGAACAGTTCTCGTCCTTACTTCACGGAACGTACCGTCCATTCGAATACCGTAAAACAAGTTTTTACTTGGCATTAATTCATGTAATAATGCTTCAACTTCTTCACGATTCATCGGACGCTCTACCGTATAACTCATTTCTTTTTCAAAAAACGTTACAGTCGCAAATGGCGTTGTTTCTTCTGGCTCTACTTTTTCTGCTGAACCGTCTGAACGTAAATGATAAAATTCATTATCAAATGCAATCATTTCACCATCTAATTGATCAAATGTGCCGATGCCGAAATCACCATGTTTTTTCAAATCTTCAAAGCTAATTACACCATCATATATACCATCTAATAGCGCAAGCATTGTAGATGTTTGATATACTTCATTACTCGTTTTCGTTTTTTTCGCATCAATATCAATTAATTGCGCAACAGTCATCTCAAATCTGCCTCCATTAGTTTAATTGGTTTGGTAATAATTTTTCGCTTAATTTAATGTTGTCACGATAGTCAATTGGAATATCAATAATGACAGGACCATCTGCTGCTAGCGCGGATTTTAACACACCTTCTAATTCATCAGGCGTGTTAACACGAAGACCTAACGCCCCGAAACTTTCCGCATATTTCACAAGATCAACATCGCCAAACTCTGTAGCGGATGTTCTGCCGTATTTCATCATTTGTTGGAATGCAACCATATCATATGTGCCGTCTCTCCAAACAAGATGGACGATTGGAGAATTTAAACGTACCGCCGTTTCTAACTCCATCGCTGAGAATAAGAAACCACCGTCACCTGATACGGAAACTACTTTTTTACCTGGTTCTACTAAAGTAGCTGCGATTGCCCAAGGAAGTGCAACACCTAACGTTTGCATACCGTTACTAAATAATAATCTACGTGGTTCATAAGAACGGAAACATCTCGCCATCCAAATAGAATGGGAACCGATGTCACATGTAACGGTTGTATCGTCACTAATTAAAGAACGAAGTGTACGAATTACTTGAAGTGGATGCGTAACACCCTCCGAAGCACGGTTCGGAACTTCTGCTTGTTCTGATAATTTTGCGCGTAATCGTTCTAATACCACTTCTGATTTCGTACTTAATACAAGTTTCGGTAATTTCTCCGCGATGCTATTTACCGTTAAAGCAATATCACCAATTAATTCACGCTCTGGCTGGTAATCATGGTCGATATCTGCTTGATGGTCGTCAAGATGAATAATCGTTCTGTCGCCAAGTTTATTCCAGAACTTTGGATCATACTCGATTGGATCATAACCGATAGAAATAACAAGGTCTGCTTCTTCTAGTAAAATATCACCTGGTTGGTTACGGAATAATCCAACGCGGCCGAAGAAATGATCTTCTAACTCACGTGAAATCGCACCAGCTGCTTGATATGTTTCAACGACAGGAAGTTCTGTATCCGCAATTAATTTACGAACAGCTTTCGTCACTTCATTTGTGCTCGCTCTCATACCGAGTAAAATAACTGGTAATTTCGCTGCTTTTATTTTTTCTACTACGTATGTAATATCATTTGTGGGAGCGATTCCAAGCTGTGGCTTAGAAAGCGCACCGATAGACTCTACAGTTGTTTCCGCAGTCATAACGTCTTGCGGAAGACTTACTAAAGTAGCTCCCGGATTTGTGGAAGTCGCACTTCGAAATGCATTACTAAGTGCTTCTGGCACATTATCAGGATGCTCTACCTCTACGCTATATTTTGTGATTGGTTCGAATAGTGCAGCATTATCCATAGATTGATGCGTACGTTTTAATCGATCCGTACGCGGTACTGCACCAGCTAAAGCAACAACGGGATCACTCTCCGCATTCGCAGTAACAAGACCTGTCGCTAAATTTGATGTCCCTGGTCCTGAAGTTACAAGACATACGCCCGGTTTCCCTGTTAATCTACCAATAGCAGCTGCCATAAATGCTGCATTTTGTTCATGACGACAAACAATTAACTCTGGTCCTCTTTCTTGCAATACATCAAATACAGAGTCAATCTTTGCTCCTGGAATACCGAAAACATGTGTAACACCTTGTTTAATTAAACAATCAACAACAAGATCTGCTCCTTTTGTTTTTGTCTTCACGTCGTTTGCTTTTACACCTGTACTCAAAACTAATCATCCCTTTATTTCATAATGTGTGTAATAAAGATTTTAATTTTACCTAGTTAATTAATGTGGTGAAGTATCATTTATCATTATATTACAAATGCATTATTTTTCCAACAATATGAATTCGACATTATTTTGACAAGATTTAAAGAATGCGCTTACAACCTTTTGTTTATCTTAAAATAACATTTTTATATCTCTTCTAAAAATGTACAAAAATACTTCCACCTATTCACATTATTAACAAATTTATAGTACCTTGCAAAGAATAATAGCAAGTGATATATTTGTAAATAATGGAATAACCATTATTTGGAATGTTATTCACGATTAGTATATCTCCTTTCAAAAAGTAGATATAGATTGTGTGTGCTGTTTAGAAAAAAGATAGGATTTTCAGCCATAATTCATCATTTTATAAAGGAAAGTGATTGTTATGAACAAAAGTGAATTTTTAGAGCAACTTAGTTCTTCCCTACGGAATATGCCTAATTTAGAAAAGGAGGATATTATCTCGGAGTACGAAACTCATTTTATTAGTGGTAAACAAGATGGAATATCTGAAGAGGAAATTTCTAAAAAGCTAGGAAACCCTAAAACTATCGCTAAAGAACTTAATATTTCATATGTAATAAGTAACGCTGACAATAGGCGCAGCCTAAAAAATATTATGACAGCACTGTTTTCTGTTATGAGCTTAAGTGTTTTAAACTTTATATGTATCATTATCGCCTTTTTCGTATTACTCTTTCTATTACCACTTCTTCTAGCACTTATAATTGCTACACCATTATTAATTATTTCACCTATCTTATTAATAGGATTAGGATTCTTTAAAGGGTTTCATCAAATCAGTTATTCCGATGTTTATAATGTATTTATAGCTTTTTGCATCGGCTTACTAATATCCGTCATATCTTATCAAATGATAAAACATATATACTCACTTTTAGTTAAGTATTTAAAATGGAATTTAGCTATTTTACAAAGATACTAATCAATGTAAAAGGAGATTAATATGAAAAAGTATATTTTATACCTACTCACGTTACTTACAATTTTATTTCTATCAGCTTGTTCAAACAGTGCACAACCTAAGGAAGAAAACGATGTACAATCTATTAAAGATGTTGCTATTAAAGTTCCAGAAAATATATTTAGTTCCTCAAAGAAAAACGAAACTATTAATGAAGACGAAATGAAACAAAATATAAAAAATTATATAGATTATAGTTGGGAGTTATCTGAAAATATTATCCCTCTCGCTTCAACAAATTCTGATAAGAATTTCACGGAATCTGACCGAGAAAAATTACAAAAACTAATTGATTTAGCGAAACAAAACGATATGAATTTCCATGAGTTTATTAGTAATAATAATTTACCTACTGATTATAAAAAACCTTCAAAAGAAATCTATGCATTTATGTCATCATCTACGGATATTTTCGTAGAGCTAGATCAAGAATTAGACAAACTCACCCAAGATGGTAACTTATTCAAAGCCAATTTTTCTTTTACAAAACGCCTTGAGAAAATAAATGGGAGGAAACAAAAAGAGATTGAAACGTTTTTGAACGAAAAAAATATTAAAACTTCAATTAACAGCAATAAAAAAAATTAACAGATGTGTTACATATCCCTTTCAAAATAACCAATAAGAAATGGCTATTTTGAAAGGGAGTTTTTGTGGTATAACTATTAAATTCCCTAAACAAAAAAGACACTCCTAAACTAGGAGCGTCTTCCACTATTACGCTTGTTGTTGCGCGCTATATAATTCTTCAAGTGGCTTCATGATAATTTTGTTAACGTCACCGATTACAACGTTTAGACGTTGCTCAGTTTCCATTAATTTTGTAATTTTAGCATCTTGTTGAATGCGAGCTACAACTTCTTGTGCTTGTTGGTTATCTTCTTCAGTGATTTCTTGGCCTTGCATCATTTTCTGTTGTAGGCTAAGTTGCATTGTACGGAACTCATCGAATAAGTTCTTTGAAGCTGTGTCAGCTTGAACTGCTGCGTAGCTCTCTTTTAAAGTTTTGAAGTCATCGTTTTCAGCGATTGCTTTTTGTAATTCATATGCAACATCATGAATGTTCTTTGTCATTTTATTTTTCCTCCTTTAGAAGGCTAGCGCTTTTCACTCGCACTGCCTTTTACGTGCATTTACATACGCACCTCTTCTTACCATATCAAACTATGCAAGAGATGTGAAGAAATTTCACTTTTATTTCTATGTACTCACCTTATTATCTAAGAAACAATAGTAACAATCCTTGTACGAGCCCGATCATTCCGCCTAATAACGCTCCTAAATACGTAATCATTTTCAATTCTTTTTTCGTAATAGACAGAACTAAGTCTTCTAATCTTTCTG
Source organism: Bacillus cereus group sp. Bce041 (assembly GCF_052646455.1). NCBI lineage: Bacteria > Bacillati > Bacillota > Bacilli > Caryophanales > Bacillaceae > Bacillus > Bacillus cereus group sp. Bce041. Next base: position 951,971 of record NZ_JBQXON010000002.1, read on the forward strand.
TTGAGAATGTAGACACTTCTTGCTGGACAATTTCCGCAAGGTGTAGATTATTTAGTATACTCTCTACATTTTCTGTTCCCCACTTTAAGCCTTTCGCTACTGCACTTGGAACCACTTTTTCAATAATTGTTTCTCGAACTGGTTCACATACTTGCTGAACAGATTGATTTAAAAACTTACTCACTGTTTCCTCTACTTTAACTGCTGATAGCACGGAGCTTACAATCATTTCTTTCTCTACAAATGCTTCTAATTCTTTTACATCTCTTCCTTTTAACTTTTCCCACTCTTTTTGCAGTACGTCAGTTAAAAGCTGCTTTGTAGCATCTTGCCCTAAAAACTTAATAACTTCTGGCTGCACACGATCCACAACACTTACATTTCCTAAAAACATTCCGACTAAGTTAAGTAGCGTTCCGCGAGAAGCAAAGAAATCATCAATCATTTTTGAAAGACGCGCTTTCCCTTCTTCACTTTCAAAAAAGCTAATTCCTCGCTCTAAAATAAACGCCGAGACATTCGGAATCGCATTCTCTATCTTTTCATGTACAGAATGAGGTAAAGCCTGTTCCCATGTATATGTATAATACTCTGCTAAAAATGCATGAATTTTTTCTGTAATCACATATTCGATTTTTCGAGTCGCTTCTTCTTCTACATGCGCTACATTCCATTTTTCTAACATATATCGCAGTGATTGTTCATTCGTAATTACTTTATCCACTTCCACTTGCGCCCAGTGGATTAAACCTTTTTGAAACTCTTCATTTGTTAGCTTTTTTCCGATTCCTTCTGGTGTTAACAAATGTTCTACAACCATTTTTCCTAATTGAACAGCAAGTTCATCACGACGCTTAGGAATTAACCCTGGTGTAAATGGAACTTGAAACTTTCCGATATAAATAGGACGATGAGGACGAAATAACATTTTTATCGCTAAATGATTCGTGTATCCCCCAATAATTGCTCCGAGTCCTGTCGTCGTTAACATATTTAACCATATATTCATTACAATCAACCTTTCACTTCTCCAAAACTATAGCATATCATCATACGGACAAAAGTATAATGGTATAAAAACGTATTTGCAATATATAGCTTCGCCTATTATGCAAATAGTAGTAAAGGAGTGATTTCGTTGGTTCTCGGCCTTTTAACTTCTAAACTTCATTATGAGCAAACGTATTACACCGAAATCGCTAAACGCGCTCGGCTTTATCATAATGTCGTTGCCCAGTTTACGCCATTTTGTATTGATTCTAAAACAGACCTTGTTTCTGGTCTTATTTACGATACAGATACAGGAAAATGGAAAGAGCAAACATTCCCTATTCCTTCTTATATATATGATCGTTATTCTTTTCACGAGGAAACAGACTTTGAAAAAGCAAAATCAATTATTCACTCTTTGCACAACCGTCCTTCCACTACCTTTTTAAATAACACACTTATTAACTTAAGTGAACTACATGATTTATTTCTTACTAATAAAAAACTGTCTCCTTATATACCTAAATTTGAAATGGCAACGATACAAAACATTTTCAAACTGTTGTTAAAATCTAAAGATATTATTATACGCCCCACTAATATACATTCTAAAGATAACTTATATCGAGTCGCTTACAAAAATAAAACGTTTCATATCGATACAGTAAATGAAAAATACCATACTTCTCTTCCAATCAAGCGGACAGATGAATTTATATCTTGGTGTAAATCTAACATACGTTCATCACGCTACATAGTGCATACCATGCTACAACCACCAAATCAATTAACATACCCACTCCACATTCGAACTATTTTGCAAAAAAACAAAGAACAAACTTGGAATGTTATAGGTCAATTTATACAAAAAAGTTCATTTCCTAATCAGCTTTTACCTTCAGCAACAGACGATGATTCATTGCATTCATTTTCAAAAATTAAATACGTACTATCTAGTACAGGTGTGCAACTATTGCAAGACGCTTTACACGACATTATAAATGAAGTATTCCAAACACTAGATCAGTCTTATTCTTCATTATTCGAACTAGAACTTTCCACAATTATGGATCAAAAAGGCGCAATTTGGCTTATGTATGTCAACACGATCCCTCCTTACGAACAATACATTCGTCATAGTGATTCATTAGCTGAAAAGATATTTCACGGACCACTTAAATTCAGTCGCTTTACACCATAATGAAAGGAGGTAAACCTATTTTGAAAGAGCATATATATACATTAAATATTTCAGATGACCATCCAAATAGCATTACTTTACCTTACGTTTTTTCTATTACACCGCCTATTACATCTCTCTCCTTCGGCATACGTCATATTGCAAGTGAAGAGGTGAAAATTCATTATTCCTTTACTCGCGAAATTATTATCGGAAAGCATATTGCCGAAAAACTTTTACTGCCTCAATCAACTACTATTCATGCATTCACACAAAACCAAACAATTATTTTCGGACCATTGATTGGCATTTTTACAACTGGCTTTAACGATGATTCTTCTACCCCTTTAGGAAATCGTTCAATTGCTCTCAGTGAGTTGTTAACACCACCATTCTCATTACGACCGTTCGTATTCGTCTTTGGCGTTCAACATATAAACTGGGAAGAAGAAACGATTGAAGGATATTTCTTTCAAGAGAAACAATGGGTAAAGAAAAAAGTCCCTTTACCAAATGTCATTTACGATCGATTACCGAATCGACAAGCGGAAAATTATAAACCAATCGTCAGAGCAAAAAGAAAGTTAGAACATGACTACTCCATTCCATGGTTTAACCCAGGTTTTTTCAATAAATGGGAAGTTCATCAACTTCTTACGAAAGACGAATCAATTAAACCCTTATTACCAAATACAGAAGCATTTCAGCATTTTGAACAAGTAGAATGGTTTCTTGGCACGTATAAATCAGTGTACATGAAACCAATACACGGGAGCTTTGGTAGAAATATTCATCAAATATTTTATTCTCAAACAGAGAATTGCTACTACTGTCGTTATCGCGAAAATGAAGAAAATAAACTGAGAAAGTATCAATCATTAGAAACGCTTCTAAACCACGTATTAAAAGGACATGATTTAAAAAAGTTTATCGTACAGCAAGGTATTTCGTTACTTCGCTTCGATGGGCAACCTGTTGATTTCCGCATTCATACAAATAAAAACCATTTCGGTAATTGGATAGTTAGTGCAATCGTCGCCAAAATCGCCGGCAAAGGCAGTTTAACAACGCACGTAAATAGTGGCGGTGATACAAAATTATTACAAGAGCTTTTTCCAGATTCAACGAAACAAGTTCAAATTGAAAATAAATTAAAACATACTGCCTTACAAATAAGTTACGCGCTCGATGAACAAGTAACTGGAAATATTGGAGAAATCGGTTTTGATATCGGTTTAGACACAAAGGAAAATCCGTGGCTCTTTGAAGCCAACTCTAAACCTGGGCGAACTGTATTCCAAGATAAAAAATTAAAAGAGCAAAGTGAACTGACGCGCCAGTTATTTTACGAATATGCCGTCTACTTAACTGAACATTCTTTACGTGATACAAAAGAAAAAATGTCTCAAATAAAATCAGGGGTTTCATCAAACACCGAACATATCCCTTCTCCTATGATTCACTCACAAATACAAAAACAAAAACTTCCACCTAGATAATAAGGTGGAAGTTTTCTATTTACACAAGTTTTACTACAACCTCAGTTTCCACGTTACATACTCTGCAATAAAAAATATGATTGCAATATTCATTTGAATTATTATGCGTTAAACCATCTACTGCACTTAATAATTCTTGATCCATATAGGCACTATAATCGTCTATGTAATCTACAGACTTCCCATAATCTTGGAGTATACTTTGGCAATTTTGACAAGAATATGTTTGTGATTCTAATGCGTTGCAAAGCGGGCAAATTCCCATCATGATTCCTCCATACGTTATCGTTTATAAGCCTCTCTTTTTTAGAGTGAAGAGAGCAACCTATCCAGACATAGGAGCGCCCACTCCATCCCTACTTAAAAATAGAACTATGAAGTTGCTACCGATTTCATTTTTATTTCAATAAATCATAAATAAGAAGCTAATAATTAGCCTACAAGTAGCAGGCTACAATGAAAAAATTATATTTAATATCACCCTTAGTTTGGCCTGTTTTCTTAAAAATACAACGATTACTCTTATTTCATAATTTACGAAATCAATACGTTTTTTTGACAAAATTTACAAATTATTATTTTGTATATCTTTCTAGGTAACATCCATACTATGAGTACAAACTTAATTACCGATGGATTAGCGCCAACCGGGGCGATAATCTGGTTCAACTCCAGCTAGTCCAACCAAAAAAACTTTTATAACTCTAAGGAGGATATATTCCTATGGCAAACCAAAATTCTTCAAATCAATTAGTAGTACCAGGTGCAACAGCTGCAATCGATCAAATGAAGTACGAAATCGCTCAAGAATTTGGTGTACAATTAGGAGCAGATTCTACGGCTCGCGCTAACGGTTCAGTTGGTGGAGAAATCACAAAACGTCTAGTTGCAATGGCTGAGCAAAGCCTTGGCGGATTCCACAAATAAATATATATGGCAAAAAGGTCTCAAGGCATATGCCTTGAGACCTTCCTTAATTTATTGCAACATTTGTAAAAACTTCTTCGTGCGTTCTTCTTTTGGATTTGTAAATACTTCTTCTGGTGTACCTTGTTCGACAACGACACCACCATCCATGAAAATAACACGGTTCGCAATTTGATGTGCAAAACGCATTTCGTGCGTTACAATAACCATCGTCATGCCTTCTTTAGCAAGTTCTTTCATTACTTTCAGAACTTCTTGAACGAGTTCAGGATCAAGCGCTGACGTCGGCTCATCAAATAGTAACACTTCCGGCTCCATCGCAAGCGCGCGCGCAATTCCAACGCGCTGTTGTTGTCCGCCTGATAATTGGAACGGATATAAATCCACTTTATCTGCTAAACCAACTTTTTCAAGGAAATAGTTTGCTTTTTTCTTCGCTTCTTCTTTCCCCATCTTTTTCACTGTAACGAGCCCTTCCATTACATTTTGAAGTGCTGTTAAATGCGGGAATAAATTATGGTGCTGGAATACCATACCTGTTTGCGTACGAAGATTAACAATATCTTTCTTCGTTACTTTTTGAGAGAAGTTAAGCTCTTTATTACCGATACGAATATTACCAGCGTTTGGCGTTTCTAATACATTGAGACAACGTAAGAATGTCGTTTTACCAGATCCAGACGGCCCAATAATAACAACAACCTCGCCCTTCTCAACTGTTAAATCTATATGCTTTAGTACGGTATTATCTCCGAAACTTTTTTGTAAGTGCTGAATTGAAATCATAAAAACAAAAACTCCTTTTGTAAAAGGATTATTTTAATGTATAGCGTTCTGAACGCTTTTCTAACATCTGTTGTACGATTGATAATAAGAAACAAATAACCCAGTAAATAAGACCTGCTTCAAAATAAACAATTAAAAACTCGTAGTTCATCGCCGCAATTTCCTGCGCTTTTCGGAACATTTCTGTTACTAAAATTAACGATGCTAATGAAGTATCCTTCACTAAGCTAATAAATGTATTTGAAAGCGGCGGGATTGATACGCGCGTTGCTTGTGGTAAAATAACACGTTTTAATGCTTGTGGATATGTCATCCCAATTGTATAAGCTGCTTCCCACTGCCCTTTCGGAATGGAAAGGATAGAAGCACGAATAATTTCAGATGCATATGCACCGACATTTAATGAAAATCCAACAACTGCTGCTGTATATGGCTCAACTTCAATATTAAGAGTTGGAAGACCATAGAAAATAATAAATAACTGTACAAGAAGTGGCGTTCCGCGAATGATAGATACATAGATACGAGCAATCCATTGTAAAATACGACTACCTGAAATACGTGCGAGCGCTGTTAACGTCGCAAGTATAAGACCGATAATAAATGTAATAAGCGTTAATGGAATTGTTGTAAAAACAGCTTCCTTCAGCATAGGCATGAAGGAAGTCTGCATAATATCTATCCAAGTAGACAATCGATCTGAAACTAATGCACTACTTAGATACATTTTCACCGAACCATTTTTTCGTTATTTTGTCATACGTACCGTCTTTTTTCATATCTTCTAACGCTTTATCTACTTCTTGTACAAGCTTATCGCTACCTTTACGGAATAAGAATCCACTTTGTGAAGCTTCTTTTTCTGTGTCTACAATTTTAATTTTTGCATCTTTTTTCGTTTCTAAATAATTTAATACTGATAACTTATCATTAATTGTAAAATCAACGCGTCCTGAAGCTAATAATTCTGCCGCTTGGCTAAATCCTTCTACACCTTCGATTTCTGCACCGTTTTTCTTAGCAATATCTGCATAGTTACTCGTTAAAGATTGTGCTCCTTTTAACCCTTTTACATCAGCAAATGTAGCAGGCTTATCTTTATCTTTTGCGATAACTAATGCCGCTGAAGATGAAATGTATGGTTTAGAGAAATCGTATTTCTTTTGACGATCTTCACGAATACCAACTTCGTTTGCAACCATATCGAAACGTTTTGCATCTAGGCCAGCAAGTAAGCTATCCCATTGTGTTTCTTTAAATACAGGTTTTACACCTAAACGTTTTGCAACTTCTTCTGCTAATTCAACATCGAATCCAGTTAATTTATTGCTTGAATCGTGGAACGTAAATGGTGGATATGTACCTTCTGTACCAATTACAAGTTCACCGCTTTGTTTAATCTTTTGTAACGCGTCTTGACTAGCTGTATCTTTTTTCTCTTCTTTACCGCAGCCGGCTACAATCCCGATCGCTAATGTAGTTACTGCAAGCACTGAAAATAATTTCTTCATGATAGTAATCCTCCAAGTATTCTGATAGGAATTTAAAAACTATATTGATTGTATGCAATCTTGAACAATTTTTCAATGAAAATGTTCTTATTTAGTTTATCCTTTTTCTTCATAATCAAACAAAAGGGAAAAATAACGCTACATACAAAAAATAAGTAACATTTTTTAATATAGCATTTATGGAGAAAAAGGTAAAACAATACTTCTTATTTAACTGTCGTAATTCGCTAAAGAGTCGACATGTTCATCAATAAAAAAGAACTTGTGAAAATCACAAGTTCTCCTCCATGCATATTAAGCACTCTGATTGCCTTCCATTTGCGTTTTATACATATCGTAATAACGCCCCCGCTTTTTCATGAGTTCATCATGAGAGCCTTTTTCTAAAATGGTTCCTCTATCGAGCACAATAATTTGATCTGCGCTTTTAATCGTTGAAAGGCGGTGAGCGATAATAAATGTCGTTCTTCCTTTTTTTACAACTTCTAGTGCTTGTTGAATCATCGCCTCTGTTTCTGTATCAATACTAGACGTTGCTTCATCTAAAATTAAGATAGCTGGATCAAAAGCAAGCGCCCTAGCAAATGAAATAAGTTGACGTTCTCCAGTGGAAAGCGTACTTCCCTTTTCTGTAATTTCTTCATTTATATTGTTCGCAAATCTTTCAGCACCAACATCACGTAACGCCTTTACAATGCGCTCTTTTGAAATTTTTTCATTTTCTAAGCTTACATTGGAAGCGACCGTCCCGCTAAAAAGAAACGGGTCTTGCAGTACGATTCCCATATGTTCACGGGTTGCTTGTTTCGGCATCTCTTTTACATCGTGACCATCAATCGTAAGCTTTCCTTTTTCAAACTCATAAAATTGAAAGAGTACATTCATGATAGAACTTTTTCCTGATCCAGTATGACCGACAAGTGCCACTGTCTCGCCTTGTTTCGCTTCAAAAGAAATATTTTTTAACACTTCATCTTTTCCATTATAAGAAAATGATACATTTTCAAATTTTACATTTCCTTTTAAACGAGGCATACGTTCTTCTTCTACCGGTTCTCCTTTTTCCTCTAACAATTCAAAGACACGTTCTGATGCAACGCGCGCTTGCTCTAAGTTTGCAAGCTGGTTCACCATATTCGTAATTGGCGAGAATAATCGTGTTAAATAATCGACGAACGCATACAGTACCCCAAGTGAAATAATACCTGTAGCACTTAATGACGCACCGCCGAAATACCAAATTACTCCTGTGAAAGCGATATTTCTTAATACGGCTACTAAGTTATGCGAAGTTGCTGCATTTAAATTTAAAATTTTATTTTGATACTTAAAATAATCGCCATTTAATTCTTCAAATTCTTTTTTCGTTTCACGCTCTTGACGGAACGCTTGAATAATTGGCATCCCTTGAATGGATTCATTCACTGTTCCGTTAATATCAGATAAGCGAGAGCGCATTTTATGATTGTATACAGACGCGTATTTTCTATAAAGAATCGCCCAAACAATTAAAATTGGGATAATTAATAAACATAATGAAGCGAGCTTCACATCTAATAAAAATAACGCAGCGAATATCCCAATAATATAGATGATACTAGAAACGAATGTTGCCAGCACCGTTACATATAAATCACGAATGGCCTCTGTATCATTCGTCACACGCGAAACAATTTTCCCCGCCGGTAAATGATCAAAGTACCGAATTGGCAACGTTTGAATATGAGAAAAAACATCTTCCCTCATAATTTGAATAATTTTGTTCGCTGCCTTCTGCAAGAAGAACTGCTTTCCGTATGCAAATAATGACACGACTACTAATAAAGCGAAATAGCCACCACCAAGTAATAATAGACGGTTTATTTCTGGTTTATAAAACGCAAACACTTCTTCTTTCGTTAATGCTTTCGCTTTATACACTTGCACCGCCTTACCATTTTGAACGGTAATCATATCCCCTTTTACAGTCCGTGACCCTTCCGCATTTACTTTATTCGGTACAAAATAATATTGAAAACCGACTTGCATTACGCGTACTTCTTTTCCTTTTTTCTCGCCTTGTTCAAAGCGATCACTTCGCTTATAAAAAGCCCCATTATACGAAACAGCATCTTCACTCTGTTCTGTTTCATACCAAGGTTTCTCTATCCCGACGATATGATCGTCAATCATCGTTTTAGCGACGAAAGGACCAGCAAGCTCTGCGATGACGAAAATAAATAACATTAACATCGCAGCAAAAATCGTCCCCTTCACTTTCATCGCGTATTGAAACAACCGTTTTGAAACGCTCATATTTTCACCCCACTATCCGCACTTTCACTTTCACCTTGTTGTCTTTCAAACTGCTCAGCATACCAGCCTCCCTTTTGGATAAGCTGATCATGCGTACCTTCTTCTATAACTGCACCTTCATCCATAACGAGAATCCAATCCGCATGTTGCACTGCAGATAAACGATGCGTCGTAATAATCGTCGTCTTTCCGCTTCTTTCCGTTCTTATATTTTCAATGATCGCTGCTTCCGTACGAGCATCTACAGCTGATAAAGAATCATCCAAAATTAAAATTTCTGGATTTTGAATAACAGCTCGTGCAATCGAGATCCTTTGTTTTTGCCCTCCTGATAAAGAAACACCTTTCTCTCCAACGAGCGTTTCTAACCCTTCTGGTAAAAACTCTAAATCCTTTTTAAACGCAGCAATTTCAATTGCTTTCTCTAATTCTTCTTCAGTCGCTTCCCTATTTCCGAATAAAATATTTTCTCGCGCTGTTTTTGAGAACAAAATATGCTCCTGCGGTACATAACCAATCCAGCCGAGTACATTTTCATTCGTCATTTTATCTAATGTCACATCAGAAACTGCAATATCTCCATCTCCAAGCGGATATTGGCGAAGAAGCTGACGTACAAGCGTCGTTTTCCCGCTTCCTGTTTTTCCGACAACCCCTAGCGTTTCCCCTTGCTTTAATGTGAAAGAAACCTTTTTTAAATTTTCTTCAGTTGATGAAGGATATGAGAAAGACACATCATCAAACTGAATATAATCCGGCTCTTGCACAAGCTTTGGATGTTTCGGATTCTTTACATCTGGCTCATACGCTAACGTTTCATTCACACGGTCAAGCGAAGCATTTCCTCTTTGCATAACATTAATTAATTCACCAATTGCAAACATCGGCCAAATCATCATCCCTAAATACACGTTAAAAGAAACGAGTTCACCAAGGGTCACCTTTGACTGGAACACAAGGTATGCACCGTACACTAAGCCGATTAAATAACTAAGACCGACAAGCATTTTCACAGTTGGTTGGAATAATGCATCAATCTTTGCTACCTTCATATTTTTTTCGTAGACGTCATCTCCTAAATGATGAAATCTTTCCTCGTCTGCATTCTCTTGTACGTATGCACGAATAACGCGCACACCAGCGATTGATTCAAGCACTTTATCGTTCATATCACCAAACGCATCTTGCGCAACTGTAAATCTTTCATGCAATTTCTTTCCATATATATTCATCGCATACGCCATAATTGGAAGCGGAATAAGCGCTGCAAATGTAAGCTCCCAACTAATTGTAAACCCCATCATAAAGACAATCGTAAGCATATATAAACTAGAATCCACAAGCGTTAATATACCAAAACCAGCTGTCATAGCGATTGCTTTCAAATCATTTGTCGCTCTCGCCATTAAATCACCAGTACGATTTTTTTGATAAAAAGTCGGCGTCATCTTAAGTAAATGCCCCATAAATTTAGAGCGCATCGTTTTCTCAAGTACGAATGCACCGCCAAACAATTGATGTTGCCATACGAAAGTGAGGCCATATCCAACGATCGTAACCCCTATTAAAATAAGAATAGACTGTATAATAGCTTCGTTCGATAACGTTCCTGTTTTTATGTTATCTATCGTAACCCCTAACACTTTCGGGGGAATCACTTCAACTATATTCACAATTAAAAGAGCTCCAATGGCAATACTATATCTCTTCCAGTGCTCCCTAAAAAACCATTTTAGCTTTAGTAATACTGATAACAATGTAACCTCTCCCTTCTCGTTCTCGTTTACCTCTCATTTCTTTATCCACTATCCAGACCTATCACATTTACATTTCGTAACCCATACAATCTCATCACATTTTTCCACCTTCCAAAGTTTTTTATCGGAACTAAACAAGGGAAAATAAACAAAAAAAAGCATACCGCCGCTTGACGATATGCACAGGAATGCATAAAAAGCGTACGTTACGATATACGCAACGTACGCTTCTTATAAGACAAAGATGCCCTATATATCCGTACGGGTTGCGTAATGATATGAATGTTTTCTGCCATTTAACAGAGCTAAGCCCATTACATTTACGATTACAATCATTACGCACACCCCTTTCATTTATTTTCCATTTATAATCTTACAACTTTATTGAGTATTCTGTCAATTATTTTTTCACACTTTAAATAAAAATATATGATACACCATTTTGAAATAAGGGAATGTTCTGTAAGAAAGGGCATACAAAATAAAAAAAGAATAAGAAATCGTTTTCACAAACATTTCATTTGAAAAATGTTATCAAACCCCCTACAATCACCTTATACTCACTCTTACAAGTTGCTATTTTAGGAGGACTAATCATGACAACTAGCAATACGTACAAATTTTATTTAAACGGAGAATGGAGAGAAAGCTCTTCAGGAGAAACAATCGAAATTCCATCTCCATACTTACACGAAGTAATTGGACAAGTACAAGCAATTACTCGCGGAGAAGTAGATGAAGCAATTGCATCTGCAAAAGAAGCTCAAAAATCATGGGCTGAAGCTTCCCTACAAGATCGCGCAAAATACTTATATAAATGGGCTGATGAGCTCGTAAATATGCAGGATGAAATTGCCGATATCATTATGAAAGAAGTCGGTAAAGGATATAAAGATGCGAAGAAAGAAGTTGTTCGTACAGCTGACTTCATTCGTTACACGATCGAAGAAGCTTTACATATGCACGGAGAAAGCATGATGGGCGATAGCTTCCCGGGCGGTACAAAATCTAAGCTTGCGATTATCCAACGCGCACCACTTGGTGTTGTATTAGCAATCGCACCATTTAACTACCCAGTAAACTTATCTGCTGCAAAACTTGCACCAGCATTAATTATGGGTAACGCTGTTATTTTCAAACCAGCAACTCAAGGTGCAATTAGTGGTATTAAAATGGTTGAAGCACTTCATAAAGCTGGCCTTCCAAAAGGTCTTGTAAACGTAGCTACAGGACGCGGTTCTGTAATTGGTGACTACTTAGTAGAACACGAAGGCATCAATATGGTATCGTTCACAGGTGGTACAAACACAGGTAAACATTTAGCGAAAAAAGCTTCAATGATTCCACTTGTATTAGAACTTGGTGGTAAAGATCCTGGTATCGTTCGTGAAGATGCTGACTTACAAGATGCTGCAAACCATATCGTAAGCGGTGCATTCTCTTACTCTGGTCAACGTTGTACAGCTATTAAACGTGTACTTGTACACGAAAACGTAGCGGACGAGCTTGTTAGCTTATTAAAAGCGCAAGTAGCTGAACTATCAGTTGGATCTCCAGAACAAGATAGCACAATCGTTCCATTAATCGACGACAAGTCTGCTGACTTCGTTCAAGGTTTAGTTGACGACGCTGTAGAAAAAGGTGCTACAATCGTTATCGGTAACAAACGTGAGCGTAACTTAATTTACCCAACATTAATCGATCACGTAACAGAAGAGATGAAAGTTGCTTGGGAAGAGCCATTCGGCCCAATCCTTCCAATCATCCGTGTTTCTTCAGATGAACAAGCAATTGAAATTGCTAACAAATCAGAGTTCGGTCTGCAAGCAAGTGTCTTCACTAAAGACATTAACAAAGCATTTGCAATTGCTAACAAAATCGAAACTGGTTCTGTTCAAATTAACGGACGCACAGAGCGCGGCCCTGACCACTTCCCATTCATCGGTGTAAAAGGTTCAGGTATGGGCGCACAAGGTATTCGTAAGAGCCTTGAGTCTATGACACGTGAAAAAGTAACTGTATTAAACTTAGTTTAATCTTATAAAAAGAAGCTGATCTATAAATAGATCAGCTTCTTTTCTATATAAATACTTCCAAAAACGAAGTATTTCATTCTACTTCCGATTTGGTTTTCCAAATCGAACTAAAACATGCCATAATAATTTTAATTCCTGAAGCACTTCTTCATAAGTTCCACGATCACTCCAAGATAATGGATTGCACTTCAAATCCACTACAGCAGAGCCAATTATATTTGCATCGATACAATGATTCCGTGCAATGCGTCTTGCTAAAGATGGCATTTTTGAACCTCTAAAATCCATCGGAACTTCGTCTACCGCAAGTACAAAACCGATGTGCCAATACAAATCAATAGCATACTTCAGGCAAATTTCTTCTAAAACTTTTCCTACATCCGTACCCTTAAATGAAGGATCTGCAACAAGCGCTTCCACGTCTTCTTTTAGAGAAATCTCTCCATGAATCTGCGCTTCAATATAATGATTAAGATTACGGGCTGGCTCTTTGCTTACTACATCTATAAACGGCCTTTTCAGATTAGCCAGTAAATGATTAATTAATATTGTTGGAGTCAAATTTCCTTCACCAATTGCAAAATCTCTTACGAATGTCTCTTCCAAAAGAGCAGCTAAAATCATATCAAACTCCTCATAAGTCCCCTTTTCTTTCGGATCTTGATGCGAATCTAAATATGTATATGTAGAACGCGAAGAAACTTTTGGAGATAAGAGAAAATAACAGGAACCAAAACGCGGAGCTGGCCCATCTGGATGTAACATTAAATTTAGCGCTCCGTATTTTGGACGTTGATCATTCGTTACGCCTTCTAATTGATATGCCCCTCCAAATATTCTCTTTTCCCAAAGGTCACGTTCACCACCAGGATAAGCAGATACGCTTCCATTAGATAGCAATGTTTCAAACTGACTTTTATATACTCCTTGCTCAAATAGTGCTTCAGCAACACTTTTCTTACTCGAATCTAGTCTGTCTGGATGAAAGTGTAAAGCAATCCTTGCGTGAGTTTTTAAATTAGCGACAGCCTCTTCAAATATTTCATCTGTAATATTTGACATTTTAAGTATATGATTAATCGTTGCTTTAGCCTCACGTTTTTCGTTCTCTGCATATTTTGAAATATACTCTAAAGCAAATAATTGAGATCTTGATAATTCCATAATCAAACCTCTCCTTTAATTAAAATGACCTTAATCATTTCAATTAAAAGCTTATTCTTTCCTTCTTATGAAACGAACCTGATTTATTTAAAAACGTAATTTACTAAATCTTAATTATGCATACACGCATTTTTCATAGGCAAATGTACACATTCTACAGAAATTTGATACCCTAGCCATCGCTCAGCAATATGTTCAAATGATAAAACAGATCCCGTTGTAAAAAAACGATGCTTCGGATTCAGATTGTCAGACAAAATTCCTTTGTGCTGTAAAATGGTGCTTAACTCTATCGCCGTTTCTTCTGCAGAACTAATAATCGTTATATCTTCTCCTAGTTCCTTTTTTATATAGGACTCTAAAAGTGGATAATGCGTACATCCAAGAATTAACGTATCTATATCTTCTTTCGTTAATGGAAGTAAAGCTTGTTTCACTTGCTGCGTGACATATGCTGTATCTTCTAATTGATTTTCTACAACTGTGGCTAAAGTCGGGCAAGCATAGCTATGCACTTCCAAATATGTATCCAGCTCGTGTAATGCTTTTTCATACATATTAGATTTTATCGTACCTACAGTTCCAATTACCCCGATTTCCCCTTTCTTTGTTACTTTAATTGCCGCTCTTGCTCCTGGATGTATAACGCCAATAACTGGAATGGAAAGTGCTTCTTGCAGCTCAGTCAATGCAGCAGCTGCAGCAGTATTACATGCTACGACTAGCGCTTTTAATGGAAACTGTTTGAGGAACTCAACCATTTCAAATACGAAAGATTGCACCTCCTCTACACTTCTTGGTCCATACGGGCAACGCTTATTATCACCAATATAATAAATGCTTTCTTTAGGCAATTGTCTTATAATTTCGCTCGCAACTGTTAATCCCCCAACTCCCGAATCTAGCACACCTATTACTGAATGTTTATGACATACAGACATTTACTTCATCCCCTTTTCAATCATCTAGCGCTAATAATATGTATTATATTACGAAAATTCAAATATCACATAACAACCCCTCTTACTTTTAATCACAAACTCTTCTCTATAATCTGATTATTACTATATCCATTGACGTATAAAAATTCATTTGTTACTCTTAAAGACGTTAATTTAATATTTAAATCCTCATTCGTATCTCGGTGAGGTAGAGGTTGCAATCATTAAGAGTATCATTTCAGGAGATGTAGTGGCATTGATGAAGGAATGAGAAAGGAATGGTTGCCGAAGTAAGTCGTGTCCACCATGCACGCTTGCTGGGTCTGCATTTAATAAGTGCAGAACTGTCACAAACGTTTCGTTTGTGGAGAGCTATCGAGAGGTATGTCGTGGGTTTCTTATAAGATAGAAAGCATGTAGCGGCAAATTACATGCTTTTTTTGTTTTGTTTGGGACTTCTCTTCCTAACTCAGGAAGACATACATATCTCCTCGCTTGACTTGGTTATACTAACTTTGGAGGTATTTTCTATGCAACAAAAAAAATGGGGCTTTTGGGTATTAACAGCTTTCGTTGTCGGTAACATGGTTGGCGCTGGTATTTTCATGGTGCCAAGTACGTTGGCACAAACAGCAAGCCCACTCGGTGTCACTTTAGCTTGGTTAACTACAGGGTTTGGTGTTTTAATGCTAGCTCTTGTTTTCGGTAATTTAGCAATTCGTCGTCCTGATTTAACGACAGGGCCACAAAGTCATGCATATGCTTTATTCTCAACACCAAAAAAGAAAAAAATGGCTGGTTTCAGTATGGTATGGGGATATTGGGTTGCAAACTGGGCAAGTAACGTTGCCATCATTACATCATTTGCGGGATATTTATCACTCTTCTTCCCAATTATGAAAGATACGCGACTACTATTTTCAATCGGTTCGTTTAACGTAGAAGTCGGAAAACTAATTACATTTACGATTTGTTCCATCTTACTTTGGGGAACTCATATTATATTAACAAACGGTGTAAGCGGAGCTGGAAAACTAAACTTCTTAGCAACAACAACGAAAGTAACTGGATTCCTTTTATTCATCGTCGTTACGTTATTTGCATTCGAAGCTTCTAAATTTGGACAATGGTACACACCGATGATTGATAAATCAGGTGCATCACACGGTCTTCTTTCACAAGTAAATTTAGCTGCTCTTACAACGCTTTGGGCGTTTATCGGAATTGAATCAGCCGTTCTTTTATCAAACCGTGCTGTTTCTCCAAAAACGGTAAAACGTGCAACAGTTGCGGGATTACTTATTACAGTTGCCATCTACTTAGGAATTACAATTTTAACAATGGGTGTACTTCACGTTGATAAATTACAAGCTTCTGAACGTCCATTAGCAGATGCACTAAACGCTGCAATGGGTCACGGCGGCGGGAAACTGATGGCATTACTGGCTCTTACTTCCCTGTTCGGTTCTATCTTAGGCTGGATTTTATTAAGCTCAGAAGTACCTTATCAAGCAGCAAAAGAAGGTTTCTTCCCTTCCTTCTTCACGAAAACAAATAAAAAAGGAAGTCCAATTTACTCATTACGATTAACAAACATTATGTCGCAAGTATTCCTATTCTCAACATTATCAGGAACCATTGCGGAAGCTTATACATTCGTTATTACCGTATCAACACTGGCCTACCTCATTCCATATCTCGTTTCACCAATCTTCCAGTTAAAACTAGTCGCAACTGGTGAAACATATAAAAATGAAATGCGGGCAAGAATTACAGATGGCATAGTCGCAGTTATCGCACTTTGCTACGCACTATGGGTTATTAAAACGGGCGCATCCGATATAAAAACGTTCCTTCTCGGAATTGGTTTATTCGTAATCGGATTTGCTTTCTATCCATTAATGAATCGTGATCAGAAAAAAAATAACGAAAAGAAAAACGGGCAAGTTGCATAACGCAATTTGCTCGTTTTTTCTTTTGTAAAACATATATAATAGAACAAAGAGGTGAAAAACATGTCAATCGAATCGCTATGGAGCAGTCGCTTCCAACAACATATTCAAAATATCATTACATACTTTGCACGTATGATTAACGGTTTACTATATAGCTTTATCTTTATTTCATGCGTTGGTGCATATTATTATGCTCAGTTTCTAAAAGCATCTCCTTCTAAAGGAATATCTTTAATAATTATAACGATTGTACTTACATTCATTATAACGAGATGCCCTATCCGTACATTTATTCAAAAACCTGATGCTGTCTATTTACTAGCACTAGAAGAGAAATTAACATCTTATTTCAAAAAATCTCTTCTATACAATTACATCATTCAGCTTTTCCCATTGTTATTTACGTTCCTTATTCTCGTTCCACTTGCTATGCAATCATTGCAATTAACTGTACCTTTTTTATGTACAATCTTTATCGTGTTAATGATTACGAAAGCCTGGAACATGTACATACATTGGATGTGGCGTGATAGTCACGAAAAAAATATATGGCTAATCATTCGTATTACTTGTAACGCCCTAATCATTTACATGCTGTTTTATTCCGCAAATGTTCTCATATTGGGCGGACTACTCTTACTACTTGCTTTCCTACTTCTATATACGAAAAAACAGCCTACAAAACGAATACCGTGGGATTACATAATCGAGCAAGAAGAAAAAATGAACGTTCGTTTTTATCAATTTGCTAGCATTTTCACAGATGTTCCGCAACTGAATAAACAAGTAAATAAAAGAAAATGGCTTACAAATTGGATTGAACCTTTATTACATAAAAAACGAGCAACTTTCTTCTATTTACATACATTAGCATTTTTACGTGGGAATGATTATTTCGGTATATATATTCGCTTAGGATTGATCGGTGCTTTTGCCTTATATTTTATACCAAATATATACGTAAAAGGTGCTATCTCTTATATCGTTCTATATATGATCTCTATGCAGCTCCGTTCACTGTGGAAATATTTTTCAGGAAATATTATTGTAGCATTATATCCAATCCATACTGAAGAAAGGATGAAGCAATTTCTTAGCTTAATCTTTATATTGCTAAGTATTCAACTCATTGTATTTTCAAGTGTTATACTCATTGCTACAGGTCAATTTTTACATAGCCTTATCATTATGATTGTCGGGTTACTCTGGATCAAATTTATTATTGTACCAAAAACGAAGCAAAGAATTTCCGCATTTTAACGAAAAGAATTATCTTAAAAGCCAAGGAGAAAATAAACTTTCTCCTTGGCCTTTTTATTTTTCTTCCTCAAACAAGAACCATTTAAACAACCGGTATTTTATGATTTTTACATACAAAGACGATAATACATGTTTATGTTCTAATAAAAAGGGTATTTATTAAATTAACAGGGCAAAGAAAGTGGAGGGAATGAAAAAATATGAATTAAAGTTTCACTTTATAAAAGGCATTGCTCAAGGATGATTCTGGAACCGACAATATAATGTAAGGAGCGGATTAGAATGAGTAAAAAAATTGCTATTTTAATAACGGATTATTTCGAGGACACAGAATACACAGAGCCAGTAGGAGCTTTTAAACAAAAGGGCTATGAATTAACAACTATTGAAATGGAAAAAGGGAAAACGGTACACGGTAAACAAGGAAAAAGTGAAGTCGTAATTGATAAAAGTATTGACGATGTTTCTCCAGAAAACTTTGATGCCCTCTTCATACCAGGCGGGTTCTCCCCAGATATACTTCGTGCAGATGAACGTTTTGTTCGCCTTAGTAAAGCATTTATGGATGCGGAAAAGCCTGTTTTCGCTATTTGTCACGGACCTCAGCTACTCATCACTGCACAAACACTTGAAGGACGTGATGTAACTGGATATAAATCTATTGAAGTCGATTTAAAAAATGCCGGCGGGAACTTTCATGACAAAGAGGTTATCGTATGTCAAAATCAGCTAGTAACAAGTAGACAGCCAGAGGACATCCCAGCGTTTATTGAAGAATCGTTGCGTATATTAGGATAACTAACCTCCTTTTATTTACATGAAAATAGTTAATCAGTGAGGTTTTATTCATCCCCACTGATTAATTAGCCCCCACCAACTGGTCGTTTACAGGCAATCCGACCACCACAAATAGCAAGATAAATAAAAAGAGGGGAATCCCAAAGTTCAGTTTTAATAATCTTTTGGATTCCCCTCTTTTCTCGCCCAAAAATTCCTTATCACTTTTCATAGGCAGTTCTCATATAGTGAAAATGACTATATAATTCCTATCCATAAGTTAAATAATGATTTCGCACATATATAAATACAAAAGATGGGAGCCTTATTTATGAATAACAATCCACCTTCAACGCCCCCAAATCCAACGGAAACGAATAATAATGAAGTGAGCTTACAAACGTTACGCGTTATTGGGCTAATTGTACTGATTAGTGGCTACATATTAGTAACGCTTTCTGAAGTAGGCACATTAAAAAATCTTTTGCTACAGCCTAGTACTACTCCAAATTTAGCTGAAGTTGATCCGTTCTAAAAATTATATAAAAAGCGAATCCCAGTATAACTGGTTCGCTTTTTATATAGTTTCATCCAATTTGAGAAACATTTCTCTCATCCTCATACTTCTCTTTCCCTATCGCTTTCATAAATAGTAAAATACTGCTCATACCAACGATAAAGTACAGAGCACTCATGCCCCAAGATGCAATAAATGAACCTAGCATAACACCTAATGCCCCGTTCATTTTTGCCACTTGAAAGACCATTCCGTTAATCGCCATATAAGAACCTCTTGCCTCATTTGGCACCATATCTGCCATAATAGATTGACGCACTGGCACATACATCATCTCACCTACCGTTTGGAAAAGCCCTGCAATTAATAAAATCCATAAGCTATTGCTCGTTCCGAGTATTGTAAATCCAATTGTATAAATGAATAAACCTACATATAAGATTTTCAAATCGCTGAAGCTTTTCAGCATTTTAATAAGAAGTGCTGAACATAACACAACTAAAATTGTATTCTCTGCAGAAATCCAGCTCAGCATGCGAATCCCTGTTAAATCAAACGTAATACCATTCCCGAATAAAAAGTGCACCGTTTCAAATTCCTTCTGCAAGCGAACACCTAAATAATTATTAATTTGAAACTCTAAAGACAATGTACATATACTCGCTGCACAAAAAATTAAAAATGCTTTATCTTTCATCACGACTTTATAACTATCTGCCATATCTTTTAATACATTTTTCTTCTCTACTGTTTTTCTCACTACATACACTTCTTCCATATACACAGCCATCACATATAGAGTAATAATCGCAACAAGAGTTAATACGATAAACAATTGCAATCTATAGTTTTCAAATAGTAATCCACCAAATATTGCTCCAATCGCAATGGATAAATTAATAGCCCAATAATTAATGCTGTACATTACTTTTCGATTTTCAGGTGTACTCACATCAATTAACATCGCCTCTGTCGCAGGATTCATAAGTCCAGATCCTAAACTATTCACT
Organism: Bacillus cereus group sp. Bce041; assembly: GCF_052646455.1. Lineage (NCBI taxonomy): Bacteria > Bacillati > Bacillota > Bacilli > Caryophanales > Bacillaceae > Bacillus > Bacillus cereus group sp. Bce041. Next base: position 972,576 of record NZ_JBQXON010000002.1, read on the forward strand.
AGCATAAAGATAAATGTTAACCACGGTGAATCTACATAATCCGAATTCGCAACTCCCATACAAGCAATAGAAATGACTTGTATACTTTGACCGATAATCATAACCTTTTTACGCCCAAGCCGATCCCCAACATATCCACCGTATAAACCAATTACTAATGAAGCTATGACATTAATGAGTAGTAAAGCACCAGCAATCGCACTACCTAACTTTATTGAAAAATAAATCGCCATAAATGGAAAAATCATCGTGGACACAGTACGTGTTAAAAACGAAGTTATAATTCTAATTTTTATATTTCGATGCATACTCCAAAATCCCATTGTTTCCCCCTCCTTATGCTTACTTATTTTACTTTGAAAAAAAGGAAGAAAAAGGTTAGAATATTCTAAAGAGTTTCCCCTTTTATAGATAGAAGGAAGTGTATATATGAAAATTATGGACTATTACATTAGACTAAGACTACATGCACAAGATCAAAAACATATACAAAATAGCTTACAAGAATTAGCTGATGTCTTATATTGCAGTACGAAAAACGTAAAGATTTTATTAAAGAAAATGAGCGAGGAACAATTAATTAGCTGGACTCCAGGACGAGGCCGCGGAAATAAAACGGAAATTCTATTTATACATAATTTCGTAGAAGCGATTGAATCCTATACAGATGAACTGTTAGCGCAAGAAAAATTAAAGGATGTTTTTCTTCTTTTAAAAGAACCCCTTCCCCTTGCACTTCAAAAAAAGATAGAAAATAAACTACATCATCATTTTGGATACGAACCTTTAAATGATATGTACGACGTATTAAAGATTCCTATATCGAGAAAGATATTCCCTTTAGATCCGGCTTTTGTGGCTGTAACTACAGAGAGCCATCTTACGAGTCAAATTTTTGATACGTTAGTCGTCTATAACGATGTTACTGAAAAAATGGAGCCTCACATTGCGCATACGTGGGAATTAAGTGAAGATGGACTTACGTGGACCTTTTATTTACGAAAAGATATATATTTTCATAACGAAACAATTTTAACTTCTAAAGATGTACAATTTTCATTTGAAAGACTAAAACAAGTTCAATCCCCTTTCGAATGGTTAACAGAAGAAATTATTCAAATTGAAACGCCATCACCACTGCAAATTCGATTCCATTTAGCAAAACCAAATTTATTTTTCTTACACTATGTAAGTTCCATGCAGCTCGCAATTTTACCGCGTGATACGAGTATTCAAAATCATCATTATATAGGTACTGGACCTTTCAAACTTGCTCATTACTCTGAAGATAATATCGTACTCGAAGCGTTCACCCATTATTTTAAAGAGCGCGCGTTATTAGACCGTATTGAATTTTGGGGTATTCCTGACCATGTGCAAATAGATGCTGATTATGAACTACCAAACGAAGAGGAAAATGAAAGGCATGATATACAAATAGAAGAAATAGGTTGTATTTATGCTAGCTTCAACTTTAAAAAACCTGGTTCTCATCACGACATTTACTTTCGAAAAGCTTGGAGAGAACTATATGATGTTGAAATGATACTTCGTAACATAGAGGGTAGACGGACAATTGCTGCATCAAGCTTCTTCCCTGATAGAAGCCGCCTTGCAACAAGAAGATCCTACTCTTTAGAAAAGGCAAAAGAGTATTTGAAAAAGAGTACATATAATGGAGAAACGATACATATTTACTTCTTCGCATTTAAAGATAGTGCAAATGATGCATATTTCTTAAAAGAACGATGTGAAAGTTTAGGTATACAAGTAGCGCTTCACCCATTTCCCGTTTCAAATTATATGGATCGCTCTATTGATAAACATGCTGATATTATTTTCATGGGAGAAGTCTTTGCTGCCAATCATGAAATTGCATTCTTAAATGTATTTAAAAATAAAAGTTGCTTCGTAAATCGGTTCATGGACCCGCACTACGAAAAACAAATTAACTGTTTACTAGATACATTTTTACTAGAAGAAAATAAAGAAAAGCGTTATGAACTCATGTATGAGATTGAAGAGTTTTTACAAGCAGAACACATCATTTTATTTAACTATCACGTTTTAAAAAGAAAAACATACCCTTCTTCTTTAAAAAACGTAACAATTGATTCATTTGGTTGGGCAAATTTTGCGAAGTTATGGATACAGCCATCCACGCATTAAAGTGTGAGTTTTTATAAAAGGAGAAGGTACTACATCCTTAGTAGTACCTTCTTCACATACAAATATAAACTATTATTTAATTACTCTATCTAAGTGATCTTTCAAGTTCAATAAATATTGTTCAATATCCGGATTCTTCACCACATCATAACAAGCAAAACTCTTTAACGGACTCATACCGAGAAACTTTTGCACGCGGTGTAAATGACTAAGCGCTGATTCTAAACTTTCTCCTTCAAAGAACTTCGTCTTATCTCCAAATGCTTTTTCAGGTGCATTCCAAGTTGTAGAGAACATATACTCTTTCTCTTTTAATAAACCACCTGTTCCATATTCATCTGCACCTTTAAAGAACAAACCGTATTCATATACTTCATCCATATACGTTTTAAATAAGCCCGGTACACTAAACCAATAAATCGGTGTTTGATAAATAACAACATCGGCCCATAAAAACTTATCTTGTTCTTCTTTAATATTGTAACCATCTTGAATCGTTGTTGTTTTCACATGATGATTCTCGCCTAATACAGTAACCATATAATCTACTAACGTTCTATTTAATCGTCCTTCCTTTGTACCGTATTTTTCATGTCCATTTATAATAAATATATTTTTCATTACTTTTCTCTCCCCTATATGATCTACTCTTCGGCTATTAAGCCGAGTTGCTGCTGTAGTGTAAGATTATCTTCTAAATGCCAATCCTCCGTTATCTTTCTGTCTTTCACATGTAAAATATCAATTGCAAAAAAATTAATTTTCTTACCATTATGCGTTCCTGTAAAAGAAAGACGGGCTGTTACTTTATCACCAACAACCAATAAGTCTTCAATCTCGCAATGTATATCAGGCACAACTTTACGAAAATTTTGCGCTGCAAACTTTAATCCTTCAATGCCTTGTGGTCGCCCTTTCGGCAATGTATTATCGAAGAAATCTTTAGTAACAGTCTGCGGAATAAGTTCCTCCTTACCTGTATCCCAAAATGCATAAAAACGCTGCGCCGCATGAACCATTTCTGTCGCTTCTTTTTTACTTAGTGAGGGATCAATTGTCATTGCTTTTGGCCTTGGCATTTCTTTTAATAACTGAACTTCACCTTTTTGTTCCGCGCCGCATGCTACAAGCACAATACAAATAACAAACAAACTAAGGAATCCAAATAACTTTTTTATCCCCATGGAAATCACCACCTCCTCATATAAATCCTTTATGTTTCGTATTACTATTGTATATGCACTAACTTCCTTTATGGAAGTAGTGATATTTTTTTCATATAGTTACCAAAAGTATAGTTTTGTGATACTATAAAGCAAATTCATCCAAAAAAATTTTATGGAGGCTTGTTCCATGAACAATATAGATCCAGTTGAATTAACGAAAGGTTTACCTGGCATACCTTGTCCTATCGCTAAAACGCTTGATGTAATTAGTACAAAATGGACATTTTTAATCATTCGTGATCTTCTTATCGAAGGAACATTACGCTTTAGTGATTTACAAAAATCAATGGATGGGATTAGTCCAAAAACATTATCGCTTCGACTAAAGGAATTAGAATCTCAAGGCATTATAACGAGAAAAGTATATCCAGAAGTTCCGCCTCGTGTAGAGTACACATTAACGGATAAAGGAAAGCAATTAGAGGGGATTTTTATTGAATTAAAACGGTTTGGATTAAGTTTATAAAACAAAAACCCCTTACCGTCGTAAGGGGTTTTATTACTTCGCAAAACTCTCAGCCAGCTGTTTCTCTCTCCACATAAATGTAATGCCGAGACCAACTATTAAAACAACTCCTGAAAATGCATATGGATAATGAATATTCATATCAAATAATATTCCGCCCATCGCTGGTCCTGCGATATTTCCTAAACTCGTATAAGTTGAGTTCATACCAGCGACGAATCCTTGCTCTTTTCCGGCTGCTTTTGATAAAAATGTCGTTAAAGCTGGACGAAGTAAATCAAATGCTAAGAAAATGAAGCAAGTAACGAGAAGTACAATCCAATAATTAAAGACTACAGTTGAGACGAATGCTAATACTGCACCTACAATTAAACATATTTGAATTAACACTTTCTCACCGAACATGTCTACCAATTTGCCAAACATAAATACTTGCACAACTACCCCAAAGATTGAACTAATTGTAATAATCGCTGCAATATCTTTCGGCGAGAAACCAAATTTATGATCAGAGAACAAGCTAAACACTGTTTCATACGCTGATAATCCGAATGCGAGTACAAATACGATAATAAATGCGATTGCATACATTGGATGTAATGATTTCTTTAAATCACCAATAAAGCTTGATTCTTTCGTATTAGAAGAAATCTCTGCAAGTTCTTCTTTCGTTAACGGTTCTTTTAAAATAAAGATCGAAATCACACATGCTATAAAGGCAATTGCTGCTGCAACGAAAAACGGCACACGTATACCGTATTCTGCAATAAATCCGCCGATTCCAGGCCCTATAATGAATCCAGTACTAATCGCTGCAGATAAGTATCCCATTGCCTTTGGACGTTCCTGAATAGATGTAATATCCGCAACATATGCCGTAACACCAGGCATAATAAACGCAGCACTAATTCCGCCTAACACCCTTGCTACATAAAGCATCCATACATCTTTTCCCAATCCAAAAAGAAGCTCTGAAACACCAAAAATAAATAATCCAATGATTATCATTTTCTTCCTACCGTAAAGATCAACCCACCGGCCTGTAATAGGTGAAGTAATGAGCTGTGCCATTGCAAACACTGCAACGAGATAGCCCATCGTCTTCCCTGTTAAATGCATATCATTCATAAAGGACGGCATAACCGGAATGATTAATCCAATCCCTAGAAAAGCGATAAATATATTACTCAAAAGAATGACCAATACCATCTTTTGTTCTTTTATCGGTTTCTTCACTTTTTAACACCTCTTCCCGTAAGTTCCTCTCAAAAAATAATGCCCAAGAAGCTTTTTCTTTATCCTGCTCTTTGCGGGCTAGTAATGAGTGAGGATGCCTCCACTCATTAGAATTTCACTCTATCCTTCCACACATACATAAGCATTAGGTGAATGACTATCATTCAGTTTTCCTCAAAAATGAACCTACCTTTTCAGACAGGTTCATCTTACTACTTCTTTATATGTAGTGCATGTGTTAAAAAATCTAGTACTTCTGCCTTTTGTAGCTCGACTTGATCATCATCTTTATGATCATATAAATAAACTTGTTCCGCTGCTGATTCAACAAGAGCGATAAATAACTTCGCTGTTCGTTCTGCGTGAACCGAATCACGAATTTCACCAGCTTCTTTCGCCTCACTTAAAAATTCGCTTAACCACATATAAAGAGGCTCATACACAGCTTCCCACTCTTTTATATGTTCTGTAGATGCAAGACCCGCATACATTAAAGCTTGTATTTCACGGTATTCCTCTATAAATTGAAACACCGCATCGATTACTTGTGCCACTTTATTTGAAAAAGGTACATCTTTTTGTACTTTCTCTTTCACTGCAAGTATCATCTTTTCAACCATCACTTCTGCTATTGCAGGCATAACAGATAGCTTAGAAGGAAAATATAAATAGAAAGTTCCTTGCGCAATGCCAGCTAATTTCACGATATCAGAAATCTTCGTTTTTTCGACGCCCTTTTCCTGAAACACTTCAATCGCTGCATAGACAATTTTCTCTTTTTTATTCATCATCTAAACCCTTTCACACGCATATTGAATGACTGTCACTCATTTTATAAGATAATTGATTGTACTGTCAATGATAGTGAACTCTAAGAGGACGTCATTTTTTTATAATAAAATCTCCTAATAAACAATTAGGAGATAAAAATACAATATATCTTTAAGAAAGTGCCTTTAATCCTGTCACTCCACATACAATAAGAAACACACTAATAATACGCGCTTTACTTTTCGACTCACCAAACAAGAACATGTTTAATAAAACTGCACCTGCTGTTCCAATACCGATCCAAACCGCATACGCGACACTGACTTGTAAAAATAAGAAAGATGTATACAAGAATGCGAAGGATGTAGCAAACCCGCCTATATAAATCGCACCATTGGCTAATGTCTTATCTTTACTATACATTTTAAGTCCTATCACACCGACTATTTCACTAATTGCAGCACAAAATACGAAAAACCAACCCATCTTTAAGCAGCTCCTTCCACAGTTTCTTCTTTATTATCAGCTAGCTTTAAACCGATAACGCCAGCTACAACCATCACGATAAAGAATAACTTCCCTACACTGAAACTTCCGCCGAAAAGAAATACATCCATCAAGAAAGTACCTACCGTACCAGCTCCAGCGAAAACAGCATATACAGTCCCTGTTGCAAGATGTTCACACGCTTTAGAAAGGAAGTGAAAATCAACAGCTATAACTCCTAAAATAATAATCCAATGCCACCAAGTATTGGCTGTATTAAAACCAAACACCCAAAAAATTTCAAAGATACATGTTAATATGACATATAACCAAGCTTTATTTTTCATACCTCTCACCTCTTATGACTGACTATCAGTCATTTTTGTTTAAAAAAAATATGCTCTTTCATCACTACTATATATAAACAACTATCATCCTCATTTACCATTTATATTTGTTCCGTTTTCAAACTAACTACATCCTGCCACAGAAAATGACTGAATGTCATTCATACTTATTGTATATGAATAAATCATACTGTGTCAAGAATCGATTTTCATAATAAATATGTGCAGAAATTTAGAATAAGGGAATACGAATTGATATACAAGCATCCCCTTATTATTCATGTGTATTATTTATTTTTATGTACTTTTAAAACATACGATTACTTTTAGTAAACCATATCCAATTCCTCCTCCTATCGTATTTAATAACACATCATCAACATTAGGTATTCCCACCCCAAAAAGATATTGTAAAAATTCGATTGTTGTTGACGTTAATATGATTAAGAATATTACTACATAAGAATTGAATAGATTTCGAAACCATAACGGCAGAAAAAATCCTAGTGGTAATAAAAGTAATATATTACCTAAAATAATAGTTCCGATTCCATATATATTTAATATATGAATTATTGAATCAAAAGGAATTAATTGTGGTGTAGAAAATTTAAAAATAGATTTATTCTCAAGCACTCTTTCATAAATAGACCACGGTATCGCCTCGATTCTTGTAATTATTAATACTCCCATTGTATAAATAAAAGATACACTTACTAGCAATAATCTTAAGATCAAAAACTTTAAAGAGATGTCGTTTTTTTTGTATTTCCATATAAGTATTATCGTTATTATTAAAAATATTGTTCCAATAATAGGTGAAACATACGGGGGACTAAATTGAATCATCTCGGAAAAAGTTCTTGTAAAATATGTCGCCATTTTAACGTAACTCCTTAAATAATATATAAAGTAAAACTTAATCAGTAGGAATTTTGTTCATTATACACTGATTATTAATTGAACCAATCGGACATTAACGGACAGCACGACTGCCCACTAACTTCTTTGCTTCAGCCTAATTTTGAGTTAGAAATCTCCCTACTAGTTATTGTGGAATGAAATAATAATTAGTTTTTTCAACTCTTATTTATTTTCAAATTTATTCTTGAATGCATCTTTTATTTTTTATCCCTGTTCTATTGTTAAATCACCATCTATCATTGTTAGTTTATTTATAAGTAATATCAGGATAAGAATAACCTAGTCTGCTTACATATTCTTTGTTATTATCCATAATAGATTTACTTCATAATTTATATTATAAATATAATGTAATATATAACTATGTTTATTTTATTTATAAACTTTATTGTTAAAGCTATTATTTTTCAGTAAAAAAATAGCTAATTATCAACGATAAGCAGATATATTAAACATAAAATGAAGATTCAATCAGTCTGTAAATAGTCGAATAAACTGTCCTACCAGACAATTTATTTCTGATTCCACATGTAGTTAGAAAAAATTCTATCGTCCACTGTATATTTCTCAATAATCTGTCAATACTGCTAGTAACATAATATTTTCTCCACTCCCCCTTGGAGAAATCCCTTGAATGGAGCAGTTAGCTTTTGCTAGCTGCTCTTTTTTATTTATCCGCACACTATGATGAAATACTCATAGATCAAATCCATTTTTCATCACATAACAACATCTATTTATTTTCCAATGAGCTTTTGTAAGCACGAATTTTATTCTCGAGCATCTTCTCTGTAACTTCTAAGTTTTCTCTTTGAATCTGAATAGATTTCCTATGATCTTCTAGGAGCTGTAAACGAGCTTCTGTTGTATGCTCCCCTTCTGTATATAATCTAGCGTATTCTCTTATTTTCGCTATTGGCATTTGCGTTTGTTTTAATTTCATTACAAACTGCAACCACTTTATATGTGACTCTTCGTAAAGTCGATTTCCATTTGTATCTCGATTTGCAATTAATATATTTTCCTTTTCATAATAACGTAGTGTATGTGTGCTCACGCCTAATAATTTTGCTACCTCGCTAATTGTGTACATACTAAAACTCCCTCCACATGCTTACCCTCATATATTTTATGACCTTATCAAATTTATAAAAAACATTTGACTTAGAGTATACTCTAACAAATACAATCTAACCATAATAAATTCATTTGAACTTAGGGGGATTTTATATGAAATACACTGTTATTACTGGCGCAAGTTCCGGAATTGGTTATGAAGCAGCTTTAGCATTTGCATCTCGCGGAAAAAATTTAGTACTTGTAGCTCGAAGACAAGAAGAATTAAACGAATTAAAATTGAAAATTAACGAAATGCATCCAGAATTGGATGTTGTCATTCGAAGAACTGATTTATCTGTTACTGAAGATGTTTATAAACTTTATGAAAGCCTACAATCTTTTCAAATTGAAACGTGGATTAACAACGCAGGTTTTGGTAATTTCGCCTCAATTGCTGAACAAAATTTAAATAAAATCGAGACGATGTTGCATGTCAATATAGAAGCACTAACAATACTCTCTTCTCTTTTCGTTCGAGATTATTCAAAGGTTGACGGAACACAGCTTATTAACGTTTCATCGGGAGGCGGATACACGATTGTTGCTGATGCTGTTACGTATTGCGCTACGAAATTCTATGTAAGTGCATTTACAGAAGGGCTGTCTCACGAACTGAAAGAACAAAGCGCAAAACTGCAAGCAAAAGTTTTAGCTCCTGCTGCAACTGAAACAGAGTTCGCGAAGCGTTCATTTGATATTGATGAATTCCAATACGATAATGTTGTACCAAAATTCCACACTGCAAAACAAATGGCACAATTTATGCTCGATCTTTATGATAGCGATAAAGTTGTAGGGCTTGTCGATGGTTCTACTTATAACTATGAACTTAAAAACCCCATTTTTAAGTTTGCAGTAAGAAAAACGAATTCAAGTTCTTAATTTCCCCTAAAACATAGATGCCCACTATTACGTAAATAATAGTGGGACTTTTTCTGTCTGAAAAATTCACCCAACATACCGAATCATCGCCACCTCATCACAATAATCAACCTTTGGACAATGCCTACAATCAATCCATACTTTCTCTGGCAATGCATCTCTATTCACAAAATCAAACCCGCACTTTTGAAAAAATTCCGTTTCATATGTTAAAGAAATAACTCTACTCACTTTTATTTTCGCAGCTTCATTCATGACATGATTCACTAACATACGTCCAATCCCTTTTCCTGCATATGTATGCGAAACGACTAACGACCGGACTTCTGCTAGGTCCTCCCCTAATACATGTAAACCAGCAACTCCAACAATTCTCTCGTCTTCTTTCATAACATATAAACATTGCAAATATTGATAAAGAGACAAAAGAGAACGTGGTAAAACAACTCCCTCTTTTGCATAAACCTCAATAAGACTATAAATTTCTTTCACATCACTCGTCACCGCATTACAGATTTTCATATTACATCCCCTTGCCCCTCAATATTAATATTTATAACTTAAAATGAATTTTAATTCACAATTTTATATAATAATACATCTCTCTTTTCTCCTCGTCAATCAATTTATACAAACAAAAAACCAAGCAATCTAATCGATGCTCGGTTCCTCATTTCGTATCGGCAATACCGTCGAATATTTAATTTCACGAAGTGCTAAACTTGTCTGTATCCTTGTAATACCAAGCTTATTCAACTTTCTAATAAACTGCTCTAGTTCTTTACGATCACGATTTGCAACCTTTAATAAATAATCGTACTCTCCTGTTAAACAGTGACATTCTAACACTTCCGGCATCGATTCTAATTCTTTCTCCAACACTTCCAGCTTGTCAAATTGATGAATATTTGTACTCATAAAAATAAAACATAATAAATCAAACCCAAGCTTTTCTTGATTTAAAATCGCAACTTGCTTATCGATGAAACCTTCCCCATCCAATCTTTTTATTCTTGCATGCATCGCAGCCGGTGATAAATTAACGCGACGTGCCAGCTCTGCATTACTTACTTGTGACTCCTTCTGCAATATATCTAAAATTTGTACATCCAAATCATCCAACACTTTAATAACAGACGACTCCATTACAATTCCCCCCTTTTTTCTTACCGATGATTATTCGAAAAAACACCTTATACCTTACAAAAAACTGAATATCATTCCGTAAATATCATTCATAACTAAAGATTTTATCGAGTTTTCACCATTATACAAAAGAATATATTACACAATAAAGAAAAATGCTAAAATTATTTACAATTCGTATTGATTACAAAAAAGGGGATTTTAGCATGCCTTATTTTTACGTCTTTTTACTATTACTAACGAGCTTATTATGGGGAGGAAATTTTGTCGTTGGAAAATCACTCGTCGATCATGCATCGCCGATGACACTGACAAATTTAAGATGGATGATTGCGATTGTTTGTTTATTACCGATGGTATGGTTTAAAGAAAAGAAAATCCTTCCACCACGTACCGCAATACTTCCTTTAATATTGATGGGAATTTCAGGGGTCGCTCTTTTTAACATCTTTCAATTTTTAGCATTAGAAAAAACATCCGCTACGAATGTAGGTCTTATCTCTACATTGAATGCAATTTCAATCGCATTATTTTCAGTATTATTTCTAAAAGAAAAAGTAAATACACTTCAAATCCTATCCATGATTCTTTCATTCTTCGGGGTTATCCTCGTCCTATTAAAAGGTGATTTCTCGCTTTTATTTTCACTACATTTTAATAGCGGCGATTTATGGATGATTGCAGCAGTTTGTATTTGGGGAATCTATTCTGTTTGTAGTAAATGGGCAACAAAAACAACTACACCACTTATGGCAACGTTGTACTCTGGTATTTTCGGCGTTATTTTATTACTACCGCTTAACATAGGTAGCTTCACTGTTTCAAATATAAATACTTCTTTCATCACATCACTTTTATATACTGGGCTTATTTCGACAGTTCTTTGTATGGTATTTTGGAATATTGGTGTACAAAAATTAGGCGCAACTACATCAGGTATTTTTCTAAACTTCAATCCAATTTTCACAGCCATTTTAGCATTCATATTCCTCAGAGAAGAATTAACGTGGATACAAATTTTAGGGACAATTGTCGTTGTAACAGGATGTTATTTATTTTCTCATTTTAAAACTGTTGCCGTTCAGCCTGTTAGACCTTTAATGCGAAAACATTCTTAATGAAAAAACATCGTCATCTGGGTTGGCGATGTTTTTATTTTCTCTTCATTTCTTTTATATACTGCTTTTCCTCTTCTGGCGATAAACGTTTCGTCGCCTTGCCAGTATCTCCACCTTGAAGGCTCCATAAAAAGTTATGCTCCTCAACAGTTTGAGAAAAATCTCCTTTTTCCCATCTATTTATAATAGAAAATAACTTCATTTTATATTGAAAACCTGTACTATTTTCAATATCTCTTTTTACATTAGAAATTTCCTTTTTTGTCATCTCTACAAATCCCCATTTTTCAGAGGATTTTACCTTTTGGTGCACCATTTTATGCATAGTAGAAATAATTTCACCTTCACTAATTTGCGGGGCTTCTTCTGCAGCTTTTTTCTCTTTTTCGTTTGCCGCTCGCTCGGTTTGAATATTTGTATTTTCTTTTTCCACATATGCAAGCAATTTCTTTCCGCCAACTATAGAAGAGATGATTACCATAATGGTAATACATATACCTACAATCCATTTAAAAAGCATTAGCTCTTCATCGCTTCCCTAACAATATGACTATCTACATACTGCTTAAACTTCACGATTTTTCCATTTTCAAGCTGCCATACATGAACAAATTCTGCTTCAAATGATTTTCCTGTTTCTTTATAAACTCCAGAATACATACCTTCAGCAACAATTACATCTTTTCCGTTTACTTCATGATATGTATTTACACTTGCTTTATAATCATCCCAGTCTGATCCTAAACGGCTAAATACATTTTCCATTATAGCTTCTACGCCTTTATATGTTCCGCCGTACGGGAAACCTTCTGCCTCTGTCCATTCCACTTTTTCAGAGAAGGCTTCTGCTAAATGCTTTGCATTCGAAGACGCTGATCCTTCATACGTGCTTTGAATAATTTCTAAATTTGATTTAGGCATATTACTTCCTCCCGTTTATTTATTTTTGCACAAGATGTAACCTATACAGTTACATCTTGTGCAAAAAAATATTTAAATTGTTTTACTCTTAATCTATTTGTTGTAATCATTATAGTTACAATATTTCTTCAAGTCAACATTTATAAATAAAATTTACTTCGTTTTCATTACTTTCTCTTTTAAGAAACGATCTACATATCCTTCTGCTTTTACTACGAATAAATACGCACCCATTGATAATAATGCAAGATCTAATTCATATCCTGGATTCTTTCCATCTCCTAATAAACCTGCTGCTCCATTTACCTTTACAATAGCTCCAGCTAAAATAAGAGCGAATAACAATCCTACATATCGTACACCTAAACCGATAATTAATAATATACCACCAACTAATTCAACTGTTGCTACGCCGTATGCAAGACCACCTGGTAAACCGATGCTTGTAAACCATCCTGCTACGTTATCGATACCTGATTGAAACTTTGCTAAACCGTGTGCAAAAAACGTAACTCCTAACACGATACGAATAATTAAATTCCCAATATATTGATTCATTTTGAACTCTCCTTTTTGTTTTGTTATGGTGAACTTTTATTTACAAGTCAAAACAATACGGTATTTTATTTCATTCGTCAAATACTTTTTTAAAGAAAACAAAAAACATTATCCGTTTTACGGATAATGTTTTCCTACAAAATAGCGCTAATTCAAGCTTTTATTCTATCGCATAGAAAAAGTTGAAACATTTTTCCAGCGCCAATATAAGGCAGTAAAGAAACGTCCTCTTCCACAACTATTCCAACAACATTCACTTTCTCATCTACAGGTAAATCATGTGTAGCAACTTGCATCTCCCCTGCATATCTACCGTACAATTCATTATCAATTGTAATGCTGCCTTTCTTTCTTACAATTGTATGCATCGGCTGTAAAACCACTCTATTTCCTTCCCTTGATTCTACAGATCGAATAACATCACGAGCCGGATCTAGTCTATTTGTATGCACTTGCTCCACCACTTTTAATACTTCTTTATCAGTTATAAATGATTTGTAACGCAATGGAATAATCCCTCTACTCGCACTAGCTACTTCTTGCATACTTTCCAAACTTGCGCTTATATCTCCAATCAATACTTTATCAACACCACAATCTTGAACAAGTTCTAAGTACGCTTCAAGCGGGCGCATATTGCGATGTTTTTCTAACGTTGGTAACCCTTCATATAACGGACCACGTTTTTCCGCGTCTCCTGGAATAAATGCCATCGTTTTTATTCCGCACTCCTGTAAATATTGATTTTGTTTTTGTAAGAAGGACTTTGCTAGTCCTGTCTCTGGACGTGGGTAAAAATTATGCCATGCTTCTACATTCTCTACTCTTATATGTTCTGCAAGTAATTCTTTCCAAAATGAATTTGTAATCGTACTCGCATTTAAAGCTACTTTCATCTTATGAGATACGCTTGCAATTTCTTTTGGCGCAATGCCGTAATCCATTCTTAAACCGGTAATGCCCCAGTCCAATAGCTCTTCCACATTTTCATATGTTAGCCCTAAATGGTGTAACGATTTTGGAGAAACATCAACCATTAGCTCCATTTCATGTGCAAGAGCTTGTTTCCCTAATATTTGAATTAACTCTTTATACGTATTTGGATCATCTTCTGGAATGTGCAGTGATGTAAAAATAGATGTAAACCCATTTTCCTTCGCTACTTTTAACCACTCTTCTTGTTTCTCTACTCGTTCTTTTGAAAGATAAATGGAAACTCCGATCATATAAATCTCCCTTTCTATTAATAGAAAAAGAGAAAGGAATCCCTTTCTCTATATGTTTTCTGCCATTTCTTCTTTAAATCCGAAGAAATACGTAAAGATAAATCCGAAAGCATATGCAATTACTAAACCTAAGAAATAGAGTAAATATTTATTGTCAGCAATTAACGGAATTAAAGATAGCCCTGATACGCCAATTCCAAGAGAAGCTGTTTGCATAACTGCTTGGAATGCACCACCGACAGCCGCTCCTAAACAAGCAGTAATAAACGGTTTCCCAAGTGGTAATGTCACCCCGTATAATAACGGCTCACCAATTCCTAAAAAGCCAACTGGCAATCCACCTTTAATTACATTTCGAAGTCGTTTGTTTTTTGTTTTCACATAAATCGCAATTGCTGCGCCCACTTGGCCAGCACCAGCCATTGCGAGCACTGGTAATAAAGGTGTTACGTGTGTTTGATTAATAAATTCCATATGAATTGGTGTTAAACCGTGATGCAATCCGACCATAACGAGAGGTAAAAATGTTCCCGCAAGTACTGCGCCAGCAAATGCTCCGCCAATATTTAAAATAGCATTAATTCCGCTCGTAATACCATCTGATAAGAAACCTGCTAATGGCTGAATGGCTAACATCGTTACGATACTTACAACTAATACAGTAATGAGTGGTGTCACGATAATATCAACTGCGTTTGGCACTGCTTTTCGAACTTGTCTTTCCACTACAACCATAAGCCATGCTGCAAAAATAACTGCAAACAATCCGCCCCGTCCGGGCACTAACGCTTCACCAAACAATTTTACGTTTGCCATCGCCGGGTTGAAAATTAAAATACCAGCAATTGCCCCAAGAACCGTTGTCCCGCCAAATTCTTTCGCTGTATTCCAGCCGACTAAAATTCCTAAGAATGTAAAGATACCGCCGCCAATGAGTAGTAACATTTGTAACCACGTTGCATTTGGATCAGCACCAGCATTTTTCGCAAAGTTAGCAACCCCGTTTATAATTCCTGACGCAACAAGCCCCGGAATTAATGGGATGAAAATACTTCCTATTTTTCGTAAAAAGTTTTTCACCGGTGTATTATTTTTCTTCTTAATCTCTGATTTCATCTCTTGCCCAATATCTTCAAGGTGATGATCTGCTACCTCACCAATTCGTAGTCCTGTCAAACCTTCCATTTCAGCTGCTACTTTATTTACTGTTCCTGGACCAACGACAACTTGAAGCGTCTCATCTTCTATAACACCCATAACGCCTTCAACTTTTTTCAAAAGGTCCATATTTACTTTACTTTCATCATGAAGCGTTAAACGTAGTCTCGTCATACAATGAGCAATACTACGAATATTTTTTATTCCACCAAGTTGCTCCGAAATTTCCTTGGCCATTCTCTCTTCTTTCTTCATAATAGAATCCCCCTCCCTATTACTTTATAGTGCTTTCTTCACAAACCCTTTTGCGTATTTTAGTTTCTCCAGTGCTTCCCCATACTCACACTGCAACAACACCATAACAATGGCAGCTTTTACGTTACGTTCTGCCTTTTCATAATACTCTGCCGCTACTTCATAACTAGCGCCTGTTGCTTCCACAATAATTCGTTTTGACCGTTCTACTAACTTTTCATTTGTGGATTGAACATCTACCATTAAGTTTTTATATACTTTTCCTACACCAATCATCGAAGCTGTTGAAATCATATTCAGCACTAATTTTTGTGCTGTACCAGCTTTTAAACGCGTTGATCCTGTTAATATTTCTGCACCTGTTTCTACTTCCACATTTAAATTTGCATATTTACTTATTTCAGCATTTTTATTACAAGAAATACTCGCTGTACTCGCTCCTACGCTCTGTGCGTATTTCAAGCCGCCAATTACGTAAGGAGTTCTGCCACTGGCAGCAATTCCAATCACTGTATCTTTCTCATTTAATCCAATACTTTTTAAATCTTCTTCTGCTAACTCTTCGCGATCTTCGGCACCTTCCACCGCTTTAGTAAACGCTTTCAATCCACCTGCTATAAATCCTTGCACCATTTTATCATCCGTGCCAAATGTCGGCGGACATTCCACTGCATCTAGGATACCTAAACGACCACTCGTACCAGCACCAATGTAAATTAAGCGTCCCTCTTCTTCAAAAGATTTAATAACAGTCTGTACAACCTTTTCAATTTGTTCTATCTCTTTTTCAACTGCTAACGCAACAGTTCGATCTTCTTCATTCATACTTTGCAATACTTCTTTTATGCTCATTTCATCCAGATTCATTGTTTTCTCATTACGATGTTCTGTCGATAAATTTTCTAACATATTTCCACCCTCTTTGAAATTATATTTCACACTTTTATTATAACTTTAAGAAACTAAAAATCAATAATCCTTTCTTATTTTATGAAATAAAATTTCACAACATGACATATTTGTGTCAAAGATAATAAAAAAGATGAGTCTCCTCATCTTTTCTTCTACTTTAACTTCCGTAACCGCAACGCTTCTTCTCGCGTCTCTATAAATTGATCCAATACTTTATTACCAATTCGATTGAAAGTAATAACATATAAAGCATCGATCATATTCAATTGTGTCATTCTCGAAGCAATACTCGCAATACGATGATCTTGTTCTACATCTGGCATACAAAGGCGAATATCCGCTTCTTTATATAGGGGTGATGATTGATCTAATTTCGTAATTCCAATAACAGTTGCACCTTGTCTCTTTGCATACTGCGCCATTTCAAGCACATCTTTCGTTCGACCAGATGTTGAAATCGCAACAAATATATCACCTTCTTTTAAATTCGTCACAAGTGGCAACATCATATGAAAATCAGATAGCATCATCGCTGTAAATCCAAGCCGCGTAAATTTATAAGCCCCGTCCATTGCTGGCGTAGCTGATCCACCTACTCCGTAAAATATAATTTTGCCCGCATTGACAATACGATCCGCTGCTTTCTCAAGTTCCCTCTTATCTATTGCAGTAACACTCGCCTCAATTGCAGCTTTATTCACATAAGTAACTTTATTAAATAAATCATACGGTCCATCTTCTGTATTCATCACTGAAAAATCGTTAATATTATAATCAGCAATCGTTAATTCACGAACGAGTGCTATCTTAAATGCTTTAAAACTTCCGATTCCAATCGATTTACAAAAGCGAACGACACTCGCTTCACTTGCTCCTGCATTCGTTGACACTTCTTTCGTCGTTAAATTCGGTACAATCTCTGCATTCTCCATTATGTACATGGCAACCTTCTTCTCAGCTGGTGAAAATTGATCCATATTACTTTCAATTTTAAATAGTAATGTTGAAGCTTTCACTATTTAACCTCCACTTCTTACAGTTGCGTTCACTTATTTTCTCTTGCTTCAAGAAGGTAATAACCATCATCGCCAGGAGGATGAAACACATTTACAATGCGATTCCCTTTTTGATAAACAGTTCTTTCCCCCTCTGTCCACTTCTTTTCCCAACCGTTCATCCAAATCGCAACATCAGGTAAAAAAGCAGTATATTTCAGCTTCTGACCGTACTCACCATCTGCTTCTTCCGAAAAAATAGAAACCGGAAAATCTTTCACTTTTGATTCTTTCCATGCAGTAAATGGTATACATACTGCAATAAGTACGATTACACCGATAACCTTCTCCTTCGTAATCTTCACACTTCCCTCTCCTTGTCATATCACATACATAGATTTTACCATAATTACAAACCCTTCATGCTATATGATCATTGCTTTTGGGAATAAAAAAAGAGCTTACCTACATCAGATAAGCCCTTCCTGTCTATACAAAATATTTCTTCAAAAGTGGCGGTGTAATAATCGTCGTCAATATAACAACAATAACAATCGCTGTGAAATTTTCTTTCGCTAATAAATTCGCCGTAAGTCCATTTGCTGCGATGATAAGCGCTACTTCACCACGTGATACCATCCCCGCACCAATACTGATAGAAGATTGGCGATTAAATCCTGTCAGTCTTGCGCCTAAGCCGGATCCGATTAACTTTGTGAAAATCGCAACGAGAGTCATAATAATAATGAACCAAAGCTGACTTCCAATGCCTTGAAATGTAATTTCCATTCCGATACTTACGAAGAATACTGGAACAAATATTGCATAAGCAATCGGTTCAATTTTATGTTCCACTTCATGCTTATACTCTGTTTGAGAAATAGCAATTCCTGCTGCAAATGCTCCAATAATGCCTGCAATTCCCATCATTTCACTGTAATAAGAAAAAGAGAAACAAATAATAAGAGCCGCGCTAATTAACGCTTCTGTTACACGAAGCGGGACAAGCATTTTCATAATCCAAGGAACGACTTTCCAAGCAATAAAAACAATACTTACAAAGAAAATAATTTTCTTTACAATGACAAGTGTTATATTCACATCTTGCGTTCCTAAAAAACTCATTACAAATGCTAATAAAATAACGACAATGACATCATCAAATACGGCAGCACCTAAAATTGTTGTACTTTCTCTCGTATTCATTTTTCCTAGATCACGTAGCGTCTGCACCGTAATACTAACCGATGTTGCGCAAAGTAATAACCCTAAAAAAATGGCATGGGATTGTATTAATCCAAACAGCAATCCTGTTACATAACCACCGATGAAAGGAAAAATAATTCCACCGGCCGCTACTGCAAACGACGATTTCAAATTCCGATTTAACTCTTCTAAATCTGTTTCAAGTCCCGCCATAAACATAAGTAACAAAACACCAATCTCACTCAATTCATCAATCAGTTCAGAACTATTAATAATACCAAGTACAGCCGGACCGATAATAATACCGACAATTAACTTACCAAGTACAGAAGGCTGACCAAGTCTTACACTAATGTCACCAGCTAATTTCGTACAAAGTAAAATGACGACAAGTTCAAAATAAAATAACATAGCATCTGCTCCTACTTTAACTTTAATCAGTGGGTCGTTAACCCCCGTCCATTTCTGCAAGTAGTTTCCCCTATTGATCCGCATTTTATTTGTCATATTTTTATTTGACAAAATATTCTGAATTATATTAAGATTAATCCAGCAATTTTAAAAAACTACATACCATAACTGCACCTCCACTTCCTTACTTACTCTTTTTTAATGGACTCATACTATAGTCGCAGTTATGGAAATGAAAAAACGGGGGGAGAGTCCAAAGTGAAGTCATTATTACGAAAAAAAGCGCTTAGTACTGAATCACCAAAGCAGCTAGCTAGAACATTAACTGCACTCGATTTAACATTTTTAGGAATCGGCGCCGTAATTGGGACAGGGATCTTTGTATTAACAGGTATTGTTGCAGCAAAACATTCTGGTCCTGGTATTATGCTATCATTCCTTATTGCTGCATTTACTTGTGCTTGTGTAGCCTTTTGTTACGCTGAATTTGCTTCTTCTATTCCTGTCTCAGGAAGTGTGTATACTTACGCATACATGACAGTCGGAGAAGTCGTCGCCTTCATCGTCGGATGGTGTTTAATGCTCGAATATTTACTTGCCGTTGCAGCAGTAGCTGTCGGTTGGTCTGGTTATTTGCAATCATTACTACAAGGGTTCAATATACACCTGCCCGCCATAATCGCCTCGGCCCCCGGCGTAGGAAAAGGTGGTCTCATCGATTTACCTGCTGTCTGTATTTTACTTCTTATTACGGGCCTTTTAAGTTTTGGTATACGCGAAAGCGCACGCATTAATAATATTATGGTTCTTATTAAGTTAGCCGTTATTATCGCCTTTATCGTAGCAGGTGCAAAATATGTAAAACCTGAAAACTGGACACCGTTCATCCCATTCGGATACGACGGTATTATTACTGGGGCTGCCACTGTGTTCTTCGCCTTCTTAGGATTTGATGCAATCGCAACAGCTGCAGAAGAAACGAAAAAACCGCAGCGTGACTTACCAATTGGTATTATCGGTTCTCTTCTTATTTGTACTGTTTTATATATGATCGTATCTTTCGTTTTAACAGGTATGGTTCCTTATACGCAATTAGACGTTTCTGATCCAGTTGCATTTGCATTGCATTTCGTTGGTGAGGATACAATTGCAGGACTACTCGCTGTTGGAGCGATGACTGGAATGACAACCGTTCTCTTAGTTGTTATGTATGGACAAGTTCGCGTTTCGTATGCGATGAGCCGTGACGGTTTACTTCCAAAAGCGTTAGCACGTGTAAATAAAAAAGTAAAAATCCCTTTATTAAATACGTGGATTACTGGCGTTGTTGCTGCTTTATTAGCAGGCCTTTTAGACTTACATTTGCTAGCGAATTTAGTAAACATCGGTACGTTAACAGCCTTTACATTCGTTTGCTGCGCAGTACTTATTTTACGAAAAACACACCCTGATTTAAAACGTGGATTCCGTACACCTTTCGTACCTGTATTACCAGTTGTCGCGATTCTTTGCTGCTTATATTTAATGATCAATTTGTCTAAAACAACATGGATTAGCTTTGCAGTTTGGCTTATAGTCGGCTTATGCTTCTATTTCTTCTACTCTAGGAAACATAGTCATTTAGCTATTGAAAAAACAAATGATGAAAAGAAAAAAGCATAACAAAATAGCTCGCCGTTTTAGCGGCGAGCTATCTTTCTGTACTATTATATTTTTTCGTCAACGATTGTAAAATGAAAAATATGCCGATGCAAGCTGTAAACCATGCCCAATTTCCTATTGGCGTTGCGTATTTCACAATTCCAATACCTACAAGCAATAGGAAAATAATCACCTGATATATGAGCTTCCACTTTTGCATATATTCCCTCCTTTACTTCGTTCCCTTCTTTTTATTCTTCCAGGCATTTAAACTATCAAAGAAGAAATTAATAAATAACGTGCCTAAACCCGCTAATAAAAACGTCATTAAAAATAAAACCCATATACTTTTTTCTTTTAAGAAATAATATCCTACAAGGAGCACAACCGCGATCCATACATATTCAAGAATTCTTTTTAGCTTTTTCTGTTCCAAATTATTCGCTCCTTCATTCTATGCTATTTTTAGTATAACAAAAAAGAAGCCTATCATGATAAGCTTCTTTTCTTCTCTCTTACTTGTTTATGCTTTTTTCAACGAGTGAAATTGCATATTCCATCGTACGATTCATTGTTTCTACCTGTGTATCTTTTACTTTTACATCTTTCACTACAGCTTCGGCCACTGTAATTTTTTGACTCAGTGCTTTCACTGAACCGTCCGTTACATTTGCATCTTGCGCTTTTTTCACTACTACTTTTGCAGATTCAATATTGATTTGTAATTTTTCTTTCGGTGTTTTCGGTTGTTCTACTACTTTAGATTGTACAAATGTTACATTAGCTGTTTTTAATTCGTTATATGTTTGAACGATTTGCTCTCCCGTGCTCCCTACATTTTCAAACACTTGTTTTGCATTATTATAGCTTTTCTCTAGTTCTTGAAATGCTTCCTTTGAATATTGACCTGGCTTATCACCAAACTCATACGTACCAGCTAACACTTCTTTCCCTTTTCCAAGCTCTTCATATAACGCGTTCACTTGCTCTAACTTCGTACGGTTAGAAAACTCATTGTACGCTGCTAATACTTCTGAAGAACTTAACGCTTTACTATATAATTTCGCAAGCGCGATTTTACCGTTTAACGGAATACCACCATTGCCGTTACTATCAGGATCAGCTCCAAGTGCAAATGGTACATTTGGATGATACACTTTCCCTGTAGCTGGTTGGCTATTTACTTTTTTACCATCGACATAAATAGCTACTTCACTTCCGTTATACGTTCCTGTTAAGTGATATGTTTTGTTTGCTTCTAATTGAACTCCAACACGTTTATAACTGCCGCCAATGTGAGCCCATAATTCAACATAGCCGCTTCCTCTAGACTCAAATCCAATTCCACCGCTCTCTGTATTTTGCAAAATACCTTGGCCACGGATTTGATTCATTGAAAATACCGTTTCTAACGTAAATGTATTTGCTACTTTCTCTTTTTGTGCTGCTGAAAATGGAAGGTATCCAAATGTATTAGATTGTCCGTTTAACTTCATAACATTCTTTTTCAATGCTTTATCATATTCAATAGTCACATTGCCCTTCACATCACCTTTTGTACCAAATGGTGAATTGTCTTTAAATGTACCATCTGCAAAATTCACATCGAAAACATCAGCCTTTGGCACTTTTACATTCGGATCAATATCATCTTTTTTCGTAGTAATTTCTGCCGTTAAAGGCTGCGCACTTTCATTACCAAACGAATCAATTGCAACAACTTCAAGTGTATATGTTTTCCCGCCATCTAACCCTGCCAGTGTAAACGTAAGATCTTTCGGCACTGGATCACGATAAAACTCTGAGAATGCTAACAATTTATTTTTCATTTCACCCGTTTGCTTATCTCTAGCCTGCACACGGTAAGAGTGAACAAGGAGGTTGTCCAATGCTTGTGGGAATGTTACTGTTGCCGCATTTTCTGTTACATTTGATACAGTAAGCTTTGCATCCTTAGCAAAGTAAGGCTTTTCTTTATCACGATCTTCTACATGTGTAAATGTTTCTTTCTTTGCTGGTAATTTAATTTTCCAAGGCTCGCCTGTCCAAGAATTCGTATGGAAATCACGACGATTAATCGTTACTTCTTTATCATCTACTTCTACTAATAAACCTTGGCTTAACGTACTAGCTCCTGGCGGGATATTCCCTTGTACTTTACCACCTTCAACTTCCATATAACTTACTGAAGATGTATCAACTGATGTAAAGTCTTTTTGATGTATCGATCTCGGATCATCTAATGGATAATGTGAATGACCTGAAAACGTAATAACTTGTGGGTATTCTTTTAATACTGCATTAATTTTTGCGCTATCTTGTGTTCCCCATTCATGACTACCGTATACTGTCTCTTTAATGTGTTGATGTAAAAATACAAAAATCGGTTTTTCTGGATCATCTTTTTGCGCTTTTGCCATTTCTTCTTTTAACCAATTAATTTGCTTGTCCGAATAATAGCCATGAGTTGTTCCATTCTCTGGAGACATAACAAGGAAGTGATAACCTTTTACCACTTTATGATAATAAATTGATTCCATACCTGTTTTTTCTAAGAAACGCTTCTGTGCGTCCTCTACAGATAAACCGTTCCAATAATCATGGTTACCAAGAGAATTCATTCTCACGGCATCTTTATTTGCATTTTCATTATACACTTGCATGAAACGATCATATTGCTGCACTGATCCTGTATCTGTGAAATCACCTACAATAACAAATGCATCTTGCTTTGGTGCTAGTGTATTAAACTGTTCAATCGCTCTTTTCCAGCGAAACGTATCATCTGTTCCACTGTTTTTAATATGCACATCACTTACAACTGGAAAAACTATCTTCTTCTCACTTGATGCCCTTTCTTGCTTTTTCTCTTCCGCCTTGACTGATGTACTCCACGGAAATGATACGAATGCTAATACAAAAACCATTAATAATCCAATAAGGCCTTTTACTTTTCTTAAAGCATTTCTGTCCACTTGAATCCTCCTCATAATAATTGATTCATTACAAGGGCTATTTTATCTAATACATGTTAATGTCGTTTAAATAACAAATGAACTTTATTAGATTTTTGTAAATATACAGTTAATTAGAAATTAAGTCCAACATTCCTCGTACTATTGTATACAACCACCTTTTGTCTAAAAGAGTCTGATCATTCTTTTCCTATGACTATTCACATATAATCTTTTCTATAACACTAATGATAAGTTAAGGTTTAAGCCTATTAGACAATCTTAATTTTTAATATTTCCTTCTTTTTTTAACACATCGGCCATGCTTTTACATTTAATAGTAATAAAAGACAACTTAAAAGGAGGGGGTATATTGAAGAATAAAAAAAATATCGGCTGTTTCGCTCCTTTATCTATTATTTGTCCAGACCCTTGTCCACCGCCCCCTCCTCCAAATCCAAATTGCGAGCGAGTAACAAATGAATTTGCAGGGAACTTCCTCATAACTAATAACACCATCCCATCTGCCAAAGATGCATCACAATCAATGATACTATGGCAAAGTGATGGGATACTACTTATATCAGGTACTGTCTCGGTTTACAATAGTACTAGCAGCACCGAAGCAATTACAATTCAAATCGTTGGAACAGTAACCAATATTTTCACTGTGTTTCCTGGTAATACAATATCGTACACAGGAAAAGACCTACAGTCGATCAATATTATCAATATAACAAGTAATCCTTCACTATATTTAGAAGGCAAGTACTGTTGCGAATTTACATGTTGCTTATAGAATACCAATTTCATTATTTCCTTAATATAAAAAGCATACCGTTCACGGTATGCTTTTTATGAGATTGGATAACGTACTGTAATACAAAACTCTCCTTGATTAACAGTCGTTCCTGTCGTAGTAATTCGGACAGTAGTAAAATATCGGACAGTGAAAGTACCACTACTTTGTGGTTGTACAGTAATTGTATCAACCACTGTTGCACCTACTAAAAAATCAACTGTAATCGGGTTGGCACCTACATCATACTTCACGTAACCTGAACCATATACTTCTTGCGTGATATTATTTGTATATACAATTTGAGTACCAGCACCTGTAATAGACCAGTCTGTACATACTTGGTCTTGCACAAGTGTTTTATTAGAACAACAAGACAAACTGGAACTTCTCATTCCCATTTCGATCCTCTCCTATTCTGCTATGAAAGTGGATAACGTGTTGTAATACAAAATTCTCCCTGATACGTTCCAGCAGGTGTTGCAGGTAACACAACTTGTATACTATCAAAGCGGCGATACGTAAAAGCAATACTCGTTCCTGGGTTTAATGTTTGTGTATCAATTGTACCCCCAGCAGAATCAAGTACCTCTACAGTAATTGGGCCTGGTCCAACATCATATTTAACAAAGCCAGTACCAATTACGTTTTGGTTAATATTATTTGTATAGAGAACATTATCAATTGCTGTTGCAACTACAGTAGCAGACCACGGACTACACACTTTATCTTGCACATAATTTTTATCTGGACAACAAGTTAATGCTGACCCTGAGCACTCACAAGACATAGTTGTTTCCCCTCTCTCTTTTATATTCCCTATATGTGTATGTCCCCCAGAGTCTTTTGCCTGTACTATTCATCTATTTTCAAAAAATATTCATGTGACTAGATAGATTCTGTTTTGTTTCTTTTTTTCATATATTTATAGACAAAGATACTAGCAACGATAAGAATAACGCCTCCTAATATCGGTAACATATATTGCCCAACAACATCCGCTGCTTTTTCCCAATGTGGACCTAATTTCATTCCAAAATAAACATACAAAGTCGTTAACGGGAACATTGCTACAAATGTATATATGCTAAATTTCCATATGTTCATTTTCGCCATACCACATGGAACAGAAATAAGCGTTCGAACTCCTGGCACAAAGCGTCCAACAAATGCTACAACCGGTCCATATTTCTCAAAGAAATCATCTGCTTTTTGAATTTGTTCTTCTTTAATGAAGAAGTATTTCCCGTATTTTATTAATAGAGGACGACCACCGTAATAACCGAGTGCATATAACGTTAAAGGTCCTGTCGTTCCGCCGAGGGTTCCGGCTAATACAGCAAGCCAAAAATTCATATCTCCCTCGTACACCCAATAACCAACCATGGGCAAAACTACTTCTGCTGGAATAAATTCAAACGTTAATGCTAACACAACTCCAAAATAAGAAAATTGCTTTAAAAACTCGATTATATCTAAAATAATTTGCTCCATATTTTCTACCCCAACTCCTATCCTACGTTTACGTTATGCTTTTCTTGTAATTGAACTGGCGCCATTTTTACAATTCGGTTCAAAATAAATAATACAATTCCAATATCATCTAAAATACCGATAAACGGTAAGAAGTCTGGAATTAAATCGAGCGGCATCGCAACATAACCAACTAAAAACGCAATAGATAAAATTTTCTTCTTTATTGAAACCTCTTTTGAAGTGAAAAAGTCAAATAGGAATGGAACAAATCGGCGAACATGAAATACAACTCTTAATCTACTAATAAGTTTTTTCATTTTTATATCTCCTCTCTTTGTATACAAAAAGGCCCCTACCAAACATGGTAAGGGTCCAAAAAAGACAATAAGGGGCCTTTACCATTGCTGGTAAAGGTCTCACTAACAACGAAACGTTGCCAATAAAGCCGAGGGTTTCTCCCTGTAATGACGACTTTACTGTAATAAGTTACTCCCCTTTATATACACAATTTTATACAATCACATTAAAATATTTTGGAGGGCTTGTCAATATATTTTATATCCCACATCCTCCTGCTTAACATTCCGTAAAAACAAAAAACGTATAGGAAATTTCTTACTATCTCATAATATACATAATCATTTTTGAATGAAAGGAGAGGCTTCATTTGCATACCGTATGGAAAGGTGCCCTTTCACTTGGACTATTAAATATAGGAATCAAACTATACAGTGCCGTAGAAGAAAACGATATAAAATTTTTAAGTCTTCATAAAGAATGCTTAACACCTATTAAATATAAAAAATTTGCTCCTGATTGTACGGATGAAGAAATTGATGATAAAGATATTGTAAAAGCCTATGAATACGCACCTCATAAGTACATTATTATGGATGAAAAAGAATTAGCTGAGTTGCAAAAAGCTCACGAACCAAGATCTATTCGTATTATATCTTTTGTCCAAAATAACGAAATTGATTCTGTTCTCTACGATCGTTCTTATTTTATAGGCCCTACCTCAGGACATGAAAAATCGTATTTATTATTAAAAGAAGCTCTTGAACGTACGAATAAACTTGGTCTTATCCATATTTCCATTAGAAAAAAACAACATTTAGCTATTATCCGTAACTTTGAAGATGGGCTTATATTACAAACTATTCACTACCCTAATGAAATTCGCGATATAACAAATACACCTAACTTACCAAGTAATGAAAATTATCCGATTCAAAAACAAGAACTCACAGCAGCAATCAATTTAATCCACCATCTTACAAATCCTTTCGAACAAGAGTTATATACAGATGAATATAAAGAAGCTCTTACCGAATTAATCGAAAATAAAATTGAACAACAGGAAAAAACCGAAACCATCTCTCCTGCTCCAAACATCATCAATATTATGGAGACATTACAGGCAAGTATTGAACAAGCAGAAATAAAAAGAGACAATAAAACAGAAAAAGAGGCCAAATAAAATTGACCTCTTTTTTCTTTAAAGCGGATTACATTTTGGCATCTCAAGTCCAGAAGATTGTGCTAATTTTAATAAGTAATAACATTCTTCTCTTGCCATATGATCCGCCATTCTAGCAGATAATGCACTTAATATTTCATTCGATAACTCCATCTCTTCAACCTCATGGAGAAAATGCGAAAATAATTTTAACTCAAGTGAAACATCTTTTGTAAACTTCTTTAATGCAGGAAAATGATGAAGCTCTGTCCGTAAATAACCTGTCATCTCAACTGCCTTTAAGTAAAATTGTTCAAAGTGCTTCGTAAATTCTTCGCTTTTCTCTTTTAATCTTTTTTCAACAAGATCTAATCCACCAGAAATAGATCCTGCATGGCCAGCCGCATCCGTTAACCAAACGAGATGATAATGTAATTCATGAAAAACAGGCGGAACTTCTCCTTTCTTTAAAAATTCTAACACCGTTATATATTCTTCTACTTCGTTTACCATATGATTGATGAAAGTTGGCGTAAAATGAATAGTGATTTTTCCCTCGAGTTGTTTCTGTATAATACTTAATTTAAACGTTCGTATTTCCTTTGCGGCTCGTTCTGCCTCTTTTGAAAACGCAATGAGATTCACATTACGAACTTTATTTAACAGATTCGTAAATGTTTCAACAAAATAAGTGGCCTTTTTTATATCCTCTTTTTCCTTCGGAGCTAATGCATCAAGTAAAAATTGCGAATGATCAGTAAGCACCTTTAGCCAAAATTGATGCTCAAACAATGCACTTTCTTCATAATTCCTCTCCACTAAATCCCCTCCGTTTATTCGTCCTTCTCTATCACTTGAATTTTATATCCATCTGGGTCTTGTACTACAATACTCTTCTCACTTTTGTTTTCTGTATATGCAATTTTATAAAACACTAACCTCTTCTTTAAGTTCTCTATGTTAGAAATTGAAAACATTAGTACATCAACCGAATCCGTAACACTCTTCTCACGCCCACCCAAACTACGATTCATTACAAAACTAACTCTCATTGAATCAGCATCATACCAAACCCCTGTTACATCTAATTGGGGTCTTTCTAAACTAGGCTTGATTCCTAAAATCCCTTCATAAAAATACAAAGTTTCCTTTAAGTTTTTCACTTCCAATACAATGAATTGTTTCACATTCTCCACATTCATTCCCCCCGTACCTATTACTTTTTTATATGTGTCATAAAGGCCTATTATGTCTGAATACAATACGTAGTGATGAAGAATATAGGGAGGTTTATTAATGGATAAATATATGAAATCATATGTGCCATATCATAGTCCTCAAGATCCTTGTCCTCCTATTGGTAAAAAATATTACTCTACCCCTCCTAATTTATATTTAGGTTTTCAACCGCCAAATTCACCACAATTCTCACCGAAAGAAGCACTACAAAAAGGAACCTTATGGCCTATCTTTTATGATTATTACGAAAATCCTTATAAAAAAGGGCGGTGACTACTGACGTGAACCAGCCACTACCAGAAGAGTATTATCGACTTTTAGAGAATCTCCAAGAATTAGACTTTGTATTAGTTGAACTAACCCTTTACTTAGACACCCACCCAGACGATACAGCAGCTATTAACCAATTTAATGATTTTTCCTATAAACGAAGAGTATTAAAACAACAGATGGAAGAAAAATATGGACCGCTTCAACAGTATGGAAATAGCTATTCTAATGCCCCTTGGGAATGGAGCAAAGGTCCTTGGCCATGGCAAATATAAAGGAGAGAAACTATGTGGATTTATGAAAAAAAATTACAATACCCTGTTAAAGTAGGAACTTGTAATCCAGCACTTGCAAAATTATTAATTGAGCAATACGGTGGTGCAGATGGAGAATTAGCTGCTGCACTACGTTACTTAAATCAGCGTTATACAATCCCGGATAAAGTCATTGGCCTCCTTACCGATATTGGTACAGAAGAATTTGCGCATCTTGAAATGATTGCTACGATGGTTTATAAGCTGACAAAAGATGCGACTCCTGAACAGATGAAGGCAGCTGGTCTCGACCCTCATTACGTCGATCATGACAGCGCACTTCATTACCATAACGCAGCTGGTGTTCCATTTACTGCAACCTATATACAAGCTAAAGGTGATCCAATTGCCGACCTATACGAAGATATTGCGGCTGAAGAAAAAGCGCGTGCCACATATCAATGGCTTATCAACCAATCTGACGATCCCGACATAAATGACAGTTTACGCTTTTTACGCGAACGAGAAATTGTCCATTCACAACGTTTCCGAGAAGCGGTTGAAATTTTAAAAGAAGAACGCGATAGAAAAATATATTTTTAATACACGTATCCTAGCGATATGTGTTTTTTTTACGTTAAAAGTTAAATCCTTCCTATTAAACATACAAATAGTATATTTATTCGATTTAATGCATTATTTTTTAATTTTTTCAAAATTCCCTATTGCTTTCTAGTCATCAGACCTTTAAAATAATAACAGTTACTCGACAAATTATTTGAATTTTCGACAAAAATACTCATTAGGAGGATTTTCTTTATATGCGTACAACTTTGAAACCAGCGCAAATACTTTCGATTAGTTTATTACTCTTCGCAGTTTTCTTCGGTGCTGGTAATATGATTTTCCCGCCCCTTCTTGGCCTTTCTTCCGGAGAAAATATGTGGGTTTCCATTACAGGGTTTATTATTACAGACGTCGGTTTATCTTTACTTGCTATCGTTGCTGTTGCCCTTGCTGGTGGTAGTTTTAACACTTTAGCGAGCCGTGTTCATCCAAAATTCGCAGCAGTATTCGCTATCATTATTTATCTTTCAATCGGCCCACTATTTGTTATTCCACGAACTGGATCTGTATCTTATGAAATTGGGATTGCACCACTTTTCCCAGATCAATGGTATTCTATGTTAGTTTTTAGTGCGATTTTCTTTACAGTCGTTTACTTCTTATCATTAAATCCATCCAAGCTAGTAGATCATATCGGTAAAATATTAACGCCAATTTTACTTGTAATTATTGCAATTATGGCAACAAAAGCGATTCTTTCACCAGGAACGTTTGCAGAGCCTATCGGTGACTATAAAGACATCCCGTTTTTCAAAGGATTTCTTGAAGGATTTTTAACGTTAGATGCAATTGGCGCTCTCGTACTATCAACAATTGTTGTAAATGCAATTCGTCAAAACGGTATACAAGAGAAGAAATCTATCGCGAAATATACAATCATTTGCGGAAGTATCGCTGCTCTATTCTTAACAATTGTTTACTTCTTACTCGGTTATATCGGAGCTTCAAACGGAAACTTGGGACAATTCGAGAACGGTGGTCAACTATTAGCAACTGTTATGTACCAATTCTTTGGGACAAGCGGTAATGTTTTATTAAGTATCGCCATTATCTTCGCTTGTTTAACAACAGCAATTGGTGTTGTAAGTGCATTCGCCAACTATTTCGCAACAGTATTAACAAATGTTTCTTACAAAAAGCTCGTACTATACGTTTGTATCTTTAGTTTCGTTATTTCAAACTTAGGATTAAGCTTATTAATTAAAATCACACTACCTGTATTAATTATTTTGTACCCAATTACAATCATTTTAATTTTCGTATCATTTATCGATAAATATACGAAACGTAAACCTTCTGTCTACATCGGAGCAATGATCGCAGCATTCATTATTAGCTGTATTCATGCACTTGATAATGTGGGAATGATACCAAGTTTTATCGCTAATATCGTACACACGATTCCTTTTTATAACTTAGGAATCGGCTGGATCGTTCCAGCAATAATTGGTGGTATAATCGGATACTTTATTCCGCAAACAGAAGCTGAAGGTGAAGTTTCTGCAAAGTAAAAAGAAGCAAGCATGAAATCCATGCTTGCTTCTTTTTCTCTTCACATCGTATGTTTAAACGTAAACAACTCTTCCTTTGACTGTACAGCAGATTGTTCCTCTTCTACAACTTCCTTCTTTATCTCTCCCCCTAATCGAACTTTCAACATCGCCTCTTCTAGACTTTTTACAATCATATTTCCTGAAAAAATGGTAAGCCCGAAAAATGTAATTGGGACGAGAGGAATCCATGGATGCACTGTTAAAGATCTAAAATAGACTCCAATTAGCCCTGACCATTCATGTGTGTAAGATTCTATTTCTTCTATCGGTCCTAAAAACTTAACCGTTCCGCCAAAGAATATTTCTAGTAACCCTAAGTGCAGTAAAATAGTAAGAGTCTGCGTAAACTGCTGAAAAAATACAAGTATAAACGTCATATAAAGGTGCGGGAAAAGATGCTTTATAACAATATGTCTTCTCGATCCACCTAATATGCGTGCGGCATCAACAAATTCCTCCGTTCGCAATTTACGAACTTCCTTCGCAACATACAGTGCAATAACTGGCATTACAAGCATTACAAGTAAGACAACTTGAAACGAAGCCCTTTCAAAAAAGGTTGTTGTTTCCTCCCCGCTTCCAAATGCATTTGCAGATTGAAGAAAAAAATACGCAATCATAACTGTCGGAATAACTGTAAAACTATCAAAGAAAGCCTCAATTTTTGAAAATCCTCTTTTTATATACGTTCCGAGTACGACACCGAAAAACACACCTATTACCATTCTAAGTGCCGCAATTAAAATAGATATACCAATCGTCCACTTCGCGCCTTCAATAACTAAATGTAAAAGGTCGTATCCTTTCCGATCTGTCCCGAGTAAAAATTGTAATGAAGGTGAAAACGGTGGCACTTGTGGATTTTCATCCGCATCATATTGCAATGTAACTTGTCTAATATGTCCATCATTCCATAACGTATTTCCGATGCTCAAAAGAACTAATAGGAGAAGAAACCCAATGCTTATCCAAAATCTTTTATCACGTTTTATATACGTCCACATATTATAATCTCTCCTTCATCGCAGCCGGAATGAGATAATGAAACAATTTAAATAAAATAAAAATCGGAATATATATAAGAAGCACACTAACGATGAAAACCTCAACTCTAATACCAAAATAAGATTTCAAAAACATAAAAATACCACCCGTATTAAAAATCCATTCTATAATATATAAATTAGATAACATAAAAAAGATATTCGTTTTCGCA
Organism: Bacillus cereus group sp. Bce041; assembly: GCF_052646455.1. Taxonomy (NCBI): domain Bacteria; kingdom Bacillati; phylum Bacillota; class Bacilli; order Caryophanales; family Bacillaceae; genus Bacillus; species Bacillus cereus group sp. Bce041. The sequence goes on from NZ_JBQXON010000002.1 coordinate 1,005,596, forward strand.
AAGAATAATGTACTAAGCAACACATTTCGTAAAATATGACGATTTAAAATATGAAAGCGCCCCAGCCCTTTCGCCTTAGCAAATAGTACATAATCTTTTTCTAGTTCATTTTCAAAACGAAGCACGACCATTTTTACAAACATAATCGTAGTCGGGATGCTCAAACAAAGTATCGGCAATCCTCTAATTGACTCGCCTCCAATTGAAGCAATTTGAAAAGGTAAAAAACCTGTTTGTTTAAAAAACCATATAACTAAAATTTGTGATACTAAAATAAGAAGGATATCTGGAATAGATTCTAGGAAGATAAGAAATGATTTAATTCGATGTTGTATACGCGGTGAACTACTCATAATTACATAAACAATACAAAATGCTACAAATAATGAAATAAAAAAAGCAGCTAAAAAAATAATAATCGTTTCTTTATAATGGACGAACAGCTGCGGAAATAAAAATTTACCTTTCACATATTGCAAATTGGAAATATCCATTAAGTTCACAAACACTTCTTTTAAACTCTGTATGTACTTTGATACATCCAGCTTAAATCCATAAAACAATTTCGGCAGAGCCCCTAACATAATAATCCCCAAAATCGAAATAATAAATTGAATTGTCACTTCCATCCCATTCAGAAAAACTTTTTTGACCACGTTTTCCCTTCTCTCTCTTTATATTTTACTCTCTAATTTTATTCTTAATTTTCTGAATTGTAAATATTCAATCATAAAAAATCACTAGGTTATGATCCTAGTGATTCTTTATGCGCATGCCTTTCTCTTTTTGCAAACGGCATATACAAAATAAAACACCCAATAAGCGCTGCGAGTTCTAATGAAATAATATAGTAAGGATGCGGTCCTAACATATCGAGTAATGAAGCTGTTTCTGGCTTATGAGCTAAAAACATATAATTACCGCCTGTTTTATAATTCACAAACGAAACAAGCGGAATCAATATGTTTAAAAATATCATCGTACGCTTAATAGATTGCAAGGTCGGTCTATAGCCTTCCACCCAAGTCATAAAGAGTGGTGCCCAAATGAGCAATATATGCGCGATAAAATATTCAATGAAACGAAAATGCGGAAAAGCATACTGCAAGTTTGGCGTTAAAATAGCTTGTGATGCACCAATAATTCCCGTGAAAAATACAATCTCATATATGCGGTAACTTTTCGTTACGATCATAATCGACGCTAATAATAAACTAATCGTACATAATTCAAACGGTAATGAAGTAGCTAGCTCAAAAATCCCCGCTTTCCACTCCCACATATGAAGCCCAATTTCACTACCTATAAATAAAAATGCAATTGCATATCGAACCGTTATATTCCACTCACTTTGACGTAATACATCTTGGTATTGATACAGAAAAAATATCCCCACCAACATAATAAATAATATAAGGGCATGTTGCCTTGAGTATGGAATAAATGGTTTTAATGGGTGTGCGCTAAAATAAGCTTCCATCTTCCTTCCTCCTTTCCTCCATACAATATTATTGTAAGAAAGAAACGACGAGTCAATTCATTTGCTTACACTAGGACAACCTCTACCTTACATTTACATATTCATACCTTACAAAACTGTAAGGTTATTGTAAGCTAAAACGATTTGTCAGATTCTTTACCTCTTCTATACTTAATGTAGATACTAAAACGAACGAAAAGGTGATAAATAGATGAAGAAGAAAAATAAAGTGTTAATTACTAGTGTAGTAGCAATCGGAATTGCAGCTGGATCATACTTTGCATTTGCTGGTGGCGGTTCAGATGTAGCAATGGCATATAGCGGATATAAAGTAACCGAAAAACAAATCCAAAACGCGCAAAAATTTGGTGGCGAAGTTATTCCAAATGGAATTGAAACTATTTCATTCGATCCAACAAAAGGAACATATGAATTAGCTGTGAAAAAAGGCGATGAAGTGAAAAAAGGTCAGCTTCTATTTAAATACAATGATCCGACTGCGAAACAAGGTGTAACAGAAGCAGAAATGCAAAAGAAAATCGCACAAAAAGAAGTAACGTTGCTCCAAAAACAAATTGATGTAGCGAAACAAAAATTACAAAAAGATAAAAATTCAGGCCTTCCTGCTGAAGCATTAAAAGCATCAGAAGCCGAAGTTGGGCAATTAGAATCACAAATTGAAATGAAAAAGTTTGAAGTTGAAAAAGCTGATGAAATGATTAAAGCAGCAAAAGAGAAAGTAAACAATCTTTCTGTAACAAGTCCTGCTGATGGCGTAATTGATGATATCGTAAAAACTGCTGACGAAAAAACAGGTATGAGCGGAATTACTCTTCGTCACGCTGGTCAATTTAAAGTAAAAGGTCAAATTTCTGAATATGAGCTTGCTAGTATGAAAGTTGGGCAAGAAGTAACTGTTTCATCAAAAACTGTCGCTGGTAAGACTTGGACAGGAAAAGTAACAGAAATCGGTTCTACACCATTAAAGAGCATGGATGAAAATAAAACTGTTTCTAACTATCAATTCACTGTCACATTAGATAATAGTGACGAATTACAAAACGGCTTCCACGTTTACGTAACAAGTAAATCTGGCGAAGCAACTGGTACAATTGTTCCGAAAAGCAGTATCGTGAAAAAAGGTGACAAAAATGTTGTCTTCGTTGTAAAAGACGGTAAGGCGAAAGAACAAGCAGTTACTGTTGAATTCGAGACTGATAGCGAAGCAAAAGTTTCTGGAGTGAAAAAAGGAGAGGAAATTATCTCTAAACCTGAAAAAGACTTAAAAGATGGTATGGAGGTTGTCGCCCAGTGATTAACTTAAAAGGCATCACGAAATCCTTCCAAAATGGTGCAGAGTCCGTTCAAATATTACACGGAATTGACGTAACACTGAACCAAGGAGAATTCACTTCAATTATGGGACCTTCTGGTTCTGGTAAATCAACATTAATGAACATTATCGGTTGCTTAGATAAACCGACGACAGGTACGTACGAACTAGCCGGTCAAAATATTTCAAACATGTCTGAAACAGAACTTGCACACGTACGTAATAAAGAGATCGGATTCGTATTCCAAAACTTCATGTTATTACCGAGACTTACAGCGCTTCAAAATGTAGAACTACCTCTTATTTACGCTGGAGTCGATAAAAAAGAAAGACGCGAGCGCTCATTAGCTGCTTTAACAAAAGTCGGTTTAGCTGATCGCGCTACTCACTTACCGAACGAATTATCAGGTGGACAAAAGCAGCGTGTCGCCGTTGCCCGCGCAATCGTAAATAACCCGAAATTCATTTTAGCCGATGAACCGACGGGAGCACTTGATACGAAAACAAGTACACAAATTATGGACCTCTTTTACGAATTAAATAAACAAGGCTCAACAATCATTATGATTACCCATGACCGTGAAATCGGGGAAGCTGCAGCACGTCAAATTGTAATTCGTGACGGAAATATCGTCCAAGATTGGAGAGGTTAATTTTGAATACGAGTGAAAATATACGCATGGCCCTTTCCTCTATCTTTGCTCATAAAATGCGTTCTATCTTAACGATGTTAGGTATTATTATCGGTATTAGTGCCATTATTACTATCATTTCAATGGGTGATGGTACAAACGCAAAGTTTAAAAAAGAATTAGGCCAAGGAAAAGATAACGAAGTAACGATTTACTACAACAATCCTGATTACGGAACAGATAGTGCCAAAATCACACCTGATATGCTAAACCGTCTGCAAACTGTACCAGGCGTTAAAGATGTGTATCCAGACGTAAGTATGAAAGTAAAAGCATCTGCTGGTTCAAAAGATGTAAATCTTGATTTAAAAGGTGGAACAGGCGCCTTTATGACAGATTCGAAAATAAAATTAGTTCACGGTCGTGAATTAAATGACAGTGAACTAAATCAAGCAATCCCTGCTGTTATATTAAATGAAGAAGCTTTCAACAAATTATTTAGTAGTGGTTGGGAATCAAATCAATACACAGATATAAAAGGAAAGCCGTATAAAATAGTTGGTGTATACGAAACGAAAAATGACTTTGGAATGCCTATGCCTGAAGGTTATACATCACTTGAAAATGCGCCTGTCATTTCAGGAGTAAATGAGTATGACTCTGTAAGATTAACAATGACCTCTCCGACAGAACGTAAAAGTGTAGAAAAACAAGCTGTTTCTGTCTTAAACGAAATGAAAGCTCCTAAATTTGAGCACAAATTCGAAGCACAAGATTTAGGTGAATTTACGAAACAACTAGACGAATCAATCGGTATGATGAAAATGGTATTCGGTGGTATTGCCGCTATCTCCTTACTTGTTGGTGGTATCGGTGTAATGAACATCATGCTCGTATCTGTAACAGAACGTACACGTGAGATTGGTATTCGTAAAGCACTTGGTGCAACACGTGGTAAAGTATTAACACAATTCTTAATCGAATCTTGTATATTAACAGGACTTGGTGGTTTCATCGGATTCATGCTCGGTATTTTCTTCGCTTGGATCGTCTCAATCTTTGCTGGATGGCCACTCGTTGTCTCAAAAGAACTTGGACTTCTTGCAGTAGGTATCTCAATGTTAATCGGTATTATATTCGGTTTACTGCCAGCTAACAAAGCTGCCAAACTGGATCCAATTGAATGTTTACGATATGAATAAACAAAAACGTAGGAGTTTACACTCCTGCGTTTTTTATTTATCTACTAAATTGAGTTTCTTCTATTATATATGTTTCACGTTACAACTACCATTCTAATACTCTTCATTATTTATAGGTACTAAGGCTATTATCTAATTCTATTATTGCAAAAATACTATGTAACAGACGAAAATCAAGGCGTAATTTTTTCCATACTTCGACTGATTTTGTAACAATTATATCGATATTTTATTAAATTTCACCTCATTTATATATTTTCACGCCTAAAAAGATTATCGTTTCATAACTAAATTTCCATTCAAACAGTAAAATAAGCTATTTTTGTAACGCTATAGATATCATTAAGAAATATTACTGTAACATTATTAACGTTACAGTAATTGAAATACTACTCATTTTGTGTTTCATATGCCCTAATACGCCAAAAAACAACAAGGAAGCGCTATCAGGATATTTATGGAATTGTTACAGAATATTAATGCCCCGTTACGAAAGCTTTGTAATTTTATGTTTTTCGCAAATAAGAAAATAATGGTTGCTATAATGAGGTCAACGAAAACAAATGCAATGGAGGCTATTATGAAAAAATTTATGGGTATAGCAACAGCAGCGGTTTTTGGTCTTGGGATTTTCACAACATCTGCTAAAGCAGAAACAATCGTAACGACTGACGTACTAAACGTACGAGAAAACCCAACTACTGAATCAAAAGTTGTAGGAAAATTATTAGATGGATATAAAGTAAATGTTTTACATACAGAAAATGGTTGGTCAAAAGTTCAATTGAATAGCGGTAAAGAAGCTTTCATAAGCGCTGACTATACAAAAGACACTTACTACGTAACAGCAAACGTATTAAACGTACGTGCTGGGGCAAACACAGACTCAGAGATTCTTGGTAAGTTGAAAAAAGATGATGTAATTGAAACAACACACCAAGTACAAAATGATTGGATTCAATTTGAATATAACGGAAAAACAGCTTATGTTCATGTTCCTTACTTAACAGGTAAAGCACCAGTTAAAGTTCAACCAGTAGCTAAAGTTGAAAAAACGACTACAGTTCAAGATACAGCTAAAGTTCGTGAAGCAGCTAAAGCTCAGGAAGTAGCTGAAACTCAAGCAAAAGCTAAAGCAGTGGAAGCAACTAAAGCTCGCGAAGCAGCTGAAGCTCAAGCAGAAGTTAAAGCTCAAGAAGCGGCTAAAGCTCGTGAAGCAGCTAAGGCTCAAGAAGCAGCTAAAGCTCAGGCAGATGCTGAAGCTCAAGCAGAAGTTAAAGCTCAAGAGGCAGCTAAAGCTCGTGAAGCAGCTAAAGCTCAAGCAGATGCTGAAGCTCAAGCAGCGGCTAAGGCTCAAGAAGCAGCTAAAGCTCGTGAAGCAGCTAAAGCTCAAGAGGCAGCTGAAGCTCGTGAAGCAGCTAAGGCTCAAGAAGCAGCTGAAGCTCGTGAAGCGGCTAAGGCTCAAGAAGCGGCTAAAGCTCAAAAACCAGCTACACAACAACCTGTTGCAAAAGAAACTGAAACAAGTACACCATCATCTTCTCGTGAGTTACGTGTTGTAGCAACAGCTTACACAGCAGATCCACTTGAAAATGGTTATAAAGCAGGCGACCAAGTAAAATCAGCTTTAGGCCACAACTTAACAGCTAATCCAAACATGAAACTAATTGCAGTTGATCCAAGTGTCATTCCATTAGGTTCAAAAGTATGGGTTGAAGGTTACGGAGTAGCAATCGCTGGTGATACTGGTGGAGCTATTAAAGGTAATAAAATCGACGTTTTAATGCCAGATAAAGGTTCATCAAGTAGCTGGGGACGTAAAACAGTTACAGTTAAAGTATTAAACTAGTTATAAAAAAGAGCCAGTCTCATCGTTGAGACTGGCTCCTTTTCTATAATTATTACATTCTTTCTTTCTCTTGAAAGTAAGCAATATTGTCTCGAAGCCACTCCCTCTTCGAAATAAACAAGTTTCCACGTTTTTTGTATACCTTATCAAATATCTTTAAAACTTCTTCATGATTAGCAAACTTATGTAAGAAACGAAGAGCAATGATAATCTCTGCTTCATCCGTAGGCTCTACTTCATTTTTACGTCTTCTAGCAACAATTTTATTCACACGTTCGCAAATTGCTCTCATTGCCATTTCGTCGCCATACGTATAAATAGCTCGAACAGCTTCATATTTCACCATAACATTTCTATCATGTAAAGCTTCAATATAAACTATTTGTAAGTCCGATCCCCCTATTTTTGCTAAAACCTCAATAACGGTTGAACGAACATAGGCACTATTACTATATAAAAGCTTTGTTAACGGCAGAATCGATTGCTTCGTTCCAATCTCAAACAATGTATAACAAATATGTGTAATCTCATCTTTATTTTCTTCAGTATCCAACAACTTTAGCAACGCACTTTCCGCTTCTAACGATTTATATAACTTTAAGGAAGCAACTGCCCAATAACGAACACTATCGTTTTTATGATAAATATACGGAATGATTTTATTTGTACTACTTATTTCTGGCAATGTATAAATATTACTAAGCAGTTCACTTAACAAAGTCGGGCTTTGTTCACATTCCAAACGATCTATAAGATAATCAGCAATATAGATTTCCTTCGTATTGATGGCGAGTTTCGTCATTAAATAATAAATATCTTTCTTCATAGATACCTTTTTTGCTTTGATTACCTTCTGCTGTAAATAAGGAAAAGTTAATAAGTCATTTAACGCTTTTGCTTCATCATACGCACGATGCCAAATCTCTGTTTCCTCATCAGCCATCCGCCTTAATAAATCATCTATATACTCTTCCATCTCCTTCTCTCCCGTCCAAATTAAGTCTATCTCTTTGCATTCTATATACGATAGATTACTATTTCAACAGAAAAAAGAGGATGTCACAGCATCCTCTCCTTCTCTTCCCTATTCCACACAAGTAAACTGCGTCCAAGCTCCTACATAATCTAGTAAGAATAACTCCTCTTCTGCAATTGTACCGACAATATTTTTCCGTTCATCTATCGGCATTTCTTTCAGAATGATTTGCAGTTCACCTTTATACTTACCAAATGAATTGTTTCCAATTACAACTTGCCCTCTTTCCTGCAGCACACTTTCACGCACTGGGAAGTCATAATCTTTGTACTTTTTACGTACTTCTGTAGAACGTACCATATACTCTGTTATGTCGCCGCGCCTTACGTGTAATTCTTGCAGCGTAGCTCTCTTCTCTACTTCAGTCGCTTCGTCTACAAAGTGCACTTTTAGCTGTAACATGTAGCGATTTAAGTTTCCTAGTTTCTCTAACTCTTCCTCACTCGCATAAGCATTTCCGATAATGACATCATCAATTAACCCTGTTGCCCATAAATGCTTCGCTTGTACTTCAATTGGTAAATTACGATGCTCTTCTAATGTACATAATCCATCGTTAATATCCCATGGACCGATGTTTGCGACATGTGATGTAATAAAGGCTGCACTGCGAATACCATGCTTTTTAAAGCGTTCACTACAGCGAATGAAATAATCGTATGGAAGACCAGTGAATTTTTGCGGATAAAAATTATGGCAACCAATTAAAGCTGATTTATTCGCTTGATGCGAAAGAATATTTTCTAAGTACGCAATATCGTTACTTACATTTAACTCAATTTTTAAACCGTACGGATTATTCGTCATTTTCGCTTCCGTTAATCCGTCAAAACCTACATCTAAACGAATACCGTCTGCGCCTAATTCTGCGAAAAATGATAGATCGCTATAACTAATACCAAGCTGATCAAACACAGCTGGAGCTACATCTAAAATAACTTCCATATTGTTATCTTTTGCGTGATTGATAATCTCTTTAAATTCAGCTACAATTTCTTCTTTCGGACGATTCACAGATAACAAACAAGTAAATATTCTTGAGAAACCGTGTCGTGCCGCTGCGGAAATATAAGCCATATCTTTTTCTTTCGTTGAATGTTCTGGATAAAGTGAAATTCCTAATTTACGCTCCATGCTTTTGCATCTCCTTCACACGTTGTATTAATGCCATGCTCGTAAATCTATATTTTGCAGATAAACACGTTGCACATAAAATTGTCGGTACAATAATTACGTACGGTGATTGCAATCCTAACATTACATATGCACCCATTGAACAACCGATAAATAAAACTGATACTAGTAGTAACACTAATAAAGATTTACTTTGTACCCATTTCGAATAATGGGCAATACACTGTCCGACCACGAATGTAATTAAGATGATAATTGCTCCGAGCATTCTGTTTTCTCCTCTCCTGCTAATTGTTGTTTCTCATACATTTTGAAGAATGGATAGTAAATTACGAATGAGATGACAAAGTTAACAAGTACAAGTACACCAGCCATAATTGTCCAGTCCGTACTAATTACCGCTGCAATTGGTGCTAACATCGTAAATGGCAGTTTCGCCATCATAAGTGGAATCATACCTGAAACAACTGCAAAATATGATACTGTCGTTGTCACTAACGGTGTAATAACGAACGGAATAATTAGAATTGGGTTCATTACAATCGGTGCCCCAAAAATAATTGGTTCGTTAATATTGAATAAACCTGGTACGAATGATAATCTACCTAACTCTTTTAGGAACTTAGATTTAGAGAACATAAACATAATTACTAAAGCTAACGTTGAGCCTGATCCGCCAATCCATACGAACCATTGAATAAATTGCTCTGTAAATAAGTTTGGTAACTGATGTGCATTTCCTGTAGCCGTGAATACTTCCATATTTTCAAGAATTGCTGAATCCCACATCGGACGAATAATTGGTCCTAAAATCGCTGGTCCATGTATACCGAATGACCAGAAAAACACGATTAAGAATACTGTTAATAAACCACCGAATAAATTATTTCCTACTAATACTGATTTTAATGGTGCGATTAAATATGTGATCGTTGTATTCACATCAAATTTCAAACCGTAGCGAATGCCCCAGAATAAAAGAATAACTGCTAATGTTGGAATTAATGCTGCAAACGAATTTGAAACTGCTGGTGGTACACTATCTGGTAATTTAATCGAGATATTATGCTTAATCATAAAATGATAAATTTCTACTGCAATTAATGCTGTAACAATTGCGCCGAATAAAGACGTTGCACTTAATGTTCCTACTGAAATATATCTCCCTGCATCAATAACACCTGGTACAGCTTTCGTAATTTGAATTGGTTCAACTGATGCTAGTAAAAAGGCGAGTACAGATAATAACCCTGCACTTAACTGATTGAGCTGATAAAAGTTCGCGAGCGAAGCCCCTACACCAAACGCTGCGTATAATGCCATTAGTCCTACTGTAAATCGAAATGGAATATCTAAAATATGACGAAACGGTGCGATCCATTCCATATATGCATCAATTGGTAAATTTAAAAAGATAACAAAAAATGATCCGACGATCGTTAACGGTAATGTAGAAATAACCCCGTTTCGAATTGCTAATAAATGTCGTTGTCCTGCAATTTTTTGCGTTGTTGGCATAATCTTTTGTTCCATAAAACTCATAAACCCATTCATCAATAGCCCTCCTCTTTCTCTCTACTATAAAAGAACGAAATAAACTTTATAACATTATAATGTTTATATTTAAAAAGATATAATTATGCTAAAACTAATTGTTCTGCTTGCTTAAGCACCTTCAAACCATCACACATGCCATAATCTCGTTGGTCTATAATCGCAACTGGTATATTGTATGAATTTGCAAGAAACTCTACAGCTGGGAATAAATATTTCACCTGTGGGCCAATTAAAACGACATCGGCTTCCTTAATTTCAAGCTTCACTAGTTCTGAATCAACTGCCTTAATTTTATAATTCTTCCCCTGTTTCTTTGCCTCTTCTTGCATTTTTCTTACGACCATACTCGTTGACATACCTGCTGCACAACATAATAAAATGTACATCTTATACGGTCACTTTCTCTTCTACTCGTTTATGAAGAGCAATAAATTCTTCAGCCAGTTCTTTCACTGTAATTGCATTCATTAAATGATCTTGTGCGTGCACCAACAGTAAACTAATTTCTGCATGATTTCCTCTTGCTTCTTCTTGAATTAAATCCGTTTGAATACGATGCGCTGCTGAAATTTCCTCACTAGTAAGTTTCATCTTTTCGCCGGCATTCCCGAAATCTCCTTGTCTTGCAAAAGCAATTGCTTCAAGCGCCGCACTTCTCGCATTGCCACCATGTAAAATTAACGCAAATGGAGTTTGCATATCAGCCATTTTAAATTCCCCCAAGCTATATGGTTCTATATTTTCATCTTATTATGAAAACGCATACAATTAAACATAAAAAACTTCCGTTATGTAACGGAAGTTTTTATATACTTTTTCAAAATGATAATAAAATCTCTTGAAAATCTTCAATTACCTCGGTCTGAGTAAGTTTCTCTATCGTAGTTTGACTAGACATAATATCATATAAAAAATCATAAAGCCTTTGCAAATCTTCATTATTATTGCGCTTTACACTAAATAAAATAATTACTTGTACTTTTTTATCTCCCCAATCAACAGCCTTTTCAAGTGTGCAAAACATCAAAAAAGTTTCCTCACTTAATAACTGCATCGGATGCGGGATTGCAACTGAATTCCCAACCGCTGTCGGAGACGTATTTTCTCTTTCCATAACAGAAGCATAAAAGTTTTCTGGTACATAGCGTTTCTCAGCAGCTTTCTCACATAAAAACTGAATAACATCCTCTTTCGTAGAAGCACTATAATTTAAAAAGATTAAATCTTCCTTAATATAAGGCTGCACACTAGTATTCACATGCGTAAACAACCGCTGACCAATCGATTTAATCTCTTTATCATCAAATATTGAATTCACTTTTATAACTGGAACAGGCAAGCCACTCGGTATATGAATCGTACTAATAATACAATCTATTTTTTCTTTATAAAGATCTTCTACTTTCAATTGATAATAGCCTGTAATACCTACAATCTCTAATTTATCTCGGAACTGTGATAAAATTTTATATTTTAATAGTTGGGCACTTCCTTGACCAGTCGCACAAACTAATAAGCATCTTTTCTTTTGATTTTGCTCCTGCAAACGGCTCATAGCTCCACCGAAGTGAATTGCAATATAACCAATTTCACTTTCAGGGATCGATTCACCCGTATATTCACCAATGATATCTCCAACGAGAACCGCAATTTCAAAAGCATACGGATAATTCTTTTTCACTTCTGCCAAAAGAGGATTTCTCGTATTTAACTTATACTTCAAACGATTTAATAACGTTTTTAAATGAATACCAAATCCAAATAATAATTCTTCATCATAATAAAAAATAAGATTCCGTTCTTCCGCTACTTTAAAAAGAATATGTTGCATAAATGCATATATATCTTTCCCTAATAGCTCTTCTATATTTTCATAGCGATTTCTCGTTGTAACAGCAGTACTTAATAAATGCATCGTCACATATAATACTTCTTCTTCTGGAAATGAAAATTTTAACGCTTTCTCTAAATCTCCTAAAATCTGCTTCGCAATTGTATATTCTTTCTTTATTATAAGTTCTGATTGCTCCGCATGCAGTCCTTTCATATAATGTTGACTTTGACAACGCTTTAATGCGATTGCAATATGAATGACTAAATTATCAATTTCTATATCAGATAAATATATTGTTCCGCCTTCAATATACTTTAATATAATTGAACGAATGAGTGATATATGCGGTAGCGATAAATATGTCTCCGTCTGCTCAAATTGCTCATGAAACGGAGTATGGTCATAACGCGGTAAACCATATTGTGATAAACAAGAACGAATATTAAATTCCTCTCCAACAATACGTATACCATAATACGGTCTCTTCTCAATTTGTAATTTATAGCGACCACATATATCTGTAACATCTTTCATAATTAAATTGACCGTTGATTTGCTCACATACATCTCTTCCGCTAATTCTGAAAGCTTCACATATCCCTCTGTCATTAAAACACGCTGCAGAATGTACGCTATTCTTTCTTCATAAGAAGTTGGGATCTTTTCCGTCTGTTTTTGAAATAGACTCACACAAAAGTCTTCAAATTTCTTCTTTTGTATAATTTCTAATTCGTACCCAGTCCCTCTTTGCGATTCGATTTTCGCTCCGTTTTCTTCCAATATATCATTTAATAATTTTATATCCTTTTGAATCGTCTTCGTCGATACATGTAAACGGCCCGCTAAAAAAGCTCGATTTAACATCGATTTCTCTTCTAAAAATTCCTCTAAAATAGAAATTAATCGCTGATGCACCTTTGTCATAGCTCTTCCTCTCGCTCTTTATATATAAAGGGGGAAAAGCTGCTGAAATCAGTAGTTTTTCCCCTTTATATTCTCTCTATTTCTTTAATGTAAATCCGAATTTATCCCATGCTTGTAAATAGTCTAGTAAGAAAATCTCTTCTTCTACAATTCGACCAACTACATTTGTTTTTCCTGTATTCACCATATCTTTTAATGCAATTTGTAATTCGCCTTTATACTGACCATATTGTTCATTATCAATTAATAAATCCCCACGCTTAATTTCACGCGTATTATGAGGTTTAAACTCTTCTTTTTTATATTTCACACGACTTTGTGTAGAACGAATCATATATTCAGATACATCTCCGCGATAAAAATGTGGTTCGTTTAATACGATAATTCTTTCTAGTTCTGTCGTTGTATCATATATTTCTATATCAAATGTTTGTTTCTCTTTATTTAATGCACCTAGTGCTTGTAATTCTTCTTCTGACGCATATGCGTTTGCAATAATAACATCATCAATTAATTCCGTCGCGAATAAATGTTTCGCCTGTGTTGTCATCGGTAATTCACGATGCTGCTCTAATGTACATAACCCTTCTGTTACTGGCCAAGGTCCGTATGTTGCATCAAATGATGAAATAAAAGCAGCCGTTCTCATACCGTAATCTTTAAATTGTTTCGAGCATTTAATGAAATGATCGTATGATAACCCTGAATAACGATGCGGATAAAAATTATGACAACCAATTAAATTTTCACGATTTGGTCTATGACTCATAATGTTATCTACATACTTCGTACCATTGCTCATATTAATCTCAATTTTCAAACCATACGGATTATAAGTCATAATTGATTCTTCTAATCCTGAAAAACCAACATCTAAACGAATACCGTACGCACCCAATTCATGGAAGAATGATAAATCATTATACGAAATACCTAATTGTTCAAAAACAGATGGACTAATATCCACTAATACTTGGAACCCTAATGCATTCGCATGTGAGATCGTTTCTTTAAATTCTTCAATAATTTTCTCTTTTTCTCCATCCACAGATAATAAACATGTGAACACACGTGTAAACCCATATTTACTTGCTAATGTTAAATACTCCTTATCTTTCTCTACTGTTGAATGTTCTGGATAAATAGAAATACCTAATCGTCTCATATGTACACGCCTCTTTCTTCATCATATTGTAAACCTTTTCAAATATATGTAGTGAAAAAGTATATATCCCCTTCTTGTTCACTACTCCTTTGAATCCGCTTTCTTTAAAGAAAAAACAATTTCTATCATTCTTAACACCTACAAGTCTATACATCTATACTTTACATCTTTTTTTCATAGTTGTGTAGCCTTTACACAAATTTGTCAGTTTTTCACCTTAAAAATTGTTATCCGTTTTCAAGACACCTTCCTTGACTGTTGCATTGGCCAATACATATACTCGAAAGAAAAGAGAAAATTTTATATAGGGGATGAATATATGGGAGAAGCAATACTCGTAAAACGAGAACCGTTATGGACAAAAGAGTTTGTTGCTTTAATTTTTGCAAACTTATGTATGTTTTTAGGGTTTCAAATGTTAATTCCAACCTTACCTGTTTATGTGAAAGAAATTGGTGGCACAAGTTCAAATATCGGATTTGTTGTCGGCATGTTTACCGTTGCGGCACTTTTTGTTAGACCGCTAACTGGGAACGCCTTGCAAAAATTCAATAAAAAAATCATTTTAATGATCGGTACTGCTATCTGTTTACTCGCTATGGGCAGTTACCTTTTCGCCTCAACTATTTTTCTCTTGCTTGCTGTTCGTATTTTGCACGGAGCTGGTTTCGGTATTACAACGACTACATATGGAACTGTCGTTTCTGATTTAATTCCCTCAGCTCGCCGCGGAGAAGGCATGGGATATTTTGGTCTTTCTGGAACACTTGCAATGGCCCTCGGTCCACTTATCGGACTATGGCTTATGCAAACATATAACTTCACAATTCTTTTTTTATGTGCATTATCGTGCACAATTGTTTCATTAATATTAACGAAACTACTTCAAATCCAAAAAACGAAACAGCCTCCACAACAATCATCTAGTACTTTTCTCGATGGATTTATTGAGCGTAAAGCTTTACTTCCTTCATTATTAATATTATGTATTACATTAATGTACGGAGGAATCGGAAGTTTTATCACACTATTTGCTACAGAAGTCGGCATAGCTGATATTAGTCTCTTCTTTTTATGTAACGCACTAGCAATCGCTGTGACTCGTCCATTCTCTGGAAAGCTATATGATGCGAAAGGCCATACATTCGTCATCATTCCGGGAGTTATTATAACGTTTACAGGTATTATTTTATTGTCGTATACGACGACAATTCCGAGCTTAATTATTGCTGCAGCATGTTACGGAAGTGGTTTTGGAGCGATCCAACCTGCACTACAAGCATGGATGATTGACCGCGTAGCACCGCATCGACGCGGCGTAGCAACTGCTACATTCTTCTCCGCATTTGACCTTGGAATCGGCGCTGGAGCGATTATCTTTGGATTTATTGCTCACTTTACAAACTATGCAACTGTATATCGTTACTCCTCTCTATTACTTATTGCTTTTCTCTTCATTTACATTACAAGCATAAGAAAACAAAAGCATGGCGATAAAAACACGGAAAAAGCTGCTGGATAATTCAGTGGCTTTTTTATCATGTTAAACGAATTGTTTTCCCTCATTTTGCTGTTCTAAAACTACATGCATTTCTCTACATATTTTTTTAACGTTCATCAAAAAATATACGATGAACTTGCAGACGCTTTCCTTGATATTCGACTGAACAACATTATTCTAAAAAGTGTGATTTCTTTACAAAATTAAGATTTATACAAGATAAAAACCAATGAAATGCAGTTGTTTCTTTAAGGGATTGTAAACTTTTATTCCTTTTGTAAATTTAGTGTAAATTTTACTAGCAAACCGTTTACAGTGACTCAAGGTTCAGTTAATAATTACATCGTACATGAAATTTAAGGAGTGGAATGCGTGGAATATAATGTTCAAGATATGATCTTCCAGTTCATTGGTGGATTAGGTATTTTCTTATTCGGGATTAAATACATGGGCGATGGACTGCAACAAGCAGCTGGAGATCGTCTTCGCGATATTCTAGATCGTTTTACAACAAACCCACTTATGGGTGTACTAGCAGGTATGTTAGTTACTGTATTAATCCAATCCAGTTCAGGAACAACCGCTTTAACAGTCGGACTTGTAAGTGCCGGATTTATGACATTAAGACAAGCAATCGGTGTTATTATGGGTGCAAACATCGGTACGACAGTTACTGCATTTATTATCGGAATTAAAATCGGAGAATATGCTCTCCCAGTTATGGCAGTTGGAGCAATCTTACTATTCTTCTTTAAAAATAAAAAAGTACATTCTGTAGGTCAAGTTGTATTCGGTTTTGGTATGTTATTCTTCGGTTTAGAATTAATGAGCGCAGGTATGAAACCTCTTCGTTCTTTAGAATCATTCCAAGAATTAACAGTGAGCATGAGTGATAATCCAATTTTAGGAATTGTTGTCGGTACAGTCTTTACTTTAATTGTACAAAGTTCAAGTGCAACAATCGGTATTTTACAAGAACTATTCGGTCAAGGTGCAATCGATTTACAAGCAGCTCTTCCTGTATTATTCGGTGATAACATCGGTACAACAATTACAGCTGTATTAGCAGCAATCGGTACTTCAATTGCAGCAAGACGTGCAGCATTAGTTCACGTTATCTTTAATATTATCGGTACAATTATCTTTACAATTTTATTAATACCATTTACAAGTTTAATTCAATATTTCCAAACATCATTAAACTTGAATCCAGAAATGACTATTGCATTTGCACACGGAACATTTAACGTAACAAATACAATCATTCAATTCCCGTTCATTGCAGTGTTAGCATGGATTGTAACAAAAATTATTCGTGGTGAAGATGCAGCGATTGACTTCAAACCACAACATTTAAATCCAATCTTTATTGAACAATCTCCAGCCATCGCTTTAACTGAAGCTCAAAAAGAGATTATCCGTATGGCTGAGTTCTCATTACATGGATTAAAAGAAGCAAATCAATTTTTAAATACACAAGACAAAAAACACGCAAACATGGCTACTCAATTAGAAGGAGCTATTAACAATTTAGATAAAAAAATTACCGAGTATTTAGTTTTACTATCAGAAAAGCCACTTTCACCTACGGATTCTGAAAAACATTCTGTTTTAGCAGGTGTTGTTGGAGATATTGAACGTGTCGGTGATCATGTAGAAAACCTTGTAGAACTTGTAGATTTCCAAATTTCAAACCGTGTTTCACTATCAGATGAAGCATTAGCTGAATTAAACGAAATGCTTGAGTTAACAATTTCAACACTGCAAGACTCAGTTGAAGCTTTAACAAACTTCGATACTGAACTAGCTCAAACTGTTATTGCCAAAGAACGCAAAATCGACCAAATGGAACGTGTTCTTCGTAAACGTCACGTATTACGTCTAAATGAACGCAGCTGTTCAGGTGATGCAAGTATCATCTTCGTCGATATGGTAAGTAACTTAGAGCGCATTGGCGATCACGCTGTAAATATCGCTGACGGTGTTTTAGGTGAACAAGGAAAAATCAATCTAAAACAATCATTATAATAAGAAAGAGACGCTAACTTAAGCGTCTCTTTTTTCATTATATTTTAACAACTGTTCTTCCTTTTAACTTTCCTTGCAATATAAGTGCAAACTTCTTCTCTAATTCTTCTAATGTACATTCTTCTGTATAAGATAGTAACTCTTTATTTCCCCATTCTTTCGCTAAAAGCGTCCAAACATCTCTTCTCACATCTACTGGGCATTGCACGGAATCTATCCCTAAAAGGCTTATACCTCGTAAAATAAACGGATATACCGTTGTTTGTAGTTCCTGGCCTGCCACATTACCGCATGTCGTTACACAACCACCATACTTTACTGTTTTTAAAGCTGTTTCTAGCATATGTCCACCTACAGTATCGATAACTCCCGCGTATATCCCTTTTAACATCGGTCTTCCTGATTCATCATTCAATTCCGCGCGATGAATCACCTTTTTCGCTCCTAGACGTAGTAGCATATCTTCCTCTTCCATTTTTCCTGTCGCTCCTACTACGTTAAACCCTAGCTTACTTAATATACTAACAGCTACACTCCCTACGCCGCCTGTAGCACCCGTTACTAAAACATCTCCCATACTAGGCTTGATTCCTGCTCCAATAAGCTTATATACCGACAAAGCCGCAGTAAAACCTGCTGTCCCATACATCATACTTTCCTTTAATGACATTCCTTCCGGTAAAGGCACGACCCAAGATGATGGCACGCGAATATATTCTCCGAAACCACCAGAGGTATTCATACCTAAGTCATATCCCGTTACAATAACTTGATCTCCTGCTTTAATGGTAGCATCTTCACTACTCACAACCACTCCTGCAGCATCAATTCCTGGCGTATGAGGATATGTTCTCGTAACACCCTTATTACCAGTAGCTGAAAGAGCATCTTTATAATTTAATGAAGAATAATGAACCTGTATTAACACGTCTCCTTCAGGTAAACTACTTACTTCTCTCTCAACAACTTTTCTTACAAACTGATGATTTTCCTTTTCGTTCACAACGATTGCTCGGAATGATGTATGATTCATTATGCTCTCTCCTTTATCCGTAAAGTTCTTCTTTATTATATAGAAAAACTTAGTAAACCTACTCGTTTCTTCTTGGCTATATTTCAACAAATCTTACTTCTCTATCACTTTCTCACAATATATATTTTCATTTCTACTAAAACAACTTATACTTATTCTACATCTCAAAAATATAATATAGAAAATCTGACTTTTTATAAATATATTGAATTTTTACGAAATGTAAATGTTTTGTAATGTTTTTTTTCGCTAAATTTCATTATAATAAGTGGATATGAGTGTCGTATTTCAATCCAAATGAAGGAGTACAGGAAATGGAGCAAAACCCATCTTTGCAAGAAAATACACGCAATAAACCGAAAAAAAATAAGAAAAAAATAAAAATTATTATAAGCGCTATACTATTCGTTTTATTAATAGGTGGCGGTTATACTTGGTTTTTAGTAAATAAAGCATCTTCTGCTGTTCGAAATGCCGCACACGATTTAGCACGCGGTGATAAATCTGATTTACGTGATAAGGCTGTAAAACCTATTACAAACAATGTCTCTGTTTTAATAATGGGTGTTGATGAAAGCGATGTCCGTGGAAAAGAATATGGTGAAGCTATAAGAACAGACGCGCTTTTACTTGCAACATTTAATAAAGATAGCAAAACTGTTAAACTATTAAGTATCCCACGTGACACATATACTTATATTCCAATAGAAAAGAAAAAAGATAAAATTACACACGCTCATGCATTCGGTTCTGCTAAAAACGGAAAAAATGGTGGACCACAAGCAAGCATTGATGCAGTTGAAAAATTAATGAATGTTCCTGTCGATTATTTTGTAAAATTCAACTTTAAATCATTTATAAAAATCGTCGATGACTTGGGCGGTGTTGAAGTTGATGTACCAGTTGAATTTACTGAGCAAGATAGCAATGATAATGCTGAGGCTATTCACCTAGAAAAAGGTGTTCAAAAGCTAAATGGCGAAGAAGCTCTTGCTCTTGCTAGAACAAGACACATCGATAGTGATGCAATGCGTGGACAACGTCAACAACTCGTTATCGAGGCTATTTTAAAGAAGCTAACAAGTGTTGGTTCTGTAACAAAAGTTGGCAACATCATTGATGATATTAACGGACAATTCGTTACAAACTTAACATTTGATGATATGCTTTCATTCTATAAATATGGATCGGATTCGGAAATTGAGAAATTACAAATCCAAGGTGATGATTGCTATATGGCAAAAGGTGACGATACTTGTAGCAAATCTGCTGGTGGTGGTCGAACTTACTACTACAATCCAGATAAAAAAGAATTAGCTAATGTTACAAATGAACTTCGTACTCATCTTGGGCTACCTGCATATACAAAGTCTGACTCAGACTCTGATTCGAAAAAGACAAAAGAATCTAAGTCTGAAAATTCAAGTGAACGCGAATCAAGTAACAATGAAGTGAAAAATAAGAACAAAAATAGCAGTGAAGATACAGAAACATCGTCTAACGACAATGAATAGTAAAGAAGCCGTACTCTATGGAGGTAGAGTACGGCTTCTTTTTATTTCTTCAGAATTAAAAATCAGAACTTTCTAACTATCTTTTTTAATATTTTTAAATTATAATAAATAGTAGCAATCTATTCCAATTATCAGGGGGCTCATACATATGAAAGCTGCAGTAAAACATAACATCTCAGATTTTAAAGACTACTTAAAATCCAACGATATATACATGGAAGAAAATATAGATGAAAATGATGGCTCTGTTCATTTTTCAGTAGGATTAGAGACTGAAGCTGGCGCAAAAATTCAACTTATCGCTGCTTTCCAAAACGAACATCCTACGGTGGATATATACTGCTTCAATGTTGCTCACGTACCTGATGCAACATCAACAAATGATATTTTACATGTCATCAATGAATTAAATACATCTTATCGCTTTGCAAAATTCACATTAAATAAGCAAAATGCAATTGATATTTCAACATCTCTTGCATTCTCAGAACCAAACTTTAATCCAGCACTTGTCTTTGAACATACGAGAATGCTATATAAATTAGCGAATGACGAATATAAAAACTTAATGAAAGTTATTTGGGCATAAATAAAAGGATGGGCTGCAAGCAGCCCATCCTTTTATTTCGATATCATATCAATCCACATCTTAACAGCAGTGCCGACAATTAAAATCGATAACATATATTGTAGTACTTTTTGATTTATCCTCTTCCCGACTCGCGCTCCAAGTGGCGCAGCAAATATACTTGCAACCGCAATAATTAGAGCTGGAATGATAACTACTTGTCCAGTAATCACTTTTCCAGTCGTAATCCCTACTGAGGAAATAAACGTAATAGCGATAGATGTCGCTATCGTCATGCGCAATGGTAATTTTAAAATAACTAGCATAATAGGAACTAAAAGAAACGCACCTCCAGCTCCAATAATGCCCGAAACACCTCCTACAATAAACGCTAACACACTTGCTAACCATTTATTATACTTAACTGCTCCACTATTATTTTTCTTCGGTACAAACATCATCATAGCTGCAATGGTCGCCAATACTGTATAAACAACATTTACAGCGTGTTCATCTAATAGATTTGCACTAAAACTTCCTATAAAACTTCCTATTAATATACTAGCTCCCATATACACAACTAACATTTTATTCATATCAGTACTTTTCCGATATGCCCAGGCACCTGCAAAAGTTGCAAAGAATACTTGTACTGCTGTAATACCGCTCACTTCATGTGACGTATAGCCATTAAATCCTAACAATACCGGAATATATAAGATCATCGGATAATTAATAATTGCACCGCCAATTCCAACCATTCCTGATATAAACGATCCTATAAACCCAATTATAAAAAGTAATAATACTCCACTCACCTTACATCCCCCTCCTTCTAAAAAGAAGGTGATTAAATGAATAAGTTTACATTCCCATCCGAAGCATCTGCTAAATATGCCCCTACACCTGCAAACTCTACGCCTTCCATAATCTCTTCCTCTTTTAACCCTAATAAATCTACTGTCATTTGACAAGCTACAAGTTTAATCCCCTGTTCTTTTGCCAAATCAATTAAATCTGGCAAAGGCATTGCATTATGTTTTTTCATAATGCCTTTAATCATCTTTGGTCCCATACCAGCAAAATTCATTTTGGATAACCCCATCTTATCAGCACCGCGTGGCATCATTCTTCCAAATACTTTTTCTATAAATGTTTTCTTTACATTCACATGTTCATCTTTCCTTAAAGCATTTAATCCCCAGAAAGTATGAAAAATAGTAACCTCTTGATCATACGCCGCTGCACCATTTGCAATAATATAAGCAGCCATTGCTTTATCGTAATCTCCGCTAAATAAAACGATTGTTGTTTTCTTCTGTTGTTCCATATTGTTCTCCCTCCAATTACCTATAGGGGTATTTTTATTTATAAAAATTGTTTCTCCCTATTCTACTTTTCCTTCCCAAGCTAACATACCACCTACCACATTGATTACTTGAAAACCGTAACTTTCTAAAAATTGAACAGCTCTTGCACTTCTCCCGCCTGAACGACAAACGATAATATATTCCTGATTTTTATTTAATTCATGCATACGAAACTCTAATAGTCCTAGTGGAATATTACATGCTTCTGGAATTTTCCCTTCAGCTACTTCTTCTACTTCACGTACATCCACAATATTTACCGCTTCTTTACGCAACAATTTTTCTTCTAATTCTTTTGTAGTCATTTCTTTCATTTTAAATTTCCTCCTCACAAACCATTCATACCACCTGAAACGTTTATTACTTGCTGAAACCCTAGTTTTTTCAATACCTTTGCTGCTTGCTTACTTCTCATTCCACTTTGGCAAATAACGATTACTTCCTTATTCTTATCTAATTGATTCGCCTTACTTGCTAGATCATTTAGGGGGATATTTTGAAAGCCTTTCATATGATTCCCTCTATATTCACCTACTGTACGGACATCAATAAAATACTTCCCCTTTTTCCCCACTATACTTTTCAATTCTTTGCCATTTATATTTTGAACACCTTTCACTGGTAAAAATCGTGAAATAACAAACCATGCAGCAAGTACAATGAAAAGCGTACTTAATATTGTGTTCATATAACCAACCTCCCTATATTTACAAAACTATTGCTTCACTACGCCTTCCTAATCCAAAACTTCAGCACATCGCCTTCTTCTTCAAGCTTTACGATGTCATGGCCACATTTATTTGCCCACGCTGGAATATCCTTAACTGACCCTTTATCCGTTACATGTATTTCTAACACTTCTCCAGTTTGTAGAGCATCCATTGCTCTCTTTGTTCTTACAATCGGCATTGGACATGCTAAACCTTTCGCATCTAACACTTGTTTTATATTCATCATCAATTCCTCCATTTTTTATTTATTTCATTATTCGTGCACTGCACAACGATTTGGACCAATCTCCATTTCACGCTCTTTATCCACACTTGGGTGAATTTTACCCATATTGGTTTGACGAATTTCTTCATATGCATTTGGCTGAGGTGGTAAGTTTTCTGTTACAACTTTACGGAACTCTCCCTCATCCTCAATATTTAACCCCGCATTATTCGCAAACAAATCTTTTAATTTTGCGCTAACAATACCACTTTCGTTCATTTCACTTATTTTTGAATAATGAGCCGGTAACACAACTAAATTTTGAGATAGCTCTTTATATCGGCTATACAAAGTATTACGTAAATCACTCACCCAATCTTCAGCCTTACCAGCAAGATCAGGACGCCCAATTGAATCTACAAATAAAATATCGCCTGATAATAAATAAGAATCATCTACAATGAATGACGTACTTCCAATCGTATGTCCTGGTGAGTATAATGCGTCAATTACAATTTTAGTACCCCCCACCGTAATAACAGATCCTTCAACAAGCGGTTCGTATGAAAAAACAACTTCCTCTGCATCTTTTGGTGGTAACCAATACGTACCACCTACCTTTTCCGCTAACTTACGTCCTCCGGAAATATGGTCTGCATGTAAATGTGTATCCATTACATTCGTAATCGTAACGCCATGCTCTTTCGCAAATTCTTCATATGCCTCGGCTGTTCTTACTGCATCAATAACTGCTGCTTCACCATTTGAAACGACCATATAAGATAAACAGCCTTTTCCAAGGCGGTTAAACTGATACATACTTCCACCATTTTTTAAATCTCCAACTTTTATAGGCTTTACATATTCACTCCAAGCCTTCATGCCACCAGCTAAATAATAAATATTTTCTAATCCAGCCTCTGTTAATTGCTCTGCCACAAATATAGAAGACCCTTCTTTTGCACATACTACTAAAACATCTTTATCTTTAGGTAATTCACTTACAATATGATCTACACCATCTAACAAGTCAAAGTAAGGTCTATTAATAGAAGAAACTTGTTTCCCTTCAATTTTCCAATCTTCATAATCCGCCTCATTACGAACATCTAAAATGAATAACTCTCCGAATAAAACTTTCTCTGCCACATCTTTTGCTTGTAACGGTTTAACATTCATTTCATTACCCCCATAGGTATATTTTCTTTCAAAAAAATTTATTTCTCTATATTCCCTTGCCACTCTAACATGCCTGGAATGACATTTTTCACATTTGCATAACCTTTCTCTTTCAACATGTGGCAAGCTACATCACTACGGTTACCAGTTCGACAAACAACATAAATTTGCTTCGTCTCATCTAACACTGCACTGTATAATTCACCTAATGGCATCGAAATGGCGGATGGAATATGGCCAAAAGCAAATTCCGCTGCTTCGCGAACATCTAATACAATACACTCTTCACCATTTAATAATATCTCTTCCAATTCCGAATTCGTAATTGTATGAGGATATTTCACAACTTCATTCACTTCATGCTCGTTTGCTTTCCTAACATAATGCACCAATACATCACCCTCGTGTTTCGTCCCTATATATTGATGTCCTACTTTACCCGCCCAACTTTTTATATCTACCGTAGATCCTTTATCTGTCGCCTTAACTTCAATCACTTGCCCTGGTGCTAATCCTTCTATCGCCTTCTTCGTTTTCACAATCGGCATCGGACAAGCCAACCCTTTACAATCTAAACTCATATCCACTTTTATACTCATAATCGATTCCTCCACAATTTATATACATATACCTGTAGGGGTATATTAAAATGTTTTTGAAAATCTGTCAACAATTATGTTTGACAGATTATCGGCTTTTTACAAGTAATTGAACAGCTTCTTTAATTAACTCTTCATTTGAACCATTACCACTTTCAAACTGTTCACGCAAACATTGCTCTAAATTCGTTCCAACAACGAGCCCAATTGTACGATCAAGGGCAGAACGAGATGCCGTTAACTGTGTAATAACTTCTCGGCAATCCTTTCCTTCTTCCATCATACGAAGCACACCACGAACTTGACCTTCAATACGTTTCAATCTATTTTTCATATCTTGATTATATTCCATCCTATAATCACCTCATTACCATTATGTCACTATTTATAACCTATGACAATACATTATACCCTATAGGGTATTTTGTAAACCCCTATTTTAAATTTTCACCTTATATGTTCGCAAAACAAAAAATAAAACCTTAATCTATAAGTTTTTATCTTCCACTAAATCTTGAAGTAGAAGATGAAAAATATCAATATACAACACGTTCTGGCAGTACTGTCCCATACAATTTAAAACCACCATCTACATTCTTTACCTTATATCCTTTTTCCATTAACATGCGCGCTGCAACAAACCCTCTCATACCAAGTTGACAAGTGATATATATTTTTTTGCCCATTGGCACTTCATCCAATCGATCACGTAATTCATCTAACGGAATATTAATAGAGCCTTTAATCATTCCTTGTTTTAGTTCATTGGGCTCCCGAACATCTATAAGATATCCACCATTGTCAACAATACTATCTATTTCATGCCATTGTACCGTTTCCACAAAACCATCTACTATATTACTTGCGGCATACCCCACCATGTTTACTGGATCTTTTGCAGAAGAATACGGCGGGGCATATGATAATTCTAAATCTGGTAAATCGATTACAGCTAAGTTTGCCTTCATTGCCGTCGCGATAACATCTATACGCTTATCTACCCCGTCACGCCCTAAAGCCTGTGCTCCGTAAATCTTTCCGCTTTCTTTATTAAAGATTAATTTTATTAGCACTGGCGTAGCATTCGGATAGTATCCCGCATGAGAATTTGCCTGTACATGTACTACCTCATAGGGTATATTTAATCGTTTTAATATTTTCTCATTTACTCCAGTCGAAGCAACTGTTAAATCAAAAACTTTAGCCACAGAAGTTCCCATCGTACCTTTATATAAAGAATCCGTATGACCATGAATAATATCTGCTAACATGCGACCTTGACGATTAGCGGGCCACGCTAAAGGAATCATCGTTTCTGTTTCTGTAACAAAATCTTTCACTTCAATCGCATCACCAATTGCATATACATATGGGTCAGATGTTTGAAATTTCTCATTTACCTTTATCGTTCCTCTAACTCCTAATGCTAATCCTGCATCTTTCGCTAAACTACTCTCTGGTTGTACACCAATTGCTAAAATAATCATATCTGTTTTTATAACTGAGCCACTTTTTAAACGTAAAACAGTCCCATTCTCTTCTAACGCATCTACACCATCTTCAAAAACAAGCTCAACATTGTGCACCTTCATATGCTCATGTACATATGCCGCCATTTCGTAATCAATTGGTGGCATCACTTGATTTTCCATCTCTACAAGAGTAACCTCAATCCCGCGTTCTCTTAAATTCTCAACCATTTCCACTCCAATAAATCCTCCACCAATAACCGTCGCATGACGTGGTTTCTTCTCATCAATATACGCTTTTATACGATCTGTATCAGGTACATTTCGTAGCGTAAACAACGCCTTCGCTTCTTCAATGCTCGAAATAGGTGGAACAATTGGTTTCGCCCCTGGTGAAAGAATCAAAACATCATATTCCTCGTTATATGTTTCATCTGTAGTTACATTCTTTATCGTAATTGTTTTCTCTTCTTTATTAATCTTTACAACTTCACTCAATACACGTATATCTAAATTAAAACGTTTTGACATCCTTTCAACAGTTTGTACTAATAACTTTTGTCTTTCTGTAATGACACCGCCAATATAATATGGCAATCCACAGTTTGCGAACGAAATGTATTCACCGCGTTCAACCATAATAATTTCATCTTCCTCACTTAAACGACGAAGCCTTGCAGCTACTGATGCCCCGCCAGCAACTCCGCCTACTACAACAATTTTTCTAGACATATGTCAAACCTCCATACTATTTATTATTTAATTCCCTCATATATCACACATATAAAACCTATACCTGTACGGGTATATAATAAATTATAAAAAATTTAATTTCAATCAATATGTCTTTCTTTCACAAATTTGAAACAAAAAAAGAACTTAGATATTTCCAAGTTCTTTACGAATGAATCAATCCATCGTTCTATTATCATACTTCCTATAATCTCTTTGTAAAACTATACTCCATGTTCCCGCCTAGGGCTGCCGCTGTATCACCAGTTTCTCTAAAATCATGTGTATATATTTTTTCAAATGAACCGAAATCTACTTGCTTATAAAATTCAAAACAAGGGAATCCATCATGCTCCCCTTGAATATCAATACTACCATCCTGTTTCACACATACATTTAATACATAATCCACAGGAGGTGCATATACATTTAATGGATTACTTGCACTCGCACTCATTTTGAATTGCACACCTTCAGAATTCCATGTGATATCAGTGCACACAATATTTTCTGTACTTGCTTTCCCTGTTCTTTTACTCACAGAACCATCTGGACTTGTAATCTTCTCGGTCGTAATACCCGTGTTCGCATATGAAAACACTTCTTCTTTATAGAAATCAACTACTACCTCTTGCTCAACTCTAGAGCGCATCGCATTTACCGCATACGGTGTGAATTCACGTGAATCACCTTCGAATTGCATTACTTTTCCTGTTTCCATATCCTTCTTAGCCTCAGTCCAAGACATTGGAATAAATACACTGGCTCTAATTTTCACGATATTAGTCATAAGAAACACCTCTATAATTTTATTTTAGATGCTGAATGCTTATTAAATAAAACAGACCATAATTTCAATCCTAAAACCAATAGATTTCTCTTTTACTTTTCTATTTCCTTCTAAAAAATAGCGCTATATTTATGTTTAGACTGTCGTTTTAAAGCTATATTCCATCTCTCCAGCTAGTGCTGCTGGGGTATCATCCGTTTTTCTGAAATCATGTGTGTATATCAATTCAAACGAACCAAAATCTACTTGTTTATAAAATTCATAGCAAGGGAAACCATCATGTACACCTTCAATATTCACAGTACCACTTTCATTAGCTCGTATAGTCAAAAAATAATCAGCTGCAGGTGCTGCTGCGTTTAAAGGATTACTTGCACTTGCTCTCATTTCAAATGAAACTTCATCTTCACTCCATACAATATTTGTACATACAATGTTTTCTGTACTTGTTTCTCCCTTTTGATACTCAATTGAGCCATCTGAATTTGTAATCTTCACGGTGACGATACAAGCATCTGCATATGTGAAAATTTCTCTTTTATAAAAATCAATATTCACTTCTTGTTCTAACCTTGAACGCTTTGTGTTCACAGCTTGTGGTGTAAACTCACGTGCATCTCCAGCATATTCAAACACTCTTCCTGTTGCAGGGTCCTTAATAGGTTCCAGCGATGCATACGGTGCAAATACACTCCCTCTAATTTTCACGATATTAACCATGTGAAACCTCCATTGATTCTATATTATATAAATCATTATTTGTTCTACCGACATAATATAGTCAATTTGATTGACTATATTATGTATAGTACAATAGGTATTACATATAGTCAACTTAATTGACTACAAGTACGGAGGTTATATACATGGATCAAACATTCAACGAGTTAGATCTTACAACGCTTTTATCATTATCATTTAGCACATTAATCACTGAGCTACATGACAAATTAAGTGAATTAGGATTTGAAGATATTAGGCCAGCACATGGTTTTATGTTCAAACGCATCCTTCCGAATGGGGCAACTGGTATAGAGCTAGCTGAGTATTTGGGGATTTCCAAACAAGCTGTAAGTAAAATGGTGGATTCTCTTGAGAGTAATGGCTACGTTACACGCAAAACACATCCTACTGATAAAAGAGGTAAAATCATCGTTTTAACTGAACGTGGTTTGTCAGTAATGAAAGCAAAAGAAGAAATAGTAGCTGAAATAGAACAGCGATGGATTGAAAACATAGGTATAGAACGAATGCAAATACTGAAAGAGGATTTAACAACATTCGTTACTAAAGAAAATACAGAGAAATTATCATCAAATATACGACCTGTCTGGTAAACAAAAACCCATACAAAAAACGAATCCACTTTGATTCATCTTTTTCAAATACAAAAACTGTCCCATAAATACGCTCTTCAATATTATTTATTCCTGTCTCTCTATGATACTCGACAAAATCAATACCTACAGGCGGCGTAATATCAACCTTGCATACCCCTATTTTGCTCATTTGAATCGCTCCATTTCCCTATGTAACTCCCTTTTTTAAATAATAGCATATTTTTCCTATTTTAAATTAAAAAGAACGGACACAGTATCCTATGTCCGTTCTTTCCCTCACACATACTTCCGATGCACCATCTTCCCATCATAAGAAAACACAACGCCCTTACTCTCCACAATGGACTCCATATGCACCGTTCTTCCCCATAGCTGATGAAGATATGGTAATACTTTTTCTAAGTATTTTAAATCGAGCTCGATTCCTTCGTAACTATGTTTAATGTATAATTCTCCGTTCTTTAAGTAGTCTCCATCTTCTACTACTAAGTACGGGAACCCACCATTTGTCCGCATATTTACAAGTTGATCACGCACATTTTCCCATTCTTTATCTATTACTTTATATTCTTTTCCTTGGCGCTGGAATAAGTACATATCTTCTCGCATAACAAGATCTTTATTTAAGTAGTTTCTTAGGAACGATACGTCCCATTCAATTTCGCGTACTTCAAACATTTTGTCACGGCCAGATCCTGGTTTTACGCCTCGTCGTTTCATTTCTTCTGTTGGATTGTTGTACCGTTCTTCAATATCTTCAAAGATTTTAATACCTAGGTAGTATGGATTAATACTTGTTTTTGATGGCTGTACAACACCTGCATTTAATTTCGCAAATTCAATAGCTTCATCAGATGTTAAGTCCATTTCACGAAGTATGCGTTGATGCCAGTAGGATGCCCAGCCTTCGTTCATGATTTTCGTTTCAAGCTGTGGCCAAAAATATAACATTTCTTCGCGCATCATCGTTAATATATCACGCTGCCAATCTTCTAACTCACGGCTATATTCTTCAATAAAGAGCAGTAAATCTTTCTCTGGTTGTGGTGGAATTTTCTTCTTTTTACGCACATTAGAACGTTCCTGCTTTTTATTGCGATTATCTAAATTCCATAAATCATCGTATTGCGACACCTTTTTCTTTTCTACTTCTTCATCTTCTAAATCATCAATACTCCATGCGAGCTTCGGACGCATAAGCGACGGATCAATATGCTCTTGAATGGCAAGTACGGCATCTAAAAATGTTTCTACCTCTGCCTTTCCGTACTTATGCTCATACGCTTTCACACGGTCCGCTGTTGCGGCCATACTCTCTACCATATCTCGCTTCGTATTTGAAAAACGAATATTATTTTTGAAGAAATCACAGTGTGCTAAAACGTGCGCGACAATTAATTTGTTTTGAATTAAAGAGTTCGTATCTAATAAAAAGGCGTAACATGGATCAGAGTTAATAACGAGTTCGTATATTTTACTAAGTCCCAAATCGTATTGTAATTTCATTCTGAAAAATTGTTTTCCAAAACTCCAATGTGAAAACCTTGTCGGCATCCCATATGCACCAAATGTATAAATAATTTCCGCTGGACATATTTCATAACGCATCGGATAAAAATCAAGCCCAAATCCAGTCGCAATTTCCGTAATTTCCGCAATCGCATATTGCAGTGCTTTATCGTCACTTGCTCTCATTATTTTCCCTCCTTACACTTTCCCTTAAGAAAGTGTATGATGAAAAACAAGCTTTCATGAGGATTGATTGCATAATAAAAAGACACCCCCGCAAAAACGAGAATGTCTCATCTATTAACCTTCAATAATCTCCATCTTCTCCGTAATCGGAGTACGAGCTTTTCCTTCTGGTGCTTTATCGAAATAGCCGATATGAAGAATTCCAACGATACGTTGGCCTCTTGTTAAACCGATTCCTTCTATAAATAATGGATTGTAGTTTAATCCGCCTGATTTCCAAACGCAACCTAATCCACGTTCCCAAGCAAGAAGTTGGAAGTTTTGCATAAATGCACATGTTGCAGCGTAATCTTCATCACGTTGAATTTGACGTGGATCTTCATTTATATATACAACGATTTGTGCAGGCGTGCTTAAGAAACGATCTGATAAAATTTTACCGCGTTTCGCTCTTTCTTCTTCCGTGAAAGAGTTTAATACCGCATCTACTAATTTCTTGCGGCCTTCTCCGATGTATAGTTTACAATTCCATGGTTCACGGTGCTTATGATTTGGTGCCCATGTTGCATCGTTTAATAGTTCAATTAATAAATCTTTTTCTACTGCTTTGTCTGTAAATGTACGAACAGAGCGTCTTTCTTTAATCACATTAGCGATGGAAGTATATGTAGTCATATTTATCTCTCCCTTATTTTTAACTATATGTATAAGTTTATCATTAGTATTGATATTGATTTTCAATTTCGATTATACCTTAGTTTTTTACTATTAATCAATGTTTTATGTTGGGAAACTTCTAAAAACGTCATTCCATGCTGTGAATAAAAAAACTTAACTTGTTCACAAGTATTTCACATTTTATGGAAATGATATGTGTACAGTTTTCTACATTATCCATCTAGGAGGAGTTTACATGTACAAAAAAATCGCGGTAAGTATGACTATGGCAGCATTATTATGCGGAGCAATTATCTTCCCCGCTTCCGCTGCCACCCCAAAAGAAGTAACAATGCATCACCATAAACCAATTTCAGATGAAGAAATACAATCGCTAGAAAAACTCGGCTATAACAAACACGAAATTTGGAAAGCTGCTCATATTGCAAGAATTAGTAATAAAGAAATAAAAGATGTTTTAGCTTACTATAAGCAAAATAAATCTTGGGAGAAAACAGCCGAGCATTTCGGTGTAGATTCAAGTAAGCTGAAAAAGCATCATATGAATAAAGAAACAAAACAAGCACTGCTACAACAGCTGGCAACTATGCAAAAATCCACACCGGATCAGCTAAAGCAAAAAATGAAAGAATATAACATCAAATTGCGTCATCTTACTGTGTTAACAATCATCTCTCAAAAAAGCAATACCCCTCTTGATGATGTATTAAAAATGAAAAAAGACGGAATGGACATTAAACAAATTGCCGAAAAATTAAATGTAAAAAGAGAAGATATACGAGCGGAAATGATGAAATTAGTGAAGTCTATTAAAGAACAAAAAACAAATTAAAATGCTAAAAAGGAAGAGCCATTCACCACTCTTCCTTTTCTTTATGAACTTTCAATTTTTAAGTATAAATTCCCGTCTTTCCCAAAAACTAACACAAGTAAATGATGTAAGTTAGGGGTGAGAAAATGTTCGGTTTATCATCTAAGAAATCAAAAAAGACTAATACAAAAACACTTTGTTCTATTCCAGAATTTATACAAACCATGAAAGAATCAAGCGATTTTGTCTCTTATAACATACTTAAAGATGAAACGTTGTGCTTGTTTTATTATAAATCTGTCGTGGAAGCACTTATTATTAAACAATTCATTTTAACTCCTATAAAAAAGGAATCGGAACAAATCCAAAACATCTCTGATTTATGTAATATCATCTCTATTGAAGACATTATTACCTCCCCTTCTATTGATGATATTCGTGAAAAATTATTAGGTGGATATATTTTAATACGCTTAAAAAACAATTCGAATCCTGATCAATATGCTTTAATTCGTGCCGAAAGTACTGTTTTAGGAAAACGATTATATAACGATACAGAAAATGAGTATAGCGTAATCGGGCCTAAAATCGGTTTCGTTGAAAACCTTGATACAAATATCCACTTATTACGCCGAAATATCGTAACGGAGCAACTCATTTTTAAAGAAGTTACCGTCGGATCTATATCAAAAACGAAAGTAGCAGTTGCTTATATAGAAGGAATTACAAATGAACAATTCATCAACACCGCAATACAACGGCTAGAAGACATTGACTTTGATGTCCCATTTGATTCAACTATGATTGAGCAATTTATTAGTGATAATAGCAATTCACCTTTTCCTGTTCTATTACCTACAGAACGATTAGATCGAGCTGTATTTGCATTAATTAACGGGGAAGTTTTAATTTTAACAGATGGCTCTCCATATGCTTTATCAGGACCAACAACGTTACTGGATTTTTTCATTTCACCAGAAGATTATTATTTACCGTGGATGATTGGATCGTTCTTTCGTATTATTCGTTTTTTCGGAGCTATATTTTCTCTGTTTTCCTCCGCTATTTATACAGCGGCTTTAACATATCATTATCAAATGATTCCTGCCGATTTACTAGGTCCTATTATTTTCTCGAGAGCTAACGTACCTTTCCCTCCTATTCTAGAAGCACTCTTTTTAGAAATTACAATCGAATTACTTCGTGAAGCGGGAGCGCGTTTACCGACAAAAGTCGGACAAACGATTGGGATTGTTGGGGGGATTGTAATTGGCCAAGCATCTGTTGAAGCGGCTTTGACAAGTACAATTTTATTAATTGCAGTTGCTTTATCCGCTCTTGCATCTTTCACAACACCGACTGTAAAGATGTCTTCTACTATCCGGTTGTTACGCTTTCCTCTTATTCTTTTAGCCGGTGCATTCGGAGGATTAGGCCTTATTGTCGGATTTGTATTTATTTTAGCTCATTTAATTAAATTAAAATCACTTGGATCACCTTATTTATTACCTTTATATCCATTTCGTGGTTTAGGTACAGCAGAAGGTTTTCTTCGATTACCATTTAGTCAAACGGCACAAAGACCTTCTTTTCTTAGACCAAAATCAAAATGGCGCTATAATCCAAACAAATCGAAGCAAAAACGTGATGGTGAGAATGAATGAAAAAAGTTTTATTGCACCTTATCATTATCTTCTTCGTTTTACAAACTGGCTGTACACAAACGTATATAGTGGATGCACAGCGTATTATTCATATTGCTGGATTTGACATCACAAAAAACAAAAGATTCCAAGGAACTATCTTATTCCCTGAATACACACATGGTGTAAAATCTAAGCCAGAGACGCAATCAACATCTGCTCGTTCACTTGAAACAATCGCTTCACGATTAAATGCTAAATCTCCTCACAATGTCGTTGTAGGTCAAATGCGTGTTGTCCTATTTGGAAAAGCTCTAGGAGAACGCGGAATGGGAGAGATTATTACTAACTTACAACGTGACCCAAATATCGGACGCGATGTACAACTAGCAATTGTAGATGGATCGGCTGAAGAGCTTTTAAATTACGGAAAAAAAAATGGGTCTTTATATATTGCTGATTTACTCGAACAAAATATAAGAAATGAAAACATTCCACAAACCGAATTAAACATTTTTTTATATAATTATTACTCTTCCGTATCTGATGCCTATGTTCCTTATATTAAAATGGACGATAATCATTCTGTCGCTGTCAAAGGGCTTGCCTTTTTAAAAGGCGATAAAGTCGTTATGTATACGGATAAAAGACATTCTGTTTTAGCAAAATTACTTATTAATCCTACGAAAAATGGACGTTACGAAGCAGCGATAAAAAAGGATAAACATAAAGGTATGGTTGTTATACAAAACTTAGCTGGGGAAAATAAGTATAATATAGATCAAACTGGCGACATACCAAAAGTAAAAATCCATTTAAAATTAAATGGATTAATTAAAAACTCTCCTAATTGGATTGATTTAAGAAAAGAAACAAATATCAACTATATAAAAAAACAAATTGAACGAAATGTTGAAAAAGACTGTGAAGATCTAATAAAACAATTTCAAGAAAAGGAAATTGATCCTTTAGGAATACGAGATGAAATTAGAAGCCATACGAGAAAATGGAATATAACACAAATTCGAAATATGTATAAAAATGTAGCGGTGGATGTAAATTTAGATCTTAATATTGTACAATCTGGAATCGGAGAATAGTGAGGTGAAATAAGCAATGAATACAATGAATAAAACAAAGACAGTCTCTCCATATTTTGCATTTATTTTATTGCATTCTCTCCAGATTGGTATAGGAATTCTCGGATATCAACGTGTAATTTTAAAAAACGCTGGTTATGATGCCTGGATTTCTCTTATTATTGCGGGAATTGCAACTCATATTGTGCTGTTTTGTATGTTAAAAATGCTTGAAAAAGACGGAGATTTAATTAGCATTCATACAACAACCTTTGGAAAATGGGTTGGCTCTATATTTTCTGTAATTTTCACTCTTTATTGCTTATTATTTTGCCTTACTGTTCTTCGTACATATATGGAAGTGATACAAGTTTGGATTTTCCCTACCATTAAGTTATGGAAACTTACGCTTATGTTTTTATTAGTCACTTACTACATTATAAAAGGTGGCTTCCGTTCTGTGACAGGGATATGTTTTTGGGGTATTGTTCTTCCTATGTTCGTTGTATTCTTTTTAGTCTATCCGATGAAGTATGCACATTTTCGTAATATTTTACCTATTTTTACACATTCACCTTTTGACATGCTTATATCTGCAAAACACTCTGCATTGGAATTTCTAGGGTTTGAAACAATTCTTATCTTTTATCCCTTTATTGAAAAAGGAAAATCTTTAAAGCGATGGGCCCATGCTGGAATTGCTTTTAGCACCTTAATTTATGTAGTTTTAGCTATCGTATCTTTTATGTATTATAGCGAGGGACAATTAAATCGTACTATATGGCCTACTTTAACGATGTTAAAAATAATTAAAGTCCCTTTCATTCAACGGTTTGAATATATTATTATTTTTGTTTGGTTTTTAATTATTTTGCCGAACCTTTGTTTAACTATTTGGTCATCATGTCAAACGATGAAGCGTTCCTTTCATATTTCATTTAAATTTACATTACCGTTTTTTATTTCCATCGTCTTTATAGCTTCATTATTTTTCACAAACCGCGAAAGTATCA
Organism: Bacillus cereus group sp. Bce041; assembly: GCF_052646455.1. Taxonomy (NCBI): domain Bacteria; kingdom Bacillati; phylum Bacillota; class Bacilli; order Caryophanales; family Bacillaceae; genus Bacillus; species Bacillus cereus group sp. Bce041. Next base: position 1,041,720 of record NZ_JBQXON010000002.1, read on the forward strand.
ATACATTAAATACAGTGCTTTCTCAAGCTGGCTTATATATTGTATACGCTTATATCCCGATTTTATTTCTATTCCATTCATTACGATGGCACTTCAAAAATCGTTTTAAAAAAACTTCTCCCTAGGTGTCCCTTAGTCTGATACAATTTGATTAATACATTTGTAAAGGGGACAAGCGAATGAAAAAGTATGTATTTTCTTTACTTGCAGTACTAAGCTTAATTCTTGCTGGGTGCGGAAGTACTAGTACAAATGACCAAAAATCTTCTGAATCAAAAAAAGAAGAACATGACCACGCATCGCACACTCAGCAAGCTGACATTCAAGAGAAAACAAAAGGAGTCGACACACTTCCGACCTTCCTAGATAAGCTTGATCCACAAATGAAAGATATTTACACCGTCGCTGGACAAAATGCAGAGCTATTAGATTGGATTCCATGCTATTGTGGTTGCGGTGAAAGTGTAGGACATAAAAATAATAAAAACTGCTTTATTCGTGAAATTAAAAAGAATGGTGAAGTTGTTTGGGATTCCCACGCAACGACTTGCGTCAATTGCCTAGAAATCGCAGTTGAATCTGCTTCCATGAAACAAAAAGGAAAATCAACGCTTGAAATTCGTAACTATATCGATAATAAATACAAAGAAGGCTATGGCAAACCAACACCTACGCCAATGCCAAAAGCTTAAAAAACGAGGAAACTCCTCGTTTTTTCTTTTCATTCACTTTTTTTCTTAACAAATTCTTTCAAGTGTATTTCCCCTTACTTATCACACACTATATATAACTCTCGGTAAGGAGGGTACACAGTGCAAACATATAACGACTATGATAAAGCTCTCTATTACACGTATTGCTGTAATTGGGATAAATTACTCGTTCTCATGGTTCAAACGAACGATCAATTATTTTCTAAACGTATTGAGCATTTTTTACACGCTTATCAATACAGTAAAGAACTGCCAGAAGTTGATAAACAATTGCAGCTCCTATTTCAATATATTGACCACGCATCCCAAAAGTCGCATGTAGAAGAAGTAGAACAAATTCAAATGTAAAATATAGCGCTATTCTCTTTCGGAGAATGGCGCTTTTTTAAAATGTTTATATCAATAAAAGTTTCTCCTTATAAAACTTTTATTGATAAACATATTTTTTCTTTCTTTTCCATACCACTTCATACTATAATTTAGTATGTAACTATTATAAGAGAGGTATAAAATATGGGACGAGAAAAAAAGCAAGAATATGCTTTACTTACCGCATGGGGAGCTTCTTTTATCGCTACACTAGGAAGTCTGTACTTTTCCGAAATCATGAAATTTGAGCCTTGTGTTCTTTGTTGGTATCAACGTATTTTTATGTATCCATTCGTTTTATGGCTCGGTATCGCTGTAGCAAAGAAAGATTATCGCATTGCAAGTTATTCTTTACCAATCGCAACTATTGGTGCTTGTATTTCTTTATATCACTATGCAATTCAAAAAGTCGCAGCATTTTCAGCTGCTGGGGCAGCTTGTGGACGTGTACCATGTACGGGAGAATACATAAACTGGTTCGGCTTTGTGACAATCCCGTTTTTAGCACTTATCGGCTTTATTACAATCGCTGTTTGTAGCTTTATTGTCATCAAAAACAAATAAGGAGATGAAAGAATGAAAAAAATGCTTATATTTGGTGGTATTATTATCGCCTTGTTTGCGGCAATTTTCGCTGTAACACAAATGGAAGAAAAAAACGCTTCGACTAGCCAAAAAATTGATAATGCTACTGGTAGTCAAACAGATGGTCCTGATTACTACACAAATAAAATCTCACTTTCAGATCTTCAAAAGAACTTAAAAGAGAAAAAAGAAGAAACAGTATACTTTTATCAAACATCTTGCGTTCATTGCCAAAAATTATCTCCTGTCGTAGTGCCAATGGCTAAAGACTTGAACGTTGATATGAAAGTTATGGATATTGAAAAATTAGATGTTCCTTGGGATGAATATAAAATTCAAGGTACACCAACAATCATTCATTTTAAAGATGGCAAAGAAGTGAGCCGTATTAGCGGTGAACAGCCGAAAGACAAATTAAAAGAATGGCTTGAACAAACGAAAAAGTAACGAGAAAAGGAAACTCCTTCTACACATGAAATGGGCGTAAAATCCCACACTAAGGTATAAGGAGGGGGTTTTATGCCAGAAGTAAGATGTTCTGTTTCCAACTGTTCTTTTTGGGGACAAGGTAACTTTTGTCAAGCAAGTGCGATCATCGTTCAGCCTGATGCAGATGAAACTGGTCAAACTGAAAATGATTCATATACAGCTGCTGTTTTAACAAACGAGACGCTAGAAAGTTCTGTAGCAACGAGTGTAGAGACTTGTTGTCATACATTTAAGCCTAGATATTAACAATTATTCCACCTCATATACGTGAGGTGGTTTTTTCTTTCCCTCTTCTTGTTTACGTCATCTCTAATTCTCCCTATAATAAAGTTAACATTTTTATGAATACGAAGGTGAAATACTATGGCTAAAACAATTGCAGATATCGCCAAATTGGCTGGAGTTGCAAAAAGCACAGTCTCTCGTTACTTAAACGGCGGATATGTAAGTGATAAAACAAAACTTAAAATCGAAGGTATTATTCAAGAAACAAATTTCTCTCCCAATACATTTGCTCAAAGTTTAAAAGCAAAAACAACAAATTTAATTGGTGTCATCATCCCCCGATTAGACTCCTTCGCTACAATGAAAACACTTATCGGGATCGATAAAACATTACAGGAAAATAACTATCAAATGCTTGTAGCAAATGCAAATCAAACAACCGGAACTGAAATACAAGCAATTGAAAACTTTATAAAACAAAAGGTAGCTGGCATTATTTTATTAACAAAAACATTGACGAATGAACATCAAAAAATTATGGCTAATTCAAACATCCCTATTTTATTCGTCGGGCAAGAATATAAAGATCAATATTGCCTCGTTCACGATGATTATGATGCAGCTTATGAGTTAGGGGCATACGTTTTATCGCAAGGCCATCGACATATTGCCTATTTAGGGATAGAAAAAGATGATATTTCTGTTGGAATAAATCGAAAAAATGGTTTTCAAAAAGCAATTGAAAATTTAGAACCGACTTGCAACGTTTCATATTACGAAACAACTTTCCGCATAGAAGATGCCATGAAACAAGTACAACATATTTTAGATAATAATCGCCCAACTCTTATCGTATGTGCTACAGATAACATCGCTCTTGGCGCAATGAAAGTCATTCACTCCCACTCTCTTTCTGTACCAGGTGATATTTCTGTAACAGGATTCGGTGGATATGATATTTCAGAAATGGTACACCCTAGTTTAACGACAATTGCGTTTGACTATGAGTATGCTGGAAAGCTTGCTGCCACTTCTCTTTCACAGCTTGTTGAAAACAAAACTATACCAAAAATATTACACTCTCGTTATACATTAAAAATCCAAGAAAGCGTTGACAAAATATAAAGGCGCTCTATAATAAAATTAAAACCGGTTCCACATTTTAAAAACAGGATTTTCAACATCATTTCCCTGTTTTTTATTTTAACTTTTTGCGGAACCGGTTCCACAAAAAATATAGTAAGGGGGAATTTTTATGGATATGAAACACATTGCAACTCAAGTAATACAGAATATTGGTGGAAAGGAAAACATTGTGCGTGCCACACATTGCGCGACTCGCCTTCGTCTTACATTAAAGGATGATACGAAAATAAACGCTGCAGAAATCGAAAACATCGATGGAGTAAAAGGTGCTTTTGCAACGACCGAGCAATATCAAATTATTTTTGGAACTGGCATAGTAAACAAAGTATATGATGAATTCTCAAAACTAATTGGAATAGCTGAACTAGATTCTACAACATCAAACGATATACCTAAGAAAAAAATGAATCCTGTCGCCCGCCTAGCCAAGACACTATCTAATATTTTTGTTCCAATTATTCCAGCTATCGTTGCAAGCGGTTTACTTATGGGTCTACTCGGAATGTTGAAAGCGTTTAAATTAGTTCCTGGAGATCACTCACTTATCCAATTACTTGATATGTTCTCAAGTGCAGCTTTCATCATTTTACCTATTTTAATTGGAGTTAGTGCCGCTAAAGAATTTGGTGGAAACATTTTCTTAGGTGCAGTTGTTGGTGGTATATTAACTCACCCAAGCTTAACAAATCCTTGGACTCTTTCAAATGCAAAACCCACTGTTTTACATTTCCTTGGTATGGATATTGATATGATTGGCTATCAAGGTACTGTTTTACCTATTTTATTATGTGTATATGTTATGAGTACAATTGAAAAAGAACTTCGAAAACGTGTTCCGAACTCTTTAGATTTATTAGTTACACCATTCTTAACAATTATTATAACTGGCTTTTTATCACTTATTATTATCGGACCAATTGGATATAAAATCGGTGACGGCATTACGTACCTTTTAAATACAATTTATCAATTTGCAGGACCAGTAGCTGGACTTATATTCGGTGGATTGTATTCAACAATCGTTCTTACTGGCTTACATCATAGTTTCCACGCTATTGAAGCGGGCTTACTCGCAAATAAAGATATCGGTGTCAATTTCTTACTCCCTATTTGGTCAATGGCGAACGTTGCACAGGGCGGTGCTACTTTAGCTGTCTATTTCAAAACAAAAAACAAAAAAACGAAAGAAATTGCAATTCCAGCAGCAGCTTCAGCATTTTTAGGAATTACAGAACCAGCTATCTTTGGTGTCAATTTAAAACTTGGTAAACCATTTATTGCAGCAGCTATTGGCGGCGCAATTGGAGGCGCTTACATTGTTTGGATGCAAGTAGCGGCTAATGCATACGGTTTAACAGGTATTCCGATGCTTACAATTGTTGCACCTCTTGGCATGATGAACATGATTCACTATATAATTGGTTTCGCTATTGCAGTTATCACTGCTTTTGTTGCCACATTCATTTTATATAAAGAAAGTAAATAATAACGGGGTGAAAACCTATGTCAAAATATAAAACAATACTGCAATCTAATAAAGACGAATTACATTCTTTATATGAAATTGCAAACCAAGATTCATGGAAACCAATTTATCATATCCACCCACCATTTGGATTAATGAATGATCCTAACGGTGTATCATACTACAATGATGAATATCACGTTTTTTATCAGTGGTATCCATTTGGTCCCATTCATGGAATGAAGCATTGGGGGCATGTGAGGTCAAAAGACCTTATTAACTGGGAGCGTATGCCTGTAGCCATCATCCCTACTGAAAGCTATGAATCACACGGTGCATATTCTGGTAGTGCTATCGTAAAAGATGGCCTTCTTCATCTACTTTATACAGGGAATATAAAAAAACCTGATGATTCCCGTGATGCAAAACAATGTATGGCAACAATGGATTCACAATATAAGATGACGAAATATAGTAATAATCCTGTTATTGATATAATTCCTGACGGATATACAAAACATGTACGTGATCCAAAAGTCTGGAAACATAATGATATGTACTATATGTTACTCGGTGCCCAACGTGAAAATAAAACAGGAACTCTATTACTATACAAATCACAAGACCTATACAATTGGCATTTCCAAGGCGAAATTACAACAAACTTAAAAGAATTCGGATTTATGTGGGAATGCCCCGATTACTTCCAATTATCAGGGAAAGATGTACTTCTCTTTTCACCGCAAGGAATTGAAAAAGACGGAGAAAACTTTCACAATGTATACAATGTCGTTTATGCTATAGGCCATTTCGATATTAAAAATTTATATTTCCATGTTGATTCCTATTACGAAGCTGATAAAGGATTCGATTTTTATGCACCTCAAACTTTAGAAGACTCTACTAGTCGTCGCCTATTGTTTGCTTGGGCAGGATCAAGTGAAATCACATATCCTTCTGATGATTATATGTGGGCTCATTGCCTAACACTTCCACGTGAATTAACATTAGAAGATAACATCTTAAAACAAAAACCAGTTTCAGAATTAACAAAACTACGAACAACAAAAAAAGACATTTCAGGAGATATAACAGCTGGATTAAATGTATTATCAACGCTTGATGATGAAGACTCCTATGAATTAATTGTTACACTTAAAACAGAAGATGCAAAGCGTTTTGGTCTTTCTCTCTTCCACAATGAGGAGGAATGTTTCCCCATTACATTTAATCGGGAACAAGGTACTATTTCTATAGACAGGGGCAACTTCTACCATCAATTTGGCAGAGAATATGGATTTGAACGCTGTAAAAAAATCGATATTCAAGATACGATAGAACTACAAATATTTGTAGATAAAAGCATCGTGGAAATTTTCTTATACGATGGTTCAACAGTCTTTACGTCCCGAGTTTTTCCTCGAAAAGACATGAAACATCATATCGCAATCTTTTCAGATGCAAAACTAAACTTTACCATCACACAATATAAGCTGAAAAGAGGGATTGTATGAGAAATGTCTTTTGTATAGGTGAACTATTAATTGATTTTGTTTGCCGAAATACTAATGTTTCTTTAGTAAACGGTTCAGATTTCGAAAAAAAAGCTGGTGGAGCACCCGCTAACGTTGCTGCTGCGATTACAAAATTAGGTGGACACGCTACATTTATGGGGCAAGTAGGAAACGACCCATTTGGTGAGTTTCTTGAACAAACTTTACAGCGTGCGCAAGTCGATACATCCATGCTCATAAAAGATAAACAAACAACACTTGCATTCGTATCCATCGATCAAGATGGCGAACGTGATTTTACTTTTATGCGTGGTGCAGATGGTGAATATCAATTCAATAGCATTGATTTATCAAAAATACAAACGAATGATTTAATACATTTCGGTTCAGCGACAGCTTTACTATCAAGCCCATTAAAAGAAACGTATTTTCAGTTGTTACAATATGCGAAAGATAAAGGGCATTTTATTTCTTTTGATCCAAATTATCGAAGTGCACTCATTACAAATACAGAACAATTCTCTCAAGACTGTCTAACCTTTATAAAACATGCACACTTCGTAAAAGTAAGTCAAGAGGAAGCTACTATGCTCTCTAAAGAGAGTGATTTACAACAAGCTGCACTCAAATTATTAAATTATGGCGCAAAAGTAGTAGCTATTACACTTGGAAAAGACGGTACCCTTCTTGCGACAAATGAAGGTCAAACTATTGTCTCTTCTATTTCCATTCAACAAGTCGATACAACTGGTGCTGGTGATGCTTTCGTTGGAGCAATGTTATATCAGATTGCCCAAAGTGAACATACACTTTCGTATCATTTCAAAGACTTAACAGCATTTATCTCCTTTGCAAATAAAGTAGGCGCTATCACATGTACAAATTACGGTGCAATTGCCTCTCTTCCATCATTAACAGATATAAAAGCATACGATTAATCGTATGCTTTTTTTACATCCCTCTCCAAAAATCATGCATAATAAAAAAGTACAAAATAACGAGAACGGCCGTCCCGCATAGGGTAATGCGCCGATATATACTCTTCTCTCCTTCCCTCGCTTTCACAAACGCCCAAATAAATCCGAAGAACAATATTAAATCAACATATGGAACATAAAAAGAAAAGACGAGAAACGCATATAAATACACGATAAATAAACAGGTCGTTACTAAGAAAACTTTAAACGCAAATTCACTTTTCATAATATAACCGCCCCCTATCTGTACTGTATTATATTCAGCAAAATACAATAGTTGCAGTTAAACTCCAAGTATAAATAAGCTACCGTCTATAATACGGTAGCCATTACGGAACATTGTATTTCCGTTTATATATATTACTTAAAATCGAAGAAGGAATTTGCTCGTAACGAACTTTCTCTCCTGTTTCATCTATAATATACGAATTGTTTCCTATATAATATATTCCATCTTTTCGTTTTGAGTACACTGGATATCTTTCATTTGGCAATACCGTTTTCACTTTCGTTAACTGTCCATTTGGTTCTTGCCAATATATATCCGCGCGGTCTACTAGCGTAAGTACTCCAATTTGTTCTTCTTCTATTTTTCGACCATTCCAGCTCACAACGCGATAACCAAGCTTATTCGCTTCATATTCGGGGCTCGTATGAAAACGAGAAATGATTACTTTTGTTTGTAATTGTACTCGGTCATATAACCATTGTATATCCCTGTCATGCATACGAATACAGCCATTTGATTCCCTACTTCCAATCGTCCATTCCCGGTTCGTCCCGTGAATTGCATATTCATTCTTATCTAGTCCAAGCCACCTCGTACCAAGAGGGTTATTCGGTGCACCCCCAGGTATTTTTTTTCGATGGTATTCTTTATTTTTAAATTTAGTTATAATACAAAAATTACCTTCAGGCGTAGGTGTACGATCTCTTCCAGTCGTTACTGGAAATGTTTTTGTGTAATTTCCATTTTCAAAAAAAGACAACTGGTTCGTCGTAAGATTTACTAATATTAAATGATCTGTATTAGCAAAAGCACTAACCGGTAGGATGAAAAATAATAGTATGATGAAACATAACTTTTTCAGCTATACCCCCCCTAGCGCTCCCTATAATAAGTGGAATTAACATTACTTTGCTCTTATAAATGAAAACTATCCATTTACAATAACGCCCCCATTTACATGTATCATTTGCCCAGTAACATAGGATGAATCACCAGATGCCAAGTATACGTATGCCGGCGCTAATTCATATGGTTGACCAGGCCGTTGCATCGGAACATTGCTCCCAAACTGAGAGACTTTCTTCTCATCAAAGCTCGATGGAATAAGCGGTGTCCAAATCGGGCCTGGTGCAACACCATTTACCCGAATCCCTTTTTGCACTAACGATTGAGAAAGTGATCTTGTAAAAGCTACGATTGCTCCTTTCGTTGCGGAATAATCAATTAACGTTTCATTTCCTTCATATGCAACGATAGATGCCGTATTTATAATGACATCCCCTTTCTTCAAATGAGAAAGGGCTGCTTTCGTAACGTGAAAATAAGAAAAAATATTAATACGAAATGTTTTTTCTAGCTGTTCTGCTGTAATATACTCTAGCCCTTGCTGCGGATATTGCTGTGCAACGTTATTCACTAAAATATTTAAACTACCTAACTGCCGGGCGGTCTCTTCCACAATATCTTTACAATGCTGTTCATTACTCAAATCCCCCGGCAACAATACACACTTTACACCTTCTTTTTCAACACGTTGTTTCGTCTCATTTGCATCTTCTTCCTCATCTAAATAAGCAATCGCAACATTTGCTCCCTCTTTTGCAAAAGCGATGGAAACTGCTCGTCCAATTCCGCTATCTCCTCCCGTAATTAACACATTCTTCCCTTTTAACTTTTCACTTCCTTTATAGTTTGCATCTTCAAACTGCGGAAGGGGGCTCATTAATGATTCAATACCTGGCTGCTTATTTTGATGTTGCGCAGGCATTGTTATAAAGTTTTTTTGCTGTGGCATAGCCGCTTTCAACTCCTTTTCCTTAGCATGTGCACAATAAAAAGCTGAAATTCACACATCGTTTTACGATTAATATTCGAATTTAAGACACAAAATATGAATTGTTATAAACTTTTTATGCAAAACTATTGCAAAATAGATAAAAAACGAATATTATATATAACTGTTGTGAAAATTATTCGTAAACAGAAAGGATGTTTATATGTTTAACCTTTCAAAACATAAAACTTCTATTAAAACTGAAATTATGGCAGGTATTATTACCTTCTTAACAATGGCATATATCATTGTCGTAAACCCTGTTATCCTTGGAGATGCAGGTGTTCCATTTGAACAAGCATTTACAGCAACAATTATCGCTGCTGTTGTCGGAACATTATTTATGGCAATCTTTACAAACTTACCAATCGCAATCGCGCCAGGTATGGGATTAAATGCTTACTTCTCTTACTCTGTTGTAAAAGCGCATGAAGGCATGACTTTCGCAATTGCATTCTCTGCTGTATTCGTAGCAGGTATGATTTTAATTTTGTTATCATTCACATCTTTCCGTACAAAATTAATGGAAGCAATTCCTGAAAACTTAAAACATGCAATTACTGCTGGTATCGGTCTTTTCATCGCCTTTATCGGTTTACGTTTAACAGGTATCGTTACAAAAAATGATGCAAACTTAGTTGGACTTGGTGATCTTCACTCTGCTCCAGTTCTACTAGCATTGGCTGGGCTTGGAATTACTATTGTTCTTATGTCTTTAAATGTAAATGGCGCACTATTTATTGGTATGCTATTAACTGGTATTATCGCTTTCTTCACAGGACAGTTAACATTCTCAAACGGTGTTACATCAATGCCTGGATTACCAGAAGGAATTATCGTTTCAAATCCAATTACTGCTGTATCTGACGTAATTAACTACGGATTATACGGCGTTGTATTCTCATTCTTCCTTGTTACACTATTCGATACAACAGGTACATTACTTGGCGTTGCACAACAAGGTGGATTTATGAAAGACGGAAAGCTTCCAAAAGCAGGACGAGCTCTTCTATCTGACTCATTCTCAGCAACTATTGGTTCTATGTTCGGAACGACACCATCAACAGCTTACATTGAATCATCTGCTGGTGTTGCAGCTGGTGGTCGTACTGGTTTAACAACTGTTACAGTAGCTGTTCTATTCGCATTAGCAGCATTCTTCGGACCATTAGTAAGTGCTGTTTCTGGTGTATCAGCTATTACTGCTCCATCATTAATTATCGTTGGTAGTCTTATGATGGGTTCAGTTCGCCACATCGATTGGGATGCATTTGATGAAGCATTCCCAGCATTCTTAGTAATCTTAAGCATGCCACTTACATCAAGTATCGCAACAGGTATCGCACTTGGATTTATTTCATACCCACTTATGAAAGTGGCAAAAGGTAAATTCCGTGCTGTTCACCCACTTGTATATGTATTTGGAATTTTGTTTGCTTATCAATTGATATTCTTACCACATTAAAATCTCTCATAAAGAGGGATTTTTTTATACATAAAAAGTAGAGCATCGAAATTCGATGCTCTATTTTCCTTTTTTAAAAGCAATATAAAAAGACTGCAGAGAACTCCATCTCCACAGCCTAATATTTATTTTTGCAAGAACGCCTGCAAATCTGCAAATTGCCTCTTTGCATCTTCATAGCCTTGCTCGTATAAATTTTGTAATTTTGCTGTATCTTTTTCCATACGATCTACTTGAAGCGGTACTTCTGGACGAATAACAAATAAATTCCCAGCTTGTTCTTCTTTTTCAATATAGTGAAGTGTTTCATTATACACTTCATAACGATTTAGCATCGTGTTCACAAGGTTCGGATATTTTTTATAAGCTTTCGCTGCAACCCATCCAAATCTTGATTTTTTCTTTGCGTAACCATGATTTCTCGTTAAAATTACGACTGATTTTTTAAATCCATCTTCCTGTGCTTTACGAACTGGAATTGGATCAGAAATCCCGCCATCTAACAGTTGCTTACCACGATAATTTACTACTGGTGCAATGAAAGGCAATGAACTAGACGCTTGTAATAAATTTAGTGCATCATCATTCGTTCCTTCTTTTTCAAAATAAACAGACTGTCCTGTTTCACAATCCGTCGTTCCTACAAGGAAACGTTCTGGGCTATTAAAGTATGTTTCAAAATCAAACGGCACATGCTTTTCTGGAATTTCATGAAAAATGAAATCCATATCAAATAGCTGACGTTTTCTCCATAAATTTTTATACGATAAATATTTCGGATGTGATGCATAATCAATATTGACCGTTTTATTTCTATTTCTTTGCCTGGAAAGATACGACGCTGCATGACAAGCACCAGCTGATACACCGATTACATATGGAAAATATAAATCTTGTTCCATAAAGTATTCTAATATCCCGCCCGTGTATACACCACGCATACCGCCGCCTTCTAATACTAACCCCGTATTTTCAAGCATGTTACTCTCTCCTCTATATATATTGACTCTTTAATTATTCACCATGTTAAGTATCTTTTTCTATTATATATGAGTTCTTTCAGAAATTATATTTAAAAGTCTTGAGAAAAAGGAGTTTTTTCTTCCAATTATATTTCCAAATGGCCGGAGACATCCTTTATAAACCTTTGAATAAAGTCTTGCTCTTCTTTCGTATATCCATCTAAAAGTAACAACCACTTTTCTTCAGCTTGCTTATGCAATTTTTCATGAGCTTTATATATTTCATTCCCACTCTCCGTTAAGCTGAAGAAGATTTCTTTTTGATTATCTAACATTTGCATCTTCTCAACGAATTGCTTTTGAAACAACTTTGTACAAATTTTAGAGATTGCTCCCTTCGTCATGCCCATTTCTGTCGTAATTGCCTTTACATTCATCAAACCATTTTTTCCGATACATTCGATTACATGTAACTCAGATAAAGACATACTACTTACGCCTGTCTCACGAAGAAACTTCTCATTTTGTCGTTTTAAATGTTCTTCTTTTTTATGCAAAATTGTACGAATGTCCGAAAGTATTTCCATTTGCTTCGTTGCATGCTTCAATCCGTTCGCCTCCTAAGTTTCCAAAGAAACAATTTAACTATATACCATTTTAAAACCATTTTTTCATCTTTACAAGTAAGAAAATCATGTTAAAATAAATTTAGTTTCCGAGGAAACTAAATCACAAGGAGGTTAACATGATGAAAAACTCTAAACTAACTTTTATTTTATATGTTGTCTGTATTAGTGCCTTATTCGGTTCCTTCGCGCAAAATATTTACACACCTATCTTACCGATGATTCAAAATTCTTTTCACACTTCTCTTTATCTTGTAAATATAACCGTTTCACTTTTCACATTCGTTCTTGCAATTATGCAGCTCGTATATGGACCTTTAATTGATACAAAAGGAAGAAAATCTGTCCTTATTCCTAGATTAGTCATTAGTACAATTGGTTCAATCGGATGTGCTTTTTCGGCAAACATTTATTTATTTCTCTTTTTTAGAGCTGTTCAAGCTATAGGAATAGCGGCTATACCTGTAGTTTCAGCAACGATTATCGGCGATTTATTTGAAGGAAAAGAACGCGGAGAAGCGATGAGCCTATACCAAATGTTACTTGCCCTCGCACCTGCAATGGCTCCTCTCATAGGTGGTTATCTTGGCAGTATAAATGGTCACTTATCTGTATTTCTCTTTTTATCTACACTTGGCATTATCTTATTAATTATAAACATTTCACTACTCCCAGAAACAAAGCCAAATATAATTAAACAATCTAAAGCACAAAAGAATTACTCTCTTATCTTAAAAAATAAAACTGGATTTTCTATTACTCTTATTGGCTTCATTCAATTTTGTATTTACTTTTGCTTTCTCGTTTTTTTACCGAGTATTTTAACAAATTCATTTCATTTAACTGTAAATAAAATTGGTCTTATGTTTGTACCAATGTCTCTTTCTATCATGCTAGGAAGTTTTTGCTACAAATTTTTGCAAAAACGCCTCACAACAAAGCAAGCTTTATTTATTACGAGTTTCTTCAATATTATATGTGTCGTTTTATTCTCTTTCACATATAACATCAATATCCCATTTATCATTATCGTTACATCTTTGTACGGTTTTAGTATGGGACTTTCTATGCCAACTCACACCACTTTATTAACAGAAGAATTCGTACAAGAACGCGCAACAGCTATCGGTATGTACAACTTCATCCGCTATCTTGGTATGGGCACAGGGCCACTTATAGGTGGATTTCTTTTATTTAACCAAAATTACTTTTGGATTTTCTTCCTAGGCGCAATTATGTTTTTACTTGTAATCTTATATACAATGAAAATGCTAAGCCTTCATGCTGTACAAAAATTAAAATAGAGCCCCAAAAATGTCGGCTCTATTTTACCCTCTTTGATCCGCAACAATATGAATATCAATATACTTTGTTTGTCTCATAATTTCATTTACAATAGAACCTTTTCGAATTTCTTCCCACCGCGTTCTCGCTGATTGCCCAAGTAAAATTTGTGTTACTTGCAATCTTTTCGCGACTTCAATAATAACATCCGCTGGCTTTCTTCCCTTTGCTTCTTCTAATACAAAACTCGCATCAAATTGATTCGTGAGCGCCTTCCACTCTTCAATCGTCTGCTTTTTTCCAGCTGAAATAGAATCTATATTTTCCCTCTCAACGTTTAATACGTACAATTCAGCATTTAACCGATCAGCCATGCGCCATCCCCGTCGTATTAATTTCTCCGCTGTTGAACTGTATTGTACACAAACGAGAATTTTTTCTTTTACGCCAATCGGTTCTATTACTGTTTGGCTAATTTTCTCGTCCATATCATCCGCAACTTCTCGAAGTGATAATTCCCTAAGTGCTCCTAAGTTATTAAGTGTAAAGAAGTTTTGTAAGCTTTGCTGAATTTTTTCTTCTTTATATATCTTTCCGTCTATTAGTCTCTTCCTTAATACCTCGGGCGTTGCATCAACGAGCTGAATTTCATTTGCTTTTTGTAAAATAAAATCTGGAATTCGTTCTCTTACTTTTACATTCGTAATTTGAGCTACAATATCATGAACACTTTCTAAATGTTGAATATTAAAAGCTGATAATACCGATATACCAGCCTCTAACAATTCCTGCACATCCATATAACGTTTCTTATGTTTAGAACCAGGAACATTACTATGCGCAAGTTCATCCACTACAACTACTTGCGGCGCGCGTTTTTTTATTCCTTCCACATCAAGCTCATAAAATACCTTTCCTTTATACTGTATTTCTTTCAAAGGAAATTTTTCTAAATCAGCAATTGCTTCTTCCGTCTCTTTTCTTCCATGCGTTTCAATTAAACCAATTACAATATCAATTCCATCTTTTTTCATTTCCCTTGCATCAAAGAGCATTTTATAACTTTTTCCTACGCCTGGAGCTGCTCCTACATATAGCTTTAACTTTCCGCGATTTTGCTGACGAATATATTCTAAATATTCCTCTGGCGTTCGCCTTTGAAACTTCGGTTCATAATCATCTGCATACAAAATAAACACTACCTTTCATTCGAAACAACGCTACCTCAATCCATTAGATTGAGGTAGCACTGTTACTATTTCATTAATTTCTGTAATGCCAAATTTAACTTTAAGACGTTTACGCGGGTCTCTCCAAATAAACCAAGCGCAGCACCTTCTGTTTGATCTTTAATCAATTGATTAAGTTTTTCTTTCGGAATATTCGTTAATTTCGAGATGCGATCCACCTGCACCGAGGCCGCCTTTGGACTAATATCAGGATCAAGCCCTGAACCTGAATTTGTCACTAAATCTATTGGTATTTCTGTAACCGGAACAGCTGGATTTTTTTCCTTCCAGTCCGCAATACTTTTCTCTACTCGCTTTGCTAAATCTGGATTAGATGGTGCATAGTTATTTGAACCAGATGCTTCAGCCTTATATTCAATACTAGAAACACGCCCTTGAAAATAACGTGGATCCGTGAAGTTTTGACCAATTAATTTAGAACCAATCACTTCATTTTTATCATTATATATTAGACTTCCATCCGCGTTATCCTTCATTACTGCTTGTGCAATACCAGTAACAATAAGTGGGTATACAAGTCCACACAACACTAGAAATGTAAAAGTAATACGGATAATTGGTGATAGTATACTTTGTTTCTTCTCCATCTTTTTCCCCTCTTCCTTATATAAACAAGCCGACAATCATATCAATTACCTTAATTCCAATGAACGGAACGATAACTCCGCCAAGCCCATAAATAAGTAAGTTTCGGCTAAGCAATGCATTAGAACTCATCGGTTTATATGCAATACCTTTCATCGCTAACGGAATGAGTAATGGAATAATAACAGCGTTAAATATTAATGCTGATAAAATTGCTGACAGTGGTGATGTTAGTTTCATAATGTTTAATGCTTCCATTTGCGGAATCGCAAGTGTAAACATTGCTGGAATGATTGCAAAATATTTCGCTATATCATTCGCAATACTAAACGTCGTTAAAGCACCTCGCGTCATTAACAATTGCTTACCGATTCCTACAACCTCAATAATTTTCGTTGGATTTGAGTCTAGATCAATCATGTTCGCCGCTTCTTTCGCTGCTGTCGTACCACTGTTCATCGCTAATCCAACGTCCGCCTGTGCTAATGCTGGAGCATCATTTGTACCATCACCTGTCATCGCTACAAGTTTCCCTTTATCTTGCTCTGCTTTAATAACAGCAATTTTATCTTCCGGTTTACACTCGGCAACGAATTCATCTACTCCAGCTTCTTTTGCAATCGTTGCTGCTGTTAACGGATTATCACCTGTACACATAACCGTTTTAATCCCCATTTGGCGCAACTGTTCAAAACGATCACGCATACCCGGTTTTACTGTATCCTTTAAATAAATTAAGCCATAAATACGATTATCTACTGCAACTACAAGTGGTGTTCCGCCCTCTTTTGAAATTAAGTCTGCTTTTTGATTTACATCTTTCGGAATTGTTCCGCCTTGTGACTCAACCCATTCAATAACGGCACCTACAGCACCTTTTCTCACTTTCGTTCCGTCTTGTAAATCAACACCACTCATTCTCGTTTCTGCTTTAAACGGAACAAACTCACCTTGTTCTGCAAGTTCTCTATTATATGATATAGATTTTCCCTGCACATACTCGATAACAGATCGACCTTCTGGTGTTTCATCTAAAACAGAACTAATAGCGGCCCACTTTCCAACTTGCTCAATCGTTTCATTTCCTACAGGTAATAATGTATGAGCCATTCGGTTCCCAAAAGTAATTGTACCTGTTTTATCTAAAATAATTGTATTAATATCGCCAGCAGCTTCTACTGCTTTCCCTGACATCGCTAACACGTTAAATTTTGTTACCCGGTCCATCCCAGCAATACCAATCGCTGATAGCAAACCACCAATTGTCGTTGGAATTAAACATACTAACAACGCTACAAGTACAGCAGTATCAATTTGAAAGCCTAAATAATTTGTAAAAATCGGCAACGTCACAACGACGATCAAGAAAATAAGAGTTAAGCTCGTTAATACTGTATTTAAAGCAATCTCATTCGGCGTTTTTTGACGAGCAGCTCCTTCTACTAAAGAAATCATTTTATCGATAAATGATTCACCAGGATTACTCGTAATGACAATTGTAATTTCATCACTTACGACCATCGTTCCACCTGTTACGGAACAAAAATCACCGCCTGCTTCTTTTATAACAGGAGCTGATTCACCTGTAATTGCAGATTCATCTACAGATGCTAATCCTTTGATTACTTCGCCATCACTTGGAATCATTTCTCCTTGTTTTACGATAACAACGTCACCTTTTCTAAGATC
This sequence comes from Bacillus cereus group sp. Bce041, assembly GCF_052646455.1. Classification (NCBI taxonomy): domain Bacteria; kingdom Bacillati; phylum Bacillota; class Bacilli; order Caryophanales; family Bacillaceae; genus Bacillus; species Bacillus cereus group sp. Bce041. The sequence goes on from NZ_JBQXON010000002.1 coordinate 1,059,127, forward strand.
AGTTGCTGAAACTTGGACAATGTCTCCATTTTCTTTTACTACATTTGCAAACACATCTTTCTTCGACTGCTTTAAAGAATCGGCTTGCGCTTTACCACGACCTTCTGCTAATGCTTCTGCAAAATTCGCAAATAAAACTGTAAATAATAGAATGAGAGAAACTGTTATATTAAACCATCCTGGTATACTACTAGAACTGCTTGGAAGAAAAGATAAAATGAACGTAATGATAAATCCAATTTCCACAACGAACATAATCGGATTCTTTATCATGACCTTCGGATTCAATTTCGCAACGGATTGCTTCATCGCATGTGTTACGATATCACGATCCATCGTTTTCGCTTGTCTAACTTCATCTTCTACAGCATGTATTTGGGACTCATTTAATTGTTTTTCTTTTACTACTACCGGTCTCATCATTTACCCTCCATTACTTCAATGTAAGAAATTCTGCAATTGGACCGAGTACTAACATTGGGAAGAATGTTAATGCACCGACAATTACAATTGTTCCGATGAAGATGCCACCAAATAAACTATTATCTGTACGGAACGTTCCGACTGTTTCTGGCACTACCGTTTTTTCTTTCAATGAAGCTGCCACAGCTAGCATCGTAATTAAACTGAAGTAACGTCCTAAAAACATAACTAAACCAGTCGTAATATTCCAAAACGGTGTATTATCTCCTAATCCTTCAAATCCAGATCCGTTATTCGCAGCTGACGATGTATATTCATATACCACTTGCGTCAAACCGTGGAAACCGGAATGAGAAATAGCATCCGTCCCTAAATTTGTTGAAAGAGCTAATGCCGAAAATCCTAAAATGAGCAATGGATGAAATAAAATCGTGACCGCGATTAATTTCATTTCCTTACCTTCAATCTTTTTACCTAAAAACTCTGGTGTCCGTCCAACCATTAACCCAGATATAAACACCGCGATAATTGCATACATAATAATGTTTACAAAACCTGCTCCAACGCCGCCATACACAGTATTTAACATCATATTTACAAGCGGAACTAAACCGCCAATTGGTGTTAACGTATCATGCATCGTATTAACAGCGCCTGTTTCAGCAGCTGTCGTTACCGTTGCGTATAGTGAAGAAAATACTGTTCCAAATCGTACTTCTTTCCCTTCTGTACTTCCTTGTACATGTTCGATACCCATTCCATTTAATGCCGGATTCCCATTTAGTTCAGATGTCGTAATCGTTATAAATCCTAGTAAAAACACCATAAAAAGTGATACGAAAAGGATGCGACCTTGTTTTTTATTTCCTACCATTCGTCCGTACGTAAATGGAAGTGCTGTTGGTAATAACATCATAAGCATCATTTGCAAAATATTACTCATTTGTCCTGGATTTTCAAAAGGATGCGTAGAGTTCGCTCCGAAAAATCCACCGCCGTTATTTCCAAGTTCCTTTATGGAAACGAATGATGCAACAGGTCCACGTAATATACTTTGCTTTGCCCCATCAATCGTTTGTGCTGTAACCGCCCCATCTAACGTTTGCGGTACGCCAAGTGCGACAAAAACTAGTGCCGCAATAAATGCAATAGGAAGAAACACTCTCGTTAACGCTCTCGTAAAATCAACGAAAAAGTTACCAAGTTCTTTTCCAGCAAGTCCTCTTATAAAAGCCATAACGAGCGCTAATGTCGTTGCTGGTGCCGCAAACATTAAAAATGTAATCCCGATTAATTGTGATAAATAGGATAAACCATTTTCACCGCTATAATGCTGTAAATTTGTATCAGCCATAAAACTAATCGCTGTATTAAAAGCGAGCGTAGGCTCCATCCCTTCAATATGCGCTGGATTTAGCGGCAGCACACCTTGTAATCTGAAAATGAAATATACAACAACAATCATAAATCCGTTGAGTAAAACTAATGATAATGCGTACTGTTTCCACGTTTGATTGTATTCTTTTACACCCGTAATTTTAAAAATAAGTTTTTCAAAAGGCCCAAATACTTTATCTAGCGTTTTGCTACCTTGAAAAGCTTTTTCTAAATAAACCCCCGTTGGCTTTGCTACTAAAATAAACAAGAGCATTGTAATAATGACTGCAACCCAAATCATAATGAATGATTCCCCCTAATTAAAACTTCTCTGGATTTAATAATGCATACACTAAATACACTGTAATTGCTGCGACAATAACCGATAAGACAATCATCATGATTGCTTTCCTTCTTTCACAACTTTATCTGACCAACTTGCAAGACTTGCCATTGATGCAACTAATAAAATAAAAATCCCGACCATTACAACATCTAACATAGCTATCCCTCGCTTTGATTTTTGTTAAAATTTACCATTTAAATATTAAAAAAGAACACTGAGCTCTACTCAGTGTTCAAAAAATGAACAACAAAAAGTAAACCTCCTCTCTAAACGCTTACGAGGTTAGCTGTCGGATTCGGGCCTAAAGAGTAGCCCTACTTTCAAAACTGAAAGATTCACCCCAAGTGACGATGCACAAAATTGGTTCCCCCGCTCCATTTCTGGAACTCAGCGATTTTAGGTTTTTTTGGAAATTTTATGAATGATTTATGAGAGTAAATATACTCCTCTATATTTCACTTGTAAAGGAGTAAATTACTGAAAATAATAATATTTACATTTATTTAAACGCTTACATTGAAGATTATTACTATTATTTCATCTATTTTCTTTATTTCTCTTCTCTTTTCTTAAAAATGACCTTTTAAATATGAAATAAAAGAGCGAATGACATGAAGTGCATAGCTTGTTGCACTCAGCATTCGCTCTTTTTTATTCAACCTTTATTCTCCTCGTAAAAATGCACGTAAATTTCTCCCGCGAATATAAACTTGTGTCAATTCTGCATGTAGCTGCTCATACTCGGTAATATCTACCTCTAAATACAAAGCATCTTTTGATGGTAATATAATATACGGCCCTGGAAAAAGGGGATCGATCTGAACCAATTCTTGAACTCGCTCTACCGATACTGCCCAACGATTTGCTATATCTCCAAGTAATAGTACCTTCATCATTTCTTCCCCCGCCCTATTCAAAAAATAAAAAAGAAATATTATCACAATTTGTAAACACGACAAACTTAGCTCCAATTGTTTCATAGAGCCTCGCTGGATATCGTTTATTCCTTGTAACAACAGTAATAGGTGCTTGAAAAGAAAAGCGAATGTGTTCTGTGAAAAAACTAACGATTGGAAGCTCATCCCCTAGTAAAATCACCTTCTTAATACACTCACAAATACTAGTAAAGTCCTGCTCCTTACTGCAGCTATAAGTCCAATCAAACCCACAATTCCTAACTTCAGCCGCTATCTCTTCATTTGCTGTAAAAATAATTAACTCATGTTGAAATGATACTAAATCTCTTAAACTATTTACCTTACTTTCTTCTCCAACACAAATAAGTGTTAGTTCCATGTACCTCATCCTCCTTAGTATAAAAGAAATCAAACATAGATTGATATTCCCCTATACTAATCAGATCGATGAAGTGATGTATCCATCATGGCACCGTCCTCTCTCAAGACGCTTACGAAGTTAGCTGTCGGATTCGGACTTTGAGAGTAGCCCTACTTTCAAACTTGAAAGATTCACCCCTAGTGACACTGCACAAATTGGTTCCTCCGCTCCATATAATTGGACTCAGCGTTTACAAAAAAATGTATTCTGGCTGATATATTACTCCTGTATTTTGAAAAAGTAAACAGAAAAAAAGCCAGTTATAAAACTGGCTTTTCACTTATCTATACACGCGTTCTATTCACTTTATACGCAAAATGATTCGTCGGTCCATGACCACTACCAATATTCAATGGCTCTTCAATTGCTATACTAATAAATCGTTTTGCTTCTTGAACAGCATCTTCAATTGAGTATCCTTTCGCAAGTCCTGCTGTAACCGCTGAAGCAAATGTACACCCACTTCCATGCGTTTGCTTTGAAGGAATTCGCTCGCTTCTAAACTCAATAAATTTTTCTCCATCAAAGAGGAAATCAATTACTTCATTCCCTTGATATTCTGCATGTCCGCCCTTCATAAGCACATATTTAGCACCTAATTCATGCAATACTTTTGCAGCTTCCTTACTATCTTCAACATTATGAATCTCCATCCCAGTTAACACTTCTGCTTCTGGGACATTCGGTGTTATAACAGTTGCTACTGGTAATAAATATTCTTTTAATGCTTGAACTGCTTCTTGCTGTAATAATGATGCACCGCCTTTTGCAATCATAACGGGATCTAGCACAATATTATTCCAGCCAAACTTTTTAATTTGTTCTGCAACAATTTGAATTATTTCACTACTAAATAACATTCCTAGTTTCACTGCATCTGGTGTTACATCCGTACCAATTGAATTCAGCTGTTCTGTAATACCTTCTAATGGAACAGGGTATACCCCTTGAACGCCAAGCGTGTTTTGAGCAGTAATTGCCGTAATAGCCGTCATTCCGTATACACCAAGCTCTTGGAATGTTTTTAAATCTGCCTGAATTCCAGCACCGCCGCCGCTATCAGACCCTGCAATTGTTAAAGCTTTATTCACTTTCATCCCACTCATCCTTTTCTATCCAAAATAGCGATGATAAATCGTTTTTGCTTCGCTTATATCTTTCGTTCCATGTACGAGCACACGGCCATCTTTAAAGGCTACTAACCTCTTGTCTTCAACAGAAAATGATAGTAAATATGGATTTATATTTAAATCATTTACACGACCTTCCAACAACTCTTTATATTGTTCAAAATTCATTTCATCTTTATGAGGTGGTCTAATTTGAACTGTATTTCGCCCGCATAAAACTGCTGTTTTTGATGTGTTTTCTTTATTTAAATACGGATATAATGCATTCTCTCCGCATGAAGGACAATTATGCTGGCGAAGTTTTTGTACATTCATACATGAATACTCATTCTTCCACATATCAAACGATACAAGCCTATCTCGAAGTGATTCGTAATCTTCTACTAACAGTTTAAGAGCTTCTGTTACTTGATGAGAAACGACAAGAGATACAGCAGGTGATATAATACCCGCTGTATCACATGTTGCCCCGCCAAGCGGAATCGACTGTAATAAACATGATAAACATGGTGTTTTACTAGGAAGGATTGTGTAAGAAAGACCGTAACTACCTACACATGCACCGTAAATCCATGGAATAGAATATTTTTGTGATATATCATTTACAATAAAACGCGTTTCGAAATTATCAGTCGCATCAATAATTACATCAACATTTATAACAAGTTCTTCTAGCTCTTCAGCTGTTACATCTTGAACGAGAGCTTCTATTGTTACATCACTATTAATCTCTTCTAAACGTTTTTTAGCCGCTATAGCTTTTGGAAGATTATTCTTTACGTCGCTCTCTGCATACAATTGTTGTCTTTGTAAATTACTCCAATCTACATAATCACGGTCAACAATTGTTATCTTGCCAACACCTGCTCTTACAAACATCTCTGCATTTGCACTACCTAATGCACCTGCACCGATAATAAGCACATGCTTTTCTCTTATCTTTTGCTGTCCTTCTTCTCCAATTGGAAAAAATAGTTCTTGGCGAGAATATCGATTATTCAACTACGCTCATTCCTTCTAAAGGACTACTTGCAGTTGCACAACGCTTACGTGCAATGCGACCTGCTTCAAATCCTAAACGGCCTGCTTCAATACTTAATTTCATTGCTTGTGCCATTTTAATAGGATCTTTTGCTCCTGATACAGCTGTATTTAATAACACGCCATCTGCTCCTAATTCCATTGCAAATGCCGCATCAGCTGGGCTACCAATACCGGCATCAACGATAACTGGTACTGTCGCTTGTTCAATAATGAAGCTCAAATTTAATGGATTTACAATACCAAGTCCTGATCCGATTGGAGATGCTCCTGGCATAATCGCATGCACGCCAAGCTCTTGTAATTTACGTGCTAATACAACATCATCAGATGTATACGGAAGTACGATAAATCCTTCTTCCAGTAACATTTCAGATGCCTTTAATGTTTCTACCGGATCAGGTAATAACGTTCTATCATCACCAATAACTTCTACCTTTATCATGTCACAAAGCCCAGAAGCTTTTGCTAATTTTGCAATACGAACAGCCTCTTCAGCGTTTTTTGCTCCTGCTGTATTTGGTAATAACGTATATTTTTTCACATCAAGTTTCTCTAATAAATTAGGTTGCTTTGCATCAAAGATATCCATACGACGTACTGCAAACGTTAAAATTTCAGCTTCAGAAACGTCAATTGCCTTTTGCTGTACGTCAAAATCAGGGAATTTACCTGTTCCTAATAAAAGTCTAGAATGAAATGAAAATGGTCCAATGTTTAACATAATCAACCGCCTCCTACGAAAGTTACAATCTCAATTTGGTCTCCATCAAAAACAGATGTATCTGTATGATCATCTTTTTGTAAAATATCTTTATTACGCTCTACTACAACAATTCTGTTATCTAGCTCTAAATGTGTAAGTAGCTCAGCTACTGTTTTTACACTCGCTGGCACTTCAATTTGGTTACCATTAATTTTTAAATTCAAACTTCCATCCCCTTTCTAAACTCTTCTAGAAAGCAATGAATCTAGCAAATGATTCTCTTGCTTTCCTTCTATTAAATCAGCCATATATTGGCCAGAAATAGGACTTAATAAAATACCGTTTCGATAATGGCCCGTGCAAGCATATAAACCTTTTATTTCTTCATGCTCTCCCATATAAGGAGCTTCATGATTCGATTGTGGTCTTAATCCTGCCCACGTGCTTTCCCATTCTGCTTCTTTTAAAGCTGGCAATATTGTATAAGCACGCTCTAATATAGAAGTTATACTTTCTGGCTGCACAGTTTTATTGAACGTATGTGGCTTCATTGTTGCCCCAATTACGTAACGTCCACCGCGCTTTGGAGTAATGTAAAATCTTTCTTGAAAAATAGGTGCTTTTAAAAGTTGTTTTCTACTTCTTACCGCAACCACTTCTCCTTTAACTGGATATGTACCCCAATCGCGGTGAAAATAACTGAGTAACTTCGTGCTCCATGAACCTCCTGCAATAACGACTTTCTCACATGTGACAATACCTTCACTTGTAATAACTCCAGTCACTTTATTATTTTCAATACGGATATCAAATACTTCTGTCTGTTCATATATATCAGCACCGGAAATCGCTGCAGAATGTGCGAATGCTTTCGTAAGCTCTGGTGCAATAACATGACCGTCTTTCGGATAATATACTGCTCCTATAATAGATTCGGATAGATATGGCTCTTTTTCCCGCACATGGTCTCCCGTTAGAAAATAAGAATCTTCACCTGTTTTCTGCTGCCAATCCATAATGTGAAGAATTCTTTCCTTCTCATCTTCATTTTGAGCAATACGATAAATTCCTTTTTCTTCATATCCAATATCAACACCCGTCTTTTCACGTAAAACTGCTGCAAGTTGTGGAAATATAGCTCGGCTTTCTCTAGCAAGTTCAAATAGCGGATCATACGCATCCCATTCTGCCTGAACACCAAGTAAACCAGCAGCTGCTTTTGAAGCTTCCGATGCAATACTTTGCTTCTCCACAATCGCTACTTTATGTCCTCTTTCTGCTAGAAAATGTGCAACTGAACTACCAATTACACCACCACCAATAATCGCTACATCATACTTCTCACACATGTTTTTCCGCCCACTTTCTTATTGATTCCTTATAAGATTTCGCTTTGCTATACGGGTTACTACTACTTACAATTCCAGACATAACTGCTATACCGCTTACACCGTTAGTAAGAACATCCACTGTGTTTTCTGGGGTAATTCCTCCAATTGCTGTAATCGGTATAGATAAACACCTTGCAATGTCTGAAATTTCTTCAAGCCCTCTCGCTGGCACACCTTTTTTACAATCTGTCGGAAATACATGGCCATAAACGAGTGAATCCGCTCCATTTTTAAAAGCTACTATTGCTTCATCTAGCGAATGCACAGAATAACCGACATGCAAATACGAAAACTTTTCTTTCACTGACTTTACATCTGTACTTCGATATCCTAGTTGAACACGAGGAATATTTAATAAAATTGCAATATCAATTCGATCGTTTATGACAATTTTAGAAGCTGGAAAGCCCTCCATTAATAGACTTTCCACACCTTCATATAATTCCTTCGTACTCTTCTCACGCTCACGAATATGCAAATAATCAATCTCACTCTCAACTTGCATCGCTACATTCACTAACTCTTCGAATGGCATATGGCCATTTGAGATTACGTGGAGCTCATTTTTCATATTCATTCGCCTACTTTAAAATATTTTCGAATAATTCATCGGCTGGGACGGTTTCTTTCGTCATTCCTTTGTCCTTCAGCCACTTATTTTGTTTCTCCCAAGATTCTTTTGAATCTGATAAGAATGGCTCATCTTTCGTTTCCATCTTCTCTAATAAAATGTTCATACTTTCCTTTTCAACTTCTGGCACAAGTGGGAAGTTTTCTTTTTCTTGATGATTTAATAAAATATTCAATGCTTCATCTGGGTTTTTCTTCATGAAATCATAGCCTTTTTTCGTACCACGTAAGAAAGCTTGCAACGCCTCTTTATCTTTTTTCAACGTTTTATCACCTGTTACAAACACAAGCTCATGATAGTTTGGTACTCCGTAATCAGCTGGATTAAAGTACGCTGGTTCATGGCCTTCATGACGCATAACAGGTACTTCATGGTTAATGTATGCCCCTGTTACCGCATCTACTTTCTTCGTAATTAATGCTGGTACTAAATCAAAGCCAACATCTACTACTTTCACTGTATCAGGATTACCACCAGCTTCTTTTACCATCGTTTTTAAATACATCTCACTTAATGGTGTTCCAGAGTATCCTACTGTTTTTCCTTCTAAATCTTTCGGTGATTGAATGCCCGCTGATTTCAGTGATACAACATGATTTAATGGTGAACGTACGACAGCCCCAATTGATTTCACTGGAATTTGCTCATTCGCTTTCGCCATAACAACATCTGGCTGATAATACAAGCCAACTGTCACCTTCCCTGCTGCTGCCAGCGTTAATGGATCAGTCGGATTAGAAGGGAATTTAATATTTACCTTTACACCTTCTTCTTTAAAGTATCCTTTTTCAATTGCTGCATAGATAAAGCTATGTACCGCATTTGGATACCAATCTAACATGACTGTTATTTCTTTCTCTTTTTTACTTTTGTCTGATGCTGAATTACTCGAACATCCTGCAATTATTGCAATTAATAATGTAAACACAAAGATGCGCTTTAAAAATTTCATGAATGCTTCCTCCAACTAATGAATTTCTTTTCTAATATGGAAATAATTACGACGAAGAAAATAGCTAATAATGATAACAATACAATAGGTGCAAATACGCCAGCTCCATCTAACTGCGTCATCATTCTCTTACTGAAATATCCAAGCCCAGCTTGTGCACCGAGCCATTCTCCAATTGCTGCTCCGATAACACTAAGCGGAACTGCAATTTTTAAAGCTGAGAAAAAATAAGGAAGAGCAGACGGCAACTTTAATTTAAGAAAAATATCTCTTTTTGTTGCTCCATATGTAACTAAGAGCTCCTCCCATTCTTTTTTCGTACTACGCAGTCCATCATACGTATTGACCGCAATTGGGAAAAACGTAATTAAAACTGTGACAACAACCTTACTCCAAATTGTATATCCAAACCATAAAACAAATAGCGGAGCAAGCGCAGTAATCGGAATCGTTTGTGAAGCAACTAATAATGGATAAAATGCTCTCTCCATCCATGTACTCGCATTCATTAACATCGCTAGCCCTACACCTAATACGATAGAGATAACAACACCTATTAAAACGACGTATAACGTTGCAGGTAAATGAACTGTAAATAATATGTCTTTTAGTTTCCATATCTTCATTAAAATCGCAGAAGGTGACGGTAAAATGTACATCTCATCTACAATTCTTGCTCCTATTTCCCACACAGCTAGTAAAATACTAGAAAGTGTAATAGCAGGAACTAATTCTTTCAATCGGTTCATCACACAAGTACCTGCCTTTGTAACATACTAAGAAGCTCATCTTTCAGCGCTAATACTTCCGGTTTATATAAATCTTTTCGTGTTCTGTTATGATCAAGCGGTACAGTCCGTTCAGTCAAAGTCGTTATCGGCTGCTGTTCCACTACTAAAACTCGGTTTGAAAGAAATAACGCTTCTTCAACATCATGAGTAATGAATAAAATTGTTTTTTCCCACTCTTGCCATTGTTCAAACAACCATTCTTGCAAAGAGGTCTTCGTTAAAGCATCCAACGCACTAAATGGTTCATCTAACAGCAATATCTCCCCGCCTGTTAATAAAGTTCGAATAAAAGATACACGTTGTCTCATACCACCAGATAAATCTTTCGGATATTTTTTCTCATACCCTTGCAAACCAAATTTATGTAACAGTTCCTTTGCCTTTACTTCTGCTTCTTTCTTCTGTACACCTTGGCACTCTAGCGGCAGGGCAGCATTCTCAATAATTGTTCTCCACGGCAAAAGCATATCTTTTTGCGGCATATATCCTACAGGATGGTGCTTTGTTTCTGTCAGTTCTATCTGTCCAGTACTTACCTTTTCTAGACCTGTAATAAGGCGAAATAAAGTACTTTTCCCACATCCACTCGGTCCGATAATACTGACAAACTCTTTCTCATGTATAGAAGCATTTAATTCATGGATGATTGGTTTCTCATCGTAATGAAAAGAAACATTATGAAACTGTAGTATGTTCTTGCTCCTCAAATCCCCACATCTCCTTACGATAGGACATATCCCAGAATAAATATTCAAATCGACTGGAATATAAGAAGATCTCCTCTAATCTTTCTAGTTCTGTCTCAGACTTTCCAACTGCCATTTCATTTAATAAATCTATTAACCAAATACAAAGATTACCGTATTCTTCCGAACTATATCCTTGAATCCACTCACCAAAAAACTCATGATCTCTTGCTCCAGGAATATCATTTAAACGCTTTCCAATTTCCCAATAGCTCCACATACATGGAAGAAGCGCTGCTATTAATTCCGCAAGTGTGCCATTTTGAGATACAGACATCATGTAATTTGTATAAGCTAAATTTTTAGCAGATGGTTTCGCAGACTCTATCTCCTCTATAGAAATTCCAAGTCTTTTTGCATATTGTTTATGGATTGTCATTTCGCCATTTAATATTCCATCAATTTGTTCAGCGAACTTTCCCATTACTTGTGGATTCGTTGCTTTTACAACACCAATCGCATATAACTTTGCATAATCTAGCAGATATAAATAATCTTGAATAATATAATACTGGAATTTATCTTTTTCTAACGTGCCATCTCCCATACCCACTACAAACGGATGATTATGACTCATCTCCCAAACCGGTTGCACAGTTTCTAATAATCTATCGCAAAATTTCATTTCTCTATCCCCTTTCAATATATGTATCTAAATAAAAAACCACTTCTATATATAAGAAGTGGTTACAGCAAATAAAGTTATACATTTATTCGATGCTCCACTTCCCTTCGCTAGTATTACCTAGATCAGGTGTTGTAAGGGTTAAGGATTATTCCTCTCTCAGCAAGTCAAGCACCCCTAGTGGTTTCAATATGAAATTTTCAAATAAAAAAGCCCCGTTTCTATACGCAAAGAAACGGGGACTCATTGTTAGTGTCCGAATTGCTTCCCTACGCTAGCATAATCTAGATCAGGTAATAAAAAGGATCAAAGGCTTACGGCCTACTCTCAGCTGGCAACACCAGCTCTCCTAGCAAACTATAAAATTATCACTGTCAGTATAACACCCTAATAAGACATCATCAACTTTTTTAATTTTCTTAATTATCAACATAATATCAAAAGTATACAATACATACATTCTATTTTAGAAAATAAAACCCCGATTAATTGTATAAAAAGGAATCATTATCTTCAAAAAATTTATTTTTATATTGATTTCATATTACATTTATGTGAATACCCCCACTATATTATATCTTTATACTATAATAAAATTACAACTATACAACTAGAGGAGGTCTCTATTCCATGAATATGAAAGCTACTGCTTTAACAGCAACTACTGTAGCGATTGCTTCTTTACTTCCTTCTATGGGTGAAACAAATGTACAAAAAGCAAACGCTGAACAATTATCTAATATTAAAACTGGGTATGTCAAAGTCGATCAAGTAGCATTACATACAGAAGATAACGTAAAAAGCACATCAATTGATACAATTCGCTTTAATACAAAAGTGAACATCCTTGAAACAACTAATGGTTGGTATAAAGTATCTGTTCATAATAAAGTAGGTTATGTACAAAAAGATGCTATTTTACTAAAAAACAAACTTCAATCTAATGATCAATACATCGTTAATGCTAATGCATTAAACGTTCGCTCTGAACCTAATTTAGAATCTTCCATTTTAGATGTATTACCAAATGGTAAGTTTATTACCGTTCAAGAAGATCAAGGCGAATGGTATAAAATATCACATAATGGCCAAACAGGTTACGTACAAAAAGCATTCATCTCTAATGGTTCACAACCCTTAGTAAAAGGAATCACCGTTCAAAATAATACAAAATATACTGTTGCAACACCTAATCTAAATGTACGTAGCACCGCTAGTACAAGTAGCGCTCTACTCGGTTCATTACAAAACGGTACACAAGTACAAGTAGTAGAAACTGTAGGTACTTGGTATAAAATTCGTTTTGGCACAGGATACGGATATGTAGCAAAACACTATGTAGTACAAAATCAACCACAAGCTAAAACAGATCAGCCTTCATCAATTCCAGCTGCTTTCAAATTCCCCGCTCAAGGAAGAATTAGCTCAACCTTTGATATACGCTGGGAACAAATGCATTATGGTATAGATATTGCCGCTCCAGGAAACGTCTCTATCCAAGCTGCTGCTGCAGGTAAAGTTGTGAAATCTTATTATTCAGCTAGCTATGGCAATGTTGTTTTCATTGCGCATCAAATCAATGGGAAATTATATACAACTGTTTATGCTCATATGAAGGATCGCACTGTACAAGCTGGTGATCAAGTACAAACTGGACAATTAATAGGTCATATGGGAAACACAGGTCATTCATACGGGCAACATCTTCATTTTGAATTACATAATGGAGAATGGAATTTTGAAAAAACAAATGCAGTAAATCCACTGCCATATTTAGTTAGGTAAATTGTATGCCACGCAATATACCTCTTATAATTGAATACGTAGCCTTTTTAGGTTTAATCTGTTGTTTAATCATTTACAATACAAATATTGTATTTTTATCTATTATTATTGCTTTTGTTGCATTAGAAATTATGATGGAATCATTTCAAGTGCAACTAAAACAAAAAATTGCCCATATTTATAATGCTATTTTTCTTTTGAGTGCTCTCATAACAAATATAATTAGTAATGGCTTTTATTTATCTACTGTATTTCCAGTATTCTTTATGGCTGTTTTATTATTTGTAGCTAGATATATTAATGTCCCTTATAACCAAAAACAAAAACAAAAACAAGAAGCTTAGAAAGAGGAGACACTGTGTACCAATCTTTCAAAGATACTCCAATAAAATACATATTGAATTTGTATAAGAAAGCCAATACTTTTTTTGGTATACAAGGAAGTTATACTGCACAACTTCTCCTATATGGAATGTTGTTTCTTGTCTTAATCACTTTCTCCTTGTTTTACTAACAAAAAGGATCTCACATAAACTGGAGATCCTTTTTAATTTATATTAATTTTTCATATCGAAAATATTGTTTATCCACAAGCATATTTTTCATAAATAAAGCTCAGATTATATTTTTTCTCTAAGCTCATTCGTTGTTCGTCATCGCACCAATAGAAAAGAATATCATGAATCGTTGCGTAACGCTTATTTTTAAGAAATAGCCTAAAGAATGATGGTAAACAATCATGTAATTGTATAAATATATAATTGCGTAGTGTTTCTTCTTTATATTCAATGCCCTTACAAATATACAGTAATTCTTCACAATAATATGCATGCTGTGGAACTTGTATCATTTCGAAAAATGGCACATAAGATAGTAGCTTTCCAATAAAATGACCATATCGATCCATTACTCCTATCGTCATATGCTCCATCATTTCTTTCATCACATATAAATAATCATCTACATGCGTTGTCTTTAATGGGTCTAAGCGATCGGAAATTTGAGATAATACAGCTCTTTGACATGCTAAAACTGCCTGACTAGGTCCATAATATGATAGGAAATCTGTACACTTACGATATTTCCGTAATAAATCATATGTATACAAATCATATACAAAAGTATTACAATACATTGCTAAACTCATCATATCACTATTTAATTGCTCTTTTGATAATGATTTCGCTCTCTTGCACATATAAAAGAATGTAAATTCCAATACTTCTTTATGAGATAATAAATGTTTACAATCGGTTATACACTTCTCATTAAATTTAACTCTATCCCAAATTTCAATATCCCTATCTGTCAATTCACCTATACGATATTTAATAATTAAATAATTTAAAGCAACTGATTGCGTCAAAAGATCCCATGTTTCATATTCCAATGAAGTATGAACAAACTCAGCTAATCCTTGCGCTATCATAAAATCATTTGCCTCTTCATACCAACCAATCTCTTGGCATAAGCGAAGAATACGCACTAAAGTTGGAATTTCATCTTTATGAAACTGCGGTAATTTCTTTGCTTTATTCATGCCATATACGATAAATGCCGCTAAATTTTCTTCTTTATAAAATTCTTTCTCTTTCCATACTAATATAGTTCGTTCTTTCCCCTCACCTTTTGGGTGACAAGGTACAAGCAAAGAAAATAATTCAGCGAAATTATTTGGTTCTATATATGTATCTGTAACCAAATTCCAATTTGGATCGCCCTGTACAGCCTTCATATAATTCCCCTTCCCTTTTCATCTATGTAGGAAATATTAATTTATTATCGCACCACTAAAAATTAATATTGTTATATTCAAAATCTCTCATAATACTTATATCTATCAGTATATCATCTTTTCTCTTATTAAAAATTAAGAATAACAAATTTTAAAAAAATGTCGAAATTATTAACCACATACTTATTATATAATGTCTCAGATACATCACGCTAACATATTAGTTTAATCCATATATACTAGAATAATGTATCTGAAATTTATATATAATTTAGCTCTTTATGAGTGACCATTAAACTCTCGGTTAATGAAAGTTTCAATTTACTCTGTACGCTCTGAGATTTCGCTCAAGGCAAATCCAGCTTGATCATCTGCTGATTCCCTTATAGCTAAATCTCCTAGTGCTAACATGCCAATAAGTTGACCACTATCAACTACTGGTAATCGTCTAATTTGATGCTGTGCCATTAGCTCTGTAGCTTTTTCAATAGAATCATTTGGAGAAACTGAGATAATATTTGTTGTCATTACATTTGTAATCTTATTAGATCCAGGATGTTTTTCAGCAATCCCTCGAACGACTAAATCACGATCAGTAACAAGCCCAACAACTTGCTCATTTTCAACAACAGGAATTAATCCAACCGATTCTTCCTTCATTTTTACAGCTGCCTCATATACATTGTCTAGCGGTGTACAATGTACAATATGGGTACTCATTAAGTCTCTCACTCGTGTCATTATGATTTCCTCCTTTTTATACATACCATAGCTTTTCCAAAATTCCTTTATTTATTTCTGGAAAGTAACGTAATAAAAAGGATTAACAAAATAAAAAAGAGCCAGCATAATGCTGACTCTTTTTGTATGACCCGTACGGGATTCGAACCCGTGTTACCGCCGTGAAAGGGCGGTGTCTTAACCACTTGACCAACGGGCCATGGCTCCGCAGGTAGGACTCGAACCTACGACCGATCGGTTAACAGCCGATAGCTCTACCACTGAGCTACTGCGGAATAATATATGGTGGGCCTAAATGGACTCGAACCATCGACCTCACGCTTATCAGGCGTGCGCTCTAACCAGCTGAGCTATAGGCCCATATACTTTACAGGGGCAGTAGGAATCGAACCCACACTGGAGGTTTTGGAGACCTCAGTTCTACCTTTAAACTATGCCCCTAAATGATGCCGGCTAGAGGACTTGAACCCCCAACCTACTGATTACAAGTCAGTTGCTCTACCAATTGAGCTAAGCCGGCATAAAAAAATGGTGGCTCGGGACGGAATCGAACCGCCGACACGAGGATTTTCAGTCCTCTGCTCTACCGACTGAGCTACCGAGCCAACATAAATGGCGGTCCCGACCGGGGTCGAACCGGCGATCTCCTGCGTGACAGGCAGGCATGTTAACCACTACACCACGGGACCATTTGGTTGCGGGGACAGGATTTGAACCTGCGACCTTCGGGTTATGAGCCCGACGAGCTACCGTGCTGCTCCACCCCGCGACAATATAAAGTTTTAAAAAATGGAGGAGGTAGAGGGATTCGAACCCCCGCGCGACTCTCGCCGCCTGTCGGTTTTCAAGACCGATCCCTTCAGCCGAACTTGGGTATACCTCCATGAAGGAAAAAATAAATATTTTATTATTATATGTCTAAACCATTAAAGAAAAAATGGAGGAGGTAGAGGGATTCGAACCCCCGCGCGATTCTCACCGCCTGTCGGTTTTCAAGACCGATCCCTTCAGCCGAACTTGGGTATACCTCCGAGACATATATTAAATAAAGTGGAGCCTAGCGGGATCGAACCGCTGACCTCCTGCGTGCAAGGCAGGCGCTCTCCCAGCTGAGCTAAGGCCCCGTGTTTTTTGGGAATATCGGGAAGACAGGATTTGAACCTGCGACCCCCTGGTCCCAAACCAGGTGCTCTACCAAGCTGAGCCACTTCCCGTTAATAAAAGCGCGCCCGAGAGGAGTCGAACCCCTAACCTCTTGATCCGTAGTCAAACGCTCTATCCAATTGAGCTACGGGCGCATATGGTGCCGAGGGCGGGGGTCGAACCCGCACGGTGGTCACCCACCGCAGGATTTTAAGTCCTGTGCGTCTGCCTGTTCCGCCACCCCGGCATGTCATATTGAAAATTGGAGCGGAAGACGGGATTCGAACCCGCGACCCCAACCTTGGCAAGGTTGTATTCTACCACTGAACTACTTCCGCAAGACATGTATGAGTTATTTTATTAAAAGTGCGGGTGAAGGGAGTCGAACCCCCACGCCAAAGGCGCTAGATCCTAAGTCTAGTGCGTCTGCCAATTCCGCCACACCCGCATATTTCATTAAAATGGTGAGCCATGAAGGACTCGAACCTTCGACCCTCTGATTAAAAGTCAGATGCTCTACCAACTGAGCTAATGGCTCTTAATGGCTGGGCTAGCTGGATTCGAACCAGCGCATGACGGAGTCAAAGTCCGTTGCCTTACCGCTTGGCTATAGCCCATTAATTAAGAATGGTGGAGGGGGGCAGATTCGAACTGCCGAACCCGAAGGAGCGGATTTACAGTCCGCCGCGTTTAGCCACTTCGCTACCCCTCCGACATATATGGTGGAGGATGACGGGATCGAACCGCCGACCCCCTGCTTGTAAGGCAGGTGCTCTCCCAGCTGAGCTAATCCTCCATTTTGCCTGGCAACGTCCTACTCTCACAGGGACAAGGTCCCAACTACCATCGGCGCTAGAGAGCTTAACTTCCGTGTTCGGTATGGGAACGGGTGTGACCTCTCTGCCATCATTACCAGACTGTATTCATTTAAGACAAGAATCATTTTAACTTATTTGACCTCGAAAGTCAATAAGTTTTTTATATTCTTTCAAAACTAGATAACATTGCTACATATTATATGGTTAAGTCCTCGATCTATTAGTATTCGTCAGCTCCACATGTCACCATGCTTCCACCTCGAACCTATCAACCTGATCATCTTTCAGGGATCTTACTAGCTT